>NZ_JADWYO010000005.1 GCF_022414595.1 Streptomyces sp. MUM 203J | reverse complement strand
GCCGGGCACCGGGGCGGGGACGGCGGCAAGGACCCTGCCCGTACGGCCGGGTGCGGGACCGCGCCTCGGCCCGCGCGCCTGAGGCACGCGCACGGGCCGCGCGCCGGCCCCCTGCTACGGGCGCGCCAGCACCCCGTCCCGTAGCGCGTACACCCGGTCCGCCCGGTCCAGCAGTTCCTCGTCGTGCGTGGTGACGAGCGCGGTCGTGCCCTCGTCGTCCACGGCGGCCCGCAGCAGGCCCACCACCGTGGCCCGGGTCTCCGCGTCGAGCTGGCTGGTCGGCTCGTCAGCGATCAGCAACGCGGGCCCGGCGGCCAGCGCGCGGGCGACCGCGACACGCTGCTGCTGGCCGCCGGACAGCTCCCCGGGCCGCTGCGCCGCGTGGTCCCCGAGGCCGATCCGGTCCAGCAGCCGCGCCACCCGCTCCTCGCGCTCCCGCCAGGGGACACGGCGCAGCCGCAGCGGGACGCCCACGTTCTCCGCGGCGCTCAGCACCGGGACCAGGCCGAAGGTCTGGAAGACGAAACCGATCCGCTCCCGCCGGAGTTCCAGCAGTCGCTTCTCCCTGAGCGCCGACAGGTCGGTGCCGTCGACGACGACCCGGCCCTCGTCGGGCCGGTCGAGGCCGCCGACCAGGTTCAGGAGGGTGGTCTTGCCCACGCCCGAGGGCCCGTGGACGGCCACCAGCTCGCCCCGTGGCAGCGTGAGGTCCACGCCTCGCAGGGCGTGTACGGCGGCCGGTCCGCCGCCGTAGGTGCGGACGAGGCCCCGGGCGGCGACCATCGGCCGGTCCGGTGCGGTCGTTCCGGCGTCGCCGGTCGCGGACATCTGCTCTCCGTCGGTCGTCGGGCTAGGCATCGTGCGAGTCGTCGCGGTGGACGGTGATGTGGTCGGGCTGCAGCGCGAGACGGGCCCGGTCCCGGATCGACAGCTTCTCCGCGAACTCGGCGGGCAGCTGGAGGCGGCCGGCCCGGTCGACGGTGACGTACTCGGCGGCCACGACCACCTCGGCACCGCTCTCGTCGCGCTGGGCGCGGCGCAGCACCTCCGAGGAGGTCCGCCCGTCGCGGATGGCGACGGTACGGCGGACCGCCGCGGCGACCGTGGCGTCGTGGGTGACGATCAGGACGGTGGTCCCGAATTCCTCGTTGACCGTACGCATGGCGGTGAGGATCTCGTCCGCCGAGCGGGAGTCGAGTTCGCCGGTCGGCTCGTCGGCCAGCAGCAGCACCGGCGAGTTGGCCATGGCCACGGCGATGGCGACACGCTGCTGCTCGCCGCCGGACATGTGGTCGGGCCGACGGTCGTGGCAGTGCCCGACGCCGAGCAGCTCCAGCAGTTCCCCGACCCGTGCGGCGCGCTTGCCCCGCGGGGTCCGGCCACCGGCCAGCTGCATCGGCAGAGCGATGTTCTGAGCGGCCGTCAGGTACGGGAGGAGGTTGCGGGCGGCCTGCTGCCAGACGAAGCCGACGACCTCGCGGCGGTAGCGCAGCCGGGCGGCGGCGTCCATCGTCACCAGGTCGACCCCGGAGACCTCGGCGGCCCCGGCGGACGGGGTGTCGAGCCCGGCGAGGATGTTCAGCAGCGTGGACTTGCCGCTGCCGGAGGCGCCGACGAGCGCGGTCAGCTCGCCCGGGCCGACGACCAGGTCGAGTCCCTGGAGGGCCTGCACCTCGACACCGTCCGCGGTGAAGATCCGTACCAGCCGGTCGCACACGATCAGCGGATCCCGTGTCGCTCCCGTTCCGTCACCGTGACGGGCGCGGGCCGCAGTGGTGGCGCCCTCCCGCCGCGCGCCGTCCGCCGCGGGATCCGGCGTCGTGCTCGGTCCGCTGCTCATTCCCTGTCTCCCGTTCTCAGTCGTTCCGCGTCCTCACGTGTGCCGCCCGGCCACGCCTGTACGGCCGCGGAGGCGACGGCCAGGGCGAGCAGCAGCAGCGACGGCCACAGCAGCGAACCGGCGTCCGGCGCCAGACCCGCCCGCACGGCCTCCTCGCCGGAGGCGCGCATCCGCGCGCTGAAGGCCAGCGGTGTCAGGTCCACGCCCGGCCGCAGCAGTTCCAGTGTCGCCAGGGCGGTCGCCACCCCGCCGGCCACCCCGACCAGCGTCAGCGGCAGCGTCTCCGCACAGGCCAGGCCGAGGCCCTGGCGGCGACCGGTCCCGATCGCCCGCAGCCGGGTCAGCAGCGTGCGCCGCTCCGGCGCGGACTGGGTCAGCCACAGCAGCAGCGCCAGCACCCCGTACCCGAGTCCGGCGGCGACGGCCACGAGGTGGATCAGCCGGGTGCCGTCCTGGAGCGGCCCGGTCCCGTAGCCGGCCTGCCGTTCCGTGCGGACGGACACCGTCACGCCCTCGCCCGGAGCCGCCTCCTTCAGGGCGCGGCTGTCCAGTCCGGTGCCGGCGAGCAGAAGGGCGGTGGGGCGTGACTCCTTCAGCGCGGCGGTGGGGACGACCATGAAGTCCCCGGTCGCGGCCGGGGTTTCGGCGCGGACGGCGACCACACGGACCCGTACGGGTCCGCTCTCGGCGTCCACGGTCGCCTCCGTGCCCTCACCGACGGCCTTCGCAAGTCCCGGCGAGACGACGGCGGGGGCGGGGCCGTCGCCGTCGGCGCGGCCGAGCGGCCCGGCGGGGAACGCCTCCCCACCGTCGAGCCCGGTGCGGGCGACCAGCCGCGCGTACTGCCGCGGGTCGACGGCGACGAGCGTGAACGTCCGCCCGGGGGCGTCTTCCAATGTGCGTCGGTGCTCGATCCGTACGGGGGTCGTCGCCGTCACCCCGGGCGTGCGGGCGACGCTCTCCGCCACCCCGGCGGGCAGTCCCCTGGGCGCCTCCACACGCGCGTCGGCACCCACCTCGGCCAGCGCTGCGGCGGCCCGGCCCTCCGTGACGCCCGACAGGACGGCGCCGCCGAAGGCCGACACGGTCAGCGCGACCAGCACGGCGAGCAGCGGCAGTGCGGAGACGGCGGGGGCACGGCCGAGGCGGGCCAGCGCCAGCGGCGTGACCAGGCCCCGCAGCCGGGCGGCCGGGCGGGCCAGGAGCCGCAGGGGCAGCGGGTAGAGGCGCATCAGGGCCAGCGCGGCCACCACCGCCAGCAGCACCGGGGCGGCGGCGGTCAGCGGGTCGTCGGAGGTCCCGCCCGTTCCCGTACCGCTGTCGATGCCGCGCCGTACGGCGACGAGACCGCTCAGCGCGAGGGCGACGACCGTGAGTTCCAGGACCGTGCGGCGGCGGGACGGGCGGGTGGCCGCCAGGTCGCCCCGCACCGGCGTGCCCGGTCCGCGGAGGACGGTCATGGCGATCGACGGCAGCACGAGTGCCGCCACGAGGGCCACCGAGGCGCCCGTCACGAGCGGCACGGCGAGGCCCGGCGCGGGCACCCACAGCACGGCCGCCGCCGTGCCCGCGGCGGCGGCGGGTACCGCGACCGCCGACGTCTCGGCGAGCAGCCGCCCTCCGATCCCGGCCAGGCTCCCGCCCCGTGCCCGCAGCAGTTCCAGTTCGGAGCGGCGGGCGGTGGCGGCGAGCACCCCGGCCAGGGCCAGCACGACGAGCGCGGCGGCGCCGACCCCGACGGCGGCGGTCAGCACGAGCGCCCGCGAGGTGGCCCGCTCCTCCTCGAACGCGTCCAGGAGGGCGATGAGATCGTCGGCGACCACATCCGGGTCGGAGAGTTCCGACTCCTCCCGCAGCCGGGCCTCGTCCGCGCCCGCCGACAGCGAGGCCAGCGAGGACCGCAGGGCGGCGGCGTCCGAGGCCGACACGTCCCGCACCAGGAGGGGATGGTGCTGGTAGACCCTGGCGCCGCCCTCGAAGCGCAGCAGCACCTCCTGCGCCCCGCTGTCGACGAACGCGGTGAAGTGCCAGAACCGGGGCCACGGGGTGACCGGTCCGGGCACGGTGTGCTGGGCGGGCTCCAGCAGGTCCGGCTCGGCCCTCCAGTGCGCGGAGTCCGGGTCACGGGCCGCGACGGTCCCGCTGACGCGCACGGTCATCGTGACGCCGGCGGCGTCGGCGTAGGTGAGGGTGGAGCCGGTCCGCAGTTTCATGGTCCGCGCCGTGCCTTCGGTGATCACGGCCTCGACCGTGCCGTCGCGCACGTCGGGCCCGGGCATCCGGCCGGAGACCAGCCGCATGTGCCGGTCGGCGTCCCGCGGCCCGGCATGGAGGGTGAGCCGCGGCTCGTAACCGCCGGGAGGTCTGGGGAGTCCGTTGTCCGGCACCTCGACCGGGACGGTACGGATGCCGGTCACCGTCTCGGCCTGGTCCGGGGCGAACGGCGGGCGCGCGATGTCGCGGACCTTCCGCGCCTCGCCCGCCAGTTCCTCCGGGGTCGGCAGCCGTTCGCCGCCCCGCACCTGCGCGTGGTGCAGGCCCGAGTACACCGTGACGGTCCGCTGGAGCAGCGGCGCCCGCTCCAGGGACTGGCGCAGCGCCGTGTTCTCCTGGGCGGCCACCTGCCGGGGCACGGCCGCCGCGAGAAAGGCCGTGACCAGGACCAGGAGTCCCATGGCGAGTCCGCCGGCAGGGGCGGCCCGCAGCCGGGCACGCACCCAGGGGGCGGAACCCCCGGGTCCTGTGGGCCCGGCCGCGTCGCGGTGGTCGCGGTCGGCCATGTCAGTCCTCCATCCTCCGCAGCGCGGCGGCGGGGCTGCCCCCGCGTGTCGCCGCCGCGGCGGACACCAGCACGGGCACGGTCACCACGACGGCCAGCAGGCAGGGCGCGAGCCAGCCGGGCAGCACCACGGCCGCCTCGGGCTCGGGCCGCGCGCCCTGCGCGGTCACCACGGTCAGGGGCACGATCAGCCGGGTCAGCACCAGGCCCATCACCGCGCCCAGTCCGACGGCCGCGGCCGCCAGGAAGCCCTGCTCCACGGCCACCGACGCGGCGATCCGTGACCGGGGCGTGCCCAGGGCGCGCAGGACGGCGATGTCGTCGGCCCGTTCGCGCAGCGCCCCGACGGTGACCACCGCGCACCCCGCGAGGGCGAGTACCGCCGCGGCGAGCGCGACCGCCGCGAGGACCGACCGGGGCGCCGCCCCGAGCGGGTCGGAGGCCAGGTCGCGCGCGAGCTCGTCGCGTACCAGCACGGCCGTCCCGTCGGGACGGGCGCGCAGGGTCTCCGCGATCTGCCCGTCCCGGCCGGGTTCGGCGGCCAGCCACCACTCGGCGGGCTGCACTCCTGGCACGGACCTGGCCAGCAGCGCCTCCTCCAGGGCCGCGAGGTCGACCAGCAGGGCGCCGCCCGGTTCCTCCCCGGGCTCGGCAGCCGCGGAGGAGATGGTCGGCAGGGTGCGTGCCGCCGCGGTGACGCGGGCGTCCAGGCGGACGCCGGAGACCTCCACGGTCGTCGTCTCTCCCACGGCTGTGCCCTGAGCCTCCAGGAACGCGTCGGTGGCCACGGCCGCGAGGGGCGCACGGCCCGCTTCGCCGGGCTCGGCCGCGGGAAGCAGGGTGAGCCTGGCGTGATAGGGCGCCTGGGACGGGAAGGAGTCGGCGCGCCGCGGCTGCCCCCCGCTCCGGAAGCGGACGTCGAACACGGCTCCGTCCCGGCCGACGGCCGGAGCGTCCGTACCCGGTTCGACGAACCCCCGCTTCGCCGCGGTCCGGAAGTCGGGATCGTCGACCTCGGCCCTGGCCTCCCAGCGGGAGGCGGCGGGCACGTCGACGGGGCCGGTGCCTCCGGACGTGACGGCCCGCAGCCCGGAGACGGTCAGCCGCCACCTCGCGGGGAGCGGCAGCTCGTAGTCGGCCGCCACCCGGATCAGGCGCAGCGGTCCGGCCGGGGCGCCCCCGCCCGCCGCGGCGGCGAGGTCCGCCACCAGTTCGTGGCGGGCGCCGTCGACGGGCGCCCTGCCCAGGTCGAAGGTGTAGGGGACGCCGTACCGGTCCTGGAGGACGGCCCGCATCGTGGCCGCGTCCTCGGTACGCCCGGCGGCCCGGTCCGAGCCGTCGCCCACGGCGGGCCGCCCGGCCCCGTCCGCCCCGTCGGCCGCCGCCCTCGGGTCGGCGCCCTCGTTCCTGAGCCGTACCGTCAGGCGGAGCTGCCGGGTACCGTCCGGCAGGACGATCCCGGGCTCCGCGTGCTCACCGCCCCGCAGTGGAGCGTAGAGGCGGGCGGCCGGTTCGTCGGCCAGGTCCGGGCGGAGCCGCAGGATGCCGGCCGCCTGGCGGCTGTCCATCGCGAGCAGGGTGCCCCGGGCGGAGCCGGGGAGCAGGAGCGGTTCACGCACCACGGGGGTGGCCGCCGCGACCCCGGGAAGGCCGTCGTGGACGCCGCCCCGCCCGAAGGCGGGGGTGTAGGAGCCGGTGACCCGCAGGTCGGCGCCCGCGGTGTGGTCGGCGCGGTCCTGCTGCGAGCGGTCCCAGCCGGCGCCCTGGCCCGTGGCGAGGACGGCGGAGGCCACGGCCAGCACACCCAGCAGCATCGGCCCGGCGGCCCGTCCGGGGCGGCGGGCGAGCTGCCAGTGGGCGACGGCCGTGACGAGTCCCCGGCTGCGGGCGGCCGTCCAGCGGGTGGCCCGCACGGCGAGCGGCAGCAGCCGTACCGCGGGAACCGCGCCGGCCAGCAGGCAGAGGGCGGGGGCGAGGACCAGCACCGGGTCGGCGCCGAACAGCCCGCCGGCGTCCGCCGGGCCGCCTTCCTCCGCGTAGCGCGCGAGTTGCTGGTAGGCGGCCACGGCCACCGCGAGCAGTCCCGCGTCGCCTCCGGCGCGCAGCGCGGCGCCGAGCGCGGGACGGCGGATCCGCGCGGCCCGCTCCCGTACGTAGGAGTCCCGGCGGCGCAGGGCGGGTGCGATCAGGACCGCCGCGCAGGCAAGGGCCACGGATGCGGCGACCGCCCAGGTCCGGGCGTCGGCCGGCCCTGGGGGCCGGATCCCGGCGACCGTCCGGGGGCCGTACTCGGCGAGCATCCGGGTCAGGGGCCCGGCCGTCAGGGCGGCGACGGCGGCGGTGGGGAGTGCCAGCAGCAGGGCCTCGGCCGCCGCGAGCGCGGCGAGCCTGCGGCCGGTGCCGCCCCGGGCCCGCAGCAGGGCGTTCTCCGGGGCTCGCGGCTCGTGCAGCGCGCCGGACACGAGGACGATCGCGCACCCGGCCAGCAGGGCGAGTTGGGCGGCGCCGACCAGGACGGCGGACCGGCTGACCACGAGGGCGCGTTCGGTCTCGGCCAGCAGAGCGGGGAGTTCACTGGTGGCCCGCAGTCCGCCCTCCGGGGCCTCGGTCAGGCCGGTGACGGCCTGACTGACGGTGTCGCGGAGCCGGTCGGCACGGTCGGCTGTCACCTCCGTGAAGTCGGCGCGGGCCTGCCAGGACCGGGTGTCCGGGGCGACCCCGCCGCCGGTGAACGCGGAGGGGTCGGTGAGCAGGGGGCCGTACGTGGTGAGGTCGAGCGTGCGGACACCGAGGCCGCGCAGCGGGTCGAGCCGCCAGTACGGGTCGTCGCGGTCGGCCGGGCGGTAGAGGCCGGTCACCCGGACCTCCAGGCGCTTGCCGTCCCGACGGTCGGTGAGCGTCATCCGGTCGCCGGGTTCCAGCCCGCGCGCCTGCGCGGCGGCCTCGGGCACGGCGACCGGGACGGGGGCGCCGTCCCTGGCCGGACCCGGGCGTTCACCCGCGCCGAAGGTGACCCGGGCGGGGTCCATGGCCGCCAACAGGGTCAGCGGGGCGTCGCCGTCCCGGCCCGGTCCGTCGCCCTGCGGCCCTGTTGCGGGCGGCAGTTGGTACGAGCCGCTCCTGACGGCCGACTCCACCCGCACGGGCAGCCCGTCGAACGCGGCCTCGGCAGCGGCGTGCACGCGCGTGTCGAGCCTGTCCCGGTCGTCCGGGCGGGCTCGGACGCTCGCCTCGACCTCCAGGAGCGTGCGGGCGGTCTCCCGCTCCGCGAGGACGCGGCGCAGTCCGGCGTCGGCGACGGCGTTCCCGTACGCCGCGAGTGTGGTGAGCACACAGCCGGTGAGCGTGATGGTGAACAGCACAGCCGCCACCAGCGTCCGCCGCGCCCACGCCCGGCGGACGAGGAATCCCAGCACAGTGCCCCCGTGGTCTTCTCCCCTGAACTTCCCTGATTCCGGTGCGGAGTCACCGCTCACCGGACGGACTCATCCTGCCTCACGCTCGCACGGAAATCAGCCTGTTGTGCGAGTCCGAACGCGGGCCACAGCCGTACCTCAGGGAACGCGGGTCCCGGGGAGGGGCGAGGCCGACCGGCGGGCCGACCGTCCAGTTCTCAATTAGCCGCTACCGACCAGTAGCCGGAAGGCCCCATTCCGTACACCATGTGACGCGAGCATGCCGAAAAGTTCGCGCCGCGCAGCAGGCATGCCGCGCCCCCTCCGAGTCCGACACCCCGATCCCCGCCACACCCCACATCACCCCCCCACCGAGGAGACCCCCATGCACGGACGACGTGTCGCCGCCCGACGCTGGACGCTCACTCTGGCCGCCACAGCGGCGCTCGCCCTCCCGGCCACCCAGGCCACGGCCGCCCCCGCCACCCTGCCCGCCCGCCCGGCGGCGCTCGCCCCGGCCCACGGCGGCCTCGCCCAGCTCAAGGGCGTGAACTACAAGGCCTGGCAGCGGGACGTCGAGGCGGTCGTCGCCACGGCCCGCCCGTACCTCGACGAACGGACCGCGAACGCGTCGGACGAGAGGCTCGCCATCGTCCTGGACGTCGACAACTCGTCGCTGGAGACGGACTTCCACTTCTTCTGGGAGTACCCGACCCCGGCCATCGCCCCTGTCCGCGACCTGGTGCAGCGCGCCCACGCACGCGGGGTGGCCGTGTTCTTCGTGACGGCCCGCCCCGGCATCATCTACAGCCTCACGGAGCACAACCTGAAGTCGGTCGGCTACCCCGTGGACGGCCTGTACGTGCGCGACCTGCCCGATCTGTTCGAGGAGGTCTCCGCGTACAAGACGGAGAAGCGCGCCGAGATCGAGGCGAAGGGCTACACGATCATCGCCAACATCGGCAACCGTTCCACCGACTTGACGGGGGGTCACGCCGAGCGCACGTTCAAGCTGCCGGACTACGACGGCAAGCTGTCATAATCCGCCCGCTCCGCGCAACCCTCACCCTCCGCAGCACATCGGCTACGCGCAGCAGCTAGCCTGGGAGGCGAAACCGTGAGTGGGGATCGCCGCACCGGAGGGGGCCCGGCATGGCCGCGGAGACACAGGCCGAACCCAGGAACAACCCGAGCATGTCGACCCTGGCCTTCTTCGGGACGGAGCTGCGCATCCGCCGCGAGGAGGCCGGGTTGACCCAACAGCAGGTGGCCGACGGCTCCCTCTGTTCCCGCACGCTCCTGGCCCACATCGAGCAGGCACGACGGGTGCCGTCGGAGGAGTTCGCCGCGCGAGCCGACGCGGTGCTGGAGACCGGCGGGTTCTTCGCCCGCCTGTGGCCGCTGGTAATGGAGTACGCGTACCCGAAGTGGTTCCGGCGGTTCGTGGACCTGGAGAAGGACGCGACAGAGATCTGGAACTTCGAGAACCAGGTCGTGCCGGGGCTGTTGCAGACGGAGGACTACGCGCAGGCGCTGTTCGCGGCGGCCCGTGTCGCCAACACCGACGATCTTGTCGCGGCGCGCCTGACACGGCAGCAGCTCCTGGAGAAGGACAAACGGCCCAGGCTCTGGACGGCTCTCGACGAGAACGTGCTACGCCGCCCGGTCGGCAGCCGGGTGGTCATGCGACGGCAGCTGGAACGGCTCGTGGAGGCCACGGAGGACCGCCGGATCATCGTGCAGGTGATCCCGTACAACGTGGGTGCGCACGCGAGCATGGACGGTCCGTTCGCCGGGCTCGCTCTCGCGGAGGGGCCTGGAATCGTTTACGTGGACGGTCGCGCACGAGGGCAGATCCTTGCCGACGAGGCCAGCGTAGAGGAGTACAGGTACACCTATGATCTGCTCAGGGCCGACGCCCTGTCACCCCGGGCGTCCATCGACCTGATCTCCGCAGTAGCCAAGGAACTCTCCTGATGACCAGCCATCTCACCTTGACGGGCGCCATATGGCGCAAGAGCAGCTACAGCGGCCAGAACGCGGGCAACTGCGTGGAGGTCGCTCACGGCGTCCCCGGCACCGTCCCCGTCCGCGACTCCAAGACTCCTTCCGGCCCGGTGTTCTCGGTCTCCCCCCGCGCGTGGAGCGTCTTCGTCACCGCCCTCAAGGACAACGCACCAGGCTGTTCCTGACCACGCCACAGGGCGTCCAGGTCCCGCCCTCTCGGGCCGGGCCTGGACGCCCCGATCAGATCGCTCGATCAGCCGCTCAGGCGATGTCGAAGCGGTCGAGTTCCATCACCTTGACCCATGCCGCGGCGAAGTCGTTCACGAACTTCTCCTTCGCGTCGTCGCTCGCGTAGACCTCCGCCAGCGCACGCAGTTCGGAGTTCGAGCCGAAGACCAGGTCGGCGCGCGTGCCGGTCCACTTGACCTCGCCGGTGGCGGCGTCGCGGCCCTCGAACACGGTCTGGTCCGGGGACGTCGACGACCAGGTCGTGCCCAGGTCGAGCAGGTTGGCGAAGAAGTCGTTGGTCAGCGTGCCCGGGGTGTCGGTGAGGACGCCGAGCTTGGAACCGTCGTGGTTGGCGCCGAGGACGCGCAGGCCGCCGACGAGGGCGGTCGTCTCCGGGGCGCTCAGCGTGAGCAGGTTCGCCCGGTCGAGCAGCAGGTACTCGGCGGGGAGACGGTTGCCCTTGCCCAGATAGTTGCGGAAGCCGTCCGCCGTGGGCTCCAGCGCCGCGAAGGACTCGGCGTCCGTGTGCTCCTCGCCCGCGTCGACCCGGCCCGGGGTGAACGGCACCTCGATCTCGAAACCGGCGTCCTTGGCGGCCTTCTCCACCGCGGCGGAGCCGCCGAGGACGATCAGGTCGGCCAGGGAGACCTTCTTGGCACCGGAGTTGAACTCCGCCTGGACGCCTTCCAGGATGCGCAGCACGGCCGCCAGCTCGTCGGGGTTGTTGACCTCCCAGCTCCGCTGCGGCTGCAGGCGGATGCGGGCGCCGTTGGCGCCGCCGCGCTTGTCGCTGCCCCGGTAGGTCGAGGCCGAGGCCCACGCGGTGGTGACCAGCTGCGAGACCGTGAGGCCGGAGCCGAGGAGCCTGGCCTTGAGGGCCGCGATGTCGGCCGCGTCGATCAGGTCACCCTCACGCTCGGGCAGGGGGTCCTGCCACAGCAGGGTCTCCTCCGGCACCTCGGGGCCGAGGTACAGCGACTTCGGGCCCATGTCACGGTGGGTGAGCTTGTACCAGGCGCGGGCGAAGGCGTCCGCGAACGCGTCGGGGTCCTCGTAGAAGCGACGCGCGATCGGCTCGTACACCGGGTCGAAGCGCAGCGCCAGGTCGGTGGTGAGCATGCCCGGGGCGATCCGCTTGGACGGGTCGTGGGCGTCGGGCACGGTGCCCTCACCCGCGCCGTGCTTCGGCTTCCACTGCTTGGCACCCGCCGGGCTCTCGGTCAGCTCCCACTCGAAGCCGAAGAGGTTCCAGAAGAAGTTGTTGCTCCACTTGGTGGGCGTGGAGGTCCAGGTCAGCTCCAGGCCGGAGGTGATGGTGTCGGCGCCCTTGCCGGTGCCGTACGTGTTCTTCCAGCCGAGACCCTGCTCCTCCAGCGACGCCCCCTCGGGGTCCGCGCCGACGTGGTCCGCGGGACCGGCGCCGTGGGTCTTGCCGAAGGTGTGGCCGCCGGCGATGAGGGCGACGGTCTCCTCGTCGTTCATCGCCATGCGCCGGAACGTCTCGCGGATGTCGCGGGCCGCGGCGAGCGGGTCCGGGTTGCCGTTCGGGCCTTCCGGGTTGACGTAGATGAGGCCCATCTGGACCGCGCCGAGCGGGTTCTCCAGCTCACGGTCGCCGGAGTAGCGCCGGTCGTCGAGCCAGGTGGTCTCGGGACCCCAGTAGACGTCCTCCTCCGCCTCCCAGACGTCCTCGCGGCCACCGGCGAAGCCGAAGGTCTTGAAGCCCATGGTCTCCAGGGCGACGTTTCCGGCGAGGATCATGAGGTCGGCCCAGGAGATGCTCTGGCCGTACTTCTTCTTGACCGGCCACAGCAGACGGCGGGCCTTGTCCAGGTTGGCGTTGTCCGGCCAGCTGTTGAGCGGGGCGAACCGCTGCTGACCGGCGCCCGCACCGCCACGGCCGTCGCTGATCCGGTAGGTTCCCGCGCTGTGCCAGGCCATGCGGATCATGAACGGGCCGTAGTTGCCGAAGTCGGCGGGCCACCAGTCCTGGGAAGTGGTCAGCACCTCCGCGATGTCCTGCTTCACCGCGGCGAGGTCGAGGGCCTTGAACGCCTCGGCGTAGTCGAACTCCTCACCGAGCGGATTCGCCACGGCGGGGTTCTTGGCGAGGATCCGCACGTTCAGCCGCTCGGGCCACCACTGGCGGTTGCCACCGCCCTGGGTCGGGTGCGCGGCGCGCCCGTGCGCGACAGGGCAGCCGCCTCCACCCTCCGTCTTCGCGTCTACGACGTCTGCATCGTGATTCTCGGACATGGAAAATCCCCTACCTCTTGGCTGCCGTCAGAACTGATCCTACAATGGACTCAGTCCAAGTCAATATGGCAACCAGACTCGTACGGGATCAGACTCCGGACGACGAACCGTTGACGCACAGGTAAGGCTGGTGAGCAATGAGTGACCTGCTGGAACGGCTCCGCGGGCGCGGCTGGCGGCTGACCGCACAGCGCCGGGTGGTCGCGGAGGTGCTCGACGGGGAGCACATCCACCTCACCGCGGACGAGGTGCTCGCACGGGCCGCCGCCCGGCTGCCGGAGATCTCCCGGGCCACGGTGTACAACACCCTCGGGGAGCTGGTCTCGCTCGGCGAGATCACCGAGGTCGCCACGGACGGCCGTGCCAAGCGGTACGACCCGAACGCGCACAGCCCCCATCAGCACCTGGTGTGTTCGGGCTGCGGCGCCATCCGCGACGTCCATCCCAGCGGCGACCCCCTGGCCCTGCTGCCCGAATCCGAGCGGCACGGCTTCTCCGTCACCGAGTCCGACCTCACCTACCGCGGCCTCTGCCCGGCGTGCGCCACCGCGTGAACGGCCCCCGTCACTGGCCGACCCGTCCGTCGACACGCTCGCGGAGCAGGTCGGCGTGCCCGCAGTGCCGGGCGTACTCCTCGATCCGGTGCACCATCAGTTCCCGGACCACGATCCCGTCCCGCCCGACCCGCGCGCCCAGGTCCGGGTGCCCGGCCAGCGCAGCGTCGGTGGCGGCCTGCTCACGCTCCAGGTCGGTGAAGGCGGCGTCGGCCACGGCCTGCTCCGGCACGGCTCCGTCGAAGTCCCCGTCCTTCTTCCCGTAGACCCTGGGCAGCGGGTCGTCGTCGGTGACCCAGTTGCGCCAGTCCCGCTCCACCTCGGCGAGGTGCCGGACCAGGCCGAGCAGCGACATCGTCGACGGCGGCACGGACCTGCGGGCGAGCTGCTCCGCCTCCAGGCCCTCGCACTTCATCCGCAGGGTCGTCCGGTAGTCGGCCAGGAACTCCCGCAGCGTCGCCGACTCGCCCCCGGGGCCGGGGCCTTCGCGGTTGCGGGGGTCGCGATCGGGATCGGTCCACATGTCGGGGTAGACGTGCGCCTGAGTCCACCGCGCGGGCTGTTCGGTCATAGTCGGCATGATCGTCCCCCACGGGGCGAGCCGCCACCGACTTCCGGAAACCGGCCTGCGTTCTCTCAGAACCGGCCTGTCCCACTGGTTCTGACCACATGTCAGCACGGATCGTCCGGACACTGCCCGGCACCCTGCCCGACCCCGTGGTGGTGCGCGCGGTCCTGCACGGGCCTCCCTCCGAAGGCCCGTACCGAAGTCCCAGCGCTCCGGCCCTACCGCGCGGCGGGACGGCGGCCCCATGCCGTGATCATGCCGAGCGACAAGTCCCAGGTGTCGGGGGCTTCCAGGTACGCCTCCACCAGGTCGATGTCGTGGTCGTCCGCCAGACCCGTGGCGACGACGAGGGGGCGGGTCTCGGCGAGGGTGAGCCGCCAGAACCTGGAGATCGCCGTACCGGGCCCGATGGGCGGTATGTCCACCGCCGCGTCGACATCGACGAGACCCGCGGCGGTGAGGGCTGCGGGGAGACGGCGGCCGTGCTCGATGTCGGTGCCGATGGACTGCTCGAGGGTTCGCCAGAGAGCGGCCATCGTGGCACGGAATCGCTCGTGGGGTGACCCTGGTGTGCCCAGGTCGGCGTTGTCGCTGACGACGAGCAGGCCACCCGGTCGCAGCCAGGACGCCAGCCGCTCCAGCACCCGCTCGCGCTCGCGGATGTGCATCACGACGAACCGGGCGTGGATCAGGTCGAACAGACCGGGGTCGGTCGCGGGGTCCAGGAGGTCCGCCCGAAGGACGTCGACCCCTTCGCTCCTCAGCGGTTCGAGGAACCGGGTGTCACGGTCCACGGCGACCACCTCGCCGCCGTCGCCCGTCTGCTCGGCGAGCCAGCCCGTGATGCTGCCGGGGCCCGCGCCGACGTCCATGCAGCGCCATCCCGGCTGGATCCCCAGTGCGCTCAATCGATTCCGTGTGGCGGTGTCGAACGCCTCCGCCAGAGCGGTGAGCCGGGCCAGTTCCCGGCCGCCCGCGCCGTTGAACAGCCGCTCGCCGTAGCGATCACCGGCGGGCGCGTCATGGGTGTCGAGGTCGGTCTGCAGGGTGGTGTCCCTTCGTGTGCGGTCGTCATGGGGAGGGGTCGCCCCCGTACAGGGTGGCGTCGCGAGGTCCGGTTCACACGGCTCGCTCGTGCTCGGACGAGGAGGGGAGCAGGCGCATACCGGAACGCGGAGGCACCGGTCTTCTCCCGGCCGTGGACGAGGGGTGTGGCGCGCAGCGTCTCGGCGCGACCTCCTGGGGTGTCGTCCATGGCGGGCGGGAATAGCGCGTGATGGTTCGCGGCCTTGTCTTTGGTGTCGGACCGGCCGGTTCGCCCAGGGCAGGAACTCCCGTCGCACTCCCCTCCCGTCGCGCCGCGAGCCTACGGCACTCGCCTTCCGTGACCGGAGGGGAACTGGCTTGAACTGGTGGACGGCAGGCCGGTGATGCCCGCCACCGCCGGAGGGCTGATCCCGCCCGCCCCGAAGCCGAGCGGGCGGCATCACGGGTGCCGCCGCCGAGACGGGCGTCGTCCAGGTGCTGTCCCGCGACCGCCTCCGACCCTCGTCAGGCCCGTCGCCCGCCTCGGCGCGCACCGGGCCGCGGGGCGGACCGTGTCACCTGGCGAGCCAGAGGTCCGGCCCGAAGACCTCGTAGTGGATGGCGGAGGGATGGAGCCCCTTGGCCAGGAGCTCCCCGCGCAGTGCCCGCATGAAGGGCAGCGGGCCGCAGAGGTAGGCGCTGGTGTGGGCGGGCAGGGAGAGCGCGTCGAGGTTCGCCCGTCCCGCGGAGACGTGCCCTGCGTCGGCCCGGTCCGCTCCCTCCTCGTACCACACGTGCAGGTCGGCGTTCTCCAGACGGCTCGTGAGTTCGGCCTGTTCGCAGCGGTGGGCATGGTGTTCGGGCGCCCGGTCGGCATGGATCACGGTGACGGCCCGACGCGAGGTGGAGAGCGCGAGGTGATCGAGCATGGCCAGCATCGGGGTGATGCCGATGCCCGCCGAGGCGAGCAGGAGAGGAGTGTCGCCCTCGGGGAGGGCCAGGTCGCCGAAGGGCGGCGAGACGTCGATGAGGTCACCGGGACGGGCGTGGGCGTGGAGCCAGGAGGAGACCTCTCCGTCGGGCGCCGAGCCGTCGGCGGACGTCTCGCGCTTGACGGTGATGCGCAGGTTCTTCTGCCCGGGGGCGGAGGAGAGGGTGTACTGGCGGATCTGGCGGGCTCCGTCCGGGAGGAGGACTCGCACGCTGATGTACTGCCCCGGAAGGAAGGGCTCGGTCGGCTCACCGTCGGGACGGCGCAGGACGAAGGAGACGGCGTCGGTGGACTGTTGCTCGCGCTCGGCTATCTCCATCGTGCGCCATACGTCGCCCCCGGCGATGCCCGCCTGTGTGTAGAGCCGCGCCTCGAGAGCGATGAGGGCGTTGGCCATCAGCCAGTAGACCTCGTCCCAGGCCCCGGCGACCTCGGGGGTGACGGCGTCGCCGAGTGTCTCCGCGACGGCGCCCATGAGGTGTCGCCCGACGATCGTGTACTGCTCGGGCGTGACGCCCAGTGAGGCGTGCTTGTGGGCGATGCGGGCCAGAAGCGCGTCGGGCCGTTCGTCCGGCCGGTCCACCAGAAGTGCGGCGAAGGCGGCGACGGACCCGGCGAGGGCTTCCCGCTGGCTGCCGTTGGCCTGGTTCGCGCGGTTGAACAGGTTCCGGAGCAGGGCGGGGTGTTCCGTGAAGAGCCGCTCGTAGAAGCGTGCGGTGATCTGCGGCAGGGCACCCCCCACGGCCGGCAGGGTGGCGCGTACGACGGGTACCGACTGCGTTGAGAGCATCGAGCACTCCTTATTTGGTATATGGAACTCTAATTTTTTCTCGCGCCGACCCCTCGTCCGCCAAACGGAGCCGGAACCGGCGGCGGCAGGGTCAGGCCTGACGCACCCCGAGGGCGAGGAGTACGGGCCCGGTGGGAGATCCGGCCAGATCGTCCACCGTGAGGTGGTCCAGCGAGGCATAGAAGGCCTCCTGCGCCTCCCGCAGCGCACGCCTCAGCCGGCAGGCCCCCGAGAGGGGGCACGGCTGCTCCCCCTCACACGTGACGGCCTCGCGGTCACCCTCCAGCGCCCTGACCAGTCGGCCGACCCGGAAACCTCGCCCCGCCTCGGTCAGGGTCAGTCCGCCGTTACGCCCGCGCCGGGCCTCCAGCACCCCCAGATGCTGCAGGTGTGCGATCGCCTTGGCCATGTGCGCGTAGGGGACGTTCATGGACTGGGAGATCTGCTTCGTGGTCAGCAGTTCCCCGCCGTCCAGGACGGCCAGTCGCATCACGGCCCGGAGCGCGAGATCGGTGTATCGGGTCAGTCGCACGAACACGACCCTACAGAATCGGCATCCTGCACTCCAATTAAAGCCCTGTGATCCACCTCTCCCGAGGGACCGCGCGGACCACGGCCGACCGCGGCCTCCGTGACGCACACCGGGTGCGCGCAGCTGCCCGGACGGGGTGAAGGCGTTCTACGACGCGGGCGAACTCGCCTGCGTCGCACCGGACGCGGTCACCTGCCCGCAAGTCCCCCTGCCCGGTTCCCGGTCGGCAGGAAGCGATCCGGAGCGGGGCGCCGGGCTCGCATGCCCGGGTGCCGTTCTGCGGTGCGAGCCCACGCGCGGGGCACCGGGCGGTCGGTGGTGCCGGTGGCGCAGGCCTCCTTTACGAGCACGGCGCACGCCCCCGCGACACCCGGGCCTCGGCCGTCCTGCCAGCCCCGGGAGATCACCGCCGCCGTCCGGGCCCTGCCGGGCGTCACGGACGCCACCGGGCCGCCCGGCCAGCTCGGGGACGGCGGTCTCCCACGAGCCGGGCCAGGACGCCTGGCGCCGCCGGCCCTCGCCGTACTCGGAGCCGGACCCGCGCCTCGGTGGTGTCGCCCACCGCGATGACGGTCACCCGGTCGGCGCTCCGGGAGCGGTCGACGCTCCGCCGGGGCGGCCGGGCACGCGACCGGCCCGCCCCGGTCGACGCGACCGCCCGTCTCGTGTGTGAACGCGACGGCGTCGGGCCGGGGAGCCGTCGGCAGCAGCACGGCCGGGTGATCGGCCTGCGCGAACCGGGCCGCCACGCGCCGCTGAAGCGCGCAATCGCGCCGCGGCGGCGGATCCGCCCTGCCCGCCTGCCGCAGGACGCGCTCCCGCACACGCACCCCTCCCGCGCTCAGTCCCCGTCCGGGACCAGCCGCAGGGAGACCGAGTTGATGCAGTACCGCTGGTCCGTCGGGGTCGGGTAGCCCTCACCCTCGAAGACATGGCCCAGATGGGAGCCGCAGCGGGCGCACCGGACCTCCGTGCGGACCATGCCGTACGCGCGGTCCTCCAGCAGCTCCACCGCGTCGGTGTCCTTCGGGTCGTAGAAGGACGGCCAGCCGCAGTGGGAGGCGAACTTGGTGGTGGAGGTGAAGAGTTCGGCGCCGCAGGCACGGCAGGCGTAGACGCCCTTCGTGTCCGTGTCGGTGTACTCACCGGTGAACGCGGGCTCGGTCCCGGCCTCGCGCAGGACGTGGTACTCCTGCGGGGTCAGTTCGGCGCGCCACCGGTCGTCGGGCTTCTCTACCTCGTACGGCATGGTCTGCTCAGCTCCCCTGGGGTCGGTGCGCGAGGCTCAGCGGGCGAGTCGGGCCAGGATCCTCGGTCCGAGGTCCGTGACGTCGCCCGCGCCCATGGTGAGAACCAGATCGCCGGGTGCCGCCATTCCCGCGATCACGTCCGGGACCGCGTCCTTGTCGTGGACGGGCGTCACGTCGGCGCCCGCCGCGACGGCCGCGTCGATGATCAGCGCACTGGTGATGCCCGGGATCGGATCCTCGCGGGCCGGGTAGATGTCGAGCACGGCCGACCGGTCGGCGAGGGCCAGGGCCTGGCCCATCTCGGTGCCCAGTTCCTGGGTGCGGGAGAACAGGTGGGGCTGGAAGACCACCAGGAGGCGGCGGTCGGGGCCCGCGGCGGCGCGCATGGCTTCCAGGTCGGCGGTCATCTCGGTGGGGTGATGGGCGTACGAGTCGATGACCTGGACTCCGGCGGCCTCGCCCTTGAGCTGGAGGCGGCGGCCGACGCCGGTGTACGCGGTGAGGGCCTTCGCCAGTGCGGCCGGATCGACCCCGGCGCGCGCGCCCGCGGCGAGTGCGGCGGCGGCGTTGTGGGCGTAGTGGCGGCCGGGGACCGAGACGGTGAAGGTGTGCTCGACGCCGTCCAGGACGACCGCGACCTCGCTGGTCATGCCCCGCGGGGTGATCTCGCGGATCCACACGTCGCAGCCCTCCGCCTCACCGACCCGCAGGATCGTCAGGCCGGGGCGGCCGGAGACCCGGGCGGCGAGTTCGTCGGCGCCCGCGTGTTCGCCCACCACGAGCGTGCCGCCGGGGCGGATCTTGGCGACGAATGCCTCGAAGGACTCGTAGATCTCCTCCATGGAGGCGTAGTTCGCGTGGTGGTCCAGCTCGACGTTGAGGACCAGGGCGACCTCGGGGTCGTACTTCTGGAAGCTGCGGTCGCTCTCGTCCGCCTCCGCGACGAAGATCTCGCCGTCGCCGTGACGGGCGTTGGTGCCGGGGCCCGCGAGGTCGCCGCCGATGGCGTACGACGGGTCCAGGCCGAGCTCGGTCAGGGCGACGGCCAGCATCGACGTCGTGGTCGTCTTGCCGTGGGTGCCCGCGACGGCGACGGCCCGCAGCTCCTTCATGCAGGCGGCCAGCGCGTCGGAGCGGTGCACGACCGGGATGCCCAGCTCGGCGGCGCGGGCCAGCTCGGGGTTGTCGGCGCGGATGGCGCTGGAGACGACGACGCTGCTGGTGTCGTCCGCGAGGTGGTGCGCGGCATGTCCGATGTGGACGGTCACGCCGAGGGCGCGCAGCGACGCGGCGGTCTCGGACTCGCGCGCGTCGCTGCCGGCGACCTTGGCCCCGCGCTGGGCGAGGATCCTGGCGATGCCCGACATACCGGCGCCGCCGATGCCGATGAAGTGCGGCCGTTCCAGTGCGGCAGGGATGGCGGGTGCCATGCGGACTCTCCCCGGGGGTGTGGCGTGTGTGCGGGGGCCCAGCCTATTCGCTGTGCGCGAAGAGCTTGAGCACCGGTACGCCGACCTTGTGCCGCGCGCGGGACGCCCAGTCGCGGTGGAAGAACTCCTCCACGTAGTGCGGGGCCGTCAGGACGATGACCTCGTCGGCCTCCGACTCCTCCACCACGGCCTTCATCTTGTCCAGCGGGTGGTCCTCGACGACCTGGCCGACGGCCTCGCAGCCGGCGTTGCGCAGGGCCCGGACGGAGTGGTCCAGGGCGATCTCCGCGGGCCGCCGCGCGTCCTTGCCGGACGGCTTCTCGCCCTCCTGGGTCGCCTTCTTCAGTTCACCGAGCGCGAGGTCGTCGATCGCGCGCAGGAGGGCGTCGGCCTGGTCGCCGCGGGGCTGCATGAGCACGATGAAGGAAATGCGCTCGTCCCCGTGCAGGGTCGTGACGAATTCCACGTCCACGGACGACAGCGGTTTCTCGATCATCAGAACGCTTGTGAACACTTCCGGAGCCCTTCTGCGGAAACCATCCTTCCCCGTGCCCGCACGGGGTCTGCGAGTTAAGTGTGCCCGCCGGACGCTAAGCGGAACGGAAAATTCCGCTTGATTCGAAGGGTGGTTTGACCCTGCTGGATGCGAATATCCGTTCGAAATGTCCGTCGTGAGAGGTCCGGGGAGGGGTGGAGGGCCGGGTGCGAGCCGCCGCTCGGGGACCGGGAGGCCGTGGCACCGGCCGCGCCGGACCCGGCGGAAACGGCGCGTCAGACGCGCCGGTACCGGGTGAAGAGGAACCCGTCCTCCTCCAGGACCGACGCCAGCGCGAAGCGCGACGGCACCGCCAGGGACGGCCCGCCCGCGATCCGCTGCGCTCCCCCGGCCGTCATGACCGGCGACACCGTCAGGCACAGCTCGTCCAGCACCCCGGCCACGACGAACTGCCCCAGGAGCCGTGGACCGCCCTCGGTCAGCTGCCGGGTCAGCCCGCGCCCGGCCAGCGCCCGCACCACGCGCTCCGGCTCCACGCCCGGCCCGTCGCCCGCGACGACCACCTCGACGCCCGCCCGTTCCGCCGCACGCATCCGCTCCGACGGCGCCGCCGCACCCGTCAGCACCAGCGTCGGCACCAGCGGCTCGGTGAACAGCGGCAGCGAGAAGTCGAGGTTCAGCGAGGCGCTCACCACCGCGACGGCCGGCGCGGGCCCCTGTCCGGCCGCCTTGCGCCGCTCCGCGAAGGCGGCACGCGCGCGTGCGGGGCGGTACTGCTCCAGGCGCACCGTCTCGGCGCCCACCACGATGACGTCCGCGAGCGCGCGCAGGGTGCCGAAGAGCCGCATGTCCGCCGCCGAGGAGATCGGTTCGGAGCGGCCGTCGTGCTGGGCGGCCCCGTCCAGGGAGGAGACCATGTTGGCCCGCAGCCAGGCGCCGTCCTCCGGGTACGCGTAGGCGTCGGCCAGTGCGTCGAGGGACCAGTCGTGGTCCCCCGCCTCGGCGGCCCCGGCGGAAACGGGCGGTGTCTGGTCGGTCACAGGGAACAGGCGTCGCATGACGAGCAGTCTGGCACGGCGCTTACAGTGGGGAGCGTGTCGACCAGTGCCCTGACCACCGAAGCGGCCCCGCAGTCCCTGTGCGCCCGCGAGCCGCATGTCCCCGCCGACCGTCTGGTCGCCGAGATGGTGCCGCCGCCGCGCTTCGGCGGAGTGCGCTTCGACACGTACATCCCGGACCCGAACCAGCCGAGCCAGTCCGACGCGGTCAAGACGCTCGCCGGCTTCGCGGACGGACTGGGCGGGGCGCACGCGAGCGGCGCCGGGGCGGCGAGCGGCGGCATGCGGCGCTGGTTCGCCCGCAAGCCGAAGACCGCGCTGCCGGCCGGTCCGCGCGGGGTGTACCTGGACGGCGGGTACGGCGTGGGCAAGACGCACCTGCTGGCCTCGCTGTGGCACGCCACACCGGCGGCGCCCTCGCTCAAGGCCTTCGGGACGTTCGTCGAGCTGACGAACCTGGTGGGCGCCCTCGGCTTCCAGCAGACCGTGCAGACCCTCGGTGGGCACCGGCTGCTGTGCATCGACGAGTTCGAGCTGGACGACCCGGGCGACACGGTGCTGGTCTCCAGCCTGCTCGGCAAGCTGGTGGAGGCCGGGGTGGCGCTGGCGGCCACCTCCAACACGCTGCCGGGCAGGCTCGGTGAGGGACGGTTCGCCGCCGCCGACTTCCTGCGCGAGATCCAGGGGCTGTCGGCGCACTTCCAGGCCCTGCGCATCGACGGCGAGGACTACCGGCACCGCGGGCTGCCGGAGGCCCCCGCGCCGTACACCGACGAGCAGGTGACCAGGGCGGCGCGGAAGACGCCCGGTGCATCGCTCGACGACTTCCCCAGCCTGCTGGAGCACCTGGCCCGGGTCCACCCGAGCCGGTACGGAGCGCTGACCGACGACCTGCGGGCGGTGTGCCTCACCGACGTCCGCGCGGTTCCCGACCAGTCGACGGCGCTGCGGCTCGTGGTCCTCGCGGACCGGCTGTACGACCGGGAGATACCCGTGGCGGCCTCCGGGCTGCCGTTCGACCGGCTGTTCAGCGACGAGATGCTGAACGGCGGGTACCGGAAGAAGTACTTCCGGGCGATCTCCCGGCTCACCGCGCTCGCCCGCGACTCGAAGGACCTGATCGCCCAGTAGGTTGGGATGCTGTAACCCGTTGTGGAGCGTATCCATCCGAAGGGATCCGGCATGGCGACCAAGCGTCACGCGCACACCGTCTGGGAAGGCGATCTGGCCAGGGGCCGGGGCACCGTCTCGCTCGACTACTCCGGGCTCGGCTCGTACGAGGTGTCCTGGCCCGCTCGGTCCGAGGAGGCCCCCGGCAGGACCAGCCCCGAGGAGCTGATCGCCGCCGCGCACTCCAGCTGCTACTGCATGGCCTTCTCCGGCGGCCTGGCCAAGGCCGGCACCCCGCCGACCCGGCTCGACGCGAAGGCCGAGGTCACGTTCGTGCCCGGCACCGGCATCACCAACGTCCACCTGACGGTGGTGGGCGAGGTCCCCGGCATCGACGAGGCCGCGTTCGTGAAGGCGGCGGAGGAGGCGAAGCTGAACTGCCCGGTCAGCAAGGCGCTCGCCGGAACCGAGATCACCCTGACGGCGACGCTCGCCTGACGGACCCGCAGGCCCACCCGGCCGCCGCCCCGCTGACGGGGCGGCGGCCGGTTCGCGTGCCGCGCCCCGGCCCCGGCACCAGGTGCCTTGCGCCATGCGGAGGAGGCACGTCCGGGGCGTGCGGAGGTGTTCGGCAACTGATCGGATACTTTCCGATAGTGACACTTTTCGTACGAGTACGACGTGTGGTGGCGCTGTCCGTCCTGGGCGCGGTGCTGGCGGGCTGCGGCGGGGAGACGAGTGGCCCGCCGGGGAACGGGCCCGGCGCGGCCGGCGAACGCTCCGGCGCCGCGGGCCCGTCGCCCACGACGGCTTCGGGCTCCCCCTCCGCTGCCGCCCGCACCCGCCCCGTACCGGCACTGCCGCCGGGCCCGGACGGGCTGACGCCCGTCTTCGAGCGGGCCTCCGATCCGGCCTCCGGCGCGCCGGAGAAGACCGTGGCGCTCACCTTCGACGCCGACATGACCGCCGACCAGGGCCCGCGGGCCGCACGCGGCGAACGGTTCGACAACCCGGAGCTCATCGCCACGCTGCGCCGCCTCAAGGTGGACGCGACGGTCTTCATGACCGGCCGCTGGGCCGAGGAGTACCCGGACCAGGCCAGGTCCATCGGCACGGACCAGCGCTTCGAGATCGCCAACCACTCCTACAGCCACCATGCCTTCAAAGCGCCCTGCTACGGACTGCCGGTCCTGCCGCGCCAGGACATGGCCGCCGACGTGCGCCGCGCGTTCGACGCGTTCCGGGCGGCGGGGGCCCGTAACGTCGTCCCCTACTTCCGCTTCCCCGGCGGCTGCTACGACAGGACGGCGCTGCGCGCCCTGGCACCCGCGGAGGTGACGGCGGTCCAGTGGGACGTGGTGAGCGGCGACGCGTTCGCCGAGGACCCGGACGCGGTGGCCGAGCAGGTGCTCGCCGGGGTGCGCCCCGGCTCCCTGGTGGTCATGCACTGCACCCGGAGCGCGGCGCCGGTCACGGAGCAGGCGGTCCGCCGGATCGTCCCGGAACTGCGGGCGCGGGGCTACCGGTTCGTGAAGGTGTCGGAGCTGATGGCGACCTGAGGGAGATTCTCCTCCCTCACGCCGCACCTTCCCGAAACAGGGTTCCGCCCCCGGGCTCCCCAGGCCCCCGCTGCTCCGGAACCTGAGGGGCCGGCGAACACCGCAGGAAGCGCCGTCCTGCCCTTCCGGCGCCTGCGGAGGAGCGTGGTCCGGACGTGTGCAGGCCCGGCCCGGCGGACTCGGAGGACGAGCACTGTCGGGCGCGCTCCCGGCCTCTGAGGACGCACACCGCCGGACACGCCCCGGCCACCCGGCGCCCGAGGGCGAAGGCACCCCGCTCGACGGAGTCGGGCGTCGGGCACAGCCGGACGGGATCGCGGTGGGGACGGAACCGGCAGGGCGCCGCGCTACGCTCGCCGTATGGGTGGGGAACACGGCGACCGCGTCTTCGTCCGCTCCGGCGGCCGCTGGGTCTACAACACGGGTAACCCTGTCGGCCGCGTACTGATCGTCGTGTCCCTGCTGGTCGCCGCCGGCTGGCTCTCCCACATGTTCGCGTCCGGCCGGTGGAGCGAGGGAGAGCTGCGCGACGCCGTGCACGGTGCGGCCCGGGCCCTGGAGGCGGAGGCCAAGCCGGACTACCTGCTCTGGTACGGCGGCGACTACACGAGCGCGATCCGAGACGCCGTCGAGGCCACCGGGGAGGGACCGGAACACGGACTCGTCGCCGTCGACGAGATCTCCGACGACACCGGTACCGGAACCGACGCCGGAACCACCGCCGATCGGTTCGAGATCACGACCGAGGACACCAGCACGGCCTACTGCATGTCCGTCTCGCCACCCGTCCCCGACGAGCCCCGCGACCCCCTGGCCCCCGGCGCCGTGATCCGGCTGTCCGTGGAGGTCGAGGAAGGCCGCTGCTGACCGGGCTCAGTTCTGCGCGGGCTGAGCCGTGGCCTCGCTGGGCCGTACGACCACGAAGCCCTCCCCCCGCAGCACCAGCTGGACCACCTCGCCCGAGCCGCCCCGGATCATCGAGCCGAAGGACTGCGAGCGGTGCAGCGAGGTGTCCAGATGGGCGCTCCAGCCGACCACCGCGTCCGTGTCGACGTACACCGGCTGGTTCTGGACCACCGGAATCACGAGGGGCGAGCCGTCGCAGATCAGGGCGAGCTTGCCGACACCCGTGAAGAGACTGTTGAACAGCCCGCCACCGACCATGCCCGCGCCCTTCACGGTCCTTATCTCGTACGACAGTGACGCGTCGAAGCACAGGACGTTGCGGCCGTTGACGGTGAGCGCGTCCCCGGGGTCCAGCTCCACGATGAAGCAGTTCTGCGCCTCGTGCGCGAACCAGGCCTCCCCCTGCCCGCGCACCGCCATCAGCGGAAGCCCCTCGCCCGTGACGGCCCGCTTGAGCATGCCGCCTATGCCCTGGCCCTTGCGTTCGAACTGGAGGTTCCCGCGAAAGGCGATCATCGAGCCCTGACGGGCGTGCATCTCGCCGTTGACGGCGTACTTCACACACTTGGGGTTCTGCAGAGTCATGCCGGGGACGGTGGCCTGCTGCGCCAGGTTCTCGGACGCGAAAAGATCGCTCTTCATGCGGGCATGGTGTCCCGGAGCAGCCCCTTCTGCCAAGGAGGCCGCCTGGCAGACTGGCCCCGTGACCAGCGACACGACCCGCACCGCCTCCACCGCCCAGCCGCGCGACGCCGCACCGCAGTTCGTCCTGCCCCTGGTGGTACGGATCGAGCGGGACACCCCGCCGGCCCGCACGGACGCCCTGGAGACCGCGGCGCGTGCGGTGCTCGTGATGCTCACGGACGCGCGGTCGGCCGGCGACGGGGAGTGGGCCGAGGCGGTGCGTGCCTGGCAGGACGGCCGGATCCGCAAGGTCGTACGACGCGCCCGGGGCGCCGAGTGGCGGCGCGCGGAACGGCTGCCCGGCGTCACGGTGACCGGCGTGACCGCCGAGGTACGGGTCTTCCCGCCGGTCCCGCTGGACGGCTGGCCCAAGGACCTGGCCAGGCTCCAGGTCTCCGGCACGGAACTGGCCGACCCGGCCGAACCGCCGGTGCCGGCGCCCGCCTGGCGGGGCGCCGCCCTGTGGCTGAACCCGGAGCTGCGGATGTCGACCGGCAAGGAGATGGCCCAGGCCGGCCACGGCGCCCAGCTGCTGTGGTGGGCCCTGGACGGCCCGGCCCGCGCTGCCTGGCGGGAGGCGGGCTTTCCGCTCATGGTCCGCACGGCCTCCCCGGCCCGCTGGGCCGAACTGGCCGCGGGCGACCGGCCGATCGTGCACGACGCGGGCTTCACGGAGATCGCGCCGGGGCCGACGGTGGCGGCGGAGGGCTTCGCACCGGTGTCGTCGGACGAGGACTGGCGCGGGTTCCCGCCCGCGTGACCCCTTCCCCGCCCCGCTCCCGGACGGAACCGGGGTGCCCCGGCGCCCCGTACCGCCTCCTCCGGCGCCCGGGGGAACGGAGGCTGTCCGGGCAGCGGAGCCCCGAGCCGGAATCCCGTTGAACGCTTCCCCGCCCCCATCCGTATCCCCCACCAGCGACACGCACGTCACAGGTTCGGGAGGCACCTTGCTGCTGCGGCGGATCAACGGCACGGCACTCATCATCGCGGCGCTCGTGGCCACGGTTCTGGCACTCGCGTTCCCGGTGTGGAAGTACGCCGACCGCTCGGGCACCGGCGAGGCCAATCTCGCCGCGTCGAGCGTGTCCACCCAGTGGGGACCGCTCTCCGCGACCGACCGGGACTTCCTGGTGAAGGTGCGGCTGGCCGGCCTGTGGGAGCTGCCCGCGGGCCAGCAGGCCATGGAGCGGGCGCCGACCCAGGCCATCAAGGACGCGGGAGACCATCTCGTGGTGGGCCACTCCGACCTCGACCAGCGGGCCAGGGACGTGGCCGCGAAGCTCGGCGTGGAGCTGCCCAACCAGCCGACCGAACAGCAGCAGGGCTGGCTGCGGGAGCTGTCAGCGGCGCAGGGCGAGGAGTACGAGAGGAAGTTCGCGAACATCCTGCGTGACTCGCACGGCAAGGTGTTCGGTCTGATCGCCAAGGTCCGGCACACCACCCGCAACACGCTCATCCGGCAACTGGCCAGCGACGCCAACCAGACGGTGCTGGACCACATCACCATGCTGGAGGCCACCGGCATGGTGGACTTCGACACGATCGCCAACGACGCCGCCGGCCGGTCCACGGCCAGTCCCTCCGGGCCGCCCGCCCCGAACGGCAACCTGCCGCCCGCACCCACCCCGGTGGTGCCCCAGGGCCAGGTCACCTCGGAGCCCTCGACCCGGCCTGGCCCGCCGACAGCGATCAACACGAGCCGCCCGTGAAACCTCAAATGAAGCTCTGAAAGCGGCGTCCGCCGGTTCACAGGTAGCTGACGGGGCCATGACCCCTCTAAGAGGAGGGGAGGGGGCATGGTCCCGTCACAGCTGAGTGGCCCGCGTCCGAAAGGTCTGGGCGTCGGCATCGGGTGGCGTCCGGAGATCGCGGACGCGGTGGAACGGCTGCCCGGGGTCGACTGGGTGGAGGTCGTCGCCGAGAACGTCTGCCCGGATCACCTGCCCGACGCGCTCGTACGGCTCCGCGAGCGCGGCGTGACCGTCGTGCCGCACGGCGTGGCGCTGGGCCTGGGCGGCTCCGACCGGCCGGACGAGGCCCGGCTGGCCCGGCTGGCGGACGCCGCGACCGCGCTGGGCGCGCCGCTGGTGACCGAGCACATCGCGTTCGTACGGGCCGGGGGTGAACGCACCGCGTCGCCCGCTCTGGAGGCCGGGCATCTGCTGCCGCCGCCGCGTACCCGCGAGGCGCTGGACGTGCTGTGCGAGAACGTGCGGATCGCGCAGGACGCCCTGCCGGTGCCGCTGGCGCTGGAGAACATCGCGGCGCTGTTCTCCTGGCCGGACGAGGAGCTGACGGAGGGCCGGTTCCTGGCGGAGCTGGTGGAGCGGACCGGGGTGCGGCTGCTGATCGACGTGGCGAACCTGCACACGAACCGGGTGAACCGGGGCGACGACCCGCTGAAGGCACTGGCCGAACTGCCGCTGGAGGCCGTCGCGTACGTCCATGTGGCGGGCGGTGTGGAGCGGGACGGTGTGTGGCACGACACCCACGCGCACCCGGTGCCGGAACCGGTGCTGGAGCTGCTGGCCGAGCTGGCGGCGCGGGGGACGCCGCCGGGAGTGCTGCTGGAGCGGGACGACGACTTTCCGGCGGAGGCCGAGCTGGGGGCGGAACTGACGGCGATCCGTACGACGGTGGAGAAGGCGGGGACGCCCCCGCCCGCCGCGCGGGACGCGCAGCCGTCGCAGGCGGAGCACGCACCGGAGGCACAACCCGTACCGGAGGCGGAGCCGGTCTCCGAGGCGGCGCGGGAGCGGCTGGGGCTGACACAGGTCGCGCTGCTGTCGGCGCTGGTGGCGGGCACCCCCGCGCCCGAGGGGTTCGACCGGGCACGGCTGCGGACGCAGAGCCTGGCGCTGGCGCGCAAGCGGGCGGGGGTCGTGGCGAAGACGGCGCCCGAACTGCCGGTGATCCTGGGTGAGCGGGCGTACCGGGAGGCATTCGTGGCGTACGCGGGGCGGCGGCCGATGCCGGGCGGGTACCGGCAGGACGCGCTGGAGTTCGCGCGGGAGCTGCTGGAGAAGGGACTGCCGGGGGACTCCGGGGCCCGGCGGAGGCTGTGGCTGTGGTGCGCGGAGCGGTCAGGGCCGCGCCCGCCGGGCCGGGTGACCCGCCTGGTGCACGCGGCCCGCGCGGCCCTGATGCGATGAGGGCGGTGCCCCGGGGCCCGCGGGCGACGCGCGTAGAAGGGGCGCCGGTGCGGCGCGCGGAGAATCCGCGCGCCGCACCCGGAGCCGGACCCGGTGTCGCTGGACCGGCGGAGGGTTCATCCCCGCCGTCTGATCTTCCGGGTCAGAGGTGGCGGCCGGTCGTGCCGTCCGCCACCAGGTCACATGGGGCCGCGCCCGCCGCCACATCCGTGACGCGCTCGCGGAGCCCCGTGGTGCGCTTTCCGGGGTCCGTGTCCGGCTGCGGGCCGTCGGCCCCCGGCCGGTACGGGCCTCACGCCAGGCCGGCCACCAGATCGGCCACGCTCTTGCGGCGCCCCGTGAAGAACGGCACCTCCTCGCGGACGTGCATCCGCGCCTCGCTGCCCCGCAGATGGCGCATCAGGTCCACGATCCGGTGCAGGTCGTTCGCCTCGAACGCGAGCAGCCACTCGTAGTCACCGAGCGAGAAGGACGCGACCGTGTTGGCGCGGACGTCCGGGAAGCCCCGGGCCATCTTGCCGTGGTCGGCCAGCATCCGCCGCCGGTCCTCGTCGGGCAGCAGGTACCAGTCGTACGAGCGCACGAACGGGTAGACGCTCACATAGTCGCGCGGCTCCTCGTCCGCCAGGAAGGCCGGGATGTGCGACTTGTTGAACTCGGCGGGGCGGTGCAGCGCCATGTTGGACCACACCGGCTCCAGCGCGCGGCCGAGCCGGGTGCGGCGGAACAGGTTGTACGCCTCCTGGAGCTGGTCCGAGGACTCGGCGTGCCACCAGATCATCACGTCCGCGTCGGCCCGCAGCCCCGACAGGTCGTACGTGCCGCGCACGGTGACGTCCTTCGCGGCGAGCTGGTCGAACAGCTCCTGAACCTCGTCCGCGTAGCCGCCGCGGTCCTCGGGCAGGACGTCGCGCAGCTTGAACACGGACCAGAGGGTGTAGCGAACGACCTCGTTGAGGTCCTTCGCCTTCTTACCGGCGTTCGGGATCTTTTCGGGCGCACTCATGGGGCTATTCTCGCTTGTCACTCTCAGTGCTCCGCGCCAGGGTCGGTCTGCGGGGCGGGGTCTTTAGCGGACGGGGCCTGCGGGGTTCGGGAGGATCGCGTCGATCTCCTCGGCCGCGCGCCGCGCGTCCGCGACGACGGCCGGGATGCCCACACCGTCGTACGCGGCTCCGCACACCCGCAGGCCGGGCAGTTCGGCGACGGCGTCACGGATGCGGGCGACGCGGGCGTGGTGGCCGACGGGGTACTGCGGCAGGCCGTCGATCCAGCGGACGACCCGGGTGGCGACGGGCCGTGCGGTGAGCCCGACGGCGTCCCCGAGGTCCTTGAGGGAGGCCGCCACCAGTTCGGCGTCGTCCCATGCCAGGTGGCTCTCCTCGCCGTACCGGCCCAGGGACGTGCGCAGGACCAGCAGGTCGGGGGCACCGTCCGCGATCCACTGCCACTTCTGGCTGGCGAAGGTGGACGCCTTGATGGTGCGGCCGTCGACCGGCGGCACCAGGAAGCCGGAGCCCGCCGGGAACGTCCCTGCGAGGTCGGCGCGCCGGAACGCGAGGGTGACCAGGGACATGGAGGCGTATTCGACGGCGGCGAGTTCGGCGGAGGCGGCCGGGGACTCGGCGGCGAGCAGCGCGGACGCGGACCAGGCGGGTGCGGCGAGGATCACCGCGTCGGCGTGCAGGACCTCGGTGTCGGTGCGGACCTCCCAGCCGTCGGCGCGGCGGGTCAGCGCGTGGACGGGGGTCTCGGTACGGATCTCCCCGCCCCGTTCCCGGATCGCCTCGGCCACCGCGAGCGGGAGGCGGCCGATGCCGCCCCGCAGTCCGGTGAACACGGGGGCGGGGGTCTGCCGGGGAACGGCCTGAGGTGCGGGCAGGAGGGAGCCGACCGCCTCGGTCAGCGTGCCGTGGGCGCGGACGGCGTCCAGCAGCCTCGGCACGGCGGCCTTCATGGAGATGCGGTAGGCGTCGCCCGCGTAGACCCCGCCGAGCAGCGGTTCGACGAGCCGGTCGACGATCTCGTGGCCCATGCGCTGCGCGACGTACGCGCCGATGGCGACGTCCTCGCCCGGGTCGGCGGGCGGGAGCGCGCGGTCCCGGGCGACCGCGCGCAGCCCCTCGTCGGACAGCAGCCCGCCCAGTCCCCCGGCACCGCCCGGGACGCCCATGACATGCCCCTTGGGCATCGGGCGCAGCACGCCGCGCGTCCACACGGATGCGGCGGCCGTGGCCGGGGGCTGGAGGTCGCCGCCCAGGCCGACCGCGGTGGCCAGCTCGATGCCCTCGGGGCGGCGGGCGAGCATCGACTCGGCGCCGAGGTCGACGGGGGCGCCCGCGATGTCCCCGGCGTGGAGCTTGCCGCCGAGCCGGCCGGTGGCCTCCAGGAGGGTCACCCTCCGCCCGGCCAGGAGCACGCGGTGGGCTGCCGCGAGTCCGGCGATGCCGCCGCCGACGACGACTACCCGGCCGGGGGGTGTGTCCACGTTGTCCACGTTCATGGGACCACTGTCTCAAACGCCCTCCGGGTCCCGACCGTGACCCTTTCGGTACCGGGAAAGGGAAACCGGGCCCCTTGCCCCGCACGTCGAACGGTCACCGGCGATCCCGCCGGTCTCGTGCCACGCATGTCTCTGGGGGGACACACACCCATGCCATCCAGTTCGCGACCCCGTTCGCTGCATGTTCTCGCCGCCGTCCTGCTGGGCTCCTCCCTGGCGCTGGCCGGGTGCAGCGGCGAGGGCGGGGGCACCGAGTCGACCGCCGACCGCGCCGCGGCGCGTCCCGCCGAGGGCAACCCGGGGGCAGCGCCCGGGTACGACGGTTCAGGCGCGTCGTCCGCCGGCGAGCAGAAGGAGGAGAGCGCGGCCCGGGACGCCAAGGGGAAGCCCGCCGTGCCGCAGCAGCACGTCATCCGCACCGCCGAACTGCACGTGGAGGTGAAGGACGCCGACAGGGCACTGGCCAGGGCCCGTACGGTCACCGAGAACGCGGGCGGACACGTGGCCAACGAGTCCACCACGCGGCGCGGCGAGAGGGGGCTCAGCTCCCGGATCGTCCTGCGGGTGCCGCAGCAGGAGTACGAGGCGGTGCTGGAGGAGTTGTCGGGCGCGGGGAAGCTGCGCTCCCGGAAGGCGGACGCCAAGGACGTCACCGACCAGGTGGTGGACGTCCAGAGCCGGATCGCGACCCAGCGGGCCAGCGTGGCGCGGGTCCGTGAGCTGATGGACAAGGCGGAGCGGCTGAGCGACGTGGTGACCCTGGAGGGGGAGCTGAGCCGCCGTCAGTCCGACCTGGAGGCGCTGCTGGCCCAGCAGGCGTCGCTGAAGGACCGCACGTCCATGGCGACGGTCACCCTGGAGCTGACCGAACCGGACCCCGCGGAGAAGGACACGGACGAGGACGGCGCGCCGGGCGTGCTGGACGCACTGCGCGGCGGCTGGGGCGCGCTCGTGGCGGCGGGCACCTGGCTCGTGATCGTCCTGGCGGCGCTGGCCCCGTGGCTGGCGGTGCTGGCGGCGGGGTACGCGGTGTGGCGCCTGGTGGTGCGCCCGCTGCGGCGGCGCGGGCGCGTGGCGGCGCGCACGGAACAGCCCGGGTCTCCGGCTGCGGAGGCGGCGCTTCCGCCGTTCCCGGGCCCGGCGGCGGCCGAGCCGGGTGCCTCGGAGGCGGACCGGGGCTGAGGCCCTCTCCCCGGCCCGGCTCCTCCGGGCGGAGCCGTGTTCCGCCGGACGGGCCGGGATCCGTGGGGCAAGGTGGCCCCATGGCGACACCGACAGGACACGCGGGGCGGCAGCGGCTGGTCGTCGTCGGGGGCGACGCGGCGGGCATGTCCGCCGCGTCGCAGGCCCGGCGGCTGAAGGGGCCGGACGAACTGGAGATCGTCGCGTACGAGCGCGGCCACTTCACCTCGTACTCGGCCTGCGGGATCCCGTACTGGGTCGGTGGCGACGTGCCCGCCCGGGACCGGCTGGTCGCCCGGTCGCCGGAGGAGCACCGGGCACGCGCCATCGACGTGCAGATCCGCACCGAGGTGACCGAGCTGGACCTGGACCGGCGGCGGGTGCGGGCCCGGGATCTGGAGTCGGGGCGCGAGGTGTGGACCCCGTACGACCGGCTGGTGCTGGCGACCGGCGCCCGTCCGGTGCGGCCGCCGCTGCCCGGCATCGACGCTCCGGGGGTGCACGGGGTGCAGACCCTGGACGACGGGCAGGCGCTGCTGGACACCCTGACCGCCGCGCGCGGGCGGCGGGCGGTCGTCGTCGGTGCCGGGTACATCGGCGTGGAGATGGCCGAGGCGCTGCTGAGGCGGGGGTACGAGGTCACCGTGCTGGACATGGCCGAGGAACCCATGTCGACCCTGGACCCCGACATGGGCCGGCTCGTCCGGAAGGCCATGGAGGGCATGGGCGTCACGGTCGTGGGCGGCGCACCGGCCACCGCCGTCGGGACGGGCCCGGACGGCCGGGTGCGGACGGTGGCGGCCGGGGGCGTGGAGTACCCGGCGGACGTGGTGGTGCTGGGCATCGGCGTGGAGCCGGAGACCTCACTGGCGCGGGCGGCGGGCCTGCCGCTGGGCGCGTCCGGCGGGTTGCTCACCGACCTGTCGATGCGGGTGCGGGGGCGGGAGGACGTCTGGGCGGGCGGCGACTGCGTCGAGGTGCTGGACCTGGTGTCCGGCCGGGAGCGGCACATCCCGCTGGGCACGCACGCCAACAAGCAGGGCCAGGTCATCGGTGCGAACGTGGGCGGCGGGTACGGGACGTTCCCGGGTGTGGTCGGTACGGCGGTGAGCAAGGTGTGCGACCTGGAGATCGCCCGCACGGGGCTGCGGGAGCGGGACGCCCGGGCGGTGGGCCTCCGGTTCGTCACGGCGACCGTCGAGGCGACGAGCCGCGCGGGCTACTACCCGGGCGCGGCGCCCATGACGGTGAAGATGCTGGCGGAGCGGCGCACCGGCCGCCTGCTGGGCGTCCAGATCGTGGGCCGGGAGGGCGCGGGCAAGAGGGTCGACATCGCGGCGGTCGCCCTGACGGCCGGGATGACGGTGGAACAGGTCGCCGCCCTGGACCTGGGCTACGCACCGCCGTTCTCCCCGGTGTGGGACCCGGTCCAGGTGGCCGCCCGCAAGGCGGTGGCGGCGGCCGGGAGGGCGGGGGCGGTCCGGTGACCAGCGTCAGGGAGCCGTCGGCGGTTCGCGCGAGCCGCCCGGCGTGCTGCGGGCGACGCCGACGGGCCGGGCCCGGCGACCGCAGGGCATCCGGCTGGTGACCACCCGGCCCGGCGAAGCGCTCCGGACCGGGGCGTCGGTGCGGCGTGTCCGGCGGTTCCCAGCCGCCACGCCGCTAGGACACGGGAAGGGGGACGTACCACTCCGCCTGGACGTAGCGGTCTCCCGGCCTCACGAACACTCTGATCCGCCCGCCGTCGGCGACCTTCTCGACGCGGACCCGGTACGTGACGCGGACCGTGTCACCCGGCGCGAGCGGCCGCGCGACCCGGTCGTCCTGCCGGTCCATGGGCAGGCTCATGCTCTTGTCCGGATCGGAGGACCAGATCCGGAGCGAGCCGTGGGCAGTGGGTTCGCTGCCGGTGCCGCGGAGGGTCACGGTCATCTCCACGGTGCTGCCGCGCTCGGTGCGGCGCGCCGCGGAGACGCGCACCTCCAGGCCGTCGTCGTAGCGGGCGGCGGCGCCGGGAGCCGTGGGTGCGCCCGCGCACGGAGCGCCGCAGCCCAGGTCCCGCTCCGACAGCGCGCCGGAGAAGAGACCGGTCCCGACGACGACGAGGCCGACCAGGCCGAGCAGCACCGGGAGGCAGCGGAGCTTGCCCGCGACGGCGCCCACGGGCCCCTCAGGTCAGCGGGCCGTGCGCGTGTGGACGTGCTCCACCAACCGCGTCAAGGCGTCCGGGTCCGTCGTCGGGAGCACCCCGTGGCCCAGGTTGAAGACGTGGCCCTCCAGCCCGGACGCCGCGCGCAGCACCTCGTCGGTCTGGGCCTCCACCGCCTCGCGCGGGGCGAACAGGACGGCCGGGTCCAGGTTTCCCTGGAGGGCCTTGCCGGGACCCACCCGGCGCGCGGCCTCGTCGAGGGGGACGCGCCAGTCCACGCCGACCACGTCCGCGCCCGCCTCGCCCATGAGGCCGAGCAGCTCGCCCGTTCCGACGCCGAAGTGGATGCGCGGTACGCCGTACGAGGCGACCGCGTCGAAGACCTTGGCGGACGCGGGCATGACGGAGCGCCGGTAGTCGGCGGGGGCGAGGGCGCCGACCCAGGAGTCGAAGAGCTGGACCGCGGAGGCGCCCGCTTCGATCTGGACCTTCAGGAACGCCGCCGTGATCTCCGCGAGCCGGTCGAGGAGGTCGGCCCACAGCCCGGGGTCGCCGTACATGAGTGCCTTGGTGTTCTCGTGGTTGCGCGACGGGCCGCCCTCCACGAGGTAGCTCGCGAGGGTGAAGGGCGCGCCCGCGAAACCGATGAGGGGGGTGCCGCCGAGCTCACCCGTGAGCATGCCGATGGCCTCGGTGACGTACGCGACGTCGTCCGGCGTCAGGTCACGCAGCCGGGCCAGGTCCTCGCGGCGGCGGACCGGCTCCGCGACGACAGGGCCGACCCCGGGCTTGATGTCCAGGTCGATGCCGATGGCCTTGAGCGGGACCACGATGTCGCTGAAGTAGATCGCGGCGTCCACCTTGTGACGGCGGACCGGCTGCAGCGTGATCTCGGTGACCAGATCGGGCCGCATGCAGGACTCCAGCATGGGGATGCCCTCGCGGACCTTCAGGTATTCGGGGAGTGAGCGCCCCGCCTGGCGCATGAACCAGACCGGCGTGTGCGGCACCGGTTCGCGTCGGCACGCCTTGAGGAAGGCGGAGTCGTACGTCTGCGGCTGGCTCTGCTGCGTCTGGTGGCCCGAGGGGCGGGTGTTGGCACTCACGCCCCGCATCTTCGCATGTGTGCGTCCACGGTCTCGCGGGGCGGCCGAACCGCGGCTGGTGTCTCTCCCTGCGGACGAGCCCGGTTGCGCCTACTCTTCCCCGCATGGCTGCGGCTCAGGGACAGTTTTCCAACACTTCCGGCGGTATCGAGGGCATGGGCGGCGGTGAGGGCGGTCCGGCGCCGTACGCGTTCCGTATGGCGGTGGACGCGCTGCGGGCGGCGCGCCCGCGGGCGGAGATCGAACTGGACCCGACGCGCCCTCCCCAGCGGCTGGCCCCGTACGCCTACGCCCTGGAGGCGGCGGCGGTCGAGGACGGCGAGGATCTGGCGGACGGGCGGCTGGTGCTGCTGCACGACCCGGCCGGGCACGAGGCATGGCAGGGCACGTTCCGGCTGGTGACGCTGGTGCGGGCGGAGCTGGAACCGGAGATGGCGGCGGACCCGCTGTTCCCGGAGGTGTGCTGGTCCTGGCTGACGGGGGCACTGGACGCGCGGGGGCTGGCCTACGGGGCGGAGGGCGGGACCGTCACGCGTGCGGGCTCGTACTACTTCGGAGGGCTGGCGGAGCGCCGTCCGGCGACGCAGATCGAGATCCGGGCGTCCTGGACGCCGCGTGAGGGCCGGGGCGGAGTGCCGGACGCGGCGGCGCATCTGGCGGCGTGGGGCGATCTGCTGTGCCAGGTGGCGGGACTGCCCCCGGCCGGTGCGGGCGGGGTGGACGGCGGGCCGGGGATCGTGTCGCTGCCCCAGCGCCGGGGGCCGCACCACCCGTAGGCGGCGTTTCGGCGTCCCCTGGGCCGTCCGTGTGTTCCCCCGGCTGACCCGCACGGAGGACAGCGGGCGGTTCGCTCGTAGGATGATCGCTCATGCGTCCGAATTGTCCTGATTGTTACTCACGAAATCGTGATCTTCCCCTAAAGGAGGGTGGGGTTGCTGCCGAAGAGGTCTGTGACCCTATCTGCACGGTTCGCCCCGGCCACTTCCCCGAGCCGGGCAGTGTCCCGCACCTTCCCAGGAGGCCTGGTGTCCGTTCTCCTCGAGCAGCCCGCAAGCCTGGTCGCCTACCGCCCGAACAAGCCGACGGCCATGGTCGTCGTGGCCGACCCGCGCGTCCGCTCCACCGTGACCCGCCACCTGTGGGCGCTCGGAGTGCGCGACGTCATCGAGGCGTCGTCCATCGCGGAGGCCCGTCCCCGTATCGGCAACCCCCGTGACATCTGTGTCGCGGACGTCCACCTGCCCGACGGTTCCGGGCTCACCCTGCTGTCCGAGACCCGCGCCGCCGGCTGGCCCAACGGCCTGGCCCTGTCGGCCGCCGACGACATCGGCGCCGTACGCAACGCCCTGGCGGGCGGCGTCAAGGGTTATGTCGTCACCGGCACCCGTACGAACATCGGGCACCCGACCCGGCCGGGCGCCGCACCCATCGGGTCCGCCGCGGCCCGGCTGCACCGCCGCCCTCCGGGCGCCCCGGGGCACCCCGGCGGCTACCGCGAGCTGTCGGGGCGCGAGGTCGAGGTGCTCCGGCTGGTGGCTGAGGGCCAGTCGAACAAGGCCATCGGCGTCTCGATGGGCCTGTCCGCGCTCACCGTGAAGAGTCACCTCGCCCGGATCGCCCGCAAGCTGGGCACCGGCGACCGGGCCGGCATGGTCGCGGTGGCGCTCCGTACCGGCATCATCCACTGACAGTCGTCCCCCCGTTCACGCGCCCGTCGACGGAACGTTCCGTCGACGGGCGCCTTCCGTTCACAGATACCCTTGACAGGTGACCGACGCCCGAGACACCGCAGCTAAGACATCACTGCGAACCGCCGGGGGCGGCCCTCCGGACGACGGCGTCGCAGCCGAGGGGGCCGCCGCTGTGGGCCGCGCTCCCACCGCACCGGCCTCGCCGCCCGCCCCCGGGCCGGTTTCCGAGCCCGACCCGCAGCCCGGCACCGAGCCGGTGCCCCTGCTGGAGCCCCGCGAGGGCATTCCTCCCGTCGTCGCCGACGCCGACGCGCTGGCGCAGGTCATCGAGACTTTCGCCGAGGGGACCGGCCCTGTCGCCGTCGACGCCGAGCGGGCGTCCGGCTACCGCTACGGCCAGCGCGCCTACCTGGTGCAGCTGCGCCGCGAGGGCGCCGGGACCGCGCTGATCGACCCGGTCGGCTGCCCCGACCTGTCGGCGCTCGGCTCGGCACTGGACGGCACCGAGTGGATCCTGCACGCCGCGACCCAGGACCTGCCGTGCCTGCGGGAGATAGGCATGGTGCCGAGCGAGCTGTTCGACACCGAACTGGCCGGGCGCCTCGCGGGCTTCCCGCGCGTGGGCCTCGGTGCCATGGTCGAGTCCGTCCTCGGATTCGTCCTGGAGAAGGGGCACTCCGCGGTGGACTGGTCCACCCGCCCTCTGCCCGAGCCCTGGCTCCGGTACGCGGCGCTGGACGTCGAGCTGCTCGTCGACCTGCGGGACGCGCTGGAGAAGGAGCTGGACCGGCAGGGCAAGCTGGAGTGGGCCCGCCAGGAGTTCGCCGCGATCGCCGCCGCGCCGCCGCCGCCCCCGCGCAAGGACCCCTGGCGCCGTACGTCGGGGATGCACAAGGTGCGCCGCCGTCGCCAGATGGCCGTCGTGCGGGAGCTGTGGACGACCCGGGACCGCATCGCCCAGCGGCGGGACGTGTCACCGGGCAAGGTGCTGAGCGACGCCGCGATCGTGGAGGCCGCGCTGGCGCTGCCGTCGAACGTGGCCGCGCTGACCGCGCTGCCCGGCTTCGGCGCCCGGATGGGCCGCCGCCAGCTGGAACAGTGGCAGGCGGCCGTCGACCGGGCCAAGGCGCTGCCCGACAGCGGGCTGCCCCAGCCCGGCCAGCCCGTGGCGGGCCCTCCCCCACCGCGCTCCTGGGCGGACAAGGACCCGGCCGCCGCGGCCCGGCTGTCGGCGGCCCGGGCGGCGGTGTCGGCTCTGGCCGAGGAGCTGAACCTGCCGCAGGAGAACCTGATCACGCCCGACACGGTGCGCCGTGTCTGCTGGGAGCCCCCGGAGGACCCGGCCGCCGAGTCGGTGGCCGGGGCGCTCGCCGGATACGGGGCGCGGCCGTGGCAGATCGAACAGGTGACACCGGAGCTGGTGAAGGCCCTCCGCAGCAGGAAGGCCTGAGCGGCCCGCCCCGGGCGGATCCCGTCACCGGAAGGGCGCCCCCGGGTTCGTACGGAGTCCGTACGAACCCGGGGGCGCCCTTCCTTCTGCGTGGGGGCGCGGGAGCGCGTCCCCGGTGTGCGCGCCGGTTCGGCGGGGCGCCCGGTCGTCAGGCGGCGGTCCCGCGCGGCCAGGGCCGCCGAACGGTGCGGTTCCAGGCAGTGCCACGGCCGGACAGGAACCCGGGCTGTGCGGGGCCGTGCCCTCTGTACGGGCCTCGCCCGCCGTGCGGGGCCGTACGTGTGACGTTCGCCGCTCCGGGCCGGGGGGCTGGGCAGGCTGGTTACCCACAAGTAGCATGAACCTGAGCGCGCGCTCAGCGCACGCGCCGCAGCAGTGCCATCCCGCACCCTGGAGGAGAGCCATCGTGCCTCGTACCGTCAGGGACGTCGTCTTCGTCGACGGCGTCCGCACCCCGTTCGGCAAGGCGGGCCCGAAGGGCATCTACCACGAGACCCGCGCCGACGATCTCGTTGTGAAGGCCATCCGGGAGCTGCTGCGCCGCAACCCCGGCCTCGACCCGAAGCAGATCGACGAGGTCGCCATCGCCGCGACCACGCAGATCGGTGACCAGGGCCTGACCCTCGGCCGGACCGCGGGCATCCTCGCGGGCCTGCCGGAGTCGGTGCCGGGCTACTCGATCGACCGCATGTGCGCGGGCGCGCTGACCGCGGTGACGACCACCGCCGGTTCCATCGCCTTCGGCGCGTACGACGCGGTGATCGCCGGCGGTGTCGAGCACATGGGCCGCCACCCCATGGGCGAGGCCGTCGACCCGAACCCGCGCTTCGTGTCGGAGAAGCTGGTCGACGAGTCGGCCCTGTTCATGGGCATGACCGCGGAGAACCTGCACGACCGGTACCCGCAGATCACCAAGCAGCGTGCCGACGAGTACGCCGTGCGCTCCCAGGAGAAGGCCGCCAAGGCGTACGCCGACGGCAAGATCCAGCAGGACCTGGTGCCGATCTCGGTGCGCCGCACCACCCCCGAGGCGGGCGAGACCGGCTGGGGCATGGTCACCGCCGACGAGCCGATGCGCCCGGGCACCACGCTGGAGAACCTGGCCGGTCTCAAGACCCCGTTCCGCGTGCACGGCCGGGTCACCGCCGGTAACGCCGCGGGGCTCAACGACGGCGCCACCGCGTCGATCATCGCGTCCGAGGACTTCGCCCGCGAGAACGGCCTCCCGGTCAAGATGCGACTCGTCTCGTACGCCTTCGCCGGCGTCGAGCCCGAGGTCATGGGCTACGGCCCGATCCCGGCCACCGAGAAGGCGCTCGCCAAGGCGGGCCTGGCCATCGGCGACATCGGCCTGTTCGAGATCAACGAGGCCTTCGCCGTCCAGGTCCTGGCCTTCCTCGACCACTACGGCATCGCGGGCGACGACGCGCGCGTCAACCAGTACGGCGGCGCGATCGCGTTCGGTCACCCGCTGGCCTCCTCCGGCGTCCGGCTGATGACCCAGCTGGCCCGCCAGTTCGAGGAGCAGCCCGAGGTCCGCTACGGCCTCACCACCATGTGCGTCGGCTTCGGCATGGGCGCCACGGTCATCTGGGAGAACCCGCACCACAAGGACGCCGGAGGCAGCAAGTGAGCACCACCGCTGAGCTTTTGAAGAAGGCGGCCGAGCTGTTCCCGGACGAGGTCGTCACGAGCGCGCACGTACGCCACTTCGACCTGCCGTTCGGCGCCGGCCGCTTCGCGCTGATCACCCTGGACAACGGCTTCGACCACACCAAGCCGACCACCTTCGGCCCGCAGTCGCTCGCCAACCTGAACACGGCGATCGACCAGGTCGAGAAGGAGGCCGCCGAGGGCGAGATCGTCGGTGTCGGCCTGACCGGCAAGCCGTTCATCTTCGCCGTGGGCGCCGACCTCAAGGGCGTCGAGCTGCTGAAGCAGCACGAGGAGGCCCTGGCCATCGGCAAGGGCGGCCACGACGTCTTCAAGCGCCTGGCCGCGCTGGCCGTCCCCACCTTCGCGTACTACAACGGCGCGGCGATGGGCGGCGGTGTCGAGGCCGGTCTGCACTGCACCTACCGGACCGTGTCGAAGGCCCTGCCGGCCTTCTCGCTCCCCGAGGTTTTCCTGGGCCTGGTCCCGGGCTGGGGCGGCTGCACGATCCTGCCGAACCTGATCGGCGCCGACAAGGCCGTCTCGGTCGTCATCGAGAACTCGCTGAACCAGAACCGCCAGCTCAAGGGCAAGCAGGTCTTCGAGCTGGGCATCGCGGACGCGATCTTCGAGGGCGCGGACTTCCTGGAGCAGTCGCTCCTCTGGACCGCGAAGGTCCTGAAGGGCGAGGTCGCCGTCGAGCGTCCCGAGGTGGACCGCGGCGAGGCGTGGGACGCCGCCGTGGCCCGCGGCCGGTTCATCGCGGACGGCAAGGTGCACGGCGCGGCCCCGGCCGCCTACCGGGCCCTCGACATCATCGAGGCCGCCAAGGACGGCGACCTCCAGAAGGGCTTCGACGCCGAGGACCAGGCCCTCGCGGACCTGATCATGGGCGGCGAGCTGCGCTCCGGCATCTACGCCTTCAACCTGGTACAGAAGCGCGGCAAGCGCCCGGCCGGCGCACCGGACAAGAGCCTGGCCCGACCGGTCACCAAGGTCGGCGTCGTCGGCGCCGGTCTGATGGCCTCGCAGCTCGCCCTGCTCTTCCTGCGCCGCCTCGAGGTCCCGGTCGTCCTCACGGACATCGACCAGGAGCGCGTCGACAAGGGTGTGGGCTATGTCCACGCCGAGATCGACAAGCTGCTCGGCAAGGGCCGCATCAACCAGGACAAGGCCAACCGTCTGAAGGCGCTGGTCACCGGTGTCCTGGACAAGGCCGAGGGCTTCGCGGACGCGGACTTCATCATCGAGGCCGTGTTCGAGGAGATGTCCGTCAAGCAGAAGGTGTTCGCCGAGGTCGAGGCGGTCGCCCCGGCGCACGCGATCCTCGCCACCAACACCTCCTCGCTGTCGGTGTCCGAGATGGCCTCCAAGCTCCGCCACCCGGAGCGGGTCGTCGGATTCCACTTCTTCAACCCGGTCGCCGTGCTGCCGCTGCTGGAGATCGTCCGCGGTGAGCAGACCGACGACGCGTCGCTGGCCACGGCCTTCGGCGTCGCCAAGAAGCTGAAGAAGACGGCCGTGCTGGTGAAGGACGCCCCGGCGTTCGTCGTCAACCGCATCCTGACCCGTTTCATGGGCGAGATCCAGAACGTCATCGACGAGGGCACCTCCGTGGAGACCGCCGAGAAGGCCGTCGAGCCGCTCGGTCTGCCGATGTCGCCGCTGGTGCTGCTGGAGCTGGTCGGCCCCGCGATCGGTCTGCACGTGTCGGAGACCCTGAACCGCTCCTTCCCGGACCGCTTCACGGTGTCCCCGAACCTGAAGGCCGTCGTCGAGGCCGGGAAGCGCGGCTTCTACGTGTACGACTCCGGCAAGCCGGAGCTGGACCCGGAGGTCGCGGCGCTGCTCAAGCAGGGCGACGTCGTGCTGACCGAGGAGCAGGTGCGCGACCGCGTCCTGGACGCGGTCGCGCAGGAGATCGGCCTGATGCTCGACGAGGGCGTGGTGGCCGAGGCGCAGGACATCGACCTGTGCCTGATCACCGGTGCCGGCTGGCCCTTCCACCTGGGCGGCATCACGCCGTACCTGGACCGTGAGGGTGTCTCCGAGCGGGTGAACGGCAAGCGGTTCCTGGCGCAGGGCGTGGCGAGCGTCCCGGCGTAACCGACTGCCGCCGAGTCCGACGGGCCGCACGGGGACTGTCCCCGTGCGGCCCGCTCGTCCGTTCCCGCCTCTTCCCGGACGGGGGTGAAGAGGGGGGCAGCCCCTTACGCGGCGGAAGCCGCGCAACGGTTCCGCCGGGAAGGAGCAGGACCCGGGAAGGACCGCCCGGGGCTCAGCCCTCCTGGACCAGCACCTCCAGGATGCCGTCGCCGAACTTCGCCAGCTTGTTCTCGCCCACGCCGCTGACCGCGCCCAGCTCGGCCAGGCTTCCCGGCCGTGCCGTCGCGATCTCCCGCAGCGTCGCGTCATGGAAGATGACGTACGCGGGCACGCCCTGCTCCTTGGCCGTGGCGCCCCGCCAGGCGCGCAGGCGCTCGAAGACCGGCAGTGCCTCCGCGGGCAGGTCCACGGGCGCGGGCTTCTTCCTGCCGCCGGACGCGCCCCTGGGCGCCCTCGCGGGCTTCTCCGGCTCGCTGCGCAGCAGCACCTCACGCCGACCGCCCAGGACATCGGCGGAGTCGTCGGTCAGCACCAGTGTGTTGAACTCGCCCTGCACGGCCAGCAGCCCCTGCGCGAGAAGCTGGCGGGCGACTCCCCGCCACTGGGCCTCGCCGAGGTCCGCGCCGATCCCGAAGACGCTCAGCGCGTCATGGTCGAAGCGCAGCACCTTCGCGGTCCTGCGGCCCAGCAGGATGTCGACGATCTGGCCGACGCCGAACGACTGGTTCCGCTCGCGCTTGAGCCGTACGACGGTCGACAGCAGCTTCTGCGCGGCGATCGTGCCGTCCCAGGACTTCGGCGGGGTCAGGCAGGTGTCGCAGTTGCCGCACGCGGTGGCACCCTCCTGGCCGAAGTACGCGAGGAGCCGCACCCGCCGGCACTCGACGGTCTCGCACAGCGCGAGCATCGCGTCCAGATGTGCGGCCAGCCGGCGCCGGTGCTCGGCGTCGCCCTCAGACGTGTCGATCATGCGGCGCTGCTGCACGACGTCGTTGAGCCCGTACGCCAGCCACGCCGTGGACGGCAGGCCGTCGCGGCCCGCGCGGCCGGTCTCCTGGTAGTAGCCCTCGACGGACTTCGGCAGGTCGAGGTGTGCGACGAACCGGACGTCGGGTTTGTCGATGCCCATGCCGAACGCGATCGTGGCGACCACCACGAGCCCGTCCTCCCGCAGGAACCGCGCCTGGTTCGCGGCACGGACACGGGCGTCGAGCCCGGCGTGGTACGGGACGGCGTCGACGCCGTTCTCGGCCAGGAACGCGGCGGTCTTCTCCACCGAGGCCCGGGACAGGCAGTACACGATGCCCGCGTCGCCCGCGTGCTCGCCCTTCAGCAGCGCGAGGAGCTGCTTCTTCGGCTCGTTCTTCGGCTCGATGCGGTACTGGATGTTCGGCCGGTCGAAACTGGCGACGAAGTGCCGGGCGCCCTGGAGGTTCAGCCGGGAGGCGATCTCCCCGTGCGTGGCCCGGGTGGCGGTCGCGGTGAGCGCGATACGGGGCACGTCGGGCCAGCGCTCGTGGAGCTGGGACAGCTGGAGGTAGTCCGGCCGGAAGTCGTGGCCCCACTGGGCCACGCAGTGCGCCTCGTCGATGGCGAACAGAGCGATCTTCCCGCGCTCCAGCAGCCGCAGTGTGGAATCGACCCGCAGCCGCTCGGGCGCGAGATACAGCAGGTCCAGCTCTCCCGCCGCGAACTCCGCCTCCACCAGTCGCCGCTCGTCCAGGTCCTGAGTGGAGTTGAGGAACCCCGCCCTCACACCCAGTGCGCGCAGGGCGTCGACCTGGTCCTGCATCAGGGCGATGAGGGGCGAGACGACGACCCCGACCCCGGGCCGCACGAGGGCGGGAATCTGGTAGCAGAGCGACTTTCCGCCACCGGTCGGCATGAGGACGAGCGCGTCGCCACCGCCTATGACGTGCTCGATGATCTCCCGCTGCTCGCCTCGGAAGGAGTCGTAGCCGAAAACCCGGCCGAGGACGTCCAGGGCCGGGTCGCCGCCCGGGATGGCCGGGGCGGTACCGGAAGCTTGGGGAGAAGTCATTCGGCAATAGTACGAGCGCCGAACGGCACCGGGACAAAACCGGCCGTCGCCTGTGGATAACGTGGGTCCCATGTCCGAGCCCGCAGACCGTCCCCTGCTGATCGTCGACGGCGCCAACGTCGTCGGTTCCGTGCCCGACGGCTGGTGGCGGGACCGCCGCGGCGCCGCCGAGCGCCTGCGCGACCGGCTGGCGGGCTACGCCGGCGGCGTCCCGGGGCTGCTGCCCGGGCCGGTCGAGATCGTCCTCGTGGTGGAGGGCCGGGCCAGGGGCGTGGAGCCGGTCCCGGGCGTCCGCGTGGTGTCGGCGCCGGGCAGCGGGGACGACACGATCACGGACCTCGCGCGTGACGCGGCGCCCCGCCGGTGTGTCGTCGTCACAGCCGACCGCGCGCTGCGCGCGAGGGTCGCGGAGCACGGCGCGGAGTGCGCCGGTCCGCGCGCCGTTCGCTCCTGAAGGGTGACGGTTGTCCGGATATCGGCTGGCCACCTCCCCCCGGCGCCCCGGGAACATGGTGGTGCGGCCCGGACCAGACCACTCCGAGCCGCGTGTCACGGCCACATGTGTCACGACCGGGGCAACACCCCAGGGGGAACACCCAGATGAAGCACATCAGGCACACCCTGCACACCCTCAGGAAGACCGCCGCCGCAGGCGTCGCGCTCGCCGCGGGCGGTGTCCTGGCGCTCAGCGGCAGCGCCCAGGCCACCGACCAGGGCGCCTCCTACATGGGCTGTCCGTCCGGCTACGTCTGCCTCTACCCGAACGCGAGCTGGAACGGCGGCAACCCGAGCCACAAGTGGTACAGGTACGGCTCGTACAACCTCTCCAACCAGTACGGCATGAAGCGGTTCTTCAACAACCAGACCGGCGACGCCAAAGCCCGCAACTGTCTGGGCACCAACGGCACCCGCTGCCTGGGCAACCAGCGCGCGGGCACCTACGCGGACTACGACTACACCCCGTACAACTCGGTGAAGCTGGAGCCCTGACGGGCCCGGGGCGAAGGGCCGGTGGGACCGCCCCGTACGGGGTGATCCCACCGGCCCCGGCAGCGGTTCCGGCGGCCGTCAGTCCCGGATGGGCTCGACCTCCGCGCCCGCCTCGTCCTCGTACCGGCCGTCGAGCCTGGCGACCAGGCCGGTGACCTGGCGCGCGATGTCGGGAGCGGTCAGGCCGATCTCCGCGAGGACCTCCTTGCGGGAGGCGTGGTCCAGGAAGCGCGGCGGGATACCGAAGTCCCGCAGCGGCATGTCGACGCCCGCATCCCTCAGGGCCTGGGCGACGGCGCTGCCGACGCCGCCGGCCCGGCCGTTGTCCTCGACGGTGACGACGACCCGGTGGCGCTCCGCGAGCGGGGCCATGGCCTCGTCGACCGGCTTGACCCAGCGCGGGTCCACGACCGTCGTGGAGATGCCCTGCTTGTCGAGCAGGTCCGCGATCTCCAGGCACATCGGGGCCAGCGCGCCCACGGACACCAGAAGGACATCAGGCGTGTCGGTGTCCGCCTCGCGCAGCACGTCCATGCCGCCGACCCGGCGCACGGCCTCCACGGCCGGGCCGACCGCGCCCTTGGAGTAGCGCACCACCGTCGGGGCGTCCTCGACCGCGACGGCCTCGCGGAGCTGGGCACGCACCTGTTCGGCGTCGCGCGGCGCGGCGATCCGCAGGTTGGGCACCACCTGGAGGATCGACATGTCCCACATGCCGTTGTGGGAGGCGCCGTCGGTGCCGGTGACCCCGGCCCGGTCCAGTACGAACGTCACGCCGCAGTCGTGCAGGGCGACATCCATCAGGACCTGGTCGAAGGCCCGGTTGAGGAACGTGGCGTAGACGGCGACGACCGGGTGCAGCCCGCCGGTGGCGAGGCCCGCGGCGGAGACGGCGGCGTGCTGTTCCGCGATGCCGACGTCGTACACGCGGTCGGGGAAGGCCTTGGCGAACTTGTCCAGGCCGACGGGCTGGAGCATGGCCGCCGTGATGGCGACGACGTCCTCGCGCTCCTTGCCCAGCTCGACCATCTCGTCGGCGAAGACGGAGGTCCAGTCGGCGCCGGAGGAGGCGATGGGCAGACCGGTGTCGGGGTGGATCTTGCCGACGGCGTGGAAGCGGTCCGCCTCGTCCTGGAGGGCGGGCTGGTAGCCGCGGCCCTTCTCGGTGAGGCAGTGCACGATGACCGGGCCGCTGAAGCGCTTGGCGCGCTGGAGCGCGGACTCGACGGCGGCCAGGTCGTGGCCGTCGACCGGGCCGACGTACTTGAGACCGAGGTCCTCGAAGAGACCCTGGGGCGCGATGAAGTCCTTCAGGCCCTTCTTGGCGCCGTGCAGCGTCTCGTACAGGGGCTTACCCACGACCGGGGTGCGGTCCAGGATGTCCTTCGTGCGGGCCAGGAACCGCTCGTAGCCGTCCGTCGTACGGAGGGTTGCGAGGTGGTTGGCGAGGCCGCCGATGGTGGGCGCGTAGGAGCGCTCGTTGTCGTTGACGACGATGACCAGGGGCCGGTCCTTGGCGTCCGCGATGTTGTTGAGCGCCTCCCAGGCCATGCCGCCGGTGAGGGCTCCGTCCCCGATGACGGCGACGACGTGGTCACCCCTGCCGAGGACCTCGTTGGCCTTGGCGAGGCCGTCGGCCCAGCCGAGGACCGTCGAGGCGTGCGAGTTCTCGATGACGTCGTGCTCGGACTCGGCACGCGCCGGGTAGCCGGACAGGCCGCCCTTCATCTTCAGCTTGGAGAAGTCCTGGCGGCCGGTGAGCAGTTTGTGCACGTACGACTGGTGGCCCGTGTCCCACAGGATGCGGTCCTGCGGGGAGTGGAAGACGCGGTGCAGGGCGATGGTCAGCTCCACCACACCGAGGTTGGGGCCGAGGTGGCCGCCGGTCTTGGAGACCGCGTCCACGAGGAACGTGCGGATCTCCGAGGCCAGCTGCTCCAGCTGCTCCGGGGAGAGCCGGTCGAGATCGCGCGGTCCCCTGATGCGGGTCAGCAAGGCCACCCGTGCCTCCTTGTGTGTCGAGCGTGCGTGTCGAGCTGGTCTGGTCGATCCGGATCGGGCGAGCCGATTCCGCTGAGTCTAATGTTCCGTCCCGGACTGTGGACATCGGGCCGTACGTCGCCGGTCACACCGATGATCACACCATCGGCCGACAGGTCGTACACGTATGTGCCGACGTACCGGACATACCGATGTACCAGGACGCGCGCGTGCCCGGCGCCGGTTCCCCGGCGCCGGGCACATGAGGCGTGCGCGGACGTGAGATACGCCGCTCCTCGGGCCGCTATGCGCGGCCGGCGTCCTTCTGGGTGCGGCGGGACACCGAGTCGATCACGACGGCGGCGAGCAGCACGGCACCGGTGATCATGTACTGGATCTCACTGGCCATGCCGAGCATGTTCAGGCCCTGCTGGATCGACTGGATGACGATCATGCCGAGCAGCGCGGACCAGACCTTGCCCCGGCCGCCGAAGAGGCTGGTGCCGCCGATCACGGCTGCGGCGATGACCAGCATCAGGGTGTTGCCGCCGCCGAGGCTCTTGCTGGCGCCGCTCTGGAGGCTGGCGATGAACAGGCCGCCGAAGGCGCCGAGCATGCCGGAGATGCCGAACACGGTGATCCGGACCCGGTCGACGTTGATGCCGGCGCGGCGGGCGGCCTCGGAGCTGCCGCCGACCGCGAAGACCTGGCGGCCGAAGGTGGTGCGGCGGGCCACGAAGTCCGCGAGCACCAGGACGCCCAGGAAGATCACCAGGGCCAGCGGGAGCCCCCGGGCACCGGCGGGCTCGTTCAGTACGTACGCGACGGCGAAGCACAGGACGGCAACGAAGGCGGTCCGCAGCACGATCTCGCCGGCCGGGCGGCCGAGCAGACCGGCGGCGCGGCGGCGCCTGCCCTCCCGCAGCAGCGAGCCGCCGTAGGCGAGGACCGCGGCCAGGGCGAGGCCGTAGGCGGCGGCCTTGTCGGCGAAGAAGTAGCCGGTCAGGTCTTCGACGACGCTGCCGGACGGCACGTTGATGGTGCCCTCGGAGCCCAGCAGCCAGATCTGGAAGCCGCTCCAGGCCAGGAAGCCGGCGAGGGTCACGACGAAGGCCGGCACCCCGACCTTGGCGAAGAAGAAGCCGTGCAGCAGGCCTATGGCGAGGCCGGACAGCAGGGCGAGGACGATGGCCAGCCAGTCGTTGAGGCCGCCGTTCACGGCGAGGACGGCCCAGACCGCGGCGCCGACGCCCGCGACGGAGCTGACCGAGAGGTCGATCTCTCCGAGGATGAGGACGAACACGATACCGACGGCCATGATGCCGAGGCCCGCGCTGTAGACGGCGATGTTCGCCAGCGAGCTGGCGGACAGGAAGTTGCCGTTCTGCGACTGGAAGACGACGGCGATGACGACGAGCCCGATGAGGACCGGCAGGGAGCCCAGCTCACCGCCGCGCACCTTGCGGCCGAACTCGGTCAAGTAACCCCTGAGGCCCTCCTCGCGGACGAGGAGCCGGGGGTCGACGGCCGGGGCGGGCCCGGCGGAGCCGTTGCCGCCGTTCCCGGCGGCGTGGGCGCCGCCCTGGCGCCTGGGGGTCTTGGTGAGGTCGCTCACTGTGCGTCCCCCTTCGCGGCGGTACGGGCCTGGCGGCGCGTGACGGCGTTGTCCGTGGCGCCGGTGATGGCGGCGACGATGTCTTCGTGGGAGGTGTCCTTGACGTCGAAGACACCGTTGTTGCGGCCGAGGCGCAGAATGGCGGCGCGGTCGGCGACGGCCCGTACGTCGGCCATGTTGTGGGTGATGAGGATGACGCCGTGGCCGTTCTCGCGGAGCCGCTCGACGAGGTCGAGCACCTGGGCGGTCTGCTCCACGCCGAGGGCGGCGGTGGGCTCGTCGAGGATGACGACCTTGGGGTTGCCGATCAGGGCGCGGGCGATGGCGACGACCTGGCGCTGTCCGCCGGAGAGTGAGGCGACCGGGATACGGACGCTCGGGATCCGGATGGAGAGGGTGTCCAGGAGTTCCTTGGCGCGCTTCTCCATCGCGATCTCGTCGATGACGCCGGCGCGCCGGATCTCGGTGCCGAGGAAGAGGTTGGCGACGACGTCGAGGTTGTCGCAGAGCGCGAGGTCCTGGTAGACGGTGGCGATCCCGAGCCCCTGGGCGTCGTGCGGCCGGGTGACCCGCACGGGCCGCCCCTCCCACTCGATGGCGCCCTCGTCGATCGGGTGGACGCCCGAGATGGTCTTGACGAGGGTGGACTTGCCGGCGCCGTTGTCGCCCAGCAGGGCGACAACCTCACCGGCGTGGATCTCCAGGTCTACGTCGGTGAGCGCCTGGACGGCGCCGAACCGCTTGGAGACTCCGCGCAACGCCAGCACGGGCGTAGCGGACACGTGAATCATCTCCTTCACCCCGCCCCTGTCCGGCGGGGGATGGTGGTCGTGCGAAAGCGTGGAGGGCGAGCGCGCCAAGGGGCGACGGGATCCGTGCGGCGCGTTCAGGGCCGGCCGGCGCTCGAGGACAAGCGCCGTTCGGGCGCGTTGCAGCCCGTCGGACGTCCGGAACCGGCTCCCCCCGGCTCTGCGAGCCGGGGGCTGCCTACGAGGCGTGGTACGGGGTCCGGGGCGGGGCCCCGGTCCGGGAAGGGGGTGGGGGGAAACGCCGCCGGTGGTCGGCCACCGGCGGCACCGTCCCGCGACGGTTACTTGATCCCCGCGTCCTCACACGCGGTCTTGTACTCCGCCGTGCAGATGTCGGCCGCCGAGTACACCTTGTCCAGGATGATCGTGTCCGCGATCTTGTCCTTGGTCACGATCTGCGCGTCGTAGAGCTTCGCCGGGATGTTCTTGAACTCACCCGTCAGGCTGGTGACCTTCGACGGCGTGAGGTGCTCCCACTTGTCGCCCTTCAGCAGCGCGACGGCGATCTCCGCGGTCGTCTCGGCCTCGGGGCGGATCTGCTTGTAGATCGTGAAGGACTGGTCGCCCTTCAGGATCCGCTGCAGACCGGCGAGCTCGGCGTCCTGGCCGCCGACGGGGACCTTGACGCCCTGCTTGCCGAGGGCGGTGATGATGCCGCCGGCCATGCCGTCGTTGGCGGAGTAGACGGCCTGGAAGCCGTCCTTGCCGAGGGCGTCGATCGCGGCGCCCATCTTGCGGCTGGCCTCGTCCGGCGACCAGTCCGGGATGTCCTGCTCGTAGACGATCTTCCCGACCTGCTTGTCCAGGACGCTGTGCGCGCCCCTCTTGAACAGCGGGGCGTTCGGGTCGGTCGGGGAGCCGTTGATCATGACGATCTCGGCGTCCTTCGCCTTGTCGCCCAGCGCCTTGACGAGGCCCTCGCCCTGGAGGCGACCGATCTTCTCGTTGTCGTAGGAGACGTACGCGGCGATCGGGCCCTCGGCCAGCCGGTCGTACGCGACGACCTTCACGCCCTTCTTCTCGGCCTGCTGCACCCAGGACTTGGTGGCCTTGTAGTCGACCGCGTCCAGGATGATGACCTTGACGCCCTGCGTGACGAGCGCGTCGAACTGCTTCTTCTGCGTCTCGGTGTCCTGCGCGGCGTTGTTGTACTTGACCTCGCAGTCCTCGCAGAGTTCCTTGATCTTCTCCTCGATGATCGGGCGGTCGAAGGTCTCGTAGCGCGTGGTCTTGTTCTCCGGGAGCAGCAGACCGATGGTCTTGCCGTCACCGCCGTCACCGGCCGTGTCCGAGTCTCCGGCCTGCCCACAGGCGGCGAGGGACAGGGCCATGGAGACCGCGGCCGTACCTATGACAACGCGTCGCGTCATTGCGTTCATTCTGGGGTTACCTCCCTGACGAGGCCGCGACGTTGCGGCCGAGGTGGCTGTGAGTCAACTCGGCCGCTGCCCTCACCGTCAAGGAGTAAATCCTTAACGAGATGACAACGGTGCCATGCGTTCTTTAAGTGAACGCAGCCGTCGCGGCCCTGGCGGCATCCCTCGCGGTGGCCTGATGCGAGTTCTCCAACAGGGTCGAATCGCCCATTTCGCTCAGCACCAGGGCGAGCGCGCCCAGCACCTCGGCGCGCCCCCCGAGCGCCCCCGGCGCCACCGCCAACTGCCGTGCGGCACTGGGGATCGCGTACCGCGACACGGACTCGCGGATGGGGCCGAGGACCAGCTCGCCGGCCTCCGCGAGGTCGCCGCCCAGCACGACCCGGCTCGGGTTCAGCAGGTTGCAGAGGTTGGCCACCCCGCTGCCGATGTGCCGCCCCACGTCCGCGACGACCCGGCGGCACCCCGGGTCGCCCTCGCGGGCCAGCTGGACGACCCGCTCCATGGTGAGGTCGGGCCCGTGCCCCGGCTGGAGCAGCGGCAGCACGTACCGGGCGGCGGCGAAGGTCTCCAGGCAGCCGCGGTTGCCGCAGCGGCAGACGGGCCCGGACTCGTCGAGGGTGATGTGCCCGATCTCGCCCGCGGTGCCGCCCGGGCCCCGGTAGATCTGCCCGTCGATGACCAGCCCGGCGCCCACGCCGCTGGCGACCTTGATGTACGCGAGGTCGCGCACCCCCCGCCCGGCACCCCACACCAGCTCTCCGAGTGCACCGAGGTTGGCGTCGTTGTCGACGTGTACGGGGACGCCGAGCCGGGCGGACAGCTCCTGGCTGGGGTTGATGCCGCTCCAGCCCGGGAGGATCGAGGTGGAGCCGAGGGTGCCGGAGGAGACGTCGATCGGCCCGGGAACGCCCAGCCCCACCCCGATGACCTTGTCCAGGCTCGTGCCCGTGGTCGCGATGAGCCGTTTGACCAGCTGCTCCGCCCGGTCGAAGCCCTCCGCGCTGGAGGCGTCCACGTCCAGCGGCTCGGCCTCCTCCGCGAGCACCTGGTGGGCGAGGTTGCCGACAGCGACCCGCAGGTGGGTGTGGCCGAAGTCGACGCCGATGACGATGCCGGCGTCCCCGCTGAGCGAGACGCTGCGGGCCCGCCGGCCGCCGGCCGAGGTCGGGGTGACCTCGACGGTGCCGCCCTCCTTCAGCTCCCGCACGATGTTGGAGACCGTTGCGGCGGACAGCCCGGTGGCCCGGGCGATCTCCGCCTGGGTGAGCGAACCGGCCATCCGGACCGCTCGTACGACCCGCTCCAGGTTGGCCTTATGCAGTGATGTCTGCGACCCGGGAGTCTCCATCGACTCACTCACTCCTGCCGTTTTCTCCAACATGTGAACTCTAAGCTGAGCGTTTGCGGTTGCCTCCCGTCAAGGCCTTGAGCATCACGAAGCTCCGATGAGCAGGTATTTTCAGGCGAAACCCGGCATATCGGGAATCGCATATACGGATAGCGCCAGCCGGTGGCTGATTCCACCGGCCGGCGCTTCATGACCCGTAGACGGCTCGCGGTCTACTTCAGGGCGCCCGCCGTGAGCCCCGCCTGCACCTGCCGCTGGAAGACCGCGTACACGACCAGAACCGGCAGCATGGCGATGGTCATCCCCGCCATGAGCGCCCCCCAGTCGTTCTCGTAGCCGTTCTGCAACGCGATCATGGCGAGTCCCTGCGTCAGCACGTACGTGTCCTCCCGCTGGTTCAGCACCATCGGCAGCAGGTACTGGTTCCACTGCCCTAGGAAGTTGAAGATCCCGATGCTGATCAGACCGGGCTTCGCCATCGGCAGCATGACCTGGAAGAACGTCCGGGTGTGCGAGGCCCCGTCGATCATCGCCGCCTCCGCGACCGAGGTCGGCAGCGTACGGAAGAACGCGGTCATGAAGAACACGGTGAAGGGCAGCGAGTACGCGATGTACACCAGGATCAGCCCGTGGTACGAGGCCAGCAGGGAGCCGCCGGGAAAGTCCCGCAGCACGAAGAACAGCGGGATCACCAGCATGAACACCGGGAACGACATCCCGGCCACGAACAGGTAGTAGACGAGCCGGTTGCCCGGGAAGGAGAAACGGGCGAGCACGTAGGCGGCCATCGAGCCGAGCACCATCGTGCCGAGCACCGAGCCGCCGACCACGACGGCCGTGTTCAGGAAGTACCGGCCCATGCTCGCCTCGTTCCAGGCGTTGGTCCAGTTCTCCCAGTGGAACACGGTGGGCAGCCCCCACGGGTCGGTCAGGATGCCGTTGCTGTCCTTGAACGAACTCCACAGCACCCACAGCAGCGGCACCCCGACCATCAGGGCCCACAGCACCAGGATCCCGTGCGAGAAGACGTTCAGCACCCCGCCCTCGGACGAGCGCCCGGGGGTGGGCCCGAGCGCCCTGGTGAGGGATCCCGGCCGCTCGCCGTCCTCGTACACGCCGGGCGCGACCGGGTTCCCGGTCTTCTGGATCTCGTCGGTAGCCATCAGCAGCGCGTCCCCTCTGGTGCTCGATCAGTACTCGATCCGCTCACGGCGCCCGAGGCGCAGCGCGAGGACGGCGAAGGTCATGGTCACGAGGAGCATGGCGACGCCCATCGCGGCGGCGTAGCCGTACTGGCTGTCGCGGAACGCCGTCTGGTACAGCCGCAGCGGCATGACGTCGGTGGCGCCGTCGGGACCGCCCATGTTCACGGACATGATCTGCACGAGGGCGAAGGCGTCCAGCGCGATGATGCCCATGTACACCCAGCCGGTCTGCACCGTGTCCCACAGCAGGGGCAGGGTGATGCGGAAGAAGGTGGGGAACCGCCCGGCGCCGTCGAGCAGGGCGGCTTCGTAGATGTCGCGCGGGATGGACGCCATGGCGGCGGAGAACAGCACCACGTAGAAGCCGACGTTCCCCCACACCATCACGGCGCTGATGCACCACAGCGCGATGCTCTTCTCCCCCAGCCAGGCGTTCTGGAGACCGCCCAGGCCGAGGGTGCCCAGGAGCGAGTTGAGCATGCCGTCATCGGGGTCGGGGTTGTAGATGTTGAACCAGATGACGGCGATGATCGTGATGGAGATGACCTGCGGGAAGAAGAAGACGAACTGGTAGAGACGCGCCCCCGCGACCCCGGTCACGGAGTCTCCACGGCGCCGCCGGCCGCCTACGTTCAGCATGAAGGCGAAGAAGAGCCCGAGCCCTAGGGTCACGACCGGCACGAGCGCCAGCATGGAAACGTTGTGGCGCAGGGCGTTCCAGAAGTCGTCGCTGTCCCAGAGGCGCACGAAGTTGTCGAGGCCCACGAAGCGCGCGCTGCCGACGAGGCCGGACCAGTCGGTCATCGAGATCTGGAAGGCCTGGACGAACGGCGAGACGACGAAGACGCCGTAGACGAGCAGCGGCAGGGCCAGGAACCCCACGATGAATCGGTACTTGCCGTGTTGCATGGGCTCCCCGGCCCTCCCTGCTTCGCTTCCGGCTCTGCGGCCTCGTCGGTCCCGGATCGGTCGGTGCGCCGCTTCGGTCCGGGCACCGCTTCAGGCTGGTGCGCCGCCCGGCCGGCGCTCGGCTCAGCTGGTGCGCTTGAACTTGGTGACGTGGCTGTCCTGGGCCACCTTGTCGCTCTCGGCCTGCACCTTCCTGATCCAGTCGGCCGCCTTCAGCTCCCCCGCGAGGAGCTGGCCGGTGAGCCCGCCGATCTTGTCGTCGCTCAGCGCGGGGTACCAGTCCTGGAGCTGGATGGTGATGACGTCGTCGCCCGCCGCGCGGAACAGCGCGCTGGCGGAGGTGAGCCCCGGCGAGAGGGTGAGGCCTTCGGTGGCGTCCGTGACGCAGGTCAGGGACTTCACGCTGGTGGAGAAGTTCCGGGCGTGCTTCTCGGAGAGCATGATGCGGAGCATCTCCATGCCGCCGATGGGGTTCCTGCCCTTGGCGGCCACGACGTACGGCTCGCCGGGCTCGGCGCGTACGGCGCCGTGGGGCATGGCGTCGCCGGCGCCGCCGTCGAGCAGGCCGCCGACGGACATGCCGAAACCGTCCGGGGTGGTGGGCGCGGCCTCGTTCTCCAGCCAGGTGCCGTTCGGGATGAACACGGCCTTGCCCTTGGTCCAGGCGGTCTGGGACTGAATGTGCGTCAGGCCCTTGCTGCCCTCCAGGAAGCAGCCCTTGGCCGCGAGCTCCTCGTAGTGCTCGACGACCTGGCGGACCGCGTCGTTGGAGGTCCAGGCGCGCGGCTCCAGGTTGTCGATGGCGATCCACTTCTCCATGCCACCGATCTTGGCGATCTGCGGGAAGAGGGTGAAGTGGACGTAGTACGGATACTTTCCGGCGTACGTCCAGGGGGCGATGCCCTCCTTCTTGATCCGGCCGCAGAGGGCGACCATCTCGTCGAGGGTCCTGGGGTACGTCCAGCCGCGGTCGGCCATGAGCTTCTGCGAGTACCAGGTGCCGTAGATGGTGAAGGCGTAGAAGAGCACGTCGAAGGTGTCGCCGTGCCTCCCCTTCTCCAGGGTGCTGGGGTGGATGGTGTCCCGCACCTTCTTCGCGGGGTCGTCGAGGGACGGCGCGTCGAGCAGGGCGGCGAGGTCCTGGAGCTGGCCCTGGCTGGACAGTTTGTTGAGGTCGAGGTGGTCGGCGCCGTTGTTGTCGATGACGTCGGGCGGGTTGCCGCCGGCGAACCGGGGGGTGAGCTTGGGGCCGAGCTGCTGGGTGCCGGTGTGGGTGACCTCGGCCTTGTACATGGCCTTGTAGTCGGCCTCGGCGTCCTTGGCGTACTGGTCACCGAGCCCGCCCTTGAAGATGAACGCCTCCAGAGGGGCGCCCTCCTTGACGCCCAGCGGGTTCTTCGCGGTCTTCTCACCCGCGGGGGCGGGCCCCTGGTTCTGTCCGCCGTCTCCGCCGCCTCCGGTGGCGCAGGCGGAGAGCAGGCCCACGGCCGGGAGGGTGCCGAGCCCGAGCGCGGCGGATCGTCTGATCAGCGCACGCCGGCCGACTGCGTGCGGTTCGTGAGTGGATCCCATGCTGAAGTCCTCGCCTTCTCCAGGACTCAGGCGGTGCCCGGTCGCCCTTACGGCTCGCCTGAGGCGAAGGGCCCCGCCGCCGCGGTCTGTTGCAACTGGGTCGTGCCGAGTCGTCATGCCGAGTCGTGCAGGTCTGCGCAAGGTGTCGCTGGATACCGCCGGGCCGTGACCGGGGTCACGTCATCACGGATGCCGACAGGTATAGTCCACTGAACGTCCACGGGGCAAGATCGACAACACTTTCGGCCCGACTCTTTCCGCCGTCAGGCCGAGCGGGGCGCGGTAGCCGTGGGCGTGTCCGGCAGGGGCGTCGTGCCGCTGCGCGTGTCCGCCGGGAACCGGTGCCGGGCGTCACCGGCCCGGTACGGCGAGGCCGGGTCCCTGCGGCGCCCCGGGGCCCGCCCGGCATCCCGACGGTGCCCCGGCCGACGGCACCGAACAGCGCGTGCGGCTCGCGGAGTTCGCCGGTCCGGTCACACCGCCGGCGGGTGAACGGGGGCACCGGGACCGGCACCTGTGCGCGGCTCGGCGGCACGCGGGGGGCGGCCTGAAACGGACGCCGCGCGCAGCGGAGGGACGGCCCGTGGTGCACACCGCCGCCGATCGTGTACGGGGTGTGCGGCGGCGGCCCTGAGCAGAGCCGTCACAGGACCGCGGCGTCGGAACCGGCGCGCGGAAGGGCAGCGTGGCCCCTCCGCGTCCGCGGGCTGCCGGTGGCCGCCCCCCGCAGCCGGGCCGTCTCCGGCTCGCGCCCGGCGGCCTCCGGCTTCCGCTCCTCCTCCCCGCGGGGGCGCCGCCCGTCATGGGAGCCGGGACGCGTCCGGGCCGGTCGGCCCGGGGAAGCCGCCGTCCCGGGCTCTGCGAGCCCCAGCAGCCCGGCTCCCACCGAGCCCCTCGGCCCCGACGCCCCCGTCCGACGGACCGTCCTCGCGGTACGACATGCCGCCCGGCTCTCCCGTCCGGCCCGCGCATCCGGGGCACGCGGGGCGCGTCCCGTTGACCGGGCGGCCGGGCGGTGCTGGCGTTGCGCCATGAGCGACGACCGGGTGAGTGACGTCCGTGAGCGTGACGGCGCGGAGGGGCCGCGGGGCTCGGCGCGGGGCTGGCACACCGTGCAGCTCGCGGTGTTCGGGTTCGTCGGGCTGTGCGGGGTGCTGAAGAGCGGGACGCCCCCGGTGCCGCGCTGGCTGGAGGCCGCGGCCGGGGTACTGGTACTGGCGGCCCTGGCCGTGGCGTGCTGGGCGACCTACCTGGTGGGCCGGGTGGCCTGGCCGCTGCCGGGGCGGGCCCTGGACGCGGCGCGGGCGGGGCGGAGGCTGCGGAGCGGGCTGTGGCTGACGTTCCTGGCGGTGCTGCTGGTCGCGGTGGCGACGGCGACCGCGTGGTGGCCGAGCCCGGCGGATGCGAACGGCACGGCGCTGGTGCGGGTCACCACGTCCGCGGGGTCGGTCTGCGGGACGCTCGGCTCGGGCGCGGGCCACGGGAGGGTACGGGTCCTGGCTGGCGGCCGGGCCCTGGACGTGCCGCTGGCGCGCGTGACCCGGCTGTCACCGGCCGGAGGGTGCCCGTAGGAACCTCCGGCGGCCCTGCTGTGCGCGATGTACGGCCCTGCCGCGGGGCCCCGCCCCCGGCCGGCCCGGGATCCCGCGAGCAGGAGCCCCAGGAGGGGAACACGCCTTGCCCGGCACCGGAAGGCGAGCGTCGTCCGGGCACGGCGCCGAAGGGGTCCGGGGCGGAGGCGGGCAGGGGAAAGAGGGGAGGCGGCCGTTCTGCGTTCCCCCGCCCCGTGCCTGACACATGACGGAGCACCACCCGGCACGCCACCGCCGCACCGGCGTACTCCCGCACCGGCACCGCCGCCGCCGTCTGCCGGTACTGCGCCCGCCCCGGAGACCGGGCCGCCCACCGCCCGGAAACGGACGGCCCCCGGATGTCCGGGACCGGGGCCGGACGACCTGGATCCCCTCCGCACCGGCCGGGGGGACCGGTCACTCGACGACGTGGACCGAGTCGGGCTTCGGGAACGGCAGCATCTCCCAGCCCTGGGGCCACCCCTGCCCTCGGTCCTCGCCCTCCTCCGATTCGAGGATCCGGGGAACTCTCCGCTTCCACCACTGGTGCGGTCCCTCGTCCTGGTCAGGCCAGGGAACCGTGGCCACACGGAACCGGGCGTCCAGTCCGTCGAGCTCGGGTCCTCGCATCGCCCGCACTCGCGGGGGCAGCAGCGGCCACACCCCGGCCAGCGCGCTCCGGCACCAGATGTCGTCGTCGAACTCCGGCGCGCACCAGGCGTAGCCCTCCTCCACCTCCCGCACGACGCCCCTCCACGCTGCGAACAGCGAGTCGAGCGTGCACGGCCGGCCACCAGCCCGGCGTCCTGCACCCGTCGCAACGGCGGAGTCCGCCGCCGCGCGCTCCTCCGGGGTCAGCGAGGTTTCGCCGGCGGAGTCGTCCGTTCGCACCATGAGCCGACTATCCCAGGCGGCCCGGTCGAGGGTGCTGCCGCACCGGCCTCTCCCGGCCGGCCCTCCTCGCGCACAGGTGCGGGACGGTGGACCTGAGGCCGCATGGCGTCGGGTGAGGGCCGTACCGCGGGCGGGCGGACACGGCCCTCACCAGGCCCTACGGCGTCAGCCGCGGATCAGGTTGCGCAGCACGTACTGCATGATGCCGCCGTTGCGGTAGTAGTCGGCCTCACCGGGGGTGTCGATGCGGACGACCGCGTCGAACGCGACGCCCGAGTCGGTGGTGACCTTCACCGTGCGCGGCGTGGTGCCCTCGTTCAGCTCGGTGACGCCCGCGATGGAGAAGGTCTCCTCGCCGGTCAGGCCGAGCGACTCGGCGGACTGACCCTCCGGGAACTGGAGCGGCAGGACGCCCATGCCGATGAGGTTCGAGCGGTGGATGCGCTCGTACGACTCGGCGATGACGGCCTTGACGCCGAGCAGCGCGGTGCCCTTGGCCGCCCAGTCGCGGGACGAGCCGGAGCCGTACTCCTTGCCGGCCAGGACGACCAGCGGGATGCCCGCGGACTGGTAGTTCTGGGAGGCGTCGTAGATGAAGGAGACCGGCGCCGCGTCCTGGGTGAAGTCGCGGGTGTAGCCGCCCTCGGTGCCCGGCGCGATCTGGTTGCGCAGGCGGATGTTGGCGAACGTACCGCGGATCATGACCTCGTGGTTGCCGCGGCGGGAGCCGTAGCTGTTGAAGTCGCGGCGCTCGACGCCGTGCTCCGTGAGGTACTGGCCGGCCGGGGTGTCGGCCTTGATGGCACCGGCGGGCGAGATGTGGTCGGTGGTGACCGAGTCGCCCAGCTTGGCCAGGACGCGGGCACCGGCGATGTCCTCGACCGGGGCCGGGTCCATGGTCATGCCCTCGAAGTACGGGGGCTTGCGGACGTAGGTGGACTCGGCGTCCCACTCGAAGGTGTTGCCGGTCGGGATCGGCAGGGCCTGCCACTGGGCGTCGCCCGCGAAGACGTCCTGGTAGGACTTGGAGAACATGTCCTCGCCGATGGCGTTGGCGACGACGTCGTTGACCTCGGCCTCGGTCGGCCAGATGTCCTTCAGGTAGACCGGGTTGCCGTCCTGGTCGGTGCCCAGGGCGTCCCTGGTGACGTCCACCTTCATGGACCCGGCGATGGCGTACGCGACGACCAGCGGCGGGGACGCCAGGTAGTTCATCTTGACGTCCGGGTTGATCCGGCCCTCGAAGTTGCGGTTGCCGGACAGCACCGAGGTGACGGCCAGGTCGTGCTCGTTGACGGCCTTGGAGACCTCCTCCGGCAGCGGGCCGGAGTTGCCGATGCAGGTGGTGCAGCCGTAGCCGACGAGGTTGAAGCCGACCTTGTCGAGGTACGGGGTGAGGCCGGACTTGTCGAAGTAGTCCGTCACGACCTTCGAACCCGGGGCGAGGGTGGTCTTGACCCACGGCTTGCGGGTCAGGCCCTTCTCGACGGCCTTCTTCGCGACGAGCGCGGCGGCGACCATCACGTACGGGTTCGAGGTGTTGGTGCAGGAGGTGATGGCCGCGACCGTGACCGCACCGTGGTCGATCTCGTAGGTCGAGCCGTCGGGGGCGGTGACGGTGGTGGGGCGGGTCGGGACGCCGTTGTGCTCCGCCGGGGCGTCGGAGGCCGGGAAGGACTCCTTGCCCGCCTCGTCCGCGTCGGAGACGTAGTTGAGGACGTCACGCTCGAACTGGGACTTGGCGTCGGCCAGGATGATGCGGTCCTGCGGGCGCTTCGGACCGGCGATCGACGGGACGACCGTCGACAGGTCCAGCTCCAGCTTCTCGGAGAAGTCCGGCTCGGCGGCCGGGTCGAGCCAGAGGCCCTGCTCCTTGGCGTACGCCTCGACGAGCGCGACCTGCTGCTCGGAGCGGCCGGTGAGCCTGAGGTAGTTCAGGGTCTCGTCGTCGATCGGGAAGATCGCGGCGGTGGAGCCGAACTCCGGCGACATGTTGCCGATGGTGGCGCGGTTGGCGAGCGAGGTGGCGGCGACGCCCTCGCCGTAGAACTCGACGAACTTGCCGACGACGCCGTGCTTGCGCAGCATCTCGGTGATGGTGAGCACCAGGTCGGTGGCGGTGGTGCCGGTGGGCAGCTCGCCGGTCAGCTTGAAGCCGACGACGCGCGGGATCAGCATGGAGACCGGCTGGCCGAGCATGGCCGCCTCGGCCTCGATGCCGCCGACGCCCCAGCCGAGGACGCCGAGGCCGTTGACCATGGTGGTGTGCGAGTCGGTGCCGACCAGGGTGTCGGGGTACGCCTGGCCGTTGCGGACCATGACGGTGCGGGCCAGGTGCTCGATGTTCACCTGGTGGACGATGCCGGTGCCGGGCGGGACGACCTTGAACTCGTCGAACGCGGTCTGGCCCCAGCGCAGGAACTGGTAACGCTCCTTGTTGCGGCCGTACTCCAGCTCGACGTTCTGCCCGAAGGCGTCCTTGGTGCCGAACTTGTCCGCGATGACGGAGTGGTCGATGACCAGCTCGGCCGGAGCGAGCGGGTTGATCTTCGACGGGTCGCCGCCGAGCTCCTTGACGGCCTCGCGCATGGTGGCGAGGTCCACGACGCACGGCACACCGGTGAAGTCCTGCATGATCACGCGGGCCGGCGTGAACTGGATCTCCTGGCTCGGCTGCGCCTGGGAGTCCCAGGTGCCGAGCGCCCGGATGTGGTCGGCGGTGATGTTCGCGCCGTCCTCGGTGCGGAGCAGGTTCTCCAGCAGGACCTTGAGGCTGTACGGCAGGCGGGCCGAGCCCTCAACCTTGTCCAGCCGGAAGATCTCGTACGACTCGTCGCCCACGCGCAGCGTGCTGCGGGCGTCGAAGCTGTTCGCCGACACGACAGTCTCCTTCATCAATGTGCGCGTTCAACCGCATCCTGCCGCCACAGGCTTGTCACCGATCCGCTAAGGTAAGGCTTAGTTAGGTTTCCCTTACCGGCGCGGGCGGCCGCGGTGCGTCGTCAGCAGATATCTCGATGTCGAGATAACAGTAGTACATCAGCGCGCATCGGTCATGCGCGGCCCCGCCGATCCCGCGCCGTGTTCTCAGGAACCGGGCCGCCCCGGGCGGCGTCACCGTCGACACGATCCCGCATCACGTCGAAGGGCTCCCATGTCAGGCAGTACGGCCGCACGCTACCTCTACCTCACCCGGCACGGTCAGGCGACGGAGGACGAGCGCGAACTCTCGGTGAACGGCCGCCGCCAGGCCGTCCTCCTCGGTGAACGGCTCCGCGACGCCCCCCTGTCCGCGGTCCATCACGGCCCGCTCCCCCGCGCGGCGCAGACCGCCCGGATCGTCGCGGACCGGCTCAAGGAGGTCGCCGTCCACGCGTCCGAACCCGCGGGCGACTACCTCCCCTACATCCCCGGCCGGGCGGAGCTTCCCCCCGAGACGGCTGATGCCACGCTCGAACGCCTGATGGCGTTCCCGCCCGAGGAGCGCGAACCCGGCCCCCGGCTCGCCGGCGAGGCCCTCGCCCGCTTCACCGGCCCGGTCGCCGGTGACGAGCCCCGCCACGAACTGGTCGTCACCCACAACTTCCTCCTCGCCTGGCTGGTACGCGACGCCCTCGACGCTCCGGACTGGCGCTGGATCGGCCTCAACCACGCCAACGCGGCGCTGACCGTCATCCGCTACGCACCCGGCCGCCCCGCGTCGGTCCTCCTCTACAACGACACGGGCCACCTCCCGCCCGAGCTCCGCTGGACCGGCTTCCCGCCGGAGCTCCACGTGTGAGGCGCGCCCCCGGTGGCCCGTCAGGACGGGAGCAGGCGCAGCAGGCCGTCGCGGAGGCGGCGGTGGCGGGTGGTCACGAGGCGGTGGAGGGTGCGGGAGGCGAGGGCGGCCCTCGCCGCACGCGGGGGGCCCACGGACCGGGAAGGACTGGTCGCCGTGCTGCGGAACCTGCTGGAGGACGTCTCCGCCGGGCCCGGACGGGTCAGGATGCTGGCATATCTGGAACTCCAGGCAGAAGCGGCGCGACGCCCCTGGCTGGCGGAGGTCCTGGACCCCGTCGCCGCCGCGGACTTCGCGGGGTTCGAGGCGATGCAGCGGGCAGCGGGGCTGCCGGCGACCCGGGAGCGGGCCGCGCTGGTGACGCTCGCACTGCACGGGGCGATTCCGCACCTGCTGGCGCGGGGCCGGGACACGGGGGCCGCATCCGGTTTGAACGATCTGGACCATTTCGTGAGAAATGCGCTAGAGACGGCCTATCCAGGGTATGAATGACAGAAGCTGACTGTTTGTCGGCCAGGAGGCCAGGACCGGCGTCCGCAACTGGCGTAAGGGCGACGGGACATCACCCGATCGGCCCACCCCAGGGCGAGCGGCATCTCATATCTGAGATAGCCTGCGACTCATGGCAGACGACTACCTCGTACGCATCGGCAGGCTCATCCGTGACGCCCGGCAGCACCGTGGCTGGACGCAGGCGCAGCTCGCCGAGGCGCTGGCCACCAGCCAAAGCGCCGTCAACCGTATTGAGCGCGGGAACCAGAACATCAGCCTTGAGATGATCGCCCGCATCGGTGAGGCGCTCGACAGCGAGATCGTCTCGCTCGGCTACGCCGGCCCCATGCACCTCCGCGTGGTCGGCGGGCGCCGCCTCTCCGGCGCCATCGACGTCAAGACGAGCAAGAACGCGTGTGTGGCGCTGCTGTGCGCGTCGCTGCTCAACAAGGGCCGCACGGTCCTGCGCCGGGTCGCCCGGATCGAGGAGGTCTACCGGCTGCTGGAGGTGCTGAACTCCATCGGCGTCCGCACCCGGTGGATCAACGACGGCACCGACCTGGAGATCGTGCCGCCCGCCGAACTCACCATGGAGGCCATCGACGCGGACGCGGCCCGCCGCACCCGCTCGATCATCATGTTCCTCGGCCCGCTGCTGCACCGCATGCGGTCCTTCAAGCTCCCGTACGCGGGCGGCTGCGACCTCGGCACGCGCACGGTCGAGCCGCACATGATCGCCCTGCGCAGGTTCGGCCTCGACATCACCGCCACGGAGGGGCTCTACCACGCCGAGGTGGACCCGGACGTGACGCCCGGCCGCCCCATCGTGCTGACCGAGCGCGGCGACACGGTGACCGAGAACGCGCTGCTGGCCGCCGCCCGCCACGAGGGCGTGACCGTCATCCGCAACGCCTCCTCCAACTACATGGTCCAGGACCTGTGCTTCTTCCTGGAGGCCCTGGGCGTCCAGGTGGACGGGATCGGCACCACGACGCTCACCGTCCACGGCGTCCCGCACATCGACGTGGACGTCGACTACTCCCCCTCCGAGGACCCCGTGGAGGCGATGAGCCTGCTGGCCGCCGCCGTCGTGACCGAGTCGGAGCTGACGATCCGCCGGGTGCCGATCGAGTTCCTGGAGATCGAGCTCGCGGTGCTGGAGGAGATGGGCCTCGACCACGACCGCTCCCCCGAGTACGTCGCGGACAACGGCCGCACCCGGCTGACGGACCTGACCGTGCGCCCCTCCAAGCTGGAGGCGCCGATCGACAAGATCCACCCCATGCCGTTCCCCGGCCTGAACATCGACAACGTCCCGTTCTTCGCCGCCATCGCCGCCGCAGCACAGGGCCAGACCCTCATCCACGACTGGGTCTACGACAACCGGGCCATCTACCTCACGGACCTGAACCGCCTGGGAGGCCGCCTCCAGCTCCTGGACCCGCATCGCGTCCTGGTCGAAGGCCCGACCCGCTGGCGCGCGGCCGAGATGATGTGCCCGCCCGCCCTCCGTCCCGCGGTGGTCGTCCTCCTCGCCATGATGGCCGCGGAGGGCACCTCGGTCCTGCGCAACGTCTACGTCATCAACCGCGGCTACGAGGACCTCGCGGAGCGCCTCAACTCGGTGGGCGCGCAGATCGAGACCTTCCGGGACATCTGATATGCGAATGCCGCCGCACCCCAGAGCATGAGGCAAGTCGAGTGCGGCAGGATGGGCAACCAACAGGGCTTCTGCGCCGATGGGTTGAGACTTCGAACACCTCCCTCAACGGCGCCGGAGCCCTGTGCGTTGCGGTCCTCGTCCTGACTCGGCCCGGGCCACCCGATCAGTGGCCACTCTGAAAGAGCTCACTGTGTGAGTGGTCTTGGGGGCGGGTATCCGTCGGACCTGACGGACGAGCAGTGGGCGATGGTGGAGCCGTCGCAGCCGCCACCACAGGTGGGGCCGAAGGGCGGGCGGCGGGAGAAGCATCCGCGGCGGCGGATCGTGGACGCGATCGCCCTTGTGCGGTTGGCGAGTCGGTGGGCAGTCGCGCCGCGCGTCGGCGCACCTGGGAAGACCGTCTGGGCGGAGCTGAGTGTTTCACGCCAATGACTGGCAGATTTCCGGCTAGGAGCGGTCCGGCTGTCGGCCCCTGCCGCTAGCCTCGTCGGTCCGTGTGTCCGTGTACATCGCACGGGGAACCAAGGGGGACACCGAACGTGAGCACCACCCACATCGACCCGGCCGCCGGCTACCGCATCGCCATCGTCGACGAGGACCCGCTGCGCGCCCGGCGCGAAGCCCGCGAACTGCTCGCCGCCCTGTCCGAGACCGACCCGCAGGCCGTCCTCGACGTCCCGGGCGGCCCACAGGAGAGTGCCGGCGACACCGATAAGGGCGGTCCGGTCGCCGACCTCATCGGGCTTGTGTTCAGCGGTGGCTCGCTGGCCGCCGCCGGGATTCAGATCTGGCTTTCCCGGGTCCCGCAGCGGACCGTGGTCGTCACCCGGCCCGACGGCGCGACGCTCACCATCTCCGGTAAGCAGGCCCGGGCGGACGACGCGCGGATCGAGCACTTCCTCAAGGAGACCCAGGGCCCGGCGGACGACGACGGCACCAGGACCGGCACCAGTGGCGACAAGGACGGGCCGGGCGCCGCGTGAGCGACAACGACCGGTACGCCATGCTCATCGGCGTATCCACGTACGACAGCGACCGCTACCACAATCTGCCGCCGGTCCGGGCGGACCTGCACTACATGCAGGCGGTGCTGGAGAGCACCGAGATCGGCATGTACAACGAGTGCGCGATGGTCGCCGAGCCGACGCGCGCCGAGATGCTGCACGCCATCGAGGAGTTCCTGGAGGAGCGGCAGTCCAGTGAGACCGCCCTGCTCTACTTCAGCGGGCACGGGGAGTACTGCGAGGCCGACGGGCAGCTGTACTTCCTCACCCGGGACGCCGACCCGGACGACCTCCCGGGCACCGCCGTGCCCGCTGAGTTCCTGGAGCGGATGCTCCAGTCCTGCCGGGCCTCCTCGAAGGTCGTACTCCTGGACTGCTGCTCCAGCGGCTCCGTCGTCCAGGGCTGGACCGCCAAGGGCGCGGCGGACGAGGGGCAACGGCCCGCGCCGAGCACGCTGCTCCGGCCGACCGGCGTGTACTTCATCACCGCCTCGGACGCCCTCCAGGCCGCCTCGGCGATGGCGCCCGCAGGGTCCTCGCTCGGCACCTCCCGGTTCACCGGCGAGATCGTCGAGGGGCTGCGCAGCGGGCGGATCAAGGACAGCGGCTGGATCACCCCCGACGACCTCTTCGAGTACCTGACCGCGCAGATGGTGCGCAACGGCGTACCGGAGGAGCAGCGACCCACCAAGTCCACCATCCGCGCGACGCACTCCCTCCCCCTGGCCCGCTCGGTGGCCCGGTCCGTCCAGCTGCCCGCCCCGCCGGCCGACGCCGCCGGGCCCGCCCTGGTCTCCCCGGCGTTGCGAAAGGCGCGGCTGCTCGCCGGACAGGACGCGCAGGACGGCGTCGACCCGCAGCGGCTCCTGCGCTACTACGCGCACTGTCTGGGCGCGCAGGCGGCGGCGGGGATGCTGCCCCACCGGGACAGCGGCCGTGGCTCGGCGTACTTCCTGCTCGGGCAGGGGTCGGAAGCGATCCAGTCCGGCCTCGGGTCCGGCCTTCCCGCCCCCGCCCAACTCCCCAGGCCGAAGAGCAGCGGCGCCAAGGTCGACGCGTCCGCGCTGCAGGAGTACTGGTACGGCTATCCGGCCGTCACCCTGCCCGAACGCGGCCAAGTCGGCCGGGGGCGGGCCGCGGTGCGGATCGCGCCTCTGCTGATCCAGCCGATGGAGCTGGCCCCCGACGAGGACGGCCGTGACCGGCTGCGGCCGAGCGGGGTGCCGTCGCTGCACACCGGGGTCGTGACGGAGCTGCTGGCGGACGACGCCGCCGCCGAACTCCTGGCCGACTGGCAGCCGAGCTGGCAGGAGGGCAACGGCGCGCAGATGGTCAAGGCGGTGCGGGAACTCCTGACGCGGCTCGGGATCCCGGAGCTGGAGCCGCTCGACCTGTCCGCGCTCAGCGAGCGGTCCGTCATGGACTCCCTGCGGCCCGGCGCCCACAACGCCGCCGTCCTCCTCGCGCCCTCCGGGGTGGAGCGGCTCGCGACCGAGGCGCTCGTGGACAACCTGCTCCAGATCTCCACGCGCACCGGGCAGATCTCCGGCACCGCGCTGGACGCGCTCCTGACGGGCGGCGGTGACGGCGAGAGCGGCGGCAGGGGCGAGGCCCCGGTCGTCGTGTCGCCGGGACCGTGCAACGAGAGCCAGGAGCGGGTGGTCGCATCGGCGATGACCCGGCCGCTCACGGTCTCCACGGGGCCGCCCGGCACCGGGAAGAGCGAGGTCGTGACGGCCGTGGTGGCCACCGCGGTCGCGGCCGGCCAGTCCGTGCTGGTCGCCTCCACGAACAACGAGGCCGTGAACGTGGTGGCCGAGCGCTGCGACGCGATCTCCCCCGGGCTGCTCATGCGGACGGGGAACGCGGAGGCGCTGGAGCGCGAGGCCGCGAAGCTGGAGCGGTTGCTCGCCGAGCCGGTCGAGGCCCCCGCGAGGGGTGCGGCGACGGTCGCGGGCGAGCTGCGGAACCGGCACGGCCGGGCCGCCGCGCTGCGGGCGGAGGCGGCGCGGCTGATCGGCGAGGAGGCGCGGCTGCTTGAGCTGCTGCGGGAGCGGGACTGCCGGGCGGACGAGCTCGGGCTGCCGGTGGAGCTGGTGGAAGGGGCGTGGGCCGAGGACGGGGTCGCCGCACTGGCCCGCTGGGAGCAGCGGGCGCGGAAGGCCGCCGCCGCAGGCTGGTTCGCCCTCGGCCGATGGCGCAGGGCGCGGGCACTGGCCGCGTTCGCCGCCTCGGCCGGAGAAGTCCCGGCGAGCCCGTGGCCGGCCTGGGCGGCGGAGCGGCCCGTACCGGCTGGGCTCCTGCTCGACCTGGCGGAGCTCTCGGCCGTGGAAGGGTCGATCCGGGAGCTCGTACCGCAGCTCCTCGACCGGGACGAGGAGGCGCTGAAGCAGGCGAGGCTGGAGAGCGGTGCCGGGCTGTCGGAGACCTCGGCCGAACTGGCGCGGGCGGTGGCCGCCGAGGCCATGGCGCGGGGGCGCTCCCTGATGGGCCAGCGGCTCCAGGCGCTGCGCCGGCGGTCCGGCTTCCAGAAGAGCCAGCGGAACCTGATGGCGCATCTGAAGGGCTGGGCGATCAGTACGCACTCGGTGCGCCAGCTCGAACTCACCCCGCAGCTCTTCGACCTCGTCGTCATCGACGAGGCGAGCCAGTGCTCCATCCCCTCGGTGCTGCCGCTGCTGTTCCGGGCGAAGCGGGCACTGATCATCGGTGACCCCATGCAGCTCGGGCACATTCCCGGGATCACGGCGCAGCAGGAGCGGCAGGCCCGGGTGCGGGCGGGGCTGAGTGCGGCGCAGTTGGAGGACCACCGGCTCGGGTACCACGTGTACGCGTCGTACCACGCGGCCGCGCAGCACGGGGAGGCGGCGCTGCTCCTCGACGAGCACTACCGGTGCCATCCGGCGATCGCGGACGTCGTGAACGGCTACTGCTACGCGGGCCAGTTGCAGGTCCTCACCGATGTGCGACGGCAGGTCCCGGCGCTCGACCCGGCGGGGTCGGCCGACCCTGCTCCCGTGCTGGGCTGGGTGGACGTGCCGCACGGCGAGTCCGCGCGGGGCGCGGGCGACCGGTCCTGGCGGAACGCGGCGGAGGCCGCGCAGGTCCGGGAGACGGTCGACCAGCTGCTGGCGCGGCTTCCCGAGGAGGCGACGGTCGGGGTGGTGACCCCGTTCCGCGCCCAGAAGGAGGCGCTGGCGCGCGTGTGGGCGGACGACGACCGGGTGAGAGTCGGTACCGTGCACGCCTTCCAGGGCGGTCAGCGGGACGTCATGGTCCTCAGCCCGGTGGCCACCGGCAACACCCCGCCCCGGACGACGCACTGGGTGGCCAGTCAGGTCAACCTGTGGAACGTGGCCGTCACCCGGGCGAAGTCGCAGCTGATCACAGTGGGCAGCCAGGGTTTCTGGCAGGGGCAGGACGGTCTGCCGGCGCTCCTCGCGGACCGGTCCGAGGTGCTGGGCGCGGACTCCTCAGCGGGTGCGGGCGGGGCTGTGACGGCGCAGCCGCGGACCGGGGTGCGCGCGGAGCTCGCGGACCGGCTCCAGGAGTACCTCGGCCGCCGCGGTGTCACCGACCTGGAGCGCGAGGCCGTGGTCGGCGGGCACACCGTGGACCTGCTGTTCACCGTGGACGGGGCGAACACCGCGGTGTTCATCGACACCGGCGCAGAGCACGACCGGGATCCGGCCCGTCATCTGCGGCTGACGCACGCCCGTGGTGACCTGCTGCCCGGTCTGCCGTCCGGCGGCGCCGGAGCGAAGCCCGGACCGGTGGCCCGGGCGGTCCGGGTGCCAGCCTGGCGGATCCTGGCCGGTGAGGCGGCGCTGGAGCCGCTCTTCGCCTGAGTCCGTGTCCGGTGTCCCGGGTCCCGGGGTGTCAGGGCCCGGTCCGGGGAGTCAGGCTCCGGACGGCGTACGTCAGGTGCTGGACGTTGCCCGTCTGCAGCCAGGTCGCCGCGGTCCCGGTGCCTTTCGGGCCCTGGCCCCGCGCGCAGTCGCGCAACCAGGTCTCGGCGGCACTGGCCGTCACACCCCGGAACTCCGGCAGTGCGACGATCTCCCTGGCCCCGGCCCGGACCGCCGCGGCCCGGTCCTCGCCGCGGGTCGGCACCTTCACGAGGACGAACGACTCGCCGGTGGTGTAGCGGAGCACGCCCCAGGGTGGCCCGCCGTCGCCGGACGAGGGTCCGCGGGTGATGCCGCGAGCGGAGTCGGCGCCGTAGTCCCCGTACACCAGGTGGTCGAGGTAGCCGCGGGCGCTGCGGCGCAGTTCGCGCCAGACGTGCCAGTCCGCGCGGGGCTCTTCCGCCGTCCCGTATGCGACGAGTTCCGCGGTGACGTCGGGGAAGCCGCCGCCCAGGACCGCCGCCGTCCGCCAGGGTGTCAGCGGCATCAGGACGTCGAGTGCCCGCAGCGCCTCCTTCGCCGTGTCGGTGCGGTCGGCACGGACGGCGCCCAGGTCGAGCAGCAGATCCGCCTCAACGGCAGGATCGACGCGGGCGAGCAGGTCCCGGACGCCGTGGCCGACGGCGTCGTCCCAGTCGGCGGGCATCATGACCCGTATCGCGAGCCCGCTGCCCGTGCACCGGGCGCTCTCCAGCGTGGCGGCCTGATGCTGCCGTGGGCGCTCGGGGCCGGTCACGGGGCGCAACGGACTCACCTCGGCAAGCGCGGACAGTACCCGTGCCAGGGACGCCAGTTGGTCCTCGTCAGCGCACGGGGCGTCCACCCAGGCCGGATGGTGCCGGTGGACCCTGCTGACGTCGAGCACGTCCTGCCGTACGTCGGCGGCAAGGACATCCGGGGGCAGGCCCGCACGGGAAGGCAGGTTCCACAGCGGCACGACGGCACGCTGCACGGATGGGATCAGCTGCCGGTAGGCCTTGTGGGCGTGCGGCCTCGCCGGCAGGACGGGAACATACAGCGGTCCGGACATGGCGGCTCCCCCTCGGCTCGGCCGGTGTCCTCGTCTCGCGCGCCTTTCCCTCGTCCTTTCCTGGCTCCTTTCAGGGTCCGCTGCCTCACCTCCGCATGGAATGGCGCCTTTTCGGCCTTCCTGGCCAGAACCTGCAAGAACCCGGTAGCGCTGTGACCAGCGAGGTACTGATCGTGAAGCTCGGCAGCAGAACCCCACGACGTCTGCGCGTACCTGACCGTGCGACTGCCGTGGCCTCGCTTGTCGACCTCGGCCGTGCTGCGCCCGGTTGCTCCACGATTCGGCGCACGCTTGAACCACCGGATCCTCGGACTGACGGTCCGGACTTCCGCACCCTGACGGACATGAAGCTGCCACTGGGCCTCTGACGGTCCTGGTCAGCCCGAACGCGGCGGGCAGGCCGAACGTCCTGCCCGCCCTGAAGTTCCTGGGCGACGAGGCCCGAGACGGCGCTCTCCGCCCGGGGCGGATACGACGTGTTGGCCTTCCGTCGGGGCGACGCCGGTTTCGCGGATGTCGATCGGTATCGAAGGAGTCTGGTCTGGCTTCGCCTCGGAGGACAGCCCGGCCGGTACGAGACGGCTGTCTCCCGCCCACGGCTGCCAGAGGGGTGACGGGAGCGGTACACGAGGTACCGGCGCGAGCGGTTCGCTCAAGCCCCCGCGCCGGGACTTCGACGCGCGGTCGTGCGACCACGGCGAAACCCTGGCCTTGGTCCACGTCCTGCCTCTGGGGAGCCGCGACCGCCGGGCAGCGCGGGCGCCTGACGGCCTGACAGGACGAGGTCGAGGCCACGGGGCCCCGGAACCGGCTCAGTTCTCGTCGGCCGCCCACAGGGAGCGGACGTGGCCGAGGTGGCGCGCCATGCAGGCCTGGGCGGCCGGGGCGTCGCCCGCCAGCATCAGGTCCAGCAGTTCCAGGTGCTCCTCGGCGGAGGCGACCAGCCGGCCCGCCTGGTCCAGCGTCGTGAGGCCGTACAGGCGTGAGCGCTTGCGCAGGTCGCCCACCGTCTCGACCAGCCGCTCGTTGCCGTGCAGGGCCAGCAGGGACAGGTGGAAGCGGCGGTCGGCGTCCAGGTAGCCGATGAGGTCGTGGTCGCGGGCGGAGGTGACGATCTCCTCGGCCACCGGGCGCAGGGCCTCCAGGGACTCCCGGGCCGCCGTGCGGGTGACCGCGCCGACCGTCGGGACCTCGATCAGGGCGCGGAGTTCCGTGTACTGGTCGAGGTCCCGTTCGCTGACCTCGGTGACCCGGAAGCCCTTGTTCCGTACCGGCTCGACGAGGCCCTCGCGGGCCAGGTCGAGCATCGCCTCCCGCACCGGGGTGGCGGAGATGCCGAAGTCCGCGGCCAGGGTCGGGGCCGAGTAGACCCGGCCGGGCTGCAGCTCACCGGAGATCAGGGCGGCGCGCAGGGCATGGGCGACCTGGTCGCGCAGGCGCTCCTGCGCGGTGATGAGGTTGGACTGCTTGAGATGGCCACCCATGGTCTGCCTCCGGGGCTGCGGTGCTGCGTGATTTCGTTGTCGCGGGCTCCTCAGAGTAGGAAACCCGCCGGGAAGGGATCGTCCGGGTCCAGGAAGTACTGGGCCGTGCCCGTGATCCATGCCCGTCCGGTGACCGTGGGGACGACCGCGGGCAGGCCGCCGACCTCGGTCTCCTCGACCAGGCGGCCCGTGAAGCGCGTGCCGATGAAGGACTCGTTCACGAAGTCCCGGCCGAGGGGGAGTTCGCCGCGCGCGTGCAGTTGCGCCATGCGGGCGGAGGTGCCCGTGCCGCAGGGTGAGCGGTCGAACCAGCCCGGGTGGATGGCCATCGCGTGCCGGGAGTGCGAGGCGTCCGAGCCGGGAGCAGCGAGGTACACGTGCTTCAGGCCGCTGATCTGCGGGTTCTCCGGGTGGACCGGTCGGTCCGTGGCGTTGACGGCGTCCATGACGGCCAGCCCGGCGGCCAGGAGGTCGTCCTTGCGGGACCGGTCGAACGGCAGCCCGAGGTCGTCCAGCCGGACGAACGCGTAGAAGTTGCCGCCGTACGCGAGGTCGTAGGTCACCGTGCCCAGGCCCGGCACCTCGGCCTTGCGGTCCAGGGCCACGCTGAACGCGGGGACGTTGGTGAGGGTGACGGCCTTCGCGACGCCGTCCTCGACCTGGACGTCCACCGCGACCAGCCCGGCCGGGGTGTCGAGACGGACGGTGGTGACCGGTTCGGTGACCGGGACCATGCCCGTCTCGACGAGGACCGTCGCGACGCCGATGGTGCCGTGGCCGCACATGGGGAGTGCCCCGGACACCTCGATGTACAGGACTCCGTAGTCGGCGTCCGGCCGGGTGGGCGGCTGGAGGATCGCGCCGCTCATCGCGGAGTGACCGCGCGGCTCGTACATCAGCAGGGTGCGGACGTGGTCGAGCTCCTCCATGAGGTGGCGGCGGCGCTCGGCCATGGTGGCGCCGGGCACGACCCCGACACCGCCGGTGATGACACGGGTGGGCATGCCCTCGGTGTGCGAGTCGACCGCGTGGAAGACATGTCTGGTACGCATCGGCGGGAACCTCCGGCTGTCTCGTCCTTACCTGGGTGTGTCGTCGTTCACGGCTGTCCGGCCGTCAGTCCATGCCCTCGGCCAGCGCCTTCTCCGTGGCGGCGCGGACGGCGGCGGTCTGCTCCTCCGTCAGCGGCGCGCGCGGCGGCCGGGTGGGGCCGCCGGGGCGTCCCGCGATGTCCATGGACAGCTTGATGGCCTGCACGAACTCGGTCTTCGAGTCCCAGCGCAGCAGCGGGTGCAGCGCGCGGTAGAGCGGCAGCGCGAGATCCAGGTCCTGGCCGACGGCGGCCTGGTAGAGGGAGCGGCAGGCGCCGGGCAGGGCGTTCGGGTAACCGGCGATCCAGCCGACCGCCCCGGCGAGGGCGAGTTCCAGCAGGACGTCGTCGGCGCCGATCAGCAGGTCCAGCTCGGGTGCCAGCTCGGCCAGTTCGTAGGCGCGGCGGACGTCGCCGCTGAACTCCTTGACGGCGACGATGCTGCCGTCGGCGTGGATCCGGGCGAGCAGCTCCGGGGTGAGGTCGACCTTGGTGTCGTACGGGTTGTTGTACGCCACGACGGGGACGCCCGCCTCGGCGACCTCGGAGTAGTGGGCGCGGACGGCGGCCTCGTCGGCGCGGTAGGCGTTGGGCGGCAGCAGCAGGACGGAGCCGCAGCCGAGTCCGGCGGCCTGCTCGGCCCAGCGGCGGGACTCGGCGCTGCCGTAGGCCGCCACGCCGGGCATCACGCGGGCGCCGTCGCCGGCCGCTTCGACGGCGACCTGGACGACCCGGGCGCGCTCGTCGTCGGTGAGCGTCTGGTACTCGCCCAGGGAGCCGTTGGGGACGACGCCGTCGCAGCCGTCCGCGATGAGGCGGGCGACGTGTTCGGCGTAGGAGTCGTAGTCGACGGTCAGGTCCTCGCGCATCGGCAGGGCGGTGGCGACCATGATGCCGTGCCAGGGGCGCTTGCGGGTGTCCTCGGCGTTCGGCTGGGCGGCGGTGCGGGCGGCGGTCATGCTTCGGGCTCCTCGATCGGTTCGGGTGCGGGCAGCTCGGCCAGGTGGCTGAGGGGTACGGGGCAGGAGAGCGGGCGCCGGTCGGGCGCGGGGTCCTCTCCCGCGAGACGGGCGACGGCCTGGCCGCACATGCGGCCCTGGCACCAGCCCATTCCGGCGCGGGTGAGCAGCTTGACGGTGCGGGCGTCCCGGGCTCCCAGCTCGGTTACGGCCTCGCGGACACGGTCGGCGGTGACCTCCTCGCAGCGGCACACCTCGGTGTCGCCGCGCAGCCAGTCGGCCCAGCCCGGGCCTGGCCGGTGTGCGGCGGCCATGGCATCCGCGAAGCCCCGCAGGCGGGCGCGGCGGCGGACCAGGGCCGCGGTGCGGCGCGGGTCGGCCGGCGCACCGTGCTGGGCCTCCGGCCCGACGGACCGGGGCGGGCTGTGCGGGGGCGGGTCGTGGGCGGGCGGGTCGTGGGCGGGCGGGGTGCCGTGCGACGGAGCGGGGTCGTGCGGGGCCGGGGCCCCGGGAGCGGTGGCCGGGTGGGCGTACCGGGTCCGCGGTGTGGTGCGCAGCGCGCGGGCGATGGCGGTCGCGGCCAGCTCGCCCTCGGTGAGAGCCAGGTCGGCGCCGCCGATGCCGCCGGTCTCACCCGCCGCCCAGATGCCGGGAACGGAGGTGGCCTGGTCGTCGTCGAGTGCGAGGGCGGGCGTGCCGTCGGGGGCACGGCGGGTGGCGCAGCCGAGACCGGTGGCCAGTTCGAGCTGCGGGACCAGGCCGTGGCCGACGGCGAGCGCGTCGCACGGGACGCGGCGGGCGGTGCCGGGGACGGGGCGCCAGTCGCGGTCGAGGCGGCTGACGGTGACCGCCTCCACTCGGGTCGTGCCGTGCGCGGCGGTGACGGCGTGCCGGGTGAGCAGCCGGGTGGCGTGGCGGAGCAGGGCGCCGCCGTGGAGGGCGCCCTCCCCGAGCTTGCCGGGGTTGCGGGCCAGGACCCGCAGGAAGCGGGCGTACGCGGTGTAGTCGGCGCCCTCGACGACGGCGGGTACCCGGGCCCCGGCGGCGGCGAGCGAACCGGCGACGGCCAGCAGCAGCGGCCCGCTGCCCGCGACGACGATCCGGGGTCTCGGCTCCGCCCGTCCGGGGGACACCCCGAGGCCGGGCAGGACCAGCCCGGACTTGAGCATGGCCTGGGCGCCGCCCGCGCCGACGACACCGGGCAGGGTCCAGCCGGGGAAGGGCAGTTGCCGCTCGTACGCCCCGGTGGCGAGCAGCACGGCGCGGGCGCGGACGGTGACGGGCGTCTCGTCGGGCCCGGCCACGGCGTGCAGCCGCCAGACCCGCGCCTCGCCCGGAACGCCGTCGTCCGGTACGACCGTCCAGACGTGGTGGAACGGCCGGTGCACGATACGGCCCGCGTCCCGGTGGGTGCCGAGCCTGCGCATCCGCGAGGCGAAGTGCCGCCATCCGTGGTGCAGGGCCTCGGGCCGCCGGGCGCCGAGCCCGGGGCCGGGGTGCCGGTAGAACTGGCCGCCCGGCCGCTCCCCCGCGTCGAGCAGCGTGACGGTCAGCCCGAGGTCGGCGGCGGTGACCGCAGCGGCGAGCCCGGCGGGCCCGGCGCCGATCACGGCGAGGTCAGCGGGCGCTGTCATAGCCGGTGCCCTCCTGGGTGACGACGGTGTCCCCGGGGCGTACGGGCACGAGGCAGGCGCGCTGGTTGGGACGGCCGTTGACGGTGGTGAGGCAGTCGAAGCAGCTGCCGATGCCGCAGAACGCGCCGCGTGGTGCCCCACCGTCGCGGGTGGTGCGCCAGGACAGGATCCCGGCGGCCCACAGGGCGGCGGCGACGGTCTGGCCGGGGAGGGCGGTGAGGGTGCGGCCGTCGAAGGTGAAGGTGTACGGGGCGTCCGGCTCGGCACGTACGAGACGCAGCGGCCTGTCGGGGGCGGGGCTCATGGGCGGGGCTCCTGGAAGTGGGGCGGCGGAACGGCGAACCGGCGGGTTCACCCGCCGCCTGACGCGAAGCGGTCGGGACGGAACGGGGTGATGTCCAGGGGCGGGGTGCCGCCGGTGAGGGCGGCGGCGGTCAGGAGGCCCGTCGCGGGGGCGAGGCCGATGCCGGCGCCCTCGTGGCCGCAGGCGTGGTGGAGTCCGGGGACGCGCGGGTCGGGGCCGATGGCCGGGAGGTGGTCGGGCAGATACGGGCGGAAGCCGTGGTAGACGCGCATGGCGTGGACATCCGCGAGGCACGGGAACAGGGCGGTGGCACGGCTCGCGAGGCGGCGCAGGGCCTCGGTGGAGAGACCGCGGTCGAAGCCGACCCGCTCGCGGGTGGAGCCGATGAGGACGGGCCCTGCGGGGGTCCCCTCGACCACCGGGGAGGACTGGAGGTCCGCGGAGCCACTGGCCACGTCGGAGATGTAGTCGGCGGCGTACACCTTGTGGCGGACCGTCCGGGGCGGGAGCGGTTCGGTGACGAGGACGAAGCCGCGGCGGGGCAGGACCGGCAGGTGTGCCCCGGCGAGCGCGGCGAGGTCGCCGCCCCAGGGGCCCGCGGCGTTGACGACGGCGGGGGCCAGGAGGTCGCCGCGCGGGGTGCGGACGCCCCGGACGGCACCGTGCCGGTCGGTGAGGACAGCGGTGACCTCCTCCCCCGGCCACAGTGCGGCGACGCCCTCGCGGCGGGCAGCGCGCAGCAGGGCGGCGGCGGCGAGGGCGGGCTGCACCTGTGCGTCCTGCGGGTAGTGGACGCCGCCGACGAGGCCGGGCGCCAGCCGGGGCTCCAGCGCGTGGAGCCCGTCCGCGGGCACCTCGTGCGCGGTGACGCCCGCCTCGCGCTGGGCCTTCGCGAAGGCGCGGAGCGCGGTCAGGGCGGTCTCGTCGGGTGCGATGACGAGACCGCCCTTGAGCTCGTACTCGATGGCGTCCTCCGGTGGGAGGGCCTGGGCGAGTTCGCGCCACAGCCCCGTGGACAGCAGCGCGAGGTCGAGCTCGGGCCCCGCCTCCTTGTCGGAGACGAGGAGGTTCCCTTCGCCGGCTCCGGTGGTGCCGCCGGCGACGGGTCCGCGGTCGACGACGGCGACGGAGAGGCCGGAGCGGACCGCGTAGTAGGCACAGGCCGCTCCGACGACTCCCGCGCCGACGACCACGGCGTCGAAGGAGGTTCCGGACTGTCCGGGGTTTCTCATGGGCACGACAGTAATATTTCACATTCTACTGAGCGCCCACAAGGCTTCCCGGCTACTTCTTCAGCGGCCCGTCGCAGGTGTACGGGGCAGTGCCGGCCACGCGGTTCGACCAGACCTCCACCTCGCCGAAGGAGCAGTTCATGTCCGCCAGGTTCGGGGACGCCTCGCCCGCACGGTCGAGAATGAAGTAATCGACCGTCTCGGACATGTCCTTGAACACCTGGTCCGGATTCCCGGCGTTCTCCAGGTTGGCCGTGATGCGGCCGGTGCACACGAAGCGGGGCATGCCGGTGTCGCCGTTCGCCTCACAGACCGGGCTGTTGGACGTGGCGGAGGAGAAGGCGGAGCGCACGGCACCGGCCGTGGTCTCGCGCAGCCCGTCGTTCCGGGTGTACGTCGTGTCCGGGACGAACAGCTCGGGCAGGCGCTCGATCTGCCGGTCCAGGAAGGCGTCGTACTCGCGCTGGATCGCGGCGTCCCCGCCCAGGTGGTCGCGCCACGCGTCGAAGGCCGCCGGGTCGTCGCCCCGCAGGTGCCGGTACATCTCCTTGAGGGTGCCGGGCCGTTCGGTCCACAGGTACTCGAAGAAGGTGCCCGCGTAGCTGTAGAAGCGGAAGCCGTCACCGTCGTACGTGGCGTGCAGGATCTGGTCGACGGTCATCCGCGGGCCGCCGCCGGCCGTGTCGTTGACGACGCCCTGGACCAGGGACCTGCGGACGGCGATGCCGTCGTCGCGGGTGGCGCCGTCGAAGAACTCGGCCGTGCCCTCGTCCATCGCCGTGGTGCGGTCGTTCTGGTACCAGGGGCCCTCACCGAAGAAGCCGTGCACGGCCCAGCGGCCGTTGAGGTAGTGCACGTACTCGTGACGGAACAGCTCCTCCAGCGTCAGCCGCGAGTCCTGCGGGACGCGCCGCTGGTACGTGTAGAAGGTGGCGCCGCGCTCGATGTAGATGCCGCCGTTGTCGGTACCCATGCCGGTGAGCAGCGGGTGGTAGTTCTCGTAGTCGGCGCGGGACGCGTACAACACGGTGTTCAGGGTGCTGTTGGGGTCTCCGGCCAGCGGCTCCTCGGTGCCGAGGACGCGGTGGAACTGCGCCTTGACCTGCTTGCTCGCGTAGTAGAGCTGGTCGACAGTGGCCTTGTCCAGCCCGGTGCGGACCTTGATGGCGCCGCTGTCGTAGGTGTACGTGTGCGGGAAGAGGACCTTCTCGATGTCCTCCTTGCACACGCCGTACGGCTCGCACGCGTCGTAGTAGTTGAGCCAGGACGCGATCTTGGCCCAGGGCTGGCTGCCCTGGCTCCACCGGTCGACGACCTCGCCGAGCAGGACTCCGAGGTCGGTCACGATCCGCTGCTTCAGGGAGCCGACCTCGCCGAAGCGGCCGTACTCCAGGAGCGCGTCCCGCACGGTCCACTCGTTGGCCGTGTCCTTGAGGTGGGTGTAGTTCACGAACCGCCGGAAGCTGTCGCGGTAGCCGCCGTCGCGGGCCACCGCGGAGCGGAAGGCCGTGTCGTTGTTGCCGGAGTAGAGCCCCAGGTAGTTGACGGAGAGCCCGGCCAGGGCGGCGCCGGCCCAGGTGGGGTCCTCATTGGTTCCGGGGTGGTACTGGTCCATCGTGGCCAGGACCTTGGGGATCAGCTTGAGCTGGTGATGGCGCAGCCCCGGGGCACTGCCGGCATAGAGGGCCTCGCGCAGGGTCTGGGCGTTGGTCCCCGTGGCGTCGAACGTCCGGGGCGCGCCACCGAAGGACTGGATCGCGACCCGCATGGCGTCGGTGGTCGGGCCGTCGGTGACGTCGATCTCGCCGCGCGAGAAGTCGTGGTAGACGACCGCGTGGAGGTACGTGAACATCTCCAGCAGATTGTCGCCGTTCCTGCCGTCGTGCCCGCCGGAGAGCGAGGCCGCGCGCTTCGACACGGCCTGGACGTGCGCGTCCGACATGACGGGCGCGAGGCGGCTGTCCCAGTTCCAGACGAGGCCGCGCAGACAGCCGTCGGCGGTGACGGCCGGGTCGCCGAGGAAGTCCGCGAATGCCTCGGGGGCGAGGCCCGTGACGCCGTCGAGGGTGCAGGGCACACCGGCAGCGGAACGCGGGGCACCCGCCGTGGCGCGGCGCGCCGACGGGGCCTCGGCGTCCGGGACGGCCCCGGGGACACGGCCGCCGGCCGCGGCGTGCTCGCCGGGGGCCTCCTTGCTGACGGGGACCGGCTTGGGCGTCTTGCCCAGGCGGAGCACCTCGTCCCGGGGGTCGTGCCCCGCGGACGCCTCGGGCGCCCTGGCGCCGGTCGCGGCGGCCGGGGACACGGCCCGGGGCGGGGCGTCCTGCCCGGCGAGGGCGTCGGCGCCCGTGGTGCCGATCAGCGCCGTGGCGACGGCACCGGCGAGCAGGGCCGCCCGCAGGGACCTGGAGCGGGATATCGCATGCTTTGCAGCCTTGCGCGGTGATGTACGGGGTGGCATTTGGGACACCTTGCGGCTCCTGTGGGTGTGTGAGGGGTGAAGTGGGGGGTACATCCGCGCCCCCTCTCGGGCACGAACGTCCGCATCACAGAGGGCTGTCGACGCATGGCCACCGAAGGTTGACCGGTGCATGCCACTGCAATGTGAGCTGTAACATAGTAATGTGAAATGGCACTGACAACCCCTCACCGCGATTTCCTGGAGCCCGCGATGACCGACAGCACTGCCGACCGGCGCCGCACCCGCAGCCACGACCTGTCCGTCTCCACCGATCTGGCCCGTTTCATGACCGAGCGGTGGGAGCCCACACCGCTGCCGCAGGACAGCCGCGTCCCGGCCCACGCGGTCACCCCCGCCCGCCGCGCCCGGCTGTCGGCGCGCTTCCCCGGCGAGCGACTGGTCATCCCCGCAGGGGAGTTGAAGGTCCGCTCCAACGACGTCGACCACCGCTTCCGCCCGTACAGCGCGTACGCCTGGCTGACCGGGCTGACCGGGGAGGACCAGGCCGGTCACGTCCTGGTGATGGAGCCGTCCGGACCGCACGCCCACGAGGCGGTGCTCTACATACGCCCCCGCTCCCCCCGTACCGCCAACGCCGACGGCGGCTGGGACGACGCCTTCTACCGGGACGCCCGCTACGGCGAGTTCTGGGTCGGCCGCCGCCCCGACCTGGGCGAGGCCGAGCGGCTCACCGGGATCCGCTGCGCCCATCTGGACGAGCTGGGCGGCACCCTCCCGCCGGGCCGCGTGCCGGCCGCGGACCCGGAGCTGGCGGCGGCGCTGTCAGAGCTGCGGCTGGTGAAGGACGCGTGGGAGGTGGAGCAGCTCCAGCTGGCCGTCGACCACACGACGACCGGCTTCGAGGACGTCGTGCGGGCCCTCCCCCAGGCTCTCGCCCACCCGCGCGGCGAGCGCTGGATCGAGGGCGTGTTCGGGCTGCGGGCCCGCGCGGAGGGCAACGGGCTCGGCTACGAGACGATCGCCGCGTCCGGCGCCCACGCCTGCGTTCTGCACTGGACCCGCAACGACAGCCCGCTCGACCGCGACGAGCTGCTGCTGTTCGACGCCGGTGTGGAGACGGACACGCTCTACACCGCCGACATCACCCGCACCCTGCCGCTGTCCGGACGGTTCTCCCCGGTCCAGCGCCAGGCGTACGACCTGGTGTTCGCCGCCCAGGAGGCGGGCATCGCCGCGCTGCGGCCGGGCGCGCGGTTCCGCGACTTCCACGAGGCGGCGATGCGGGTCATCGCGGAGGGGCTCGCCGAGTGGGGCGTGCTGAAGAACGCGGAGGGGGACCTGCACCGCCGGTACACCCTGTGCGCCAGCGGCCACATGCTGGGCCTGGACGTCCATGACTGCGCGCAGGCGCGGGCGGAGGCGTACATGGACGGGGTGCTGGAGGAGGGCCAGGTCCTCACGGTCGAGCCCGGGCTGTACCTCCAGCCGGACGACCTGACCCTGCCGCCGGAGCTGCGGGGCATCGGGGTGCGGATCGAGGACGACCTGGTGATGACGGCGGAGGGGGCGCGGCTGATGTCGGCTGGCCTGCCGCGGACCGCGGACGCGGTGGAGGAGTGGATGGGGGGCCTGCTGGAGGGGTGAGCCTCCGGGGGCCGTTCCCCCGCCTCGTCCCGTCCCGGAACCGGCGCTCCGCCCCGGACCCCGCGTCGCCCTCCCGGGAGCGGGAGTCCGGAGGCGGAGCCCCGGTCACCGCAGCACCGCGAAACCGTCCAGTTCCACCTGGGCCTCCTCGTCCCACAGGCGGGTCACGCCGATGACGGCCATCGCCGGGTAGTCGCGGCCCGCCAGACGGCGCCAGACGGCGCCCAGTTCGGGCGCCCGCGCCCGGTATGCGGCGACGTCCGTCGCGTAGACGGTGACCCGGGCCAGGTCGGCGGGGGCGCCCCCGGCCTCGCGGAGGGCGGCGAGGAGGTTGGCGAGGGCCCGTTCGAACTGGGCGGGCAGGGTGTCGCCCACCACCTTGCCGTCCCCGTCCAGCGCGGTCTGGCCGGCCAGGAACACCACGCGGGTGCCGGTGGCGACGACCGCGTGGGAGAAGCCCCGGGGCGGGGCCAGTTCGGCGGGGTTGACGCGGTCGGGGGTCATGCGCCCCCCTCCTTCCCGTACGGCTCGTACAGCCCCTTCGCGATGATCGCGCGCTGCACCTCGCTCGCGCCCTCGTAGATGCGCGGGGCCCGGACCTCCCGGTACAGGTGTTCCAGCAGGTGCCCACGGTGCAGCGCGCGGGCCCCGTGGAGCTGCACGGCCGTGTCCACGACGTCCTGGGCGGTCTCCGTGGCGAGGAGCTTGGCCATGGCGCTGCGTGTCCGCACCTCGGGCGCGCCCGTGTCGTACGCGGCCGCCGCCGCGTACACGAGCAGGCGGGCCGCCTCCGTGCGGGTCGCCATCTCCGCGACCTGGTGGGCGACCGTCTGAAGGTCCTTCAGGACGCCTCCGAACGCGGGCCGCGCCGCCGTGTGGGCGAGCGTGGCGTCCAGCGCCGCCTGCGCCATGCCCACGGCGAAGGCCCCGACGCTGGGGCGGAACAGGTTCAGGGTGTGCATGGCGACCCGGAATCCCCCGCCGGGCTCGCCCAGCACGTCGTCGCCGGTGACCTGCACCCCGTCGAACACGAGCGCGCCGATGGGGTGCGGGGACAGCATCTCCAGGGGCTCCCCGGTCAGCCCGGGGCGGTCGGCGGGCACGGTGAAGGCGGTGATGCCGCGAGCGCCCGCGCCCTCACCCGTACGGGCGAAGACGGTGTAGTGATCGGCTTCGGGCGCGTTGGAGATCCAGCGCTTCTCGCCGGTCAGCCGCCAGCCGGCCGCCCCGTCCCGTTCGGCGTGCAGCGCCAGCGCCGCCGCGTCCGAGCCCGCGTCGGGCTCGCTGAGCGCGAAGGCGGCGACCGCGCTGCCCGCCGTCACGCCGGGCAGCACCCGGTCCCGTTGGGCGGCCGTCCCGAACGCCGCGACCGGGTGAGCCCCCAGCCCCTGGAGAGCCAGGGCCGTCTCCGCCTCGGTGCAGCCGTACGCCAGGGACTCGCGCATCAGGCACAGCTCCAGCGCCCCGGCGGTGAACAGCCGGCCGGTCAGGCCCAGCTCCCCGAGGGCCGCGACAAGCGGCCGGTTCACCCGTCCCGGTTCCGCCTTCTCGGCCAGTGGCCGGAGCCGCCGCACGGCGAGTTCACGCAGCTCCGCGCACCATGCGGTGTGTGAGGGTTCGAGCGAGAATACGGGCATCAGGCCCCCATCTATCGCGCACCGTTGACTGTCGTCACCTTCACGATACGCTCGTGGAGCGAGCCCACCACTGACAAGGGGGCGCAACCGATGGATCCGACGCCAGGCCCTTCGACCCCTTCGGCACACGTCGACACGTTCACCCGGGACCATCTGCCGCCGTGCGAGCAGTGGCCGGACCTCGTCTTCGACCTCCCCGGTCTGCGGTATCCCGAACGGCTCAACTGCGGGGCGGAGCTGCTGGACCGCACCGTGGAGCGGTTCGGTCCGGAGCGGCCCGCATTCCGTGACGGGACGGGCGGCGTCTGGACGTACGGGGAGCTGCGGGAGCGGGTCGACCGGGTCGCGCGCGTGCTGACCGGGGAGCTGGGTGTGGTGCCCGGCAACCGGGTGCTGCTGCGCGGCCCCACCACGCCCTGGCTGGCGGCCTGCTGGCTGGCCGTGATGAAGGCGGGCGCCGTGGCCGTGACCGTACTGGCCCAGCAGCGGCCCAGGGAGCTGGCCGTGATGTGCGAGATGGCGGCCGTCCGCCACGCGCTGTGCGACATCCGGTCGGTGGACGACCTGGTGAAGGCCGAGGTGCCGGGGCTGCGGATCACCGCGTTCGGCGGGGACGCGCCCGACGACCTGCTGCGGCGGGCCGAGCGGAGCGGGCCGGAGCCGTACGAGGCCGTGGCGACGGCCGCCGACGACGTCGCCCTGATCGCCTTCACGTCCGGGACCACGGGCCGTCCCAAGGGCTGTATGCACTTCCACCGCGATGTGCTGGCGGTCGCGGACACCTTCGCCGCCCACGTGCTCCGGCCGCGCCCGGACGACGTGTTCGCCGGGTCGCCGCCACTGGGCTTCACGTTCGGCCTCGGCGGGCTGGTGATCTTCCCGCTGCGGGCGGGTGCGTCGGCGCTGCTGCTGGAGCAGGCGGGGCCGAGGCATCTGCTGCCCGCGGTGGCCGAGCACGGGGTCTCGGTGCTGTTCACGGCGCCGACGGCCTACCGGGTGATGCTGGACGAACTGGCCTCGCGGCCGTACGACACCGGTTCGCTTCGGCTCTGCGTGTCGGCGGGCGAGAACCTGCCGGAGGCGACCTGGCACGCGTGGCGGGAGCGCACGGGGCTGCGGCTGGTCAACGGCATCGGGGCGACGGAACTGCTGCACATCTTCGTGTCGGCCGCCGGGGAGGCCATCCGGCCCGGCACGACCGGGGTGCCGGTACCGGGGTGGCACGCGCGCGTAGTGGACGCGTCCGGGCGGCCGGTGCCGGACGGGCAGGAGGGGCTGCTGGCGGTGCGCGGCCCGGTCGGCTGCCGCTATCTGCGCGGCGAGCGGCAGGGCGAGTACGTGCGCGACGGCTGGAACCTGACCGGGGACACGTACGTCCGGGACGCCGACGGCTATCTGCGCTATGTCGCCCGCGCCGACGACATGATCATCTCGGCCGGCTACAACATTCCGGGGCCGCAGGTGGAGGAGGCGCTGCTGGCCCACCCCGACGTGCTGGAGGCGGCGGTCGTGGGCCGCCCGGACGAGCGGCGCGGGGAGGTGGTGGTGGCGTACGCGGTGCTGCGGGACGGGCTCCCGCGCGACGAGACGACGGCCGAGGAGCTGCGGTCGTTCGTGCGGTCCCGGCTCGTGCCCTACAAGTGCCCGCGCGAGGTCGTGTTCCTCGACGCCCTGCCGCGCACGCCGACGGGCAAGCTGCAGCGGTTCCGGCTGCGTGCCTAGAGTGGGCGCGTGGCCGAGCAGCACACCCCGCGTTCCCTGATCGTCTCCCTGTACGGCGCGTACGGGAGGACGCCCGACGACGCGCCCCTGCCGGTGGCCGAGCTGGTCCGGCTGATGGGGGCGCTGGGCGTCGACGCTCCGTCCGTGCGCTCGTCGGTGTCCCGGCTGAAGCGGCGCGGGCTGCTGGTGCCGGAGCGCACGGCGGGCGGGGCGGCGGGGTACGCCCTGTCGGAGGACGCCCGGCAGCTGCTGGACGACGGGGACCGGCGCATCTACGCGCGCGTGGAGCCCCGGCTCGCGGACGGATGGGTGCTGGCGGTGTTCTCCGTCCCGGAGACGGAGCGCCACAAGCGGCATCTGCTGCGGTCCCGGCTCGCGCGCCTCGGATTCGGCTCGGCGGCACCGGGCGTGTGGATCGCCCCGGCCGCGCTGTACGAGGAGACCCGGCACACGCTCCAGCGGCTGCGCCTGGACCCCTATGTGGACCTGTTCCGGGGGGAGCACCTGGGCTTCACGGCGACGGTGGAGGCGGTGGGCCGCTGGTGGGACCTGGCGTCGATCGCCAAACAGCACGAGGAGTTCCTGGACCTCCACGAGCCGGTGCTGCGGCGGTGGCAGAAGGCCTCGGGCCCGCCGGAGGAGGCCTACCACGACTACCTTCTGGCGCTGGACTCCTGGCGGCGCCTGCCCTATGCCGACCCGGGGCTTCCGGAGGAGCTGCTCCCGGCCGGCTGGCCCGGCGCCCGGGCGGCGGAGGTCTTCGCGGAGCTGCATGCGCGGCTGCGGGACCCGGGCGCGGAGTTCGTGGGCCTCCGCGCCTGAACGGCGCCCGTCCCCCGGACTCCCCCGGGTTCCTCGCCCCTGCGGCGGCCCCGTGTCTCAGCCCCTCGGGCGCGCGGCCAGCGTCAGGCGCGGCTTCGGGGCGTCCGTGCGGCCCGTCGGCGGCTTGCGGCTGCCCGCGCGGTACGGGAGGGGCCAGGGCGCGCCCGGGCCCGTGTAGTCCTGGTCGGCCGCGGCGTGGAGGGTCCAGTGGGGGTCGTACAGGTGGGGGCGGGCCAGGGCGCACAGATCGGCGCGGCCGGCCAGGATGAGGGAGTTGACGTCGTCCCAGGACGAGATGGCGCCCACGGCGATGACCGGCACGCCCAGGACGTTGCGGACGCGGTCCGCGTACGGGGTCTGGTAGGAGCGGCCGAACTCCGGGCGCTCCTCGGAGACGACCTGGCCGGTGGAGACGTCCAGCGCGTCCGCCCCGTGCGCGGCGAACGCGCGGGCGGTCCCGACGGCGTCCTCGGCCGAGGTGCCGCCGGGCGCCCAGTCGGCGGCGGAGATCCGGACGGTCATCGGGCGGTCATCGGGCCACACCTCCCGTACCGCGTCGAAGACCTCCAGGGGGTAGCGCAGGCGGTTCTCCAGGGAGCCGCCGTACCCGTCCGTGCGGTGGTTCGTCAGCGGGGACAGGAAGCCGGACAGCAGGTAGCCGTGCGCGCAGTGGAGTTCGAGCAGGTCGAAGTCCGCCTCGGCCGCGCGGCGGGCCGCCGCCGTGAAGTCCTCACGGATCGCCGTCATCCCCGCGCGGTCCAGCTCGTGCGGCACCTGGCTGACGCCCGGGAGGTACGGGAGCGGGGACGCGGCGACGACGGGCCAGTTGCCCTGGCCGAGGGGCTGGTCGATGCCCTCCCACATCAGTCTCGTCGAGCCCTTGCGGCCCGAGTGGCCGAGCTGGACGCCGACGGCCGTGCCGGGGGCGCGGCCGTGCACGAAGTCGGTCACCCGCCGCCAGGCCGCCGCCTGCCCGTCCGTGTACAGACCCGTGCAGCCCGGGGTGATGCGGCCCTCGGGGCTGACGCACACCATCTCGGTCATGACCAGTCCGGCGCCGCCGAGCGCCCTGGCGCCCAGGTGGACGAGGTGGAAGTCGCCGGGGACGCCGTCCTCGGCGACGTACATGTCCATGGGTGAGACCACGACCCGGTTGCGGAGGGTCAGGCCGCGCAGGCGGAAGGGGGTGAACATGGGCGGGGTGCCGGGCGCGCAGCCGAAGTCCCGCTCGACGGCGTCGGTGAAGGCCCGGTCGCGCAGCCGCAGGTTGTCATGGGTGACGCGGCGGCTGCGGGTCAGCAGGTTGAACGCGAACTGGCGGGGCGGCTGGTCCACATACCCGGCGAGGTCCTCGAACCAGCGGAGACTGGCCGCCGCCGCCCGCTGCGTGGAGGCGACGACCGGGCGGCGTTCCTCCTCGTACGCGGTGAGGGCTTCGGCGAGAGCGGGACGTTCCTCGAGGCAGGCGGCCAGCGCGAGGGCGTCCTCGACGGCGAGCTTGGTGCCGGAGCCGATGGAGAAGTGCGCGGTGTGGGCGGCGTCCCCGAGGAGGACGGTGTTCCCGTGCGACCAGCACTCGTTGACGACCGTGCGGAACGTGGTCCACGCGGAGTTGTTCGAGCGCAGGGGACGGCCGCGCAGCGCCTCGGAGAAGATCTTGGCGCAACGGCCGACGGTGTCGCCGACATCCGGATCGTCGAGCCCGGCGGCCCGCCAGACCTCCTCGCGCATCTCGATGATGACGGTGGAGGAGTCGCCGGAGTAGGGGTAGCCGTGGAGCTGCATCACGCCGTGTTCGGTCTCCGCGGTCTCGAAGCGGAACGCGTCGAACGCGAAGTCGGCGGCGAGCCAGATATACCGGCAGCGGTGGCCTGTGACGGTCGGGCGGAAGACCTCCGCGTGTGCCTCCCGGGTACGGCTGTGGACGCCGTCGGCGGCGACGACCAGGTCGTACGACTCCGCGAGGGCTGCCGCAGGCGGCGCCTCGGTGCGGAAGCGGAGCCGTACCCCGAGGTCGGTGCACCGGTCGTGGAGGACCTTCAGGAGCGTACGGCGGCCGAGGGCCGCGAAGCCGTGGCCGCCGGAGGTGAGGAGACGGCCCCGGTGGACGATGTCGATGTCGTCCCAGCGGACGAACTCCCTCTGGAGCGCCCGGTAGACGTCCGGGTCTGCGTGTTCGACGCCGCCGAGGGTCTCGTCGGAGAGGACGACGCCGAACCCGAAGGTGTCGTCGGGGGCGTTGCGCTCCCAGACGGTGACCTCGCGGGCGGGGTCGAGGCGCTTGAGGAGGGCGGCGGCGTACAGACCGCCGGGGCCGCCCCCGATGACGGCGACACGCATGGTCATCGCCCCTGCCATTTGGGGGCCCGCTTCTCGGTGAAGGCGGCGTGGAACTCGGCGTAGTCCTCGCCGTTCATGAGGAGGGCCTGGGTGCTGGCGTCGAGTTCGACGGAGGCGGCCAGCGGCATGTCCAGCTCGGCGGTGAGCAGCGCCTTGGTCTGGGCGTGGGCGAGGGCGGGGCCGTTCGCGAGGTGCCGGGCGAGTTCGGCGGCGCGGGTGTCGGCGGCGCCCTCGTCGGTCAGCTCGCTGATCAGGCCGATGCGCTCGGCCTCGGCGGCGCGGACGGGCTCTCCGAGCATCAGCAGGCGGGTGGCGTGGCCGAGCCCGACGACCCGGGGCAGCAGGTAGGCGGCGCCCATGTCGCCACCGGACAGGCCGACACGGGTGAAGAGGAACGCGAACCGGGCGGAGGGGTCCGCGATCCGGAAGTCGGCGGCGAGGGCGAGGACGGCCCCGGCCCCGGCGGCCACGCCGTGCACCGCGGCGACGACCGGGAAGGGCGCTTCACGCAGGGCGCGGACGACCTGGCCGGTCATCCGGTTGAAGTCCAGGAGCCGGGCCGTGTCCATGGCGAGGGTGGCGCCGATGATGTCGTCGACATCGCCGCCGGAGCAGAAGCCGCGGCCCTCGCCGGCGAGGACGAGGGCGCGGACGGCGCGCTCGCGCGACAGCTGGGCGAGCAGGTCGCGCAGGTCGGCGTAGGCGCCGAAGGTGAGCGCGTTGAGCTTGGCGGGACGGGCCAGGGTCACCGTGGCGACGCCGTCGTCCAGGGTGACCTTCAGGTGCCGCCAGGACGCGGCCTCGGTGTGGGGCGCGGAACCGGTGAACGGGCTCATGCGGTGCGGCCTCCCTACGGCGTCGGCGTCGACGCTGGTGCTGCCTTCCGACTCCCGACGGTATCACCGTTCCATGACTGTCGTCAGGAACGCGCGACACGCACGAGGCGGTGCGACCGGCCCGTCGCCTCAGTCCGCCAGGGTCGCCACGAGGACGGCCTTGATGGTGTGCAGGCGGTTCTCGGCCTGGTCGAAGACGACGGAGTGCGCGGACTCGAAGACCTCGTCGGTGACCTCGAGCTCGGTGAGGCCGTGCCGCTCATGGATCTCGCGCCCCACCGCGGTGCCGAGGTCGTGGAAGGCGGGCAGGCAGTGCAGAAACCTGACCTGCGGGTTTCCGGTGGCGCGCAGGACGTCCATGGTGACGGCGTACGGGGCGAGGGCGGCGATGCGCTCGTCCCACACCTCCTTGGGCTCGCCCATGGAGACCCACACGTCGGTGGCGACGAAGTCGGCTCCCCGGACTCCTTCGGCGACGTCCTCGGTGAGCGTGATGCGGGCGCCGCTCACCTCGGCCGCCTTCCGGGCCCCGGCCAGGATCCCGTCGGCGGGCCAGTACGCCCGGGGGGCGACGATCCGGATGTCCATACCGAGGAGGGCGCCGGTGACCAGGTAGGAGTTGCCCATGTTGTAGCGGGCGTCGCCGAGGTAGGTGAAGGCGACCCGGTCCAGCGGCTTGTCGGTGTGCTCGGTGACGGTGAGGACGTCCGCGAGCATCTGGGTGGGGTGCCAGTCGTCGGTGAGGCCGTTGTAGACGGGGACGCCGGCGTGGGCGGCCAGTTCCTCGACGGCCGCCTGGCTGTCCCCCCGGTACTGGATGGCGTCGAACATCCGGCCGAGGACGCGCGCGGTGTCCTTGACGGACTCCTTGTGGCCCATCTGGGAGCCGGACGGGTCCAGGTAGGTGGTGGAGGCGCCCTGGTCGGCGGCGGCGACCTCGAAGGCACAGCGGGTGCGGGTGGAGGTCTTCTCGAAGATCAGGGCGATGTTCCGGCCACGCAGCCGCGGGACCTCGGTTCCCGCCTTCTTGGCCGCCTTCAGCCGGGCGGCCAGGCCGACGAGGCCGCGGAGCTCGTCGGCGGTGAAATCCAGCTCCTTGAGGAAGTGGCGGCCGGTGAGATCGGTGGCCATGGGGGCGCTCCTGGGTCGGTCGGCGGGGACGAGCTTGGAAGTGTATACGACATCCCGTATGCCTATACGGTCAGGGCCGGTGGCCGGACCCGTGCCCGCCGCACGGGTCCACCGGACGCGACGGGCGCCGGGTGGGGGGGAGAGCCCCGAGCGAGCCCGTCCGCACCGTTGACCCCGTCCTGCCCCCCTCCTAGCGTCGTACGCGCTGACGCCACAGGGAGGTCAACACCACGATGACAGCCATCGACGAGCACGGACGCGACCACACCCCGGTCCCGTACCCCTTCAACGAACCCGAGGGGCTCGATCTGGCCGAGGACTACGGCCCGGCCCTGGAGCGGCCCGGCCTGTTACGCGTCCGCATGGCCTACGGCGAGCCCGGCTGGCTGGCCACCCGGTACGCCGACGCACGGCTGGTCCTCGGTGACCGCCGCTTCAGCCGGGCGGACGCGGCCCGGCACGACGAACCCCGGCAGTCCGAGGCACAGCAGAACAGCGGCCTCCTCAGCATGGACCCGCCCGAGCACACGCGGCTGCGCACGCTCGTGGCCAAGGCGTTCACCGTGCACCGGGTGGAGAAGCTGCGCCCCCAGGTGCGGGAGCTGACGCACGGCTTCCTCGACGAGATGGAGGCGATGGGCCCGCCCGCCGACCTCGTCGAGCACTACGCGCTGCCGATCCCGGTGGCCGTGATCTGCCGGCTGCTGGGCGTGCCGGAGGAGGACCGGCCCCGGTTCCGGGTCTGGAGCGACGCGGCCCTGTCCACCAGCTCCCTGACTGCCGAGGAGTTCTTCCGCAATCAGGAGGAACTGCGCGCCTACATGGCGGCGCTGATCGAGGATCACCGGAAGCACCCGCGCCCGGACCTGATGACCGGCCTGATCGAGGCGCGGGACACCGGCGACCGGCTGAGCGAACTCGAACTCGTCGACCTCTGTGTCGGCATCCTCGTCGCCGGGCACGAGACGACGGCCAGCCAGATACCCAACTTCCTGTACGCGCTGCTGGAGCACCCGGACCAGCTGAAACTGCTGCGTGAGCGCCCCGAGCTGATGGCCGGCGCGGTGGAGGAGCTGCTGCGGTTCGTGCCGCTGGGCAGCGGGGCGGCGTTCCCCCGGTACGCGAAGGAGGACGTGGAGGTGGGCGGCACGCTCGTACGGGCGGGCGAGCCGGTGCTGGTGGCGGTGGGCGCCGCCAACCGGGACGCGCTGAGGTTCGACGCGCCGGGCACGCTGGACGTGACGCGGGCCGGGGTGCAGCACCTCGGGTTCGGGCACGGGGTCCACCACTGCCTGGGCGCGCCGCTGGCCCGGCTGGAGCTGCAGGAGGCGCTCCAGGCGCTGATCGGCCGGTTCCCGGACCTCCATCTGGCGGGGGATGTCGTATGGAAGAACCAGATGCTGGTCAGGGGGCCGCGCGAGATGCCGGTGGGGTGGTGAGGCCCGTGTGGAGTCTGGACGTCGACCGGGACCGGTGCATGGGCTCGGGCATGTGCGCGGCGCTGGCGCCCCAGCTGTTCCGGCTGGACGCCGGGGGGCGGGGCGAGCCGGTGCGGGATGCCGTTTCGGCGGATGACCTGGCACTGGACGCGGCGGACTCGTGCCCGGCGCAGGCGATCACCGTCCGGGACGGCGCGGGGACGGTGGGGCCGCGGGCCTGACCGCGGGCGCGCCTCCCGGGCACCGGGGGGGCTGCGTTCGGTCCCGCCCCCGGCCACCCGCTCGAAGAGTCCTCAGAGCCGGAGGGGTTCGAGGAGACGCGGAGCGGGGGCGGGGTCGGTGGCGGGCAGCGCCCCCACCGGTACGGCTACGCCGCGTCCCGTTCGATGGGGCAGCTCATGCAGCGGGGGCCGCCGCGGCCCCGGCCCAGCTCACTGCCCCGGATCTCGATGACCTCGATCCCCTCGCGCCGCAGATGCGTGTTGGTCGTGACGTTCCGCTCGTACGCCACGACCACCCCGGGCTCCACCGCGAGGACGTTGCAGCCGTCGTCCCACTGCTCCCGCTCCGCCGCGTGCACGTCCTGCAGCGGGGTCAGGACGCGGATCGCCGGAAGGCCGAGCGCCGAGGCGATGGCCTGGTGCATGTGTTCCGGCGGGTGGTCGGTGACCTTCAGGGCCTGCCCGCCGACGCCGGGTTCGATCGTGTACGAGCGGAGCATGCCGAGCCCCGCGTACTGCGTGAACGTGTCGGGCGCGACCATGGTCATCACCGTGTCCAGGTGCATCAGGGCCCGCCGCTTCGGCATGTCGAGGGCCACGATGGTGTGCGCGGACCCGGCCGCGAACAGGCCTCTGGCCAGCATCTCCACGGCCTGGGGCGTGGTCCGCTCGCTCATCCCGATGAGGACGGCGCCGTTTCCGAGGACCAGGACGTCCCCGCCCTCGATGGTGGACGGGTAGTCGTCCTGGCCCTCGGACCAGTGGTGGAACGATCCGGCTTCGGGTCCGGTGAACAGCGGGTGGTGCTTGTAGATCGCCTCGAAGTGGACGGTCTCCCGCTGCCTGGCGGGCCAGCGCATCGCGTTGATCGAGACACCGTCGTAGATCCAGGCGGAGGTGTCCCGGGTGAAGAGGTGGTTCGGCAGCGGCGGCAGCAGGAAGTCGTCGGGGTCCATCACGTGGAAACGCACGGACGTCGGCTCGCGGTGCCCGGCCAGGAACTCCCGCTTGGTCATCCCGCCCACCAGCGCCTCGACCAGCTGAGGCGTGTCCATCGCGTCGAACGCCGCTCGCAGGTGGTCCGTGGCGAGCGGCCCGTACTCCTTCTCGTCGAACACCCGGTCCAGTACGAGCTTGCGGGCGGCGGACAGTTCCAGGACCTCGCGCAGCAGGTCGCCGAAGAGGTGGACCTGGACACCCCGGTCGGTGAGGACGTCCGCGAACCCGTCGTGCTCCTGGCGCGCGCGCCGCACCCACAGGACGTCGTCGAAGAGCAGGGCGTCCTTGTTGGTCGGCGTGAGCCGTTTCAGCTCCAGGTCGGGTCGGTGCAGTATGACGCGGCGCAGCCGCCCGGTCTCGGAGTCGACGTGGAATCCCATGCCCCCATCCTGTCCGAGCGGGGCCCGTGTGGCACCGGTGCATACGGAAACGTCAGCCAGGTGCGGGGGCGGGAGCGCCGCCCGTCCGCGTCGCGCTACCGTGCTTGGCATGACCACATCCTGGCGTGACGAGACGGCCCTGTCGCTCACCCGCCTGGTCGGCCGCCCCGGTGCCACCGGGCAGATCCTCGACTGGCTGGTGCGGCACCAGGCGCACGCGGCCGCCGTGCTGGGCGCGGACGGCGAGGTTCTGGCGGCGCCCCGGCAGCAGGCCCAGGCCGAGACCGCCGCCCTGGCCTCGGCACTGCGGCCCGGGGACCGGCGGCACCCTGTCCACCTGGTCCCGCTCGCCGTGGACGGGGGCGCGCCGTATCTCGCCGCGACCCTGCGGGACGGGCGGCCCGCGGGCGGGCCGCTCACCGAGGCCGCCCGGGTGCTGGGCCTGGCACAGCGGCTGGAGCGGGCGGAGCGCGACTGCCTGCGTCTGCGGTCGGCGGAGGCGCACAGCCGCGAGGCGGTGCTGCACCTGCTGATGGTCGGTGAGATCCCCCCGGCCCAGCGCATCGCGGCGGCGTTGCGGCCCCCGCTGCCCCAGAGCCTGCGCGTCCTCGTGGTGGAGTGCCCCGCCGGGCGACGGGACGCCCTCGCCGCCAGAGTCGCCCGGCTGACCGGTGAGCGGACCTGGCTCGTGCCCTGCCCGGTCCGGCCCCGGCACCTGATCGCCCTGGTGCCCTCCACCGCCCGGATCCACGGCACGGCGGGCGGCGAAGCGCGGCCAGGCGAGCCGTCCGGCGGGGTCGAAGGGCTGGTCACCGCCCAGGACGCCGAGTGGAGCATGGGGATGAGCGACGAGTTCCCCCTGCGGGAGACGGCGACCGGCTACGAACAGGCCTTCCACGCCCTGGCCGTGGCCCGGGGCCTGCCGGACCGCTGCGCCGGCTTCGGCCACCGCGCCGGCACGGACCGGCTAGTCACCGGCCGGGGCCGGGCCTGGGCGGCTCGCGTCCTGGCCCCCTGCCTCGCCTACGTACCGGCCCGCCGCGCCGATCCGGGGGCCTCGGAACTGCTCGGCACCCTGTCGTCGTGGCTGACGTTCGGCAGCGCGGCGAACCGCCATCTGAAGCTGCACCGCAACACCCTCACCAGCCGTGTCCGGCTCCTGAGCACACTGCTCGGCCTGGACCTGGCCCGCGTCCCCGGCCAGGCCACCGCCTGGCTGGCCCTGCGGCTGCACACCGCCCCCGGCGCGGCGCCGTCCGGTGAGGGCGCCGCGCCCGCGGAGACCCCGGGGCGCCCCCTCTCCCTGCCGGACGTGCTCGCCGCCCCCGCCGCCCAGGACTGGGCCCGCGCCCAACTCGCCCCGCTCGGACACCAGGGACCTCCCCACGGCGCCGAGACGATCCGCGCCTGGCTGCGTGCCGACACCCGGATCCCGCCCGCCGCCGATGCCCTCGGAATCTCCCCCGCCGCCCTGCGCAAGCGGCTCCGCCGAGCGGAACAGGCACTGGGCCGCTCCCTCCTCCAGGCCCCGAGCGCCAAGCACGAACTGTGGCTGGCCATGGCGGCACTCAGCGGTGACGGCGGCGCCGGACCGCCGTCACCCCAGGTGAGCCACCGGTGAGGAGAGATCCCTCGGAGGAGAAATCCCGTGGAGGAGGAGCACCCGCCGGGGAATACTCGTACGGGTGTTCCTGACGATCAGTACGACCGGTACCCCTGACAGTCCCGCGACCGGACTCGGCTTCCTGCTGCACAAGCATCCCGACCGGGCGCAGGCCTTCTCCACCTCCCATGGCACGGCTCATGTCTTCTATCCGGAGGCGACGCCCGAACGGTGCACGGCAGCAATCCTGCTGGAGGTGGATCCGGTCGCTCTGGTCCGGCGCGGCAAGGGCAAGGGCGGCGGCCGGGACCAGGGGCGGGGACCTGACACAAGCCTCGCGCAGTACGTCAACGACCGCCCGTACGCTGCCTCGTCGCTGCTGGCGGTGGCGCTCGGCGGGGTGTTCTCCAGCGCGCTCAAGGGCCAGTGCGCCGCCCGGCCCGAGCTGGTGGGGCGTGCCCTGCGGCTGCGGGTGGAGATCGCGGCACTGCCCGCCCGCGGCGGGGCCGAGCTGGTGCGGCGGCTGTTCGAGCCGCTCGGGTGGACGGTGGGCGCCGAACCGGTGCCGCTGGACGAGCGGTTCCCCGAGTGGGGCGACTCCCGGTACGTGCGGCTCGCGCTGGAGGGCGAGCAGCGGCTCTCGGACGCGCTGCGGCACCTGTACGTGCTGCTGCCGGTGCTGGACGACGCCAAGCACTACTGGGTGTCGGCCGACGAGGTGGACAAGCTGCTGCGGGCGGGTGAGGGCTGGCTCGCCGGGCATCCGGAGCAGGAGCTGATCACCAGCCGGTACCTGGCGCGGCGCCGGTCGCTGACCCGGAGGGCCATGGAGCGGCTGGAGCTGGCGCGGCTGGCGGCGTCCGACGACTCCGCGGCGGAGGAGCTGGACAACGCCGTGGACGAGGCGTCGGACACGGAGGAGCGTCCCGTACCGCTGGCGGTCCGGCGGCGGGAGGCGATCACGGCGGCGCTGCGTTCGGCCGGTGCCCAGCGGGTGCTGGACCTGGGCTGCGGGCAGGGCCAGTTGGTGCGGGAGCTGCTGAAGGAGCCGCACTTCACCGAGATCCTCGGGGTGGACGTGTCCACGCGGGCGCTGTCCCTGGCGGCCCGGCGGCTGGGCCTGGAGCGGATGAGCGAGCGCCAGGCGGAGCGCGTGACGCTGACTCAGGGCTCACTCACGTACACGGACAAGCGGCTCAAGGGCTACGACGCGGCCGTGTTGAGCGAGGTGATCGAGCATGTGGATCCGCCGAGGCTGCCGGCACTGGAGTACGCGGTGTTCGGCGCGGCCCGGCCGGGCATGGTGCTCGTGACGACGCCGAACGTCGAATACAACGTGCGCTGGGAGTCCCTGCCCGCCGGTCATGTGCGGCACGGCGACCACCGCTTCGAGTGGACCCGCGCCGAGTTCCGCGCCTGGGCGGGGGAGGTCGCCCGGCGGCACGGGTACGCGGTGACCTTCGCACCCGTGGGCCAGGACGACCCGGAGGTGGGACCGCCCACACAGATGGCCGTGTTCACGCTGAACGCCGCGGAAGCGACGACCCGGCGCGGCGACGGCACCGCGAACACCGAGGCCGCGAAGGCGGGGAGGGCCGCATGACCACCGAGACCGTCACGCCGCGCAGGCTGCCCGTCACCGACCTGTCCCTCGTGGTGCTGATCGGCGCCACCGGGTCCGGCAAGTCGACGTTCGCCCGCAGGCACTTCAAGCCGACCGAGGTCGTCTCCTCCGACTTCTGCCGGGGCCTGGTCTCCGACGACGAGAACGACCAGAGCGCGACCCGGGACGCGTTCGACGTGCTGCACTACATCGCCGGGAAGCGCCTCGCAGCCGGCCGGCTGACCGTGGTCGACGCGACGAACGTGCAGTCGGATGCCCGCCGCCGGCTGGTGCGGCTGGCCCGGGAGCACGACGTGCTGCCGATCGCGATCGTGCTGGACGTTCCCGAAGAGGTCTGCCTCGCCCGCAACACGTCCCGGCCCGACCGGGCGGACATGCCCCGGCACGTCGTCCGGCGGCACCGCCGGGAGCTGCACCGGTCGCTGCGCGGCCTGGAGCGGGAGGGCTTCCGCAAGGTGCACATCCTGCGGGGGGTGGCCGAGGCCGACGCGGCCGAGGTGGTGCTGGAGCGGCGCTACAACGACCTGACGCATCTGAGCGGGCCGTTCGACATCATCGGTGACATCCACGGGTGCAGCGCGGAACTGGAGGCGCTGCTGGCCAGGCTCGGTTACGAGGACGGGCGGCACCCGGAGGGGCGGACCGCCGTGTTCGTCGGCGACCTCGTCGACCGGGGCCCGGACAGCCCCGGCGTGCTGCGCCGGGTGATGGACATGGTCGCGTCCGGGAACGCGCTGTGCGTGCCCGGCAACCACGAGAACAAGCTGGGCCGCTGGCTGAACGGCCGCGCGGTGCGGCACACCCACGGGCTGGCCGAGACCGTCGAGCAGCTGGAGCGGGAGGACGAGGCGTTCCGGGAGCGGGTGCGGGATTTCATCGCCGGGCTGGTCAGCCACTACGTGCTGGACGGCGGCCGACTGGTGGTCTGTCACGCGGGCCTGCCGGAGAAGTACCACGGCCGGACCTCGGGCAGGGTCCGCTCGCACGCCCTGTACGGCGACACGACCGGAGAGACCGACGAGTTCGGGCTGCCGGTCCGCTACCCGTGGGCCGAGGAGTACCGGGGTGAGGCCACGGTGGTGTACGGCCACACGCCGGTGCCGAACACCTCCTGGATCAACAACACCATCTGCCTGGACACGGGCGCCGTGTTCGGCGGCAAGCTGACCGCGCTGCGCTGGCCGGAGCGTGAACTGGTCGACGTACCGGCCGAGAAGGTCTGGTACGAGCCGGTGAAGCCGCTGGTGTCCGAGGCGCCGGGCGGGCACCAGGGCCGGCCCCTGGACCTGGCCGATGTGCGGGGGCGGCGGGTCGTGACGACCGCGCACGCGGGGAACGTCGCCGTCCGGGAGGAGAACGCGGCGGCGGCGCTGGAGGTCATGAGCCGCTTCGCCGTCGACCCCCGGCTGGTGCCCTACCTGCCGCCGACGATGGCGCCCACGGCGACCTCCCGGCTGGACGGGTTCCTGGAGCACCCGGCTGAGGCGTTCGCCCAGTACGCCGCGGACGGGGTGGCCCGGGTCGTGTGCGAGGAGAAGCACATGGGATCGCGCGCCGTGGCCCTGGTCTGCCGTGACGCCGACGCGGCCCGCGAGCACTTCGGGGTGTCCGGACCGACCGGATCCCTCTACACCCGCACGGGCCGGCCGTTCTTCTCCGACGAGGGCACGACGGAGGAGGTGCTGGGCCGCATCCGCTCGGCGGTGTCCGCCTCCGGACTGTGGGAGGAGCTGGGCACGGACTGGCTCTTGCTGGACGGCGAGCTGATGCCCTGGTCGCTGAAGGCCGGTGGTCTGCTGCGCAGCCAGTACGCGGCGGTGGGCGCCGCCTCGTCGGCCGTGTTCCCCGGGGCGGTGGCCGCGCTGGATGCGGCCGCGGCGCGCGGCGTGGACGTGGGCGGGCTGCTGCCGAGGCAGCGGGAACGCGCCGCCGACGCCGCGGCGTTCACCGACGCGTACCGGCGCTACTGCTGGACCGTGGACGGGCTGGACGGGGTACGGTTCGCGCCGTTCCAGATTCTCGCGGCGCGCGGCCGCAGTCTGGCGGCGGTGCCGCACGACGAGCAGCTGGGCCTGCTGGACCGCCTGGTGGAGGGCGACCCCAGCGGTCTCCTGCAGACCACCCGGCGCCTGTATGTCGACACGGGCGACGAGGCGTCCGTGCGGGACGGTGTCGACTGGTGGCTGGAGCTGACCGGGCGCGGCGGCGAGGGCATGGTCGTCAAGCCCGTGGAGACGCTCGCCCGGGACGGGCAGGGGCGGCTGGTGCAGCCGGGGGTCAAGTGCCGGGGACGCGAGTACCTGCGGATCATCTACGGGCCCGAGTACACGCGGCCGGACAACCTCGGGCGCCTGCGGAGCCGGTCCCTGGGGCACAAGCGGTCTCTGGCGCTGCGTGAGTACGCGCTGGGGCTGGAGTCCCTGGACCGGCTGGGGGCGGGCGAGCCTCTGTGGCGGGTGCACGAGGCGGTGTTCGCGGTGCTGGCGCTGGAGTCGGAGCCGGTGGACCCCCGGCTGTGAGCCGCAAGGGGGCGGGGCGGCCGGGCCGGCTCCTTCCCCCGCACCGTTCCTTCCCGTCGCCGGGGGGCTGAGCCCCCCGGCGACGGGAAGGGGCGGCTTCGCCACTCGTCCCCCGGCCTCCCCCGGAGGGCTGCCGCGGACCGGCTTGAACGTGGTGTCTCCGGGTGTTCGAACGGCGTCAACGCCGTCGTGACGGTTCGTGACCGGTGTGGTGGGGTGATCGTTGGGTCGGCGGTGCCGGACCGCCCGGCCCACGCGTCGGCGGCGAGCGCCGGTGCGTCGCTCTCTCGTCGTCCTTCCCCGTCGGGGAGGACCTGGGCCGAGGAGGCCGTGATGTCGCAGGAAGCCGTGCCCGGACAGGCCGTGTCCACGCCGGACATGCCCGAGCAGCAGGGTTCCGGCACCCCGAAGGGTCTGCTGCAGCAGATGGAGGAGCTGATGGCGGCGCTCACCGCGGATCTGTCCCAGCTGGACGCCGACCTGCAGTCCTCGGCGCACCGCTCGAACGAGGACCGGCAGGACCGTGACGACCGGGGCGCGGAGTCCGGCCCGGGACACCGGCGGTTCCGGTGATGCCGCGCCCGTCATGAACTCGCCGCCCTGTCGGCTGGGTTCGCCGCTTGTCGCACCCCGTGCGGGTCGTGTGACGGGGCGCTGAGCCCGTCGTCGCGATCCGCCCGTGCTCGTGCACGGCAACGGTCCGGGCGTTCCCCCTCCGTCCGGACCCGGTCCTCCGGGGCGGGGCGCCGGCCGTCGTGACCCAGAGCCCCTCCGGTGTCCTGCTGTTCGTGAACGCTGTGCTCGTGGTCCTCGTCTCTGGGCGGCGTGCCGGGCGGTCTCGCCCGGGTGGCCCGGACCTCCGGGCTTGCCCGGGTGCCCGAAGGTGTCTGCCCGGGGAGCCGGGCCAGCATCGCGCGCACGCGATCACGCGACTCGTCCGCCGCGTCCATCGCGTCGATGCTCTGCCAGTAGAGCCCCTCCTCGTCGGTGGCGCAGGCCACCCCCACCAGGGCGATCCCCACGTCCCCCAGCAGCGCGCCCAGGTGCAGTAACGTCCGCCGCAGGTCCGTGACCTCGGTGAGCCGCACGGCGACCCCCTCGCCACCCCGGCCTCCTGTCTCCGCGAGGGCACGCGCCTCGCCCCGCACCTCCCTCGGACCGCTCAACGCCACGAGATCCCCGACGGCCTGCGCGAGCCGCTGCGCCCGCCAGGCCGCCGCCATGACGTCCCGTACCTCCCGGCTCTCCGCCAGATCGCGTCTGCTGACCGCGATGAGTCGCTCCGCATCCATGGACGCCGCCCCCGTTCGTACGACTTTCCGCTCACAGAGTCACTACCCAGAGTGAAGCTGTCCGAGCACAAAAGCCAGGGGAATTCGGAATTCTGTGGACAGGAATCTCCGTGTGTACACGTCGCTCACTCCGAAGAGTGACGATCTTTCCGAGCAGCCCTCCCGGGAGGGCGTCCCACGGGGAAGCGGACCTCGTTGCGGTCGATCTTGGCGGAGAGCGCGGCCAGCGGGTCGACGCCCAACACCCGGCAGAACTGGAGGAGATAGGCCAGCACGTCAGCGACCTCGTCCGCCACCCGGTGCGCCGTTTCCGGGGACTCCATGACCCGCGCGGCCTCCTCCGGCGTCAACCACTGGAAGATCTCCAGCAGTTCGGCCGCCTCGACGCTCAGCGCCGCCGCCAGGTTCTTCGGGGTGTGGTACGGCTGCCACTCACGCGATGCCGCGAACTCGGCCAGTCTGCGCTGCAGCGCCTCAACATCCAGATCCGTCACGGTGCACAGGTCTATCAGGTCGAGCCGACGCGTCGGGCGGGGAGGGCTTTCCAGAGAGGCGGGGCCGGTGCCCCTCCGCCGGTGATCCGCCGGTGGATCCGTCCGCCCCGGTGGCCGGGTTCCCGCACCGGCGGGCTTCCCGGTCCTTCGGCATCCGGCCGGAACCCAGGCCCCCCAAGAACGAGTGCGGCCCGGACGACGCTCAGGAGACGCACCGCCGCTGGAGCGCTAACGGGTCCGGCCGGCCTCCCTGTCCTCCGGGCCCGGCAGTTCCACCAGCGTCGCGCCCGCCGTGCCCCGCGCTGCCGCCGCCCCCGTGCCGCCCACCGTGCCGATCAGGCGCATGTGGCCGTCGCCGCAGATCCGCGCGGCCAGCGCGGTCAGTTCGCGGGCCTGCCGTGCGTCCAGGTCCCGGTCAAGGCCGTCCGCCAGCACGGTCAGCGCCTGCATCGCCCCCGGCACCTCCAATGCCTGGTCCACGGCCAGCACCCCCGGGCCGGTCAGCAGCACCAGGGACAGCGCCAGGTAGCGCAGCTCGCCGTCCCCCAGCCGCTCCAGAGGTGTCACGACGCCGCCGGCCGCCCGCTCCAGCACCGCCCGCAGCATGCCGTCCGGCAGCGTCCGCGCCTCCAGGCCCCGCACGGGACCGGCACACCCCGCGCCCGCCGCGGCCACCAGCCGGGCGTGCCGGGTGCGGCAGTCGGCGCGGGTGCGGTACAGCACCTCGGCCAGGTTGTCGCAGCCGCGCCGCAGCCGCCCCTCGCCCGGCGCCACCGGCTGCCGCATCCGGTGCGGCTGCGGATCGCAGGGGAACACCGACCGCAGCGCGACGAGGATCTGCTCGGCAGCCGCGAGCACCCGGAGCTGACCGTCCGTCCGGCCCGCCACCCGCAGCGGCGCCAGGGCCGTGGCCAGCCGGTCGTCCGGCAGCGGTGCGCGGGTCACCGGCGTGGGACCCGCCGTGTGCCACTCGGCATGCACCACGGGCCGGGCCGGGTCCCGCAGCGCCGTGGCCAGCAGGGTGCGTCCGTCCGGCCCGGTCAGCCGCTCCCCCACGATCCGCAGCCGCGGCTCGGCCTGCACGGCGAGGTCCAGCCGTACGGCTCCGGCCGGGCCCTCCGCCGTACAGCCGACGCGGAAGCCGCGGCGGCCCTGCCGGTCCGCGCGGGCACCGTCCGGCACGCACCCGGCGGGGTCGGGGAAAGCACCTCCCAGCGGGACACCCCCGGCGAGCAGCGCCAGCGCCTCGAACACCTCCAGGGCACTGGACTTGCCGCTTCCGCTCGCCCCGGCGAAGAGCGTGAGCGGCCGGACCGGCAGCACAGCCCCGCGGTGCGCCCGGAAGGCCGAGAGCCGCAGCTCGGTGACCACCGGCCGCTCCGGGGGATGTTCGGCCGTGGCGAGCGGATGTGCCGTGCCCTGTGGAGGTGCTGCCGTGTCCGGCAGGCGGTCACACGGAGGGGAGTCCATGACCGCACGGTACGAGCGGCGCACAGAGCTGAACCGTTCCGCCCGAACACGCCTCCTACGAACGGGCTACGCGCGGCGGACGACCGTCACGCGTGCGGGTTCGTCACGCGTGCGGCACCGCCGCCGCGGCCGTTCCCTCCACCTCCGTGCCGGACGGGGTCAGGAGGAAGACGTTCCGGTCGACCCGGTGCATGGAGCTGCCGAGGCCGAACACGACCCCGCTGCTGAAGTCCAGGATGCGCTTGGCCACGTCGCCGTCGGCGCTGGTCAGGTCCAGCAGCACCGGCACCTGGGCGACCAGGTACTCCGCGACCTCGCGGGCGTCCGCGAAGACCTGCACCCGCAACACCACCATGCGGCGCTGCGCCGCGGCGTCCTCGTCCCGGTCGATCATCCGGTGGTCGACCCTGGACGGCCACTCGTCGCGCCCCCGCAGCGGAACGACCTGGGCGAGGCCCTCCCACTGCTCGTCGGTGACGTCGTACCTCTCGTACCTACTCATACGCCCATCCTGGCGCTCCTCACCCGTTCGGCCCAACTCCGACACGGGCGCCTCCACGGCCGGTCTCCGTCGGCCGTCGTCGGCCGATGCCGAACAGCGGCCCGGTGAGGGTCGGTCCGGGATCGGACCCGGCGCGGGAGAGAAGGCCGGCAGCATGAGGGCCACGCCGCCGAGCGACCAGTCCTTCTTGAAACGGGTCGTCTCCCCCAGCCGTTGCACGGGGTCGCTCTCCTTCCGGAACGCGTGCATCACGAAGCCGGCCGGGAGGAGGAACACCGCGGGGAGCAGCGCGGCCGGGTCGGCCCGGACGCCTGGCACCGGCATCACGCCGGCCACCAGGATCAGCAGACTGCCGAGGACGGCCGCCGGTGTGGGCGGCGGGACGCCCCTGCTCTCGGCGTACCCGGCCATGTTCCCGGTGTTCGTGAGGTGGTTCAGCGCGGAGCCGATGAAAACGACAGCGAAGAGGATGCGCCCTGTCAGCACCAGTACGTCCATCGTGCCCTCCAGCTCGTCGGGCTGCTGAAGGAATAGAGCATCTGCCTCCCAGGGTACTTTCCTCGACCCGACCTGTCGGGCGGGCGGGCACCAGTGGCTTCTGTCACGCTGGATGCGAGGAGGCGGGACATGTTCGCCAAGCCCGATGCGGTCTTCGACCGTGACGCCGTCTGGGAGGCGCTGGACGGCTTCGCCGCGGACACCACACCCGGGCCGATGCTCGGAGTCGTCACCGGGCGGCTGCGCCAGGGCAAGACGCATCTGCTGCGGGCGCTCACCGAGACGACGGGCGGGTTCCTGTTCTGCGCCGACGACGCGGTGGAGGCCGAGTCGCTGCGGAGGCTCGGTGAGGCGCTGGCTCTGCACACCGGGAACAGCGGCGCCGTGCCGCCGCGCGACTGGGCGGAGGCCCTGGAGGGCCTGCTCGCGCTGGGCGACCGGGAGCCGCTGCCCGTGGTCCTCGACGAGTTCCCCCGGCTCGTACGGCAGAGCCCCTCACTGCCCGCCGTGCTCCACGCGGTGCTCCGGCGGCGCTCCGGCAGCGCCCCGGGTGGCGGACGGGCCCGGCTGCTGCTCAGCGGCAGCTCGCACCCGGTGATGCGCAGGCTGTTCTGCGGGCCTTCGCCGCTGACCGGGCTGGTCGCACTGGACCTGGACGTCCGGCCCTTCGGATACCGCGAGGCCGCCCGTTTCTGGGAGATCGACGACCCGCTGCTCGCGCTGCGTGTGCATGCCGTGGTGGGCGGTACACCCGCGTACCGGCACGCCCTCGTGGCGGACCGGACCCCGGCGGGGGAAGGCGGCGGGTTCGACGCCTGGATGTGCGGGACCGTGCTGGACCCCCGTACACCGCTGTTCCACGAGGCTGCCGGGCTCGTGCACGAGGAGGCCGACAGCTGGGACCGGGCGCTGTGCCACTCCGTCCTGGCCGCCGTCGCCCTCGGGGCCGCCACGCCGGGTGAGGTCGCGGACCGGGTGGGTGCCTCGCTCGGAGACGTGTCGCACGGGCTGGCGCTGCTCCAGGAGCACGAGCTGCTGGACGGCGAACCGGACGCGCTGCGGCCCCAGCTCACGCGACTGCGCGTCACCGAACCGCTGATGGCCTTCGAGCATGCCGTCGTACGGCCGTACCGCGCCCTTCTGGACGGTGACCGGGGCCGGGCCGCGGAGGTGTGGGCGCGGGCGAGGCCGGTGTTCGAGTCCGCAGTGCTGGGCCCGCACTTCGCGGAGGTGTGCCGGGCATGGGTACGGGATCATGCGGCACCCGGCACCTTCGGCGCGGCGCCCGGCCGGGTCGGCCACGGGTCCCTGGCGGGCCGGTCCGGACCGCGGGGCGAGGTCGTGGTGCGGGGCGAGGACGTGGGCGGGCGCCCGGGGCCGCTGCTGTCGGTGGGGCTCGCGCGGTGGGGTGAGGTCATGGACCTTCCGCATCTGGAGCGGCTGAGGAAGGTGCGGGAGGCGCTCGCGGAGCGGGGGGAGGATGTGGGGCGGGTGGTGCCGGCGTGTTACGGGGCGGCCGGCTTCAGTGACGCACTCCGCTCCGCGGAGGAGGCGGGGGACGTGGTGCTGGTGGGGGCGGAGCGGCTGTACCACGGCGCGTGAGGCCGTACGGCGGGCTCCGCACGGGGCGGGCGGGCCGAGGGCTCAGCCGCGCCCGCGGCCTCGCACCGAGCTGAGCCACGTCACCGTGCGCGTGACGTCCGACGAGGACACCACGCCCACCAGCCGGCCCTCCTCCACCACCAGCACCGTGTGGTCGGCGCCCGGTTCCATCCGCGGGAGGAGGTCCGCGAGCGGGGCGTCCGGGGCGGCGACGGTGACGTCGTCCAGCGGCACCATGACGTCCTCGACCCGTACCGTCCCGCGCCGGTCCTCCGGCACGGCGCGGGCACGTTCCAGGGTCATCAGGCCGACCGGCCGCTCCCCCTCCTCCGCGCCCTCCGCGTTACCCGCGTCCTCCGCGACCACCGGGAACGCCGAGTGCCGGTACCGGTAGCGCGGGTCCGCCAGGAACTGCGCCACGGGAAGCACCGCCTTTACGGTCACCGGGCCCGCCGTCATCGCCTGCCGTACCGGCACACCCGCCAGGACGCTCCGCACCTGCGCCTGGCGGCCCTCGACCGTGGCCGCCGCCACCAGGAACCAGCCGATCAGCGCCAGCCACAGCCCGCCGAACGCTGCCGTCCGCACGAACAGCAGCGCACCCACGACCACCAGCAGCCAGCCGAACCCCCGCCCGGCCGCCGTCGCCCCCGCGGTGGCCCGCAGCGGGTCACCGGTCCGCCACCACAGCAGCGCCCGCAGCAGCCGCCCGCCGTCCAGCGGCGCCGCCGGTACGGCGTTGAAGACGGCCAGCAGGATGTTGATCGCGGCCAGCCAGACGATCCCCTCCACCACCAGCCCGGGCGCGGACAGCAGGATCAGCAGCCAGGCGGCGAGCGTGAACACCCCGCCCAGCAGCAGGCTGACCAGCGGGCCGACCCCGGCGATGCGCAGCTCGACCGACGGGCTCGGTGCCTCCGAGCGCATCCGGGCCGCCCCGCCCAGCAGCCACAGCACGATGTCGTCGACGTCGACGCCGTTACGCCGGGCGACGACGGCGTGCGCCAGCTCGTGCGCGAGCAGCGACAGGAAGAAGACCACGGCCGTGACCAGCCCGGTCAGCCAGTAGAGGAGCACCGGGTGGCCGGGGTGGACCTCCGGGAAGCGTCCCTGGGAAAGGCCCCATACGATGAGAACAAAGATGAACAGGACGCTCCAGTGCACGCCGACACGTACTCCGGCGATGCGTCCCAGGGTGAAACTCGCCCGCACGGCCTTCACCTTCTTCGTTCCCATCCATGGTGCCCCGTCCCCAGCGCGCCGGGCACCCCGGCGGCTCATCTCCCGGGGTCGGCGGCAGGCAGGAGGGCGACATGCAGTTCCCGGATCGTGTGTCCGCCGGACGGCGGCTCGCCGACGCGGTCGCGCGGCTGCCCCTCGACGACCCCGTCGTGCTCGGGCTGCCGCGCGGCGGGGTCCCGGTGGCGCACGAGGTGGCCACGGCCCTCGGCGCGCCCCTCGATGTGATCGTCGTGCGGAAGCTGGGGGTGCCGACCCGGCCCGAGCTGGGCTTCGGCGCGATCGGCGAGGGCGGGGTACGGGTGGTGAACGACTCCGTCGTGCAGGCCGCCCGGCTCCGCGGGCCCGACATGGCGCGGGTTGAGGAGGCCGAGCGGGCGGTGCTGGAGCAGCGGCTGCGCCGCTACCGGGGGCAGCGGGCCGCCGTGCCGCTGGCCGGGCGTACCGCGGTGCTGGTCGACGACGGCATCGCGACGGGGTCGACGGCCCTGGTGGCCTGCGAGGTGGCGCGGGCGCAGGGCGCGGCGCGGGTCGTGGTGGCCGTTCCGGTCGCCCCGCCGGACGCACTGGCGCTGCTGCGCAGCGAGGCGGACGAGGTGGTGTGCCTGTCGGCGCCCGCCCTGTTCAGCGCGGTCGGGCAGTGGTACGACGACTTCTCCCAGACGAGTGACGAGGAGGTCGCGGACCTGCTCGCCCGGCACGCGGACGCCCCTCCCCCCGGCGGCACCGGCTCCGCTCGGCCTGAGGCCGTCGTCCTGGATGTCGGCGGGGTCCGGCTGGACGGGGATCTGACCGTGCCCGGCGGGACGCCCGGCGTCGTGGTCTTCGCACACGGCAGTGGCAGCAGTCGCCGCAGTCCCCGGAACCGGGCCGTCGCCCGGGCGCTCAACGAGCACGGCCTGGGGACCCTGCTGTTCGATCTGCTCACCGAGGCGGAGGGCCAGGACCGTGACCTGGTCTTCGACATCCCGCTGCTGGGGCGGCGGCTCGCCGGGGCCACCGGCTGGCTGCGCCGTACCCGGGGCGTCCTCCCCGTCTGCTATTTCGGGGCCAGTACGGGCGCCGCCGCCGCGCTGACGGCCGCCGCCGATCCGGACGCGGACATCGCCGCGGTGGTCAGCCGGGGCGGGCGGCCCGACCTCGCGGACCCGGTGCTGCCGGACGTGCGGGCGCCGACCCTGCTGATCGTGGGTGGCGCGGACGCCGCGGTGCTGCCGCTCAACCGCCGGGCGGCCGAGCGGATGCGGTGTGTGCACGCCGTCGAGGTGGTACCGGGCGCCGGACATCTCTTCGAGGAGCCGGGCGCGATGCGGCAGGTGGAGGAGCTGGCCACCGGGTGGTTCCTGCGCCATCTGCCACCGGCGGGACCGGACGCGGGCGCGGAAGGACGGGCGGGGGGTGCACCGTGAGCACGAGGCAGCACGTGCTGAAGGACATCCTGGAGGGCCGGATCCCCGACAGTTCCTCGTACGGGGGCGGGGACGAGCCCGGGGAGGCGACCGGAAGGTCCGGCGGCGCGCCCGTGCTGAGCCGGGCCACGGCCACCGTGATGCGGACGTCGATGGTGACGATCGCCTCCGGGGAGACCGTGCTGCTGGCGTGGGAGCTGCTGGAGCGCTCCGGCGCCCGCCACCTCCCCGTGGTCCGGCCGGACGGCCGCTGCGCCGGTGTGCTGGACCGGGCGGAGGTCGCCGTGGTCTGCGCGGCGCCCGCCGTCACGCTGACCCGCCGGTACGCCGGCGATCTGGTACGGGGCAGGCGCTGCGTGGTGATCCACCGGGACGACCCGGTGCGCAAGGCCCTGGACGTGATGGACGCCAACGACTGCGACGTACTTCCCGTGGTGGGCGACGACGGGCGGCTCAGCGGGCTGCTGAGCGCGGCGGACGTCGTGTCGGCGCTGGCGGGCCGGCCGGTCAGGAGCGTGCCCGGGCTGGGCGCGCTGCCGCCCTGCCCGTTCCCGGTGCTGCCCGGCCTGCCGCCCCGCAGGGACGGCGGCCGGGTGTCCCCGGTCCCGTGAACAGGCCCGAACGGCAGGACGGAAAGGGGTGGCGAGATGTCAGGTGGCCGGAGGGGTACGGCTCCGAGGAGCAGCCCGCAGGGCGACGCGAGGACGGAGGGGTCGCCCGGCGGGCGGCTGCCCGCACACCCGGTGCCGGGCGACCGGCCGCGGTCCGCCCGGGGCCGGTCGGCCTGGGGCGGGCTGCCGAGGGGGCGGCCGGTCCACACGATCCGGGTGCCCGCGCTGTTCGGCTGAGCGCTGCCGGAGGTGGAAGGGCCGGCGGCCACGCCGTCACACGGTGAACGGCCGCTGGGCCATGAACTCGTCCGACGGGCGCCCCGTGACGTGCAGGTTCGGGGTCTGGCTCGGCGGCATGTGACGGAGGATCGCGCGGTGGAAGGTCTTGTGGTCCCCCTGGAATGCGCCCTGGTCCCAGGTCTTCAGCAGGGTGCCGGTGAACTTGCCGTTCTTCCGCCCGTCGGCGGCGAGCTGGTCGTCCTGGCAGGCGGAGATGAGCACCGCGTCGGCCGTTTCCCGGCCGCCGCCCGCGCGCAGCTCCCGCTGGAGGTCCTGGAAGAAGCCCCTGTCCCGCTGGTAGGCGGCGCCCTGCTGGACCGCGGGCATCAGCCGGGCCGCGGCCTCCACCTCGTCCCGGTCGGCGGTGCCGAACTGTTCCTCCAGGACCTCGGGGGCCAGTCTGTCGCGGGTCTCGATGGCGGTGCCGCTGTGGCAGCAGTCCAGCAGCACCAGGATCCGCACGCCGTCGGCGCATCCCGCCAGCTCCCGCTGGAGTTCGTCGTCCAGGAACTCCCGGTCGTACAGGACCAGCGTCTCGTCCAGCGCGTCGGCCTCGTCCCCGGTCTCGTCGGGGAGCTGGCCGCCGTGGCCGGAGTAGGTGAGGAGGAGGACGTCCCCGTCGCGCAGGCGCCGGGCCGCCTCGCCCAGGGCGGCGGTGACGTTGTCGACCGTCGCCTCGGAGGTGAGCAGGACGGTGTCGGCGAAGCCCGCCGCACGGGCCAGCTCCGCCATGTCGTGGGCGTCGTACTCGCAGGCCAGGAGCCTTCCGTCCCAGCCGCCGTAGCGGGCGGGGTCGACGGTGTTGAGTCCGATGTGCAGGGAGAGGCCGGTGGGCGCCATGGGGGGGTCTCCTCGGGGGACGGAAGGCGGCGACGGCAGGGGGCCATCGCGATGCCTTCCTCGGGCCGGGCCGTCCCGAACCCCGCCGTGCGCTGATGGGGTGGCGTCGGCACCGCGCCGTTGGGGCCGGGCCGCCGCCCGGGTACCGCTCGCATCATGAGCTTCTCTGATCCGTCGGATGAGCGGCGGAACGACCTCGCGGACCGGACCGGCTTCGACGAGGGCTTCCTCGGCACGGATGTGCCGAACGTGCCGCTGCCCCGGCTCAGCAGACCCGGTGTGGAGACGGTCGTCCTCCCGTACACCCACTTCAGCGTGGTGCTGCGGCCCGACCGGCGGCTCGCGGCGGCCACCGCCGTGGGCATCGACGGCGCGCAGCTGCAGAACCCGCGCCGCGACGACGACTGGCGGCTCGATCCCCGGGTGCCCGAGGACTGGCAGGCGGGCCCGGCCGTGTACCGGAACAACTCCCTGGACCGGGGCCATCTGGTGCGGCGGCTCGACCCGGTGTGGGGCGCGGTGGCGGTCCGTGCCGGGGACGACACGTTCTACTACACCAACGCCGCGCCGCAGGCCGATGTCTTCAACCAGGGCAAGCAGGTGTGGCTGGGGGTGGAGGACTATCTGCTGGGCCACGCGTCGGAGTACGGGCGCAGGCTGGTGGTGCTGACCGGGCCCGTCCTGCACGACGCCGACCCGCCGTACCGGGGCATCCAGGTGCCGCTGCGCTTCTGGAAAGTGGCCGCGTTCGTGCACGGCGGGCAGCTGGCGGCGACCGCGTACGTGCTGGACCAGAGCCCCGACCTCACCCGGGACGCCGAGCGCGCGCTGGTCGGCTCGGTGCCGGGGGCGCCGCCGCCGCTGGGCGCGTTCCGCACGTACCAGGTGCCGGTCGCGGACGTGGTGGAGCTGACCGGGCTGGATCTGGGCCCGCTGCCGCCCGCCGACCTGATGCCGGTGCCGCGGGCCCCGGAGGAGCGGTGGCGGCGGCTGGAGTCGCCGGACGACACGCTGATGGACCTGTGATGGCCGCCCGGATCGTGTACGTCCACGGTGCCGGTCCCAAGCCGCGCGCCGAACTGCTCAAGTCCCAGTGGGACCGGGCACTGTTCGGCCGGGACATGGGCGAGCTGTCGCACCTGGCGTACTGGGCGCCCGTGCTGCACGAGAGGCCGCTGCCCGATCCCGTGCCGGACCCGCTGGAGGGCGCCTCGACAGCCGTGGCGGAGGCGGAGCGGGAGCGCGAGGCACCCCGGCCGCCGGCGCTGGAGGACCCGGCCCAGTTCATGGCGCGGACGGCGACGGAGGCCCGGGCGGGTGGCGCGGCCGGGCGGGTCCCGGGTGGCGGTGCCCTGGGCGGCTGGCTGCGGGACATGACGTACATGGCGGAGGCGCTGGCGCTGGCGGAGGAGCCTCGGCCGGGGCCCGGCGAGGAGCCGCTGCCGGAGGCGCTGCCGCTGCCCCGGCCGGCGCGGACGGCGCTGTTCCGGCTGCTGGTCCAGCATGTGTTCGAGGATGTGCACGCGTACTTCTTCGGCGCCGCCGGGCGCGCGATCCGGCAGGCCGTGACGGACGCGCTGGACGCGGCCGGGGCCGGAGAGGGCGACGACGGGCGGGAAGGACCGCTGGTGGTCGTGGGCCACAGCCTCGGCAGTGTCGTCGCGTACGAGGTGCTCGCGGCCCGGAACCCCCGCGTGGACCTGTTCGTGACGCTCGGGTCGCCGCTGGCGGTGACCGAGGTACAGGACTGCCTGGCCGCGCCGCCCGCCGTACCGTCCCGTACGGGGCTGTGGCTGAACGCGTCCGACGCGCGGGACCTGGTGGCGCTCGACCACACCCTGCGGCCCGAGTACGCCCCGCCCGGCCGGATCACGGACGTGCTGGTGCGCAACAACGGCGAGAACCACCATGCGGCTGCCGAGTACCTCTCCGACGTGCTGGTACGGGACCCGGTACGGCGGGTGTGCGCCCGGACCCGCTGAGGAATGCCCGACCGGTGGGCCGCCTGGTGGCGGGCCGGTCACCGACCGGATTGCAGCAGCTCCCGCCTGGTGTGACCATGGCGAATGGAGGGGCGGAGAACCAGGGCACGGGCGGGGTTGCCGGAGAAGGCCGGGAGGGTGACCACCACACCGGGCAGGTGCGCGATGCCGCTGGAGACCACCGAATGGGAGACCGTCAAGGAGTGGGCGCTGGTCTACCTGTTCAAGACCCTCGACCCGCACACCGCGCTGGAGCGGGCCGGTTTCGCCACGGCGTTCGTCACCCGGCTGAAGCTCACCGCCAGGCCCGCCGACAACGCCGCTGAGCTGGTCGGCGAGTCGCTCAGGTCGATCCCGGGGCAGGTGGCCCTGCTGGAGGCGCTGCTGCGGACGGGCCTGGCCGATCACGAGGACGCCCACATGGCCGGGGACTTCCTGGCGCGGCTCCGGGAGGACGCCCGGACCCACGGTTCGGAGGACCCGTTCGGCCGGTACCTGCTGAAGAACGGCACCGAGGCCTTCCTGGACCGGGAGAACCTGCGCACCGAGCTGCGCACCTTCCTGACGAACCCGCACACGGCGGTGCTGGTGGTGGACGGTGAGCCCGACAGCGGCAGGTCGTACACGTACACCTTCATCCGGCACATCGGGCAGCACCGCGGCTTCCGCCCGGTCCGTGTGATCCTCGACCCGGCGTCGACGGCCGGCCGGGTGCTGGCACAGCTCGCCGCCTTCGTCGAGGCCGACACGGCCCTGTCCCCGGCGCCGCCGGGTGCGACCGGGCTGGACGACCTGCTGCCGACCCGGTACAGCGCGGTGCTGCGGGTGGTGCGGGAGGCGACCGACCCGGAGGCGCCCGTCTGGTTCGTGCTGGACGAGTGCGACCGGCTCGACCCCGGCTCGGACGTGTGGGAACTGATCGGCCAGCTCGCGCGGGCCGTCTCCGAGTACGAGCCGAGGCCCGGCGAGCAGCCGCCGCGCCTGGTCCTGCTCGGCTACAGCGAGGCGGCCCGCCCGCTGCCGCACGATCTGCGCAACAGCATCCAGCGGGACCGGGCGCGGGTGGCCGGACCCGCCGAGCTGAGGACGCTCCTCGCACACTGCTTCCGGGAGGTGCCGCCGCCCGTCCGGTTCCGGGAGCTCGCCCCGCAGGAGCGGGAGGCGGCACTGACCGAGCTGGCGGAGGTGGCGCTGGCGGAGGTCCTGCACGCGGTGGGCGAGCCCGGGGACCGGGCGGGGCCCGCCTGTGGCGGCGCCCGTGAGCGCGACAGCTACATGCGGCGGCTGTGCAGCGCCGTGGAAGGAGCGGTCCGTGTCTACCGAGCCCTCTGACCCCGTGGCCGTACGGGAGCTGTTCCGTGAGCGGCTGCGCGACGAGCTGTGCTCCGCCCTCGGGCTGCCCGGGCCGGTGCCGGACGCCCGCATGGGCTACCGCCGGGCCGCCTCGCTGCTGACGGCTTTCGACCCGAGGGCACTTCGGCTGCCCGGTGAGGAGCGGGCGACCGGGCGGGCCGTCATGGAACTGACGGAGGACTGCACGGCGGCCGGGACGGCGGAGGGTGCCCGGTGGACGCTGACGCCCGAGGCGCGTGAGGCGGCGCTGCGCTCCCTGGAGGGTCCGGAGGCGGCGCTGAGGGCACTGGAGGGCAACCTGGGCGCGGTGCCGGAGGGGGCCGGGCCGGAGCGGGCGTGCCTGGCGCTGCTGCGCGGGGAGCCGCCCCGGGTACGGGGGACGGACGCCGAGGAGCTGGCGGATCTGCTCCAGGCGGTGCTGTGGCTCGCCCGGGTGCCGGGCGTGACCGGGCTGCCCGGCCCCGAGGCGGTGCGGCGCGAGCTGGACAGGGCACGGCTGATCCAGCCGCTGGAACGGCTGGTGCGGGCCCCGTTCGTGGGGCGGGCCGCCCAGCTGGCCGGGATGCGGCGCCATGTGACCGACCCGGCGGACGCGGACGGGTCCCCCGCTCCCCCGCTGCTGGTGCACGGGCGCGGCGGCATGGGCAAGAGCACGCTGATGGCGCACTTCCTGCTCGACGCGCTCAGCCCGGACGACCAGCCGGCGGGGACCGGCACCGGGCGGGAGTTCCCGTTCCCCTTCGCGTACATCGACTTCGAGCGGCCGTCGCTGTCCGTGCACGAGCCGATCACCATGGTGGCGGAGACCGCCCGGCAGCTGTCCGTCCAGTTCCCGGCGTTCCACGACGAGTTGGAAGCACTGGCCGACGAGGGGCTGCGGCTGGTGCGCGACCAGCGTGCGGGCGAGGAGCAGGTGGCGGACCTGAACAGACTGGCGGCGACCCGGGCGGGACTGGGGCGGCGGTCCTCGCGGGAGTTCCTGGAGCAGGCGAGCGAGCAGGAGAGCGCGCTGTTCCGCCGGGTGGGCGAGGTCCTGGCGAGGGCGGTGGCCCCGGAGCAGCCGCCGTTCCTGATCGTGCTGGACTCCTTCGAGGAGGCCCAGTACCGGTGGTCGCCGGTGCTGGGCCGGATGTGGGCGATCTACTTCGCCTTCTGCGACACGTATCCGCACGCCCGGTTCGTCGTGTCGGGGCGTGCCCCGGTCGGGCACCCGGCGGCCGGGCCGGACCTGGTGGAGATCGAGCTGCGCGATCTGGACACGGAGGCGTCGGTGGAGCTGCTGCGGCAGTCGGGGGTGACGGACGAGCCGCTGGCGCGGGAGCTGGCCGAGCGGGTGGGCGGGCATCCCCTGAGCCTGCGGCTCGCCGCGCGGGCCGTGGCGCTCGCCGGAGGGGACGCCGCCGGGCTGCGGGATCTGATGCGGAGTCTGCCGGAGCGGCGGCGGGACTTCTTCCGGCAGGTCGACCAGCTGCTGGTGCAGGGCATCCTGTACGAGCGGATCCTCCAGCACATCCCGGACGAGGACGTGCGGCGCCTGGCCCACGCCGGGCTGGTGCTGCGGGTCATCACCCCGGAGGTCGTACGGGAGGTGCTGGCCGGGGCGTGCGGGGTGGAGGTGCCGGGGGCGGAGGCGGCGCGGCGGCTGTTCGGCACGCTGTCGCGGCTGGACCTGGTGGAGCCGGTGGGCCCGGAGGCCGTGCGGGTGCGGCCGGATGTGCGGGCGATCATGCTGCGGCTGGCGGACAGCGACCCCGATTCGCTGCTGCCCGAGGTGGAGCGGCGGGCCGTGGCGTACTACGCGGGCCGGGAGGGTACGGCGGCGCGGGCGGAGGAGATCTACCACCGGCTGCGGCTGAACGAGAACCCGCGCACGGTCGAGGAGCGGTGGCTGCCGGGCGTGACGCGGCTGCTGGCGGGTGCCGAGGAGGAGATGAGCCCGCGCTCGGCGGCGCTGCTGACCGCGCACAGCGGCCAGGGGCGGGGGCGGGCCTCGGAGCTGGTCATGGCCGAGGCGGACCAGGAGGACTGGGAGCGGATCACCGCGCACGGGGTGGAGGACCTGCTGGCGCAGGGGTTCACCCACCAGGCTCTGTCGTGTCTGGAGGAACGGCGGCCCTGGACGCCGTGCGGGCCGCTGCACGTGCTGCTGGCGGAGGCGCTGAGCGCCACGGGGAGGCGCGCGGAGGCGCGGGGCGTGGTGTCGGACGCGATCGAGCGGGCGCGGGAGGCGGGCTGCGGGGAGCGCCGCCTGGAGCTGCTGCTGCTGTCGGCGCGGCTGGCGCAGGAGGACGGCGACCGGGACGCCGCGGACCGGGAGCTGCGGCTCGCGGAGGACGTGGCGATCGGGCGGGGCCAGCACCTGGAGGCGATGGGCACGCTGCTGGCCAGGGCACGGCTGGAGGCAGGGATGCGGGAACAGACGGGTGCCGGTCCCGAGGCCGGGGTGCCGGTCCGGGAGCGGGCCGGGGAAGCCGGGGTGCGGGAGGCCGACGCGGAGTTGGCGCGGCGGCTGCGGGGCATTCCCGACCGGCTCCTGGCCGGGCAGCCCGCGCTCGTACGAGGGGTGGCCTCGCAGGTGTACACGCTGGACGCGCGCGCTCTGGACCACGCGCTCCAGCTCGTGGGCCTGCCGGACGACGAGCGGGTGCTGGAGGTGCTGGGCTCGGCGCTGCGGCGGGCGGTGGAACGGGACGCGCAACTGCTGCCGCCGCTGATGGACATCCTGCACCGGGCAGCGGGGCCGGTGCAGGGGGCTCCCGCCCGGTCGTACGGCTCGGGGGGCTGCGCGCCCCGGCCGCCGGGGAAGCCCGAAGGCCCCCCGAACGGGCGGCCGTCACCGTCTCCCGCTGCCCCGCCGCCCCCGGCCGGGCCGGGTGACACCCCCGCGTCCGGGGTCACCGACATCCTGCGGCTGGCGCGGGAACGGGGCACGCTCGACGAGCTGACGCGGCGGCTGCTGGTGCTGCGCGACAGGGACGGCCAGATCGCGGCGGGCGTCGCGTCCGCCCTCCGTACCGGGACGGGAGAGGAGGGGCCATGACTCGCTATCTGTCGCCGGACGCGGTCGTCGCGGTCCGGGACGCGGCACTGGACGCCGGGCTCGGTGATCTGGGCATGCGGAAGGGGCTGTTCGAGGGGATCCTCGGCACCTATGTGCGCCGGCTGGAGCTGTACCCGGCGCCCCTCACCCAGGTGGAGTCGGATCTGGTGACGATGAACCAGACGTCACGGCTGGTCGACGGCACGGTGCCGCTGGAGCTGTGGCTGCGGAACGCGGTCCGCAGGACCACCGAGGCGGCACCGCTGGCCGTGCTCCAGCGGGCCCTGGACGAGGTGGCGCGGCAGGCGGGCGGCGAGCCGGACCTGCTGGCGGGGCTTCCGGTGCCGGAGCTGAAGGAACGGATCGTGCACCGGGACGACACCGTGCCGTTCACCTTCCTGCGCGGCGGCGACCGGGCGGGGCTGGCCGTGGCCCGGCTCACCGTGCCCGCGTACGAGCACGGTGAGCCGGTCGGCCCCGGCCCCCACCTGGGCACCGGCTGGCTGGTCACGCCCACACTCATGGTGACCAACCACCATGTGGTCAACGCCCGTACGGCGAGCGGCGGTTCACCGTCCCTCGCGGAGGACGGGGACCTGCGTCGCCAAGCGCGCGAGACCCGGGTGCGCTTCGACTACGAGAGCGCCGACACCGGCACGGAGGACGAGGCGGCGGTCGCGGAACTGGCCGCCTGCGACCCGGACCTGGACTACGCGGTGCTGCGGCTCACCACGGCCCTGCCGTCCGCTGCCCGTCCGGCGCTTCCCCTCGCCGGGAAGGCGCTCCAGGTCACGGCGGGGGCGCCGGTCGCGGTGAACATCATCCAGCATCCGGGCGGCGCGGAGAAGCGGGTGGCACTCCGGAACAACCTGGTCTTCCGGGCCGACGAGCGCGACCTGCGGTACTTCACCGACACCCAGGGAGGCTCCTCGGGCTCGCCGGTGCTGACGGACGACTGGGAGGTGGTGGCGCTGCACCGGGGCTCGCACCGGGTGGAGGACGTGTCGTTCCAGGGGAAGAGCGCGGCGTTCGTGAACGTCGGCACGCAGCTGACCGCCGTCATGGACCATCTCGCGCGGCACAGCCGGGAGGTGCACGAGGAGATCGAGCAGGCGCAGCAGCGCAGGTCGCAGGGCTGAGAGGAGCGTGCGTGCCATGGGAAGCCGGAGCAGGTCACCGGTCGCGGCCGGACCCCGGGAGATCTTCACCGACCTGCGGGCGGTGGCGGACCGGGTACGGGACGGACTGGACCGGGAGGTCCCCGAGTCGGATGTGGAGCCGCCCCCCGAGGAGGCGCCCGGCACGGAGATATCCCGGTTCGCCCAGGAGGAGCGGGCCCGGGTGCTGTCAGCCGGGGCGCGGGGCCTGGAGAAGCTCGCGAAGGGGCGGGACGACGAGGTCGGGGACGACGAGTCCTTCGGGATCGAGGCGATCGTCCTGCTGGAGGGCCGCCCGGCCATCCTGGTGCAGGCCGCCGACTTCGCCCCGCAGGAGGGCGAGTGGGAGGTGCTGAACCACCACCGGGCCGCCATCCGCGATTCGGTCAGCCGTGTGGGCCGGGTGGACGTGACCGGCCATGTGAGCCTGGACTGGGTGGGCACGGGATTCCTGGTGGGCGCGGACGTCATCATGACGAACCGTCATGTGGCGGCGGAGTTCACCCGGGGCGACGGCGCCGCGTGGACGTTCCAGCCCGGCCTCAGCGCGGACCTCGACCTCGCCCGGGAGTTCGGGCGGCTGCCGGGCACGGGCGGCCCGGCGTACGCGCTGACCGAGGTGATCGGCATCCACGACGAGGCCGACATGGCACTGCTGCGGGTGGCCCCGGTGCCGGGCGGCGAGCCGCTGCCGGATCCGCTCGCGGTCGCGGCGGACGCCCCGGCCGACCTGCCGGGACACCCGGTGTACGTGGTGGGGCACCCCGCCTGGGACGGGCGGCGCAACGAGCCCGAGTCGATGCGCCGGATCTTCATGGACATCTACAACGTCAAGCGCCTCCAGCCGGGCGCCGCCAACCGGCTGCTGGCCGAGAAGAACGTGATGACACACGACTGCTCGACACTGGGCGGCAACAGCGGCTCACCCGTCTTCGACCTGAACGACCACCGTGTTCTCGGACTGCACTTCGGCGGGCGCTACGGCTTCGGCAACTACGCGGTGCCGCTGTGGACGATGCTGGAGGACCCCCTGGTGCGCCGGGCGGATCTCAACTTCGTATGAACGCATGAGGGGTTCCGCGGCCGGGCGCGCCCCCGGCCGTGGAACCCCTCACAGGTGTGCGTCACCGAGCGGCGGCCACCGGTACGGACGACGCGGCGGCCTCCGTGACGGGCCGGGGCTCAAGCACCCGTTCCGCGAGGTGCCCGAAGAGCAGCCCGAAGGAGGCCCAGAGCGCGGCCTGGATGGCGACGGCGCCGAGGCGGAACTCCCACAGCACGCCGGCCGGGAAGTCCTTGGGCGTCTCGTTGACGGACGGCAGGAAGACCATCGCGACGGCGATCACCGCCACGAACGCGGCCCCCGCCGTCACCGACGCGTTCCAGTTGCCCAGCCGCGCGGCGAGCCGCCGCCCGAGCAGGACCGCACCGGTCCCCAGGAGCACACTGAGGAGGATCATCAGGAAGAACAGCGCCGTCCGCTGGTCGACCGTACCGTCCTCGGTGCTGGCCGGCGGGTTCGCCGGGTACTTGAGGAACGGGACGAGCGAGACGGTGACGAACCCGGCGCCCGCCACCAGCGCGGCGGTGGCGCGGGCCCGGAACCGTCCGACGCGGCCGAGGACGAAGCAGTAGGCCAGCGCGGCGATGCCACCCAGGGCCACGGCGAACACCACCACGCCGGTGGCCAGGCCGGCGGTCGTCTGCTGGAGTCGGCTGAACGCCTCCTCACCGGCCTCGTGGCTGTGCCCGCCGCCCGCCGAGGCCGCGGCCTGGGCCTCCTCGTAGGCGATGGATGCGTTCACGGACGGGATGCCGAGCAGGTACGCCACGACGAACGCGACGAGGCCCGCCGCGATCCCGGCGAGCATGCCGCGCACCAGAAGGGCGCGCACTGTTGCGGAGTTCATGTGCAGGGCTCCTCGCGCGCTCAGTGGCAGGGGAAGCCGAGCAGGTGGCGGCCGTCGTGCACCCACTCGTGCACGGCGTCGCCGGAGAAGACCGCCAGCGCGCTCTGCTCGGCGCCGACGAAGTAGAGCAGCACGAGCATGAGCGTGCCGAAGAAGGCTGCCCAGGGCAGCATCTCCCGGACGGGAATCGGGGTGACGGCCGGAACCGTCGTGGGAAGAACGGCGGCGGGGCTGACGGCGGAGTCGGCCATGGCGAGACCTCCTGGGGGAACAACGCGTCCCAGTCGTTGGAGCACTCGACGACCGCGCGGGGTCTGACTCACCGCTCTGGGCGGCACACAGTGGCGCGACCGTGCCGGATTTGCACCGGACTTCCATCACGCTGTCGTCTCTGTCGCCAAGACGGTAGCGCTCCGCACGGATTCCGCCAAGGTGGCGTAAGTCGCACCTTAGGATCCGGCCCCATGACGACCCGCCTGTTTCTGCTGTCCGCCCCGCCGCCGACGGGCCCGCCACGCTTCGGCGAAGAGTCTCCCCTGGACGCCCGGACGCTGTCCCGCGCGGCGGAACTGCGCCCTTCGCTTCCCTCCCCGTCAGCCGGATGCCGTACGGCTCCCTCCCCCCGCTGCCGTGCGCTGGCCGGCGCGCTGGGGCTGGCGGCCGAGACGGACGAGTCCCTGCGGGACCTGGACGTCGGAGGGTGGCGGGGCCGGGCGCTGTCCGACGTCGCCGCGTCGGACCCGGAGGGTCTGGCCGTGTGGACGACGGACCCGGACGCGGCCCCGCACGGCGGCGAGCCGGTCACGTCCCTGTGCGCGAGGGTCGCCGCCCGGCTGGAGTCCCTGCCCGACCACCCGGGCGCCGTCCTGGCGGTCGTCCCTCCCGCGGTCGTCCGGGCGGCGGTCCTCCACGCGCTGAACGCGCCGGCGACGGCCTTCTGGCGCGTGGACGTGGAGCCCCTGTCGGTGACGTCCCTGACCCACCACGCGACCCGCTGGCACATACGGCTGACCTGACGGGGTCACCCGCGCAGGCCGGGGCCCCGCCCCCGGTTCTCGGGCGGGGCCGCGGAGTGGAACCTCAGCCACGACGGCGCCGCACCCACACAGCCGCCGCGCCCAGCACCACCCCCACCCCCGCCACGACGCCGACCGGTACCACCCAGCCCGCGCCCTGGGCCTGAGGCTTCGTCTCCTCCGCGGCCGCAGGGCTCGGCACCGGGCTCACGGCAGGGCTCGGGTCCGCACTCGCGGCCGGGCCCGGGCCGGCCGAGGTGCTCGGGGACGCGGGGGTCCCCGGGGAGACCGTCAGGTCCCCCTGCGCCTTGCCCAGCGCGGGATGACCGATGTCCACGGTCACCTTCCACCGCCCGGGCGGCAGCGCCTCCCCCGTCACGTACCGGCGCGCGTCGCCCGGTTCCCGCACCAACCGCCACGGTCCGAGCGCCGTCGCCCCGTCCGCGCTCACCGCGTTGACGGTCGCCGCCAGGGGCTCGTCGACGGCATCGCCGTCGTCCGCCCAGGTCACCGTCATCTGTACCCGCCCGAAGGCGTGACCCGTGATCTCGGCCCGGAGGCCGTCGCCGTGCGCGACCGCGACCGGTGCCGTGGCGATCAGCCACAGACACAGGCTCACGAGCACCGCACAGGCGACGGCCACCGGAGAAACAGCTCGTCGTGTCACGGCTTCTGGACCGTCCACACCTGAGCCGGGTTGTTCGACGCGTACTGCAGCTCGATCAGCCAGGAGCCGTAGTACGTACGGTTGCTGACGGCCAGCACGAGGCGGCTGTCACCCGCCGGGGCCACCCGCACTCCGCTGCCGCTCGCGCTGACCCGCCACTGCTGGGCGGCGGCGGAGCCGCAGGTCTGCTGGGCCACCCACATGCCGGCCGAGGCGCGCCCGCCGAGCTGGAGGCACTTGCCGGAGACGGCGGACCGGATCCGTACGGTGCCGTTCCCGGCCTTGTCGAAGTACCAGCGCTGCTGGGCGTAGCCGTTGCGCTGCGATCCCACCAGCACCGTACCGTCGCCCTTGCGCGCGCCCCACACCTCGGCGGCGTTGCCGGTGGCGCCGTTCATCAGCAGGTAGGCGGTGTCGGGCGTCGGGGTGGTGCCGCCGTTCCTGCCCGCCGTGCGGAAGGACGCGGCGCGGCCGACCCGGCTGTCCTTGCCGTTGGTGTACCGGACGGACACGGCGACGGAGTACTGCGTGCCCGGCGACAGGGTGTGCACCCGGGCGCTGGTGCCCTGGATCCAGCCGATGGGCTTGCCGTTCAGGTGGACCTGGTACCAGGCGGCGCCGGACGCCGCCCGCCAGCTGACCACGGCGGAGTCCTGGCCGATCTGGCCGACGGTGACGGCGGGCCCGTACGTCCCGGTGCCGCCCGTGGGCGTCGGCGTGGGCGTCGGCGTGGGGTCCGGCCCCGGGTCGGGGTTGGTGCCGTTGCCCTTCTGGCGCATCAGGAACTGGTTGTTCGCGATGTTCCAGTGGGTGTCGAGATAGCTGCCACGCCTGGGGTTGGTGTGGAAGTAGTCGTCGTTGCGGCAGTCGAGGAGGTTCTCGTAGCTCCGGTCACCGCAGACGATGCGCATCTTCGGGTAGTACGGCGTGTCCGAGTAGCACATGACGTCCCACTCGTCCGTGCAGTGCGCGCCCCGGCTGGTGTTGGGCGCGCTGTTGTTGACCGCGCCCAGGTTGTGGCCGAGTTCGTGCGCGGCGGTGTGCCCGCCCCAGCAGCCCGCGTCCGTACGGCCGTAGGAGGGACCGAAGTTGCTGAGGTTGTTCTGGCCGGGCCGCTCGTCGCCCGCGAACGTGCCGATACCGCAGTAGACCTGGGCGTCGGCGAAGATCATGTACTTGCGGTCGCGGCGGTCGAGCCCCTTCGCGGCGAGTGCGCGGTTGGTGGCGCTGAACTCGCCCAGCGCGGACGCCGGGATCTCCATGTTCAGCACGGTCGGGGTGCAGTCCGCCGCGTGTACGTAGCGGATGTGCCGGACGCCGCCGGTCACCTTGGCGCTGTCCGAGTAGATGAGGTCGGCGTCGGCGGCCCACTTGCGGAAGGACGGCAGGTACTGGGCGTACCGGTCCTTGCCGGGGGCGTGCACGTAGACGACCTGGACGCGGTTGCCGCTGGTGCCGTCGCCCTCGCACTGGACGGTCTGCCCGGCGGGGCCGGCGGCGGCGGTGCCGGTCCGCGAGCCGGCGCCGGCGGCCGTGCCCGTGCCGGAGGAGCCGGACGGGGAGGAGGCCGCGGCGGGCGGCTCGGAGGCGGGCTCGGCGTCCGGGTCGGTGGCCGCGGCGGCGTCGAGCGCGGGCAGCGCGGCCACGGTGGTGGATCCGCCCTTCTCCGAGGACGGGCCGGAGTCGGCCCCGGAGGACGGCGGGGCCGACGAGGGCTTCGCGTCCGAGGCAGGCGGCTTGCCCGGCTCACCCTCGGGGAGGGAGGCCTTCACGGCCGGCGGGGTGTCCTTCTTGATGTCGACGCCGGGCGGGGGCGAGTCGGGCCCGTGCGTGCAGTGGCCGCTGTCGGTGCGGTAGACGCCCTCGCACTTGTCGTCCTTGGGCGCCGGCTTGAGACCCTCGAAGACGAGCCCCTTGTCCGGCTCCTCCTTCGGCTTCTCGGTGATCGGCTCCGGCTTCTTGTCCCGGGCCGGCTCCTTGGCGGGCGCGGGGGCCGCGGTGGGCGAGGCGGCGGCGGGACGGGCGAGCTGTTCCTGGGCGCCGCTCGCGGCGGCCGTCGGTTCCTCTCCCCCGTTCATGCCCTGGTAGGCGACGCCTCCCAGAGTCGCTGCCATCGCTACTGCAAGCGTCGCGAGTATCAGTCGGCGCGGCTTGCGGCGCTGCGTCTTGGGCATTCTTCGTCGTCCAGACACGTTTCGTCGCACCTTTCCTTGGTCAGAGGACGGTGCGCGGAAGCCTGCCAGAACACATGTACGGAGGATTCAGACATACGGGAACGGGTCGAACGAGTCCGTACCGTTACCATGGTTGCCTAATTGATGAACCGTCAAATCTCTTCAAACAAAGGGGTGTTACGCGCGTCGACATCAGGTGGTCTAGTCCTGTTTAAGGATCTCGTGATCAAATCGAGATATCAGGATCGCTATGCGAAATGCTGTCAACCGGAATACCTCACTCCGTTCCGATGCGGTGATTACGCGCTGTGCAATTTCACTGAGTCGCCCCGGCGTGGTTTGCCCAGGCGAACATGGGCACCCGTCTTCCGGGTCAGGCCGGACGGCGACGGCCCGGGACCGAGGAGGCTGGTGGTGATGGAGGAGGTCCGGTTCGAGGACCGGCGGGACGCGGGGCGACGGCTGGCCGCCCGGCTGCGGGAGGCGGCGACGGGCGAGGAGTGGTTCGACCCCGTCGTCCTGGCCCTGCCGCGCGGCGGCGTACCGGTGGGCGCCGAGGTGGCCCGTGCCCTGCACGCGCCGCTGGATGTGCTCGTCACGCGCAAGATCGGGCTTCCGGGGCAGCCGGAGGTCGGGATCGGGGCCATCGCCGGGGAGGCACCGCCGGTCTACGACGACCAGGTGATGCGGATGCTCGGCATCCTGCCCGACGAGCTGGGCGCGTCCGTGGCCCACGAGCGCACGGAGCTGCACCGCTTGCAGGACCTGTACCGGGGGCACCGGCCCGGACCGGACCTGCGCGGCCGGACGGTACTCCTGGTCGACGACGGACTCGCGACAGGCGTCACCGCCCGGGCCGCGCTCAGGCTGGTACGGGCCGGAGAGCCCGCCCGGCTGGTGCTGGCCCTGCCCGTCGCCGACCGGCAGGCCCTGGCCGAACTGCGGCCCGAGGCGGACGCCCTGGTCTGCCTGTCGGAGCCCGCGGACTTCCAGGCGGTGGGGCGCTGGTACGGGAGCTACGAGCCGGTCTCGGACGACGAGGTGATCGCCCTGCTCCGCGAGCTGTCCGACCCGTCACTGCTGCGTCCGGCCCGGCACCGGTGAGGCGGGGCACCGGCTCCTCGGGGGTTCCCGCCCCCGGGGAGGGCCGGCGGATCACGCCGGTCCGCGGACCGGGGGCGCCGGTCCCGGCGTCGAGCGGGGTCCGGTGCGTCCGGCTGCGGGGCGGCGGAAGGAGTCGGCGCGGGGCACGGGCCGGCGACGCGGACATCGCGGACCGGCCTGCCGGGCCCCGCGGCCCAGGCCCGTCCGCCGTTCACGGCGCGGTCAGGGCGCCAGCGTGATCGCGGTGACCAGCAGCCCCCGGTCCACCAGCCACCGGCCGCCGAGCCGCTCCACGGGCATCCCCGGGTCCGCCACGAGGAGCCGTGCCTCGAACGTGCCGTCCACGCCGATGGTGATGTCCGCCTGCTCGAAGTCCAGCCAGCGGCGGGTCAGCGGGAACCACGTCTTGTAGACCGATTCCTTCATGCTGAACAGCAGCCGGTCCCAGTGCACCTCCGGCTCGGCCGCGGCCAGCTCCGCGGAGCGCCCGCGCTCGGCGGGCAGGGACACCGCCTCCAGGACGCCCTCGGGCAGGGGCTCATGGGTCTCGGCGTCGATGCCGACGGACAGCACCTCGGCGGCCCGCGCCACCGCCGCGGCGCGGTAGCCGTCGCAGTGGGTCATGCTGCCGACGATCCCGTCCGGCCAGACCGGGGCGCCACGCTCACCGCGCGGGACCGGCACGGGGCCGTACCCGAGCCCGCCCAGCGCGCGGCGGGCGCACCAGCGGGCGGTCGTGTACTCCTGACGCCGCCGGGCCACGGCACGGGCCACGTCGTCGGCCTCCGGGCCGAGAGGGGCGAGGCCGGGCGGGTCCTCGAACGCCTCCGCGAGGCACACGGGCGGCGCGAGCAGCTTGTCCAGCACGGATCCCCCTCCACGTCGCGGCCAATCTAACCCCACCCCCACCCCTTCCCGCACCGGGGGCGCCGCCCCGGAATCCTCGGCTCATCGAACGCCGGAGGAGCCGGGACCAGCCCGTCCGGCGCCCAGGAGCGGACCACGGGGCAGCGGACTCCGGGGCAGGGGAGAAGGCCGCCGCGCGTGGCCCCGTAGGCTGACGGGTCATCATATTCACGCCCAGGAGCGCCCTGTGACCGCCACGACCACCGCCGCGACCACCGCCACGCGCACCGCCGCACGCACCGCCAGATCCAGCGCCGTCATGGCTGCCGGAACCGTCATATCCCGGCTCACCGGCTTCCTCCGCAACAGCGTCATCGCGGCGGCGATCGGCGTCGCCGTCCTCAACGACACCTTCCAGATCGCCAACACGCTCCCCACCATGCTGTACTTCCTGGTCGGCGGCGGTGCCCTCAACGCCGTGTTCGTCCCGCAGCTCGTGCGCGCGATGAAGGACGACACGGACGGCGGCGCCGCCTATGCGAACCGGCTGCTGACGCTGGTCGTCACCGGGCTGGCCGGGCTCACGGCCGTGCTCGTGGCCGCCGCTCCCCTGCTCGTGACGCTCATGGCGCCCCGGCTCGCCGCGAACCCGGACACGCGGGACGTGATGGTCACGCTGGCCCGGTTCTGCATCCCCACCATGTTCTTCATGGGGCTGCACGTCGTGCTGGGCCAGATCCTCAACGCCCGGGACCGGTTCGGCGCGATGATGTGGACGCCGATCCTCAACAACGTCGTCGTCATCGCCACGTTCGGCGCCTTCGTCTGGGCGTACGGCCCGGCGGGCGCCACCGGCATGACACCCGCGACGATCCCCGCCGAAGGCGTACGGCTCCTCGGGACCGGCGTGCTGCTCGGGCTGGCCGTACAGGCGCTGGCGCTGCTGCCGTACCTGCGGGAGGCGGGTTTCCGGATCCGGCCGCGTTTCGACTGGCGGGGCAGCGGCATGGGCCGGGCCGCCCGGCTCGCCAAGTGGAGCATCCTCTTCGTGCTGGTCAACCAGGCGGGCCTGGTCGTGGTCTCCCAGGTCGCCACCTGGGCCGGGGACGTGGCCGTCGGCCAGGGCCACTCCGGCACCGGCTTCACCGCATACCAGTACGCGCTCCAGCTGTGGCAGATGCCGCAGGCCATCGTCACCGTCTCCGTGATGACGGCCGTCCTCCCCCGGATGACCCGCGCCGCCGTCGACGGCGACAGGACCGCGGTGGCCGCCGACCTCGCGTACGGGCTGCGCACCTCGGCCGTCGCGATCGTTCCGTGCGCGCTTCTCTTCGTCGCGCTGGGCGCACCGATGTCGGTGCTGATGTACGGCGCCGGGGACCCGGGTGGCGCCCGCAACATCGGGTACGCGCTGATGGCGTTCGGGCTCGGCCTGATCCCGTACTCGGTGCAGTACGTCACGCTGCGCGGCTTCTACGCGTACGAGGACACCCGGACGCCCTTCTTCAACACGGCGACCGTCGCCGCCGTCAACGCGCTGGGAGCCGGCGTCTGTTTCTGGACGCTGCCCGCCCGCTGGGCCGTCGTCGGCATGGCCGGGGTCTACGGACTGGCCTGCACGGTGGGCGCGGTGTCCGCGGTGGTGCGGCTGCGGCGGCGTCTGGACGTTGGCGTGGACGGCCGCCGTACCGTCCGTACCTACACCAGGCTGCTGCTGGCCGGGCTTCCGGCGGCCGCCGGGGCCGCGCTCCTCGCCCACCGGATGCCGGCGGTGACCGGCACGGGGACCGCCGGGACGGCGCTCACCCTGGGGGCGGGGCTGCTGGTGTTCGCGGTCCTGTTCCTGACCGCGGGCCGGCTCCTGCGGGTGGAGGAGCTGACCGTACTGACCCGTGCCGTACGCGGCCGGGTGGGGCGCTGAGGCGCTCGATCGCTCAGACCGCGACCATGCACCCGTCCGTCCCGTTCGTACCCAGCACGCTCACGATGCCGCTGCTGCCGTCCCCGAAGAACTTCGTGGTGATCCCGGCCGGGCGCCCGCCGAACAGCAGCGGGCCGATGACGGGGGCGACATCGGCGTCGTACGGCTCGTCCTCGCCGTCCGCGAGCATCGCGAGGCGGCAGGTGCGGGCGGAGACGTACTCCTGCACGATGCTCGTGCCGGTCTCGGCGGCCCTGGTCACCGCCTCCTCCCACTGCGCCGGTCCGGTGTCCCGGCCGAGGACGACCTGCTTGCCGCTCATGCCGATGCTCTCCTTCAGCACCAGGTCCTCCCGGTGGGCCACGGCGAACGGCACCAGGTCGACCTTCCGGTCGCCGCGGTTCGTCCACCGGTGCGACAGGACCCGCGTCCACGGCAGGTAGCGGTCGACGAGGGCGCGTTCGGCCGCCGTCATCCACGGCCGTCCCTCCGACAGCATCCCCATGGTCAGCTTGCTGGACAGGAACGTGGAGGTCTGGGTGCCCACCAGCAGGCAGCCCTGGTCGACCGCGGCCTGCACGGGCGCGGTGTCGATGCCCAGCTCCTCCCAGTCGGGGATCGTGAAGTCCCGCAGCCCCACCGGGTAGCGCAGCCCGGGCGCGCAGTCCCAGGCCTCGTGCAGCTCCTCCGGCTCGAAGAAGCGCGCGGCCAGCCCGTGGCGGGTCAGGTAGTCGGCCTGGAGGTCGAAGTAGCGGGTGTGGCCGCCCTGGTCGCGGGCGCTGCCCAGGATCGCCACGCGGGGCGGCGCGTCCAGCTCAGCGCACAGCTCGCGGAACATGGCGGTCCGCACGGCGAGGGGCTCGTCCGTGGTGTACGGCACCCGCCCGCCGTCGTCGCCGTACAGCTCGCGCCACATCCGGAGGCGGCAGTGGGTCTCCACCGGTCCGCCGAGCGCTCCGCTGACGTTGAACTCCAGGAACCGCGGCCCGTCCGGCCCGATCACCACGTCCGGGCGGACCACGCAGTCCGCGTACCGCTCCTCGGTGAACGGGTCGGCCATGAACAGCCGGTGCTCGTTGGCGGGCATCCGGTACGCGGCGAGTCTGCCCTCCGTGGTGGGGGCGCTCTCCAGGGCGGTGCGGCGGACCAGACCGAGCAGCGCCCGGGTGACGCGGAACAGTTCGGCGTACGAGCCGCGCGGCACTGCGAGGGGAGCGGCGGGAAGCAGCCGCTGACGGGGCCAGCCGAGGTCCCGTATCGCGTGGCGGCTGCGCCACCGGAGCGTCTCGGTGGGCACGGCGGGCGGTCTCAGCCGCAGCGTGCCGAACCACGGGTGACCCGACTCGGCGGACACGCCGACATCCTCAAGCACGCTCATCCCCGCCCCTGTGACCCCTGTGGCTCCACTCATGATCAGGATATAAAGCGGAGTGGCAACAGCCAAGGGAAGCAAGGGAGATGCACGCATGACACTGCGCCGCGTCGAGGGCACGGACAACGAGTACGCCGAGGAGCACGGCGGCGACTACGAGGACTTCGAGCCCGGGATGGTGATACGCCACTGGCCGGGCCGGACCATCACCGAGACCGACAACACCTGGCTCACACTGCTGACCATGAACCAGCACCCGCTGCACTTCGACCGCGCGTACGGCGAGAGCGCGGAGTACGGGCGGGTGCTGGTCAACAGCGGAATCACGCTGTGTCTGGTCGGCGGCATGACCGTGCAGGCGCTGTCGGCGCGCGCGGTGGCCAACCTGGGCTGGGACAGGGTCCGGCTCAAGGACCCGGTGTACGTCGGTGACACGCTCTACGCGACGAGCCGGATCCTGGGCAAGCGGCTGTCGAAGTCCCGCCCCGGGCAGGGGATCGTCACGGTGGAGACGACCGGCTCGAAGTCCACGGGCGAGCCCGTCATCGTCTTCGAGCGGTCGTTCATGGTCCGCTGCCGCGAGACGGACCGAGGCGTCACACCGTCTCGCTGAGTGCCGCCGCGGCGGCCGTGTCCTCGATGGCCATGCCCACACAACGGAACACCGAGGTACGGCCGACGGGCACACCGCCCGCCGTCAGCGTGCCGAGTTCGTGCAGGTCGTCCCTGCCGATGAGCCCGTCCGCCAGCGCGGCCCGCACCTCTCCTGCCTCCTCCAGCGCGGCGGCCCGCTGCTCCACGACGACGAACGCGTCCGCCAGGAGGGCCGGGTCCACCTCGACGGCGTCCTCGTGGGTCCCGCCGATGATGTTGACGTGCGCCCCGGGCGCCACCCACTCTGCGGCGACCAGCGGCGTACGGTCCCCGGTCGAGGTCGTCGTGCAGACGACCGCCGCGCCCGCGACGGCCTCCTCGGCGCCGCCGCACACCGACACGTCCACCGGCCGGTCCGCGGGGCCCCGCACGGTGTCCCGCACCCACCGCGCGAACGTGTCCGTACGGGACGCCGTGCGGGAGAAGACCCGCACCGACCGGATGGGCCGCACCGCCGACACCGCCCGGACCGCCGCCCGGGCCTGCACCCCGGCGCCGACGACCGCCAGTTCGGCCGCGTCCTCGGGGGCGCACAGCCGGGTCGCGAGCCCGGCTACGGCGCCGGTGCGTACGGCGGTGAGTTCGGCGCCGTCGAGGAGGGCGGTGACCCTCCCGGTGTCCAGGTCGGTCAGCACGACCAGGCCGTGGATGAGCGGCAGTCCGCGCTCCGGGTTGTCCGGGGTGAGCGTGGTGATCTTGACGCTGCCGACCCCGCGCCGCTCCCAGACCGCCGTCGCGGCGAGCAGTTCCCGCTGCGGGCGGCTGTGCGGGACGATCGTCCGGGAGGGGGAGCCGGTGCGGCCCGCCGACAGGTCCGCGAACGCCTCGGCCAGCGCGTCCATGACCCGTACGAGCCGGTCCGGGCCGGCCATGTCCGCCGCGCCGATGCTGACCGGTCCGGTCACGCGGCCCCCTCCCCGGTCCGGGCGGCGAGTCCGGCCACCACGTCCACGATCAGGTCCTCCTGCCCGGCGATGGCCTGGCGCCGCCCCAGTTCGAAGAACACGTCGCGCGGGTCGACCCCGGCGCGCGCCGACAGGTCGAGGACCTGGTGCTTGAAGCCGGAGAACACTCCGGCCAGCCCGCTGACGATGCTGAGCGAGCCGGTGACCGGCGGAGCCGGCATCAGCTCGCGCTCGGCGTACTCGGCGGCGTCGAGCAGTGCGTAGAGGTCGATGCCGGTGCTGTATCCGGTGCGTTCCAGCACCGGCACCAGCACCTCGAGCTGGGTGTTCCCGGCGCCCGCGCCGAAGCCGCGCGCACAGCCGTCGATGATCCCGGCACCGGCCTCGGCGGCGGCGACCGAGTTCGCGACGGCCATGCCGAGGTTGTCGTGCCCGTGGAAGATCACGGGCACGTCGACGGCCCCGCGGATGGCCGCGATCCGTTCGCCGACGTCCTGCGGCAGGAAGTGCCCGGCCGAGTCCATGATCCCGACGGCCTGCGCCCCGTGGCCCACCGCCTGTACGGCCTGCTCCGCGAGTTCGGCGGGGCTCGCCATATGGCTCATCATCAGGACGCAGTGGGCCTCCGCGCCCTCCTCGCGCAGGAAGCCGAGGTGGCGTTCCGCGAGCGAGGCCTCGGTGCAGTGGACGCCGACGCGGACGACGTCCGCTCCGTGCTTCAGCGCCTTCCGCAGGTCGTCGGACGTACCCCAGCCGGGCAGCATGAACACGCCCATGCGGCTGGTGCGCAGCGCCTCCCGCACGGTCGCCAGCATCTCGTCGTCACTGACGGCCGCCTCACCCACCTGGAGGGAGGAGGCGCCGAGCCCGTTGCCGTGGCCGACCTCCACGACCGGGATCCCGGCCGCGTCGGCAGCCTCCGCGTAGCCGCGCAGGGCCGCCGCGCCGAGCCGGTGCCGTACCGCGTGCTGGCCGTCCCGCAGGGTGGGGTCATGGATGACGACGGCGTTCATCGGCCCGCCTCCGTCCGGGTGGCGCTGCCGGCGGCCGCGGCACCGGCGAGCCGGGCCGCGTGCTGCTCGGCCACCAGGATCGCGGCCGAGTTGATGATGTCGAGGTTCCCGGCGTACCGGGGCAGGACGTCGCTGTCGGCGGTGACCTCCAGGGACACCGCGATCCGGTCGCCGGTGACGGTGCAGGCGGTCACCTCGTACCCGGGGGCGAAGGCCCGTACCCGCCCGGCGGCCTCGTCGACCACCGCCCGCACCTCCCGGGCACGTTCCCCGGCACCGGGGACGACGGCGTGGACCGCTGTCCTGAAGGTGGCGGGCGGCACGGCCGGGCTGATGTTGAGGATGGCCTTGGTGGCGGACACTCCGGTGAACGCGGTGAGGGCGGCCTGGGTCGTCGCCACGTACTCGTCGAGGTTGAGCCTGGTCGCACGGCCCGCGATGCTGCTGGCCACGGTCGACACGACCTCGATGTACGCCGTGTCGAACCGTCCGGCGAGGGCGTGCGCGACCGGGACGGAGGCCTGGCCTCCGCAACTGATCAGGTTGACGTTCCGCTCGGTGGGCGCCTGAGTGCCGGTCACCGTCGGGACGACCATCTGCCCGGCCTTGCTGGGCGTCATGTCGATGACGAGCGTGCCGAGCGGCTGGAGCCGTCGCCAGTGTTCGAGGTGGGACATCGCGTTGGTGGCGTCGAAGACGATGTCGTACGGGCGGGGCGCGCCGAGCACGGCGTCGATGCCGTCCGCGGTGGTGGGGTAGCCGAGCCGCGCGGCGTGCGCGAGTCCGGCGGAGGCCGGGTTGCGTCCGGCGACCAGGGCGCAGGCGAGACCGGTGGAACGGTGGACCTTGCTGACCAGGTCCTGGCCGATGGCGCCGGTGCCGATGACGGCGACGGTCGCGGGTGCGGGGGCAGCGGCGGGCCGCCCCGGGGGCGGAGCCGGTTGGCCGGCCCCGGTGAGGTCTTCCGCCACGGCGGTCATGCGGTGCTCCCCTCTGCTCCACGGCCCGCCCGGGTCCCGCCGCCGAAGCGGGCCGTCCAGGCGTCACCCTGCTCCACGGTCGTGCGGGCCAGCCGGGCGAAGGGCGGGCCGACCATGTCGCCGTCCAGCACGGCGATGGCCCCGGCCGCGTCCCGGACCGCGTCGGTGACGCGCCGGGCCTGCCGCAGGTTCTCGGGGTCGGGCCGCAACGCCTTGTTGATGGTGTTCAGTTCGGACGGGTGGACGGTGGCCTTGCCCTGGAATCCCAGCTCGCGGACCAGGGTCAGCTCGTCGGCCAGCACGTCCGGCTTCGCGAGCCGGAAGTTGGCGGTGTCGATGCAGGCGGCGCCGTACCGGGCGCAGGCGAGGACCATCGCCTGCCGGGCGGCGAGCATGCCGGCCCAGGTGATCTCGATACCGAGGGTGGCGGCCAGGTCGGCCGAGCCGAGGACGATCCCGTCGGCGGCCTCGGCGACGGCGTCGACGCGGGCGACGGCCTCCGGGGTCTCCAGTGTCACGTAGATCTCGGGGTGCGCCCCCGCCGAGGCGAGGGTCTCACGCAGCAGCGTGACCTCGGTGGCACTCCTGACCATCGTCATGACGAGGTAGCCGGGCCTGACGGGACTGTCCGCGAGCATCGCCAGGTCGTGGACCGCGTCGAGCGTGCCGAGCGGGTTGACCCGTACGGCGACCCGCTCGGGTGCCGGAGACTTCTCCAGGGCGGTCCGGCACACCATGCGGGCGGTGGCCCGGTCCTGCGGGGGGACGGAGTCCTCCAGGTCCATGAGGTGCACGTCCGCGTCGTACGACCAGGCCTTGACGACCCGGGCGAGGGACAGCGCGGGCGTGTAGAGGATGCTGCGCGGTATCGCCCGCGCCCCGCCGTCGCTCATCGGACGGCTTTCTCGGGGGCCGGCGCCGCCTGGGCGCCCACCTCGACGAGGACCTGGCCCAGCCTGCGGATCTGCTCCTCGGTCTGCCCGGCGCGCATCATGACGCGGAGCCCGGCGGTGCCGCGCGCGACGATCGGGAAGAACACCGGGGACACGTAGAAGCCCGCCTCGATGACCCGGCGGCCCGCCTCGATCACGGTCTCGTCGCTCATCGGGACGAGCCGGATCGGGAAGGTGCTGCCCGCCTGGTCGGTGTGGATCAGCGAGTCGAACAGCTCGATGTTCTTGTAGAGGCGGTTCTGCAGGGTCGTCAGCTCGCCGGTCCGGTGGATCTCGGCGGACGCCAGACCGGCTCCGACGGCGGCGGTGTTGAGCAGCTGGGAGTAGTTCAGCGCGCCTCCGAACCGCTCGATGATCCGCAGGGTCTCCTTGGAGTAGCCGTCGAGCACGATGGCCGCGCCGCTGGTGCCGAACGCCTTGTTCAGGGTCACCACGACGATGGTGCGCTCGTCGAGGACGGGGCTGTGGGACCGTACGTACCCGATGCCGCGCTCGCCGTAGGCGGACAGCGAGTGGGAGTCGTCGTAGTAGACGAGCAGCCCGTACTTGTCCTGGAGTTCGGCCAGTTCCTTGACCGGGGCGTAGCCGCCGAGGCTGTCGCTGCCGTCGCAGACGTAGGCGACGCGGGCGTACTTCTTGCAGGCGTCCTCGATGAAGTCGAGGTCGTGGTGGCGGGAGGTGACGACCTCGGTCTCGTCGGCGCAGACCGGTTTGAGGTTGGCCATCGAGATGTGGGCGTTCTTGTCGAAGATCATGTACGGCCGGGTGCCGTCGCCCAGGTGGCCGGAGGCGATCAGCGGGAGCAGCCCGAACGTGGCGGTGCTGGCGGCGATGGAGCACACGACGTGGGCGCCGAACAGCTCGCCGAGGGAGTTCTCCAGCTCCAGCATCGCGGGGATCTGTACGCGGCTGCGGGCGATGCAGTGGTCCAGGACGCCGTAGCGGCGCATCGCCTCGATGCCGCCCTCGATGACCTCGGGGTGGGAGTCCAGGTCCAGGTAGGAGCAGCAGCTGAAGTTGACGAACTCGTGGCCGTCCGGGATGAACTCGTGGCCGGGCGTGGTGCGCAGGCCGCCGTTGCCGTCGAGGTCCGCGACGATGCCGGCGAGCCCGTTGCGCTCCGACATGTCCCAGAACTCGTTGCCGATGCCGATGAGCTTGTCGTTGTTGCGCCACCGGTGGGTGGGGGTGATGGTCTGCCGGCCGGCCGCCTGTGCCCGGCTGCTCCGCGCCTGCCCGGTGCTGTCGTCGCTCACTTCGCCGCCCCCGTGGGCTCGTAGTTGTAGATTCCCTTGAGCTTCCGGAACACGGCTGTGTAGAGGGCCACTCCGAGGACGTACGGCCTGCGGAGGATCTTCGGGTCCCACGACCAGAAGTTCATGTTGACGTTCATGTCGTCGAGCGACTCCGCCTGGTGCCACCACCCGAGCGGCAGGTAGAGCATCTGGCCGGGTTCCAGGATCACTTCACGGCGCTGGGCCAGTTTGGCGGCGAGCTTCGGGTAGCGCGCCCAGTCGACGTCGTCGAAGTCGAAGACCCGCGACTTGTCGCCGAAGCCCTGCGCCAGGGACCTCGGGTAGTACTCCCAGAAGCCGGGCGGGGTCATGACGAACCGCTTGCGGCCCTCCAGGGCGATGTTGAAGTTCTCCAGCTCGTCGAAGTGGCTCTGGGTGAACACGCCCTTGTGGCTGATCCACAGGTTGGCGGCGTTCAGCAGCCGCTCGGAACCGAACAGTCTGCGCGCGCTGAAGCCGATGATGGCGTTGACGTCGGCGGGGTTGTTGCGGATGTTGGCGACGATCCGGTTCCAGGTGCCCGGGTCGTGCAGGTAGCGCTCGTCCTCGAAGAACTCGCGCAGCTTGATCTCCCGGGTGGTCCAGCGGTCCTCGTTCTGCTTGTTGCTCGGCTCGGTGAACAGCGTCACCGACATGTCCCCGAGGCGCTTGGCGACGCCTTCCCGGCCGAGGCCCTCGGCGCCGTTCGGGAGGGTGATCACGACAGGGACGTCGGCACGGATCAGGGCCTCCCGCCCGAAGGCGAGGAACTCGTCGAACGAGATGCGGGGGACGGGTATGCCGCCGAGCCGCTCCGGGGGCTGTGAGGAGTGCGCGGGTTGTCCGGGCTGTGCGGTGCTGCTCACCATGCTGACCTTCTCCGTCATTTCTCCAGTGCCGCCATTTCCGTCTCCGGAGTCCCTTCGGACTCCCGGTCCGCCGTGCCGCGCGTCAGTGCGGGCTGGCCGCCCAGGCTCAGCAGCAGGGCGACGGCTCCGCCCGCGACCCCGGCCCAGGCGGCCCATGCCGAACTGCTCAGTTCCGCCAGCTGACCGCCCACCGCGGTGCCGGAGGCGATGCCGAGGGCCCCGCAGCTGGTGAGCCACGAGAAGGCCTCGGACAGGGACCCCTTCGGGGCCAGGGACTCCAGCAGCGTGCTGCCCGCGATCAGCGCCGGGGAGATCGCGACACCGGCGACGACGGCGAGGAGGCACATGACCAGGGAGGAGTGCACGAACGCCAGGGGGATCACGCCGACGGTCAGCAGGCCGGTGGTGACGCACAGCAACCGCGCCTGCGACAGGCGCCAGTTCGCCACTCCGTACACCGCCCCCGCGATCAGGCTGCCGACGGCGAGCAGCGACAGGAACAGCCCGGCCAGCCCGGGCGAGCCCTGCTCCTTGGCGAAGGCGATCATCACGACGTCGACCGCGCCGAACTGGAAGCCCATCCCCGCGTAGCAGATCATCAGGATCCACACACCCGGCACGGTGAGGGCGCGCTTCGGGCGCTGTCCCGGCTCCGCGGCGGACGCGGAGGCGGGTTCGGACCGGCGGTGCAGCGCCACCCCGACGGACCCGGCGATGGTCAGCGCCGCACAGGTCAGCAGCCCGGCCGCCGGGTGCACCGAGGTGGACAGGGCGGTGACGATCAGCGGCCCGAGCAGGAAGATCGTGTCGTCGAGCATCGACTCCAGGGCGTACGCGGTGCGCAACAGCCCCTGGTCGACGAACGTGGCCCACCGCGCCCGCATGAACGAGGTGAACGAGACCGACGTGCACCCGGTGAGGACGGCCGCACCCACCATCACCCACAGCGGGGCCTTCAGCCCGATCGACAGCAGCAGCAGTGCCATGCCCGTCGCGTGGGCCAGGCAGGTGCTCAGCAGCACCCGCCGCTGGCTGTGGCGGTCGGCCAGCCGCCCGAGGACCGGGCTGGCGACGCCCTGGGAGACCAGCATGGCCGCCGCGACCGTGCCCGCGTCACCGAGCGAGCCGGTGACGGCGGAGACGAGCATGAGGCAGCCGATGGAGCGCATGGCGATCGGGAACCGTCCGACGACACCCCAGAAGGCCAGGGGGCTCGCACCCGGTGCACGCAGCAGCCGGACGTACGATCCCAGCCCTGACTTCTTGGGCGCATGACCGGTTTCCGCCGTCGCCGCACCGGATTCCGGAGCGGGCGCGGCCTGGTCGCCCCCGGACGTACTCTCGGACACATTTCCCCCGTCAGCGCTGGTAGCGCCTCTTGTGAAAAGCCCGTCGACACGGAGGGGTCGTTCCGGTCTCCACGGGCTTCGTTGCCCAATTAGGCAGTTTCAGACGCTAGTTCGGCCACCTCACAGTGTCAACGGTTGACAGGAGAGGCCGAAAACGCTGTTGGTGAGGGGTGCGGGGCGGCGCCGGAGGGCCGACGGGCGGCCGCACACGTCGCGGTCCGGCCCGCCGAGGGGTACTCCCCGGCCTGTCTCACGAGTTGAGACCTGCGCGGGCGTCGATCACCCATACGATGGCTGCCGGCTGCACGCGATGCGGGCGGCCGTGACCGATTCGATCCAGGAGGCAGTCTTGACCGAGCGGACGTCCGAGAGCCAGGACACCGACCAGGCGCTCCAGTCCCCGGAGAGCACCGAGGACGAGCAGACCGAACCCGTGCAGGAGCGGAAGAACGGTCTGGAGCGGGGGGTGAGCGAGGAACTCGCCGAGAACATGAAGCAGGGCTGGGCGGACACCGAGCGCCACGACCTGGCGCCCGTCCCGCAGGCGGTTCACACCGCGCGCCGCCGCGCCGAGCTGTCCGGACGCTTCCCCGGGGAGCGCCTGGTGATCCCGGCCGGGAACCTGAAGGTCCGCGCGAACGACACGTTCTTCCCGTTCCGTCCGTCCTCCGACTACGTCTACCTGACGGGTGACCAGACGGAGGACGCCGTCCTGGTCATGGAGCCGTCGGAGGACGGCGGCCACGAGGCCACCGCGTATCTGCTGCCCCGCTCGGACCGGGAGAGCGGCGAGTTCTGGCTGTCCGCGCAGGGCGAACTGTGGGACGGCCGCCGCAACAGCCTCACCGAGAACGAGCGGCTGCTGGGCCTGCCCTGCAAGGACGTCCGCGAGCTGGCCGAGGCGCTGAAGGAGGCCACGGGCCCGGTCCGGCTGCTGCGCGGGTACGACTCCGGCATCGAGTCGGCCCTGCACGACAAGGTGACGGCCGAGCGGGACGAGGAGTTCCGCGTCTTCCTGTCCGAGATGCGCCGCATCAAGGACGAATTCGAGCTGGACGACCTGCGTTTCGCCTGCGAGGCCACCGCGCGCGGCTTCGAGGACGTGGTGAAGGTCCTCGACAAGGCGGAGGCGACCTCCGAGCGCTACATCGAGGGCACGTTCTTCCTGCGCGCCCGCGTCGAGGGCAACAACGTCGGGTACGCGTCGATCTGCGCGGCCGGCCCGCACGCGACGACCATCCACTGGGTCCGCAACGACGGCCCGGTCCGTCCCGGCGACCTGCTGCTGCTCGACGCCGGCGTCGAGACCCGCAACCTGTACACCGCGGACATCACCAGGACGATCCCGATCAGCGGCCGTTTCACGCCGTTGCAGCGGAAGATCTACGACGCGGTGTACGACGCCCAGTCGGCCGGCATCGCCGCGGTGAAGCCCGGCGCGGACTACCGCGACTTCCACCGCGCCGCCCAGCAGGTGCTGACCGAACGGCTGGTGTCCTGGGGCCTGTTCGGGGACATGTCGGTGGACAAGGTCCTCGAACTGGGCCTCCAGCGCCGCTGGACGATGCACGGCACGGGCCACATGCTGGGGCTGGACGTCCACGACTGCGCGGCGGCCCGCACCGAGATGTATGTGAACGGTCCGCTGGAGCCGGGCATGGTCCTGACGGTGGAGCCCGGCCTGTACTTCCAGGCGGACGACCTGACGGTGCCGGAGGAGTACCGGGGCATCGGCGTCCGCATCGAGGACGACATCCTGGTCACCGAGGACGGCAACGAGAACCTGTCGGCGTCCCTGCCCCGCCAGGCGGACGAGGTCGAGGCGTGGATGGCGGCGCTGAACGCCTGATCCGGGCCGGCACCGGGACCGCGGGGCGGACGGGGGCGGACGGGGGCGCCTCCGCCGCGGACCGCGGCGCGGCCTGCCTTCGCGCCGTCGGCAGGCGTTCCGCCTGGGGCGGAGGACCCGCGAGCAGGGGAACGGCGCCACCCGCTGTCCGGCACCCCCGCCCGCCGGAGACACGGGAGGCGCGGTGCCGTGACCCGGGCACAGGCCTCGCGGGGCGGTCCGGCACTTCGGCCCCGTACCCGCAGGCGAGGGGTGACACGCGGCTGGCCTCCGTGGTGCCGCCCCTCGCGGCGACGGTCCCCGTCGGGTTCCCGAGGCGTCCGGCGGAGCCGCCGCCCGGACACGGGCGGGTCCGGGCCCTGAGCCGTGCCTGCGGGTCTCCGCCGTCTCCGGAGCGCCCGGCCGGACCGGCGGCCCACGCTTCTGGCCCAGGCGGGGGTGCGGGTGCGACGCGGCGGCCTTTCACTGGTGGGGGCGGACCAGCCCCGTACAGGTGAGGCAGTCAGGAGGGCCGGCATGGCTGTTCGGTGGGTACGAGGCGTGACGGCCCTGGCGCTGGCGGCGGTGCTCGCCGCCGGGGCGGCGGGCTGCGCGGACGACGACGGCGGCAGTCCCCTGGACCGGGCGAGCGCGGCGGCCTCGGCGGCGGCCTCGGTCGGCTCGGACGTCGCGTCGGCCGCGGCCTCGGCGGCGTCCCGGGCGCCGGAGGTCCTGGCGTCGGCCACGGCTGAGGTCGGACGCAAGTTCGAGGAGATCACGGACGGCGTCGACGCGCGGGACGACGTGGCACTGGGCACCCCGGTGACGGACGGCGAGACCGGCCGCACCCTCGTCGAGGTCACCGTCCAGAACTCGACGGGCTCCGAGCGGTCCTTCATCGTGCAGGTCAACTTCCATGACCAGGACGGCTCGCTGGTGGACGTGGCGGTGGTGACCGTACGGGACGTGGCCGCGGCGGCGACGGGCACCGCGACGGCCCGCAGCACGCACGAACTGCCGAGCGGGGTCACGGCGGACACGGGCGCGGCGCTCCGCTTCTGAGCAGCGCATGCGACCGGCCGAGCCGCCCGACCGACGAGACACCGCCCCTTCCGCCCCCGAGCCGTCCGGGACCACCCCCGGAACGGCTCCCGGCGAGGCGGCCCTTCACCAGACCCTCCTCAGCCGCGGCTACCGGAGGCTGCTCTTCCTCTCAGCCCTGCTCGGCGTGCCGATCGCTCTCGCCTGCTTCTTCTTCCTGAGCCTCCAGCACTGGCTCCAGCGCGAGGTGTGGGAGGACCTCCCGGAGGCCCTGGGCATGGACCGTGCCCCGTGGTGGTGGGGGCTGCCCATGCTCGTCCTGGCCGGGCTGATCCTGGCGCCGATCGTGACGCGTGTGCCGGGCGGCGGGGGGCATCTGCCGGTGAACGGCCTGGGCGGCGGCACTCCGATCGGCCCACGGGAGCTGCCGGGCGTGGTGCTGGCCGCGCTGGCGACGCTGCCGCTGGGCGTCGTCCTGGGCCCGGAGGCCCCGCTGATGGCGGTGGGCAGCGGGCTGGCACTGCTGTCGCTGCGCGCGGCACGCGAGCCACCGCCCCCGGAGGCGACCGCGGTCGTGGCGACGGCGGGTTCGACGGCCGCGATCTCGACGATCCTCGGCGGCCCGGTGGTGGCCTCGGTCCTGATCGCGGAGGCGGCCGGACTGGCGGGTCCCCGCCTGGTCATGCTCCTGCTCCCGTGTCTGACGGCCAGCGCGGCGGGGGCGCTGGTGTTCACCGGCTTCGGCGCCTGGACGGGCCTTCCGGTCGGCGCCCTCTCCCTGCCGACCGTGCCGCCGGACGCCTCCCCGGACGCCGGGGACTTCCTGTGGGGCATCCCGGCGGCGATGCTGATCGCGATCGTGGTGGCGGCGGCACACCGGCTTGGTGAGCGCACGGCGCGCTGGACGGCCCGCCCGGAGCGCCGGGCGGCCCGCACCGTCGCCTGCGCCTCGGCGGTCGGCCTGTGCGTCACCGCGTACGCCCTGCTGACGGGCCGTTCTCCCGAGGAGGCGGCGCTCTCCGGCCAGGCCACGCTCGCCGAACTCGCCGCCCACCCGCACGCCTGGTCCGTGGCGGCCCTGCTCGCGCTCGTCGCCTGCAAGGCTCTGGCCTGGGGGATCAGCCTCGGCAGTCTCCGGGGCGGCCCCATCTTCCCGGCCGTCCTGGTGGGCGCCGCCCTGGGCGTCGCCTGCGCGGGCCTCCCCGGTCTGGGCGTCACCCCGGGCCTGTCCCTCGGCATCGCCGCCGCCGCAGCCGCGGTCACCGGCCTCCCTCTGACCAGCGCGGTCCTGGCCACCCTCCTGATGGGCGGCGACGCCCCCCACCAGACCCCTCTGATCGTCCTCGCCTCGGTCACGGCCACGGTGACGGCCCGCCTGCTGGCCCGGGACCGGGCCGGCGACGCCCGTCCCTGACACGTAGCGGGCCCGGTGGCTCACCTGCCCCGCACGCACGCACGCACGCACGCCGATGCGCGACGGCTCCGTGCCCCCGCCGGTTCCCCCACGCACGTGCGTACAGGGGCCGCGCAGTGCGAGCAGCCGCAGGGATGCCGCGTGCGACGCGGTGCGGGGCCCGTGGGGGGACCTGCGCGGACCGGCGGCCGCCGCCCTCGTGGCGGCGGGGGCGACGAGCCGGTCGGAACGCTCACGGCCCGCGGGCGTCCGGTCCACGCGGGAACCGGCAGGGCGAACCCCCGTCGTCCGCACCGGAGGCCGGCTCGGCGTACCGGGCCGTCCGGTCCGCGACGTCGTCGGCCTCCTCCTCGATCCGCCCGGGAGGGCGCTCCCGCTCGGTGTGGAACGGGCTGTGGCGGTCCAGGACCTGGACCGCCACAGCCCGTTCCGCCGATGGCTCCGGAGGCTTCCGGACGCCGCAGCCGCGACGGCGTCGGGCCACCGCCCCGTTCACCGCCCTTGAGACCGCCCCCTACTGCCGACGGGACTCCGGCTCGGGGCACGGGCGGCTCTTGCGCACATGGGTGGTGTCGGCGTCGAGGGGGGTGCCGTCGGCGCCGGTCGGCACGAACTCCGGCACGGGGCTGCCGTGCTGGTCGACCAGGGCGGAGTGGGTCTCGCCGGGCGTGAACGCGTGCCGTTCTCCCCACTGGCGCAGCGTGAGGATGACGGGGAAGAGGGCACGGCCGGCATCGGTGAGCACGTACTCCCGGCGGCGGCCGGAGGGCGCGGTGCGCTGGGTGAGGACTCCGTGAGCCGTGAGCTTGCGGAGACGGTCGGTGAGGATGTTCCGGGCGATGCCGGTCCGCCGCTGGAACTCGGTGAACGACCGGGCACCGTCCATCGCGTCGCGTACGACGAGAAGGCTCCACCGGTCACCGACGAGGTCGAGCGTGCGGGCGACGGGGCACTGGGGGTCGGTCCAGTCGAGGTCCGGGGCACGCATGGTGGTGCGTGGCATGACACCTCCCAATGGGTTGCGGATTGAAACCATCATGCCGTACGGTCAAATCAGTTGCACTTTGCTACTGATCGATGGGGAGCGCGATGAACGCATGGCGGCGGTTACTGCTCGCGGTGGTCTGTGCTGTGGCTGTGGCGAGCATCTACGCCGCGCAGCCGGTCCTGGTGCCGATGGGACGCGACCTCGGCGTCCCGGCGGAACTCGCCGGGTGGATCATCGCGACCGGTCAGTTCGGATACCTGGCCGGGCTCCTGCTGCTGGTGCCGCTCGGCGATGCGGTCGACAGGCGCCGGCTCATCGCCGTGCACCTCGCGGTCACCGCGGTGGGCATGATCCTGACGGCCTCGGCGTCCGCCGCGTGGGTGGCGTTCGCGGGGCTCGCGGCGGCCGGGCTGTTCGCGGTCGTGGTGCAGACGACGGTGGCCTACGTCGCGTCGGTCTCGCCGCCCTCCGAACGCGGCCGGAACATCGGTGTGGTGACCTCGGGCGTCGTCGTCGGCATCCTGGGGGCGCGCGTCGTCACCGGCGCGCTCGCCGACGCGTGGGGCTGGCGGAGCGTCTACTTCGTGCTCGCGGCGCTGTCGCTCGGGCTCACGGCCCTCGTCCTCGCCGTACTGCCGCCGGAGGAGCGCCGCACCCCGCCCGCCCCGTACCGGCAGGTCGTCGCCTCGCTCGGCGGCCTGTACCGGCAGCGCGTCGTCCTGACGCGCGGGCTCATCGCGTTCTTCCTGTTCGCGTCGTTCGGAACGCTGTGGAGCGGGCTGTCCCTGCCGCTGGCCGACGCGCCGTGGCAGCTGAGCGAGAGCCAGATCGGGCTGTTCGGCATCGCCGGACTCGCCGGCGCCCTCGGCGCGGCGCGCGCGGGACGGTGGGCGGACGCAGGACGGGCGGTCCCGGTCACCGGTTTCGCGCTCGCCCTGCTCATCCTCTCGTGGGTGGCGATCGGGCAGCTGCCGTGGTCGCTCTGGCTCCTCCTCGTCGGCATCGTGGTGCTCGACTTCGCGGTCCAGGCCGTGCACGTGAGCAACCAGCACCTGCTCACCTCCGCGTATCCGGAGCGTGTCAGCAGCGTCATCGGCAGCTACATGGTCTTCTACTCACTCGGCTCCGCCCTCGGAGCGGCTGCGACCACCGCAGTCTTCACCGCCTACGGCTGGGCGGCCTCCAGCCTCCTCGGGGCCGGATTCGCAGCCTGCGCGCTGGCCGTCTGGGCGACCGACAGGCGCCTTCCCCGCGATGGCGCGGACCTCCCGCACGAGAGCGTCGCCACGCACCCCGCGCGGGAGGGATCCCAGGGCACCGGAGAGGCACGGGACAAGTCCGAGGTCCACTGAGTTCCCGCCCTGCGCCTGCGCAGTGGGCTGGGGCCCGGTTCCCGGTGGAACCCCCGCCACCGGGGACCGGACCCGAGTCCACTGCGCGAAGCACGCACTCGCCGCGGTGCGCCATCGGGAACGCGTGAAACGCCCGGGGGGAAGCACGGGACCGAGAGCCTCCTCTCGCCGGCATCAAGAGGCGACGCCGTGCGTCAGGCCGGCGGCACACCCGGGGGAACTCACCTGCACAGGCCACGGTACGGCGGGGGCACGGACGAGTCCCGCGCTGCGGGCCCGGTGGCTCACCCGGCGGCCCTCCCCTCGGCCGGGCCCTCCGTCGCCATGCGCGCCAGCACGGTCGGCAGGCCCGTCAGCGTGGTGATCACGGCGTCGGGCTCCGCGAGCTGCCGCAGGGTGGGGGCGTGGCTGGCCTCGCCCCGCAGCATCCAGACGGCCCGCATGCCGATCCGGCGTGCCGGCCGTACGTCGTTCTCCAGCCGGTTGCCCACGTGCACGGCGCGGTCCGGCGGGACTCCCGCCTCGGCGAGTGCGTGGAGGAACAGGGCCGGATCGGGCTTGCCCGCACCGACGTCGTCGGAGAGCGCGGTGACGGCGAACAGCTCACGCAGCCCGTCGCGCTCCAGGGCGGCCAGCACCTGCCGGGGGGAGTTCGCGACGATGCCCAGGCGGTAACGGCCGGACAGCGCGGTGAGGACCGGCACGACGTCCGGGTAGAGCGCCTCGGCGGGGTAGTGCCAGTGCCGACGGGCCAGCCGGCGCAGCTCCTCCTCACGGCCCGGGGCGAACGCCCCGGCGACCGCCCGGTGCAGCGAGCCCGCGCCGCGCTCGCGCTGCTCGTCGTAGAGGTTCCAGAACTCCGCCTGGTCCACGGTGCCGCCGCCCAGATCGCACGCCGCCCGGTACAGGGCCTGGGCGAAGCAGTCGTCGTCGTACAGCGTGCCGCCCACGTCGAAGAGGATCAGTTCCACGTCCTCGCCGGGGTCGGGACGCAGCCGCACCGGATGGCCCAGCAGGGTGCCGCCGGCCCGGGCGGCGAGCCCGGCCACGTCCCCGGCGGGCCGCGCGGCTTCCGGGCGCCGGGCGCGAGGGCCCGTCTCGCTTGGCAGGCGCAGGAAGGACGTCATCAGCGCACTCGCCGCGTAGAGCCCGGCGAAGACCCACATGACGCCGACGACTCCGAGGGGCGCGAGCAGGACTCCCACGATCGCCGGGCCCACGAAGGCGGAGGCACCGGCACCCAGGTTGAGGGCCGCCATGGCCTGGCCCTTGTGCTGCGGCGCCAGCGACGGCATGAGCGCGGACAGCGGGACGTAGCCGGCCAGGGTGGCGCCGTACAGACCCGCCACCAGGAGGGCGAGCGGGTAGTCGCTCCCGGCGGCGGTGGGCACGTAGTACAGCAGGAGCGTGGTGATCGCGCAGCCCACTCCGCCGAAGACGGCCACGGTGCGGCGCCAGCCGAAGCGGTCTCCCACGAGGCCGAACACCAGGTTGAACACGATGTTGACGGCGAACATCACGGTCAGCACGCGAAGCCACTGCGAGAGGCTGAACCCGATGGTCTCGGTGAAGAAGATCGGCAGGAAGACCAGGAAGCCGAACTCCGGCGCGGTGTTGATGATCCTCACCAGGCAGCCGACGCCGATCCGGGGATTGCGCCACAGGATGGTGACGCTGCCGAGGAAGGTGGACAGCGGCCGCTCTCCCCGTGGCGCCAGGCGGCGCCTGCCCGTCGGATCGCGCACGCCGAGGAGCGCGATCAGTCCGCCGGCCACCACCAGGAGAAGGGCGGCCCAGAGGGTCCGGTAGGGACCGATGCGCGGCACGAGTCCGCTGGCCACCAGGGAGCCCAGGGTGGGGAGTCCGCCGGTGAAGGCGAACCAGAACCAGCCCGCGGCGCTGCCGAGCCGGGCCGCCGGTGTCGCGGCGGCGATCCAGACGAGGAAGCCGAAGGCGAACAGCGGGAACCCGAACCCCCTGAGGCCGTAGGCGGCCAGGAGGAGGGGGTAGTTCAGCTTCGGGACGGCGACCAGGAGGAAGAGGAGCTGGAAGGCGACCCAGAAGGTCAGGCCGGTCCACATGACCCGGCGCGGGCCCCAGAGGTCCGACAGCGCTCCGGACAGCCAGGCGGCGATGCCGGCGCTGACCCCGTACACCGTGAACAGCAGGGCCACCCTGCTTCCGGACAGTCCCTCGTCGGCGAGGTAGGGAGAGAGGTAGCCGGACTCGACACCGTCGCCGATCATGAAGACCAGGACACCGAGGAATCCCCAGGCCAGCGGCCTCGGGATGCCGAGACGTTCGAGTCGGCCCCGGTGTGTTCGCGGCGTCTTCGCGTCCAACGGTGCGTCCACGGCGTGCGGCGGAGCAGGGACGGTCCCCGACTCCCAGTAAGACACCACCGGGCCGCCGCCGCATGTGGACGCCGCCCACGGACCGCAGGGCGGCGCGGACCCGGTGGACGCTATCCGCGGCCCACCGGGGCGACGCGGACCTGTGCGCCCCCCTCCCGCAACGCCGCGATCTCCTCGTCGTCCACGCCCGAGTCGGTGACGATCTGGTCGAAGGCGTCGAGGGGTGCGAGCAGGTAGGGGGCGCGGCGGCCGAACTTGGCGTGGTCGACCAGCAGAACCGAGCGTTCGGCGCATTCCATGAAGGTCCGTTTGACCTCGATGGTCGCCTCGGACCTGTGGTAGCAGGCCCCCGCGCTGACGGCGGTGGTGGACATGAACAGCACGTCGGCCCGCAGCTTCCGGATGGCCTGCGCCGTCTGGTAGCCGAGGCATGCCTCCTGGAGGGGGAAGTATCGGCCCCCGAGGGCGACCACCTCGATGCCCTTGACGGTGCCCAGCGCCCGCACGAGCGGGAAGAAGTTGGTCACCACCGTGAGCGGCGCGGCCTCGGCCAGGTGGGGCTGGAGGGCGAGAGCCGTGGTGCTCTCGTCGACGAAGACGGTCTGCCCGCGGTGGAGCGACTCGGCGGCGAGGGCGGCGATCGCCTCCTTCTCCGTGTTGAGCGCCGCCGTGCGTTCGCGTACCCCCGCCTGCTGGAGGGCCGAGGGATTGGCCGTCGCACCGCCCCTGACCTTGGTGAGCCAGCCCTCCTCGGCGAGTGCGTCCAGGTCGCGGTGCACGGTCATCACACTCACCTGAAGCACCCGGGCCAGGTCGTCGATCCGTGTGAAGCCCTGCCGGAGCACCTCACGACGTATCACCTCACGCCGCTCGCTCAGGCCGAGACCGGACCGGTCGTTGTCCTCCGCCAAGACGGGCTTCCTGTCATTCATGCACCTCAAGGTACCTGTCACCCCCCACTCCACGGGACGGGCGGTGGCCACGTCGATTGCGAAGACATAACAGAGAACCTCACCTCCCTTGTCAGATTTAACATTCTCGGAGTTAGATTTCACGCAACCCGCAGGGACGGGCCGTCGAACACCGGCCCTTCCCCAGGCGACAGTCCCCGCACGCTCCACGAAAGCGGCAGGAACCGGACCAGTCATGCGGGCTCCTCACCCATCAGGTCCGGAAAGACGGCACCGCTCCCCCGCGTCCCCCGTGCCGCGCCCCCGGCCACGCCCCAGCCGCTCCGGCGGCGGCGAAGGAGAATCCGATGTTCAGACACCGCGCACTCAAGGCGGTTACCGGCGTGACGGCGCTCGCCGCTCTCGCCACCCTCACCGCATGCGGCAGCGGCGGCTCGGGCTCCGGCTCGGAGAAGACGAAGATCGCCTTCCTGATGCCGGACATCGCCTCCACCCGTTACGAGCTCTTCGACAAGCCGCTGTTCGAGGCGAAGCTGGCTTCCCTCTGCGCGGAGTGCGAGGTGGTGTACGCCAACGCGAAGGGCGACCCGGCGACCCAGCAGCGGCAGGCGGACTCCGCACTCGCCCAGGGCGTCAAGGCCCTGGTGATCGACCCGGTCGACTCGGCCGCCGCGGTCACCATCGTCGGCAGGTCCCAGGCGCAGGACGTTCCCGTCATCGCCTACGACCGACCCATCCCCGGCGGCAAGGCCGACTTCTACGTGTCGTTCGACAACGAGAAGATCGGCCAGATGATCGCCCAGTCCCTCGTGGACCACCTGAAGCAGACCGATGCCGAGGGCGGTCTGCTCCAGGTCAACGGCTCCCCCACCGACGCAGCGGCCGGCCTCATCAAGAAGGGCATCCACAAGGCCGTCGACCCGAGCGGACTGAAGCTGCTCGACGAGTACGACACCCCCGGCTGGGACCCCACCAAGGCCCAGAACTGGGTCAGCTCCAAGATCACCCAGCACAAGGGGAAGATCGCGGGCGTGGTCGCGGCCAACGACGGCACGGCCGGCGGCACGATCGCCGCCTTCAAGGCCTCAGGGGTCGACACGGTGCCGCCGGTCACCGGCAACGACGCCGAACTCGCCGCCGCGCAGCGCATCATCGCCGGCGAGCAGTACAACACCATCTCCAAGCCCATCAAGACGGTGGCGGAGGCGGCGGCGGAGATCGCCCACCAGTTCGCGCAGGGCAAGACCCCCGCCCCGGAGACCTCGATCTTCGGCACCCCTGCCCGGCTGTTCGAGCCGACCGTGGTCACCGTCGACAACCTCGCCACCACTCTGATCGAGAACGGGCCCTTCAAGGCGTCCGAGATCTGCACACCCGCCTATGCCGAGGCCTGCCGCAAGGCCGGCATCAAGTAGTCACCCCCTGACAATCCCCCACCCGAGGGTTCCGCCGGGCCGCTCCCCAGGGCGGCCCGGCGGCCCCAGACCCATGCGAGGCAGGCTCATGCCCACATCCTCAGCCGCCGGGAGCGGCGGCGTCGCGACGCCGGTGCTGTCCCTGCGCGGGATCAGCAAGACCTTCGGCGCGGTCGCCGCCCTCACCGGCATCGACCTCGACGTCCACGCCGGCGAGATCGTGGCGCTGGTCGGGGACAACGGGGCCGGCAAGTCCACCCTGGTGAAGGTGCTCGCGGGCGTCCACGCGCCGGACGCCGGCGGCACCATCTCCTTCCAGGGACGCCCGGTCACCGTTCCCAGCCCGAGTGCCGCCCAGAAACTGGGCATCGCCACCGTCTACCAGGACCTCGCACTGTGCGAGAACCTCAATGTCATCCAGAACCTCTTCCTCGGCCGCGAGGTGCGCCCCCACCGGCTCGCCGAGGTCGAGATGGAGACCCGGTCGTGGGAGCTCCTGGGGCAGCTCTCCGCGAAGATCCCGAGCCTTCACACCCCGGTCGCCTCACTGTCGGGGGGCCAGCGTCAGACCATCGCGATCGCGCGGTCGCTCCTGGGCGACCCCAAGGTGATCATTCTCGACGAGCCCACCGCCGCCCTGGGCGTCGCCCAGACGGCGGAGGTCCTCAACCTGATCGAACGCCTCCGGGAGCGCGGACTCGGCGTGATCATGATCAGCCACAACATGTCCGACGTGAAAGCGGTCGCGGACCGGGTGGCGGTGCTGCGCCTGGGCCGCAACAACGGCGTCTTCGACGTGCGTTCCGTGACCGCCGAGGAAGTCGTCGCGGCGATCACCGGAGCCAGCGACAACGTAGTGGCCCGCAGGGCCGCGAGCCGCTCCGCCGCCCTGGCCTCCGCCCGCACCGGAGAGGTGACCCCATGAACAACACCACGACCGACATCCGGCCCGTCGCCGTCGACCTGCGCGACGAACGGCTGCGCGTCCACACCGGGATCCGGGGAACCGCCCGGGGACTCGTCGACCGCTTCCGCTCGGGTGACCTGGGCGTCTTCCCCGTGATCGCCGGGCTGGTCGTCATCTGGACGGTGCTCGACACGGCCAACCCGACCTTCCTCTCCAGCGCCAACCTGGGCAACCTCGCCATGGAGAGCGTGCCCGTCGGGGTCATGGCCCTGGGCATCGTCTGCGTCCTGCTGGTGGGCCAGATCGACCTCTCCGTCGGCTCGGTGAGCGGCCTCGCCGCCGCCGCCATGGCGGTGATGTTCGTCAACCAGGGCCTGCCGTGGCCCGTGGCCGTGCTGGCCGCCCTCACCGCCGGAGCGCTGATCGGCTGGTTCTACGCCCAGGTGTACAACCGGCTCGGAGTACCCACCTTCGTGATCACCCTGGCCGGGCTGCTGGGCTTCCTCGGCATCCAGCTCGGGATCCTGGGCGAGCGCGGTTCGATCAACATCCCCTTCGACTCCGCCCTGGTCCACTTCGCGCAGACGGCCTACGTCCCCGCCTGGCTGTCGTACCTCCTGGCCCTGGGCGCGGCGGCCGGGCACTTCGCCAGCGGCTTCGCCCGTGCCCGTGAACGCTCCCGGGCTCGCCTGTCCGCCCTTCCGGTGCGGCTGATCGCCCTGCGGTCCGGCGCCCTGCTGGCACTGCTGGAGTTCGGGGTCTGGTACCTGAACCTCGCCAGGGGCATCGGCTGGATGTACGTCGCCTTCATCGCCCTCGTGGTCGCCGCCCACTACGTGCTCACCCGTACCCGGTGGGGCCGGGCCCTGTACGCCGTCGGCGGCAACGCCGAGGCCGCACGCCGCGCCGGTATCAACGTCCGCCGCGTGTACACGGGCGCCCTGGTCACCTGCACCACCCTGGCCGCGCTCGGCGGGGTGCTCGCCGCCGCCCGCCTGGCGTCGGCGAACCAGAGCAGCGGCGGGGGCGATGTGAACCTCAACGCCATCGCCGCCGCGGTCATCGGCGGCGCCAGCCTCTTCGGCGGCCGGGGAACGGCCTTCTCGGCCCTTCTCGGCATCACCGTCATCCAGTCCATATCCAGCGGACTGACCCTGCTGAGCCTCAACTCCGCCTACCGCTTCGCCGTCACCGGAGCCGTCCTGCTCCTCGCGGTGGCACTGGACTCGGTCGCCCGGCGGTCGCGGGCCTCGCACGGGCGCGGGTGAGAGGCCGGCAGCCGGTCTCCCACCACCTGGCGACGGCCGACCAGCACCGCGGCTCGCGGGCGGTCGGCCCGGCCCCGGCCGCCACCCGCCGAACGCCCGTCCGGCCCGTCAAGCTGGAGGGGTGGGAAGCACACCTGCCCACCGGAGACGCCGGGCCGCACCGCGGTCCACGCGTCCCCCTCACTCAGCGGTGCGCTGAGACAAGGAGCCATCCCGATGTCCGTGCTCGCGGTCGATGTCGGCACTTCCATGATCAAGACCGTTGTCCTGGACGACGAGGGCAACGAGGTGGCCGTCGCACGCCAGGCCACCTCCGTCCGGCGTCCGCGGCCCGGCTGGGCCGAACAGGACATGACCGCGGTGTGGGAGGCCGTCGCGGCCACCATCCGGTCCGCCCGGCGCCACGCGGCGGACGGCGTGCGGTTCATCGCCCTCACCGCACAGGGCGACGGCTGCTGGCTGGTCGACGACAAGGGCGAGCCCACGGGGCCCGCGATCCTCTGGTCGGACGGGCGCGCCGCACCCGTCGTCGAGAACTGGCGGGCATCCGGCCTGCTGGAGGAGGCGTTCCGCCTCACGGGCTCGCTGACCTTCCCCGGCCTCCCCAACTCCGTCCTGGCCTGGCTGGCCGAGCACGATCCGGACCGGCTGGCCCGCTCGTCGACCTCGCTGTACTGCGGAGGCTGGATCTTCCTCCGGCTCACCGGTCTCCTCGCAGTCGACGAGTCGGACGCCTCGGCCCCCTTCCTCGACCCCCGCACCCGGCGCTACTCCCCGGAGGTCCGGGCGCTGTTCGGCCTGGACTGGGCGGAGCGGCTGCTGCCGCCGGTGCGGGACGACGCTCAGCGGGTCGGGGAACTCACGGCCCGGACGGCCGCGGAGCTGGGCCTGCCGGCCGGACTGCCCGTGGTGATGGCCCCGTACGACGTCGCCTCGACCGCGATCGGCGTGGGCGCCACCACACCGGGACAGGCCTGCACGATCCTCGGCACCACGCTGTGCACCGAAGTGGTACGGGAGGGCCCGGACACCGGGGGCGTGCCGTCCGGGCTGACCATCGCCGTCGGCTCCTCCGGCCACGCGCTGCGGGCCTTCCCCACCCTCGCGGGCACGGAGGTCATCGCCTGGGCCGTGCGGACCCTGGGCCTGAGCACACCGGCCGAGCTCGGCGAACTCGCCCTCCAGAGCCCGCCCGGGGCCCGCGGCCTGGTCTTCCTGCCGTACCTCTCGCCGGCCGGGGAACGGGCCCCCTTCCTCGATCCGCACGCCCGCGGCACGTTCTGGGGAATGAGCCTGGACCACCAGCCCTGCGACGTCGCCCGGGCGGTCCTCGAAGGGCTCACCATGGTGATCCTCGACTGCCTGACCGCCTCCGGCGCCGCGACCGACGAGTTGCGCCTGTGCGGCGGCGGCGCGGCCAGCGACGCCTGGTGCCGGCTCATCGCCGACGTCACCGGGCTGCGCACCGTGCGTTCCGCCGACAGCGAGGTAGGCGCCAAGGGCGCCTACCTGAGCGGCCTGGTGAGCCTCGGCGAGGAACCCGACATCGCCACCGCCGCCCGCAGATACGTGCGCATCCGGAAGGCCGACGAACCGGACACGGAGCGCAGCGCGTTCTACGCGTCCCGGTTCGACACGTTCCTCGCCCTTCGCGAGCTGTCCGCCACCGGCTGGCAGGTACTCGCCGACTCCCCGTCCGCCCCCGGCACCTCCCCGTCCCCAGCCGGTACGACGCCCACCGGAGACCCGCATGGCTGAACCGAACGCCCGCCCCGACGTGTGGCTGGGCATCGATCTGGGCACCCAGAGCGTCCGCGTGCTCGCCGTCGACGCGGCGGGAGGCACCTGCGGCTCCGGCGCCGAGCAGCTGCGGAGCCACCGGGACGGCCCCCGGCACGAACAGGACCCGGAGCAGTGGTGGAGTGCCGTGCGCGTGGCGTGCCGCCAGGCGCTCGACGGGATCCCCGGCGCCTCGGTGCGGGGTGTCGCCGTGTGCGCCACCTCGGGCACGATCCTGCTGGCCGACCGCGCCGGACGCCCCCTGACCCCGGGACTGATGTACGACGACTCCCGCGCCGTCGAGGAGGCCCCGCTCGCCGCGGAGGCGGGTTCCGCCCTGTGGGAACGGCTCGGACACCGGCCGCAGCCCTCCTGGGCGCTGCCCAAGCTGCTCTGGCTGCTCGGCAACCACTCCGGCCTCCCCGCCGGGGCCCGGCTGCTCCACCAGGCCGACTGCATCGGTGAGCGGCTCACCGGCGGCCCGGTGGCGACGGACTCCAGCCACGCTCTCAAGACGGGCTACGACACGGAGCGGGAGGCATGGCCCGGCGCGCTCTTCGAGGACCTGCGGATCCCGGCGGGACTGCTGCCCGAGGTCGTCCGGCCGGGCACCGTGCTCGGCAGCGTGTGCGCCGGTGCCGCCGAGAGCACCGGCATCCCCGAGGGCACTCCCGTGGTCGCCGGCATGACCGACGGCTGCGCGGCCCAGATCAGTGCCGGTGCCCTGGAGCCCGGCGCCTGGAACTCCGTGCTCGGGACCACGCTCGTCCTCAAGGGAGTGACCGCCCAGCGGCTGCGCGACCCCCTGGGCGTCGTGTACTCGCACCGTGCCCCGGACGGGAACTGGCTGCCGGGCGGTGCCTCCAGCACCGGCGCGGGAGCCCTGTCCCGGGCGTTCCCCGGAAGGAACCTCGCCACGCTGGACGCCAGAGCCCAGCGGTACGAGCCGTCGAGCCTGGTGACCTATCCGCTCGCCTCCAGGGGAGAGCGCTTCCCCTTCCTCGCGCCGGACGCCGAGGGATTCACCCTGGGTGACCGGCACGGCGCGGCGGAGGCCGACTACCACGCCTCGCTGTTGCAGGGCGTCGCGTTCACCGAGCGCCTCTGCTTCGACTACCTGGGACTGCTCGGCGCCCCCCTCGACGGACCGGTGACCCTCACCGGCGGCGGAGCCCGCAGCCGCTACTGGTGCCAGCTGCGCGCCGACGTCCTCGCCCGCCCCCTCGGGCTGCCGGACAACGCCGAGGCCGCCCTCGGCATGGCCGTCCTCGCCCGGGCGGGCACCACCACCCCGCTCAGCGACGCCGCCCGCGACATGGTGCGGCTGCGCACCGTGGTCGAGCCGCGGCCCGAACACACGCGGCGCCTGCTGGAGAAGCATCTCCAGCTGGTCGACGCACTCGAAGAGCGCGGCTGGCTGCCGACGGCCGTCGCCCGGCACGCACGAAGGAGAGCCCACCTGTGACCGATCTCGTACTCGTCCGCCACGGAGAGACGATCTGGCATGCCGAGAACCGCTACACGGGCCGCAGCGACATCCCGCTCACCCCACGGGGGCGCGAGCAGGCCGAGCAGCTCGCCGCGTGGGCCAAGCACGCCCGGCCCGACGCACTGTGGGTCTCGCCGCTGCTGCGCGCCCGGGACACGGCCCGGCCGACCGCCGAGGCCACCGGCCTGGAACCCCAGGAGGATCCCCGGCTGAGGGAGGTCGACTTCGGGCGCGGTGAGGGGCTCACCACCGCCGACATGCGCGATGTGTTCCCCGAGCGGCTCGCCGCCTTCCACGCGGACCCGGCGCTCCATCACCTGCCGGACGGCGAGCCCCCCGCCGACGCCGTCGAGCGCGGCATGGCCTGTCTGCGGGAGATCCACCGTCTCCACCCGGAAGGCAGGGTCCTGATCGTCGGCCACAGCACGCTCAACCGGCTGCTGCTCTGTCATCTGACGGGAGTCCCGCTGTCGGAGTACCGGCGGCTGTTCCCCCTCATGCGCAACTGCGCGATCACCGAGGTCCGCTACGGCGGCGGAGACAGGGCGGCACTGCTGCAGTTCAACACGCCGGCCGAGGCCTTCGACGGCTTCCCGGCCCCGGCCCCGGCACCCGAGGAGGAGACCCCGTGACCGTCAGGATTCTCGCCGCAGGCGACCACTTCGTCCACACCGGCCTGCTCGCCGACGCGCTGCGTGCCGAGCACGGCGGCCCCCGCGGGGAGCTGGAGATCAGCGAACTGCACCTGCCCTGGCCCATCGAACCGTTCGGCGACGTCGCCGAGGTGCACGAGGCGTCCGGCACGGAGGAGCAGCTCATCGAGGCCCTCCAGGGCGTACGGGTCTGCGTGACGCAGATGGCTCCGCTCACCCGCAGGGTCCTGGAGGCGTGCCCGGACCTCGAACTGTTCGCCGTCGGCCGCGGCGGACCGGTCAACGCCAGTCTGGAGGCCGCCACGGAACACGGCGTCGCGGTGACGTTCGCCCCGGGCCGCAACGCCACCGCGACGGCCGAGCACACCGTCGCCCTGCTGCTGGCCGCGCTGCGCCGCATCCCGCACACCCACGGCGAGCTCGCCCGCGGTGTGTGGCGCGGCGACTACTACCAGTACGACGAGGTCGGCATGGAGCTGGCGGGCACCACCGTGGGGCTGGTCGGCTACGGCGCCATCGGGCACCGCGTCGCCCGCATCCTCGGCGGCTTCGGCGCGGACGTCCTCGTCCACGACCCCTACCTGCCGGGGGACGCGGCGCCCGGGGTGCGCAACGTGGGCCTGGACGAGCTGCTGGCGCGGTCCCGGGTGCTCTCGCTGCACGCCCGGCTGACGGCGGAGAACCGCGGCATGATCGGCGCGGAGCAGATCGCCGCGATGGCTCCCGGCTCCGTGATCGTCAACTGCGCCCGGGGCGGGCTGCTGGACTACGACGCGGTCTGCGACGCCCTCGACCGGGGGCACCTCTTCGCCGCCGCGTTCGACGTCTTCCCGGAGGAGCCCGTCCCGCCGGGCTCACGGCTGCTGCGCACGCCTGGCATCGTGATGACCCCCCACCTGGCGGGTGCCAGCAAGCAGACCGCGCATCAGGCGGCCCGGATCTGCGCCGCGGAGACGGTGCGGTACCTGCGGGGCGAGCCGCTCGCGCACTGCGCCAATCCGGAGGTCCTCACGGGCCGCGGCACAGTGGCCGGAACACCGTAGCCGGAACGCTCCGGCGGAGGCGCCGTGCCTCCGCCGGAGCGGTTCGCGTGCCGGAGGGCGCGGTGCCACGATGGGTGGTGAGCGGGAGCGGCCCGTGTCCGGGAGGCTGAGCGTGGACGTCGACGCCACCGCAGGCCACAGCGTGCCGAGCGACGGCACGGGGGGCGGTCCTGTCGACGCGGTGCTCTTCGACATCGGAGGCTCGGTCTATGACGACGAACGCTTCGTCGAAGCCCTGTACCGCGCCGTGCACGAACTCGCGGGAGAGGAATTCGACGAACACGCGTTCTGGTCGTTGTACGAGGCGGAACGCGAGGGCGGGGCCGGCCTGCGCGCGGCGTTCGCCCGCAGGTTCCTCCGGGACGGCGACATCGGCCTGCTGCGCGCTCACATCGCCAAGCACTGGGCCTACCCCGTCGAGTCGCTCTACCCGGACGTGGCACCGGTGCTCCGGGCGCTGGCCGACGACTACCGGCTCGGGATCCTCTCCAACTCACCCCCGCAGGTGCGGGACGCGCTGCGCCGCGACGGCCTGGCCCCCCTGTTCGGCGCTGTCGTCCTCGGCGGGGTCGACTCCGCCGAGAAACCCGCCCCCGAGGCCTTCCGCGCCGTGCTCGACAAGCTGGGCGTGCCCGCCGAACGCGCCGTCCACGTCGGCAACCGGCTCGACACCGACGTGCGGGGAGCGGCGCGGGCGGGGCTGCGCACCGTGTGGATGCTCCGCGGTGAAGCGCCGCCCGCTCCCGGACGGGACGAGCTGACCGAGGCCGACGCGGTCATCACGTCCCTGACCGGACTGCCGGCGGCGCTCTCCCGGCTGGCCGGCGACTCCCGGCCTCCGCGGGCGCACCCCGCATCCGCCTCCGCCCTCGACATCACCGGGCAGTACCGCACCCGGCAGAGGCTCGCGGTCATGAACGCCGCGAGTGTCCGCCTGGGCACCTCCCTGGACGTGTCGGAGACCGCGCGTGAGCTGGCGGAGCTGGCCATCGGCCACTTCTCCGACTTCGCGGCCGTCGACCTCTTCGAGGACGTGCTGCGACCGGACACCTCCCCCGCCCGGCACGGCGAGCCGACGCTGCTGCGCGCCGCGCAGAGCTCCGTCCTGGAGGACTGTCCCGAGTCCGCGCTACGGCCCGGTCAGCCGTGCCACTACCACCCGCTGTCGCCCATGGCCCGCGCGCTGACAGCCGACACGCCGTCGGCGCACTGGGCCGACGACCGGGATGTCCGGCGCTGGCTCGGCAGCGACCCCGGCTACGCGGCGATCCTGCGGCTCCACCGCGTCCACTCCCTCATCACGGCGCCGCTGCGCGCCCGGGGAACGCTGCTCGGCGTCGTCCACTTCATGCGCCACCGCACACCGGACGTGTTCGACACCGACGACGTCCTGCTCACCGGGGAGATCACCACCCGGGCCGCGCTCGCCGTCGACAACGCCCGCCGCTACGCGCGCGAACGCGGCACGTCCCTGGCCCTGCAGCGGAGCCTCCTCCCGCGCCGCAACGTCCGCCTCTCGGCGGCGGACATCGCGACCCGCTACGTTCCGGCGGAGTCCGGCGCGGGTGTCGGAGGCGACTGGTTCGACGTCATCCCCCTGTCGGGCGCGCGCGTGGGGCTGATGGTGGGAGACGTCGTGGGACACGGCATCGAGGCGTCCGCGACCATGGGCCGGCTGCGCACCGCCGCGCTGACCCTGGCCGACATCGACATTCCTCCCGACGAGTTGCTGACCCATCTCGACGACCTGGTTCTCCGCCTCGACGAGGAGGAGAACTCGGCGGAGGACGAGACACCGTCACCGCACACCCCGGTCGCCGGGGCCACCTGCCTCTACGCGGTGTACGACCCGGTGTCCCGGCACTGCACCATGGCCCGCGCCGGACATCCCGCGCCCGCCGTCGTCACCCCGGACGGCACGGTCCGCTTCCCGGACCTCCCGAGCGGTCCGCCGCTGGGCCTCGGGGGGCTGCCTTTCGAAAGCCACGGTGTCGACCTGCCCCAGGGCAGTGTCCTCGCGCTCTACACCAACGGCCTGCCGCACTCCGGGAACCGTGATCCGGACGAAGGACTACGGCTCCTCGGCGAGTTGCTCTCCGGACCGGCGGCCTCACTCGAAGGCCTCTGCGACAGGGTGCTGCGCGGCCTCTCACCTGGGGAACAGGAGGACGACGCGGTCCTCCTCCTGGCACGCACCCGGGCACTCCCCCCGTCCCGGATCGCCACCTGGGACGTCGCCGCCGATCCCGTCGAGGTCGCGCGGGTCCGACACCTCGTCACCGAGCAACTGGCCCGGTGGGCGCTGGAGGAGCTGTCGTTCACCACGGAACTCGTGGCCAGCGAACTGCTCACCAACGCGATCCGCTACGCCCGTCCCCCCTTGACGCTGCGCCTCATCCGCGACTCGGTGCTCATGTGCGAGGTGTCCGACGCCAGCAGCACCACGCCGCACATGAAACGGTCCCGGGCGTTCGACGAGGGCGGACGCGGACTTCTCCTGGTCGCCCAGCTCACCCGCCGCTGGGGCACCCGGTACACACCGGGCGGCAAGACGGTCTGGGCCGAGCAGGACCTGTGAGGCGACGGCCCGGAGGCGATACGCGGGTGACACGGACCGGCCCGGTCCGGATGCCGGACGGCCCTGGTCACCGGCCTCCTCGGCAGCGGGCCGCGATCCCGCTGCCGTAGGCTGGCGGGGCAGCTGGTTCGCCCCTGTCCGCCAGGCAGTCGGCGTCGTAAGAGGGAACCCGGTGAGAATCCGGGACTGCCCCGCAGCGGTGAGCGGGAACGACCGCCGTCATACGCACTGGGTCCGGCGAACCGGACCTGGGAAGCGACGGCCAGTAGGAGTCTCGTACCACGAGACGCGCCCGCGAGTCCGAAGACCTGCCCGCCGCCCGCACGCCGACACCCCTGGCGTGCGGAACAGCCCTGCCGCGACTCGCGAAGGAGAGTTGACGTGGCCGATCCCACCGTCACCAGTCCCGCCCCCGCCTCCCGCCCGGTCAAGACACCGGACGGCTCCCGGGTGGTGCTCGCGCACATCATGAGCGAGCACGACACCAACCTGTACGGCACCATCCACGGTGGCGTGATGATGAAGCTCATCGACGACGCCGCCGCCGCGGCGGCCGGCCGCCACGCCGACGGACCGGCGGTGACCGTCTCCGTCGACAAGATGTCCTTCCTCGCCCCGGTACGGGCCGGGGACCTGCTCAGCGTCGAAGCAGGACTCCGGCGCGCCGGGCGGACGTCGATGACGGTCGGGGTGCGGGTCACCTCCGAGCGGTGGAACAGCGCCGGCCCCGCCGCCGAGGTCGCCACCGCCTCCCTGACCTTCGTCGCCGTCGACGCCGACGGCAGCCCGCGCCCGGTACCCGCGCTCGACGTGCCGGTCCCCGGCCCGTCCTGACGGATCCGGCCGTCATCCCGGCCGGGTGGCCCGCACCGCGTACGGCACGAAGCCGCCCGTGTTCTCGTCCACCGAGAGCGGGCGACCCGCGGGCGGCAGCGCACGCTGGGCGCAGTCGAGGCGTTCGCAGGCACGGCAGCCCATGCCGATCGGGGTGGCGGCGGCCCGGTTGTCCAGGTCGAGTCCCTCGGAGTAGACGACGCGTGAGGCGTGCCGGATCTCGCAGCCGAGACCGATGGCGAAGGTCTTGCCGGGGGCGCCCCAGCCGCGGCCGCGGCGGGTGACCGTCCGAGCGGTCCACAGATAGCGCTGCCCGTCGGGCATGGCGGCCACCTGGACGTGGACGCGGCCGGGTGCGGCGAACGCCTCGTACACGTTCCACAGCGGGCAGGTGCCGCCGGCCCGGGAGAAGTGGAAGCCGGTGGCGGACTGCCGCTTGGACATGTTGCCCGCGCGGTCGACCCGCACGAAGGAGAACGGGACGCCGCGCAGGCGGGGACGCTGGAGGGTGCTGAGGCGGTGGCAGACGGTCTCGTAGCCGAGGCCGAAGCGGTCGGCGAGCCGCTCGATGTCGTACCGGCTCTCCTCGGCCGCCGCGTGGAAGACGCGGTACGGGAGGACCAGGGCGGCGGCGAAGTGGTGGGCGACGCCGATGCGGGCCAGTGACCAGGTCGTCGTGGCCTCCTCGTAGTCCTCGGAGGCGTACGCGCGGATCAGGTCGTCGTGTTCGAGCAGGGCGAGCTGGGTGGCCATGCGGAACGCCTGCTGGCCGGGACGCAGCCGCGGCGACAGGTGCAGGATCCGGGCGCCTGGGTCGTAGCGGTGGAGCATGTCGTCGGCGTCGGTCGCGACGCGCACGCCGTGGCGCTCGTCGAGGCGGTCGGCGAGGGCCCGCCGCACCTCACCGGGGCGGATGCCGATCTCGTGTGCGAGGTCCTCGGCGGCGCGGTCGGCGTCGTGAAGGTAGTTGCGGCGCCGGTGGAAGAAGTCGCGGACCTCCTCGTGCGGAGTGCGCGCCGTGCCGGGGACGGCCAGGCCGTCACGCGAGCCGGTGAGTTCGGCGAGGCGCTCGGTCATGCTGCGGTTCCTCCGGCCGAGGTCGAGCAGGAGGGCCGCCACGTGGGGCAGGCGGCCGGCCAGTTCCTTGAGATCGGCGGCGGAGAGTGCGGCCCGGTCGAGTTCGTCGGCCAGGGTCTCGCGCAGGTCGGCGAGGAGCCTGCTCGAGTCCCGTTCGGAGAAGAACTCCGGGTCGAGGCCGAACGACTCCGTGAGCCGAAGCAGCACCGGCACGGTCAGTGGCCGGGTGTCGTGCTCCATCTGGTTCAGGTAGCTGGGCGAGATCCTGAGGACCCTGGCCAGGTCGGCCTGGTTCAGCCCGCGCTCCTCCCGGAGTCTGCGCAGTCTCGCGCCCGCGTAGATCCTGCTCACGGCCACCCCCTGGGTCTCGGCTGCTCGTCATCGACACCTTAGTGCGGTCCACGGCTTCGCAGACTTCGCAGAACCGTCGGAGAAGATTCGCAGAACTTGGCACGAGGCCATGCTTGCCGGGCGCGGAGCGCCACTGCGAAAGTCATCACACGGCCCGTCAGAGACGGCGCTGACAAGCAGAAACCGGGAGCCGGTTCACGCCCTGACGCCGTCGGCCCCGAACACCTCGCCCCGCGGTCGGCGGGCCGTCCACCACCTCCCGCGAATCTTCGCAAGCTTCGACATATCCCAGGAGAGATCATCATGGCGCAGGCAGTGGCGACGACACAGGCGGCCGAGGAGCTGGCCCGGCGCTGGGCGACGGACCCGCGATGGAGGGGGATCGAGCGCACCTACTCCGCCGAGGACGTGATCCGGCTCTCCGGCAGCGTCCGCGAGGAACACACCCTGGCGCGGCGCGGATCGGAGCGGCTGTGGCGGCAGCTGCACGAGCTGGACTACGTCCACGCGCTGGGTGCGCTGACCGGCGGGCAGGCGGTGCAGCAGGTGCGGGCCGGGCTCCAGGCGATCTACCTGTCCGGCTGGCAGGTGGCCGCCGACGCCAACCAGGCCGGGCACACCTACCCCGATCAGAGCCTCTACCCGGTCAACTCCGTTCCACAGGTGGTCCGTCGCATCAACAACGCGCTGCTGCGCGCCGACCAGATCGCCGCCTCCGAGGGCGGCACGGACCCGACGGACTGGCTGGCACCGGTCGTCGCCGACGCCGAGGCCGGCTTCGGCGGACCGCTCAACGCCTTCGAGCTGACCAAGGCGATGATCGCGGCCGGCGCGGCCGGCATCCACTACGAGGACCAGCTGGCCTCCGAGAAGAAGTGCGGCCACCTCGGCGGCAAGGTCCTCGTCCCCACCTCCCAGCACATCCGCACCCTCAACGCGGCCCGGCTCGCCGCCGACATCGCCGACGTCCCGACGCTGGTCGTCGCCCGCACGGACGCCCTGGCCGCCACCCTGCTGACCAGCGACGTCGACGAGCGCGACGCCGAGTTCGTGACCGGCGAGCGCACCGCCGAGGGGTTCTACCGGGTGCGCAACGGCATGGCCCCGGTCATCGCCCGCGGCCTGGCCTACGCCCCGTACGCCGACCTCATCTGGGTCGAGACCGGCACTCCGGACCTGGCCCAGGCCCGCGAGTTCGCCGAGGCGCTCCATGCCCGGTACCCGGACCGGATGCTCGCGTACAACTGCTCGCCCTCCTTCAACTGGAAGGCCGCCCTGGACGACGACCAGATCGCCAAGTTCCAGCGCGAACTCGGCGCCATGGGCTACAAGTTCCAGTTCATCACCCTCGCCGGCTTCCACTCCCTCAACCACGGCATGTTCGACCTCGCCCGCGGCTACGCCGAACACGGCATGACCGCCTACGTCGACCTCCAGGAACGCGAGTTCGCCGCCCGTGCGCAGGGGTTCACCGCCGTCAGGCACCAGCGTGAGGTCGGCACCGGTTACTTCGACCTGGTCTCCACCGCCGTCAATCCCGCCTCCTCCACCACGGCGCTCACCGGCTCGACCGAAGAGGAGCAGTTCCACTAGGCCCCCGGGCCCCACGGCCGTGCGGGGCGGGCGGATCCACGTCCCGCCCGCCCCGTACTCCTTCTCCTTCTCCTTCTCCTTCACCGTCGCCGCCCCGCCCCGCCGTACCCGGAGGAACCCGATGCCCCGCAGCGCCCCGCCCTTCCCCGTCCGAGTCCTCGCCGTCCCGGGCGAGCGGCACGACGAGACCCCGGCCTCCGCGGCCCCGGGCTTCGCCGCCCGGCTCGCCGGCTCTTCCGCCGAGCGCGGGGACCGGCTCCCGGAGGAGCCTCGGCGCGGGGCGGCCCGCCCGGCCACCGGCGCCCCTCTCGGCCTCCCGGACGCGACCGCCGCCGTCCGCGCCGACGCCTCCCGGCAGGCGCCGCCCGCGCCCGGACTCACCGGCCGGCGTGGGGAGGGCACCGGCCCGCCCGGGCGGCGCACGGCTGTCGGCACCCTCGGATCCGGTGCCCGGGGGCGGACGGCCGACTTCGAGGACGCCGCCGCCCCCACCCGGGGCGATGTGTCAGGCGGGCAGCCCTCCCTGCTGGACGCGGTCGAGCGGCGCATCGGCTTCACCGCACCGAAGGGCGGGAAGCAGACCGGGCCCGTCACCGAACCGCCCTCGCTCCTCACCCCCTCCGCCTACGAGCGCCACCTCGTCCGGACGGCGGAGGTCCGGTCATGAGCGGCGCCGGCATCCGGCGCGTGGGCATCGTCGGCGGCGGTCAGATGGGGGCCGGCATCGCCGAGGTCTGTGCCCGGGCGGGGCTCGACACGATCGTCTGCGAGGCGACCCGGCAGGCGGCCGAGGCGGCGCACCGGCGGATCCGGGTCTCCCTGGAGCGGGCTGTCCAACGCGGCAAGCTCGGCCGGCCCGCCGCCGAGACGGCCCTCGAACGGGTCACCGTCACCTCGGAACCCGCCGATCTCGCCGACCGGCAACTCGTCGTCGAGGCCGTCGTCGAGGACGCCGCGGCCAAGGCCGAGGTGTTCACCGTCCTCGACAAGGCCGTCGACGATCCGCGGGCGATCCTCGCCACCAACACCTCGTCGCTCCCCGTCATGCGCCTGGGCATGGCCACCGGCCGCGCGGACCGGGTCGTCGGCCTTCACTTCTTCAACCCCGTCCCCGTCCTGCCCCTGGTCGAGGTGGTCACGACACTGCACACCTCGACGGCGACCGCGACCGCCGTCCACGACTTCGCCACCCGGACCCTCGGCAAGACCGTCATCCGGTCCACCGACCGCGCCGGATTCGTGGTGAACGCACTCCTGATCCCGTACCTGCTCTCCGCGATCCGCATGACCGAGTCCGGCTTCGCGTCCGCGGCGGACGTCGACCGCGGCATGGAACTGGGATGCGCCCACCCGATGGGCCCGCTGCGGCTGGCCGACCTGATCGGACTCGACACGGTCGCCTCGATCGCCGAGTCGCTGTACGAGGAGTTCAAGGAACCTCTCCATGCCCCTCCTCCGCTGCTTCTGCGGATGGTTGAGGCGGGACTGCTCGGCCGCAAGACCGGCCGCGGGTTCCATGTGTACGACCGGGGAGAGGAGCCCCGGTAGCCCAGGACGACGACCCTGGGCGGGAGTGTGGGTCACCGGGTGAGGGCCCGGCGCTCCACGTGAGGGGGCGGGAGGCGATGTGGCGCCCCCGCCCCTTCGGCCTGCCCCGTCCGCGCCTCGCCCGCGCCTCGCCCACACCCCGTCACCGGGGTGTCTCAGCTCACGATCCGGATCGTGGACAGCGGCCACCACGCCCGGGACGACTTCCGTAAGGTGGCGCGTGCAGCTGGTTCGCCCCGTCCGCCAGGCGGGATGCGTCGTAAGAGGGAACCCGGTGGGAATCCGGGACTGCCCCGCAGCGGTGAGCGGGAACGACCGCCGTCATACGCACTGGGTCCGACGCACCGGACCTGGGAAGCGACGGCCAGTAGGAGTCTCGTACCAACGAGACGCGCCCGCGAGTCCGAAGACCTGCCCGCCGCCCGCACGCGGACGCCTCCGCGCGCGGACATCCCGGTGACCTCGAGGGCGGGTCGGCGACATACCAGGCGGACGACCGTGCCTCTGCCGCGCGTGCGTGCCGTCCGGTCCGTCACCCCTTCGCGCTCTCGTCCCCTCCCCGGGATCTCAGGGACTCATCTCGCGAAGGAGATCTCCGTGACCACCACGTCCGCGGCCTCGGCAGCACGGGCCACCCTGTACGGCTACCCCCGACAGGGGCAGAACCGGGAACTCAAGAAGGCGGTCGAAGGGTACTGGAAGGGCCGCGTCACCGCCGACGCCCTCCGGGCCACCGCCGCCGAACTGCGCCGAACCCACTGGCATGACCTCTCCGGCACAGGCATCCACGAGGTCCCGAGCGGCGACTTCTCGTACTACGACCACGTCCTCGACACCACCGTCATGGTCGGCGCGATTCCCGAGCGCCACCGCGCCGCCGTCGAGGAGGACGCCCTCGACGGGTACTTCGCCATGGCCCGCGGCACGCAGGACGCGGCACCGCTGGAGATGACCAAGTGGTTCGACACCAACTACCACTACCTGGTGCCGGAACTCGGCCCGGACACCGACTTCGCGGCCGACTCGTGCAAGCAGGTCGCGGAACTCGGGGAAGCCCTCGCGCTCGGGCTCGCGGCCCGCCCCGTCCTCGTCGGACCCGTCACCTACCTGCTGCTCGCCAAACCCGCGCCGGACGCCCCGGCCGGCTTCGACCCGCTCACCCTCCTCGACCGGCTGCTGCCCGTGTACGCCGAAGTCCTCGCCGACCTGCGGGCGGCGGGCGCGGAGTGGGTCCAACTGGACGAGCCCGCGCTCGTCCAGGACCGCACCCCGGCGGAACTCGCCGCGGTCGTGCGCGCCTACCGGGTGCTCGGCGGCCTCACCGACCGGCCCAGGCTGCTCGTCGCCTCCTACTTCGACCGCCTGGGCGAGGCCCTGCCCGTTCTCGCCAAAGCCCCGGTCGACGGGCTCGCGCTCGACTTCACCGGCCCCGCCGCCGCGAACCTGGAGGGGCTCGCCGCCGCCGGCGGCCTGCCCGGCAAGCGGCTCGTGGCCGGTGTCGTCGACGGACGGAACATCTGGGTCAACGACCTGGAGAGGTCCCTGTCGACGCTCGGCACCCTGCTCGGTCTCGCCGACCGGGTGGACGTCTCCCCATCCTGCTCCCTCCTCCACGTCCCGCTCGACGCGACGGCCGAGAAGGACGTCGACCCGCAGATCCTGCGCTGGCTCGCCTTCGCCCGGCAGAAGACGGCCGAGACCGTCACCCTGGCCACGGGCCTGTCCCAGGGCACCGACGCCATCGCCGGGCGGCTCGCCGCCAACCGGGCCGCCCTGGCCTCCCGCACCGGCTCCCCCATCGCCCGCGACCCCGCCGTCCGCTCCCGGACCGCCGCCGTCACCGACACGGACACCCGCCGCTCCCAGCCGTACGCCGAACGGGCCGCCGCCCAGCGCGCCCTCCTCGGCCTGCCGCTCCTGCCGACGACCACCATCGGCTCCTTCCCGCAGACAGCCGCACTGCGCACCGCCCGTGCCGACCTGCGCGCCGGGAGGATCGACGCCGACGGCTACGAGAACCGGATCAGGACGGAGATCCAGCAGGTGATCGCCTTCCAGGAGAAGGCGGGGCTCGACGTCCTCGTCCACGGGGAGCCCGAACGCAACGACATGGTCCAGTACTTCGCCGAGCGGCTGGACGGCTTCCTCGCCACCCGGCACGGCTGGGTCCAGTCGTACGGCACCCGCTATGTCCGGCCGCCGATCCTCGCCGGCGACATCTCCCGGCCCGAGCCGATGACCGTGCGCTGGACCTCGTACGCGCAGTCGCTGACCGGCAAGCCGGTCAAGGGCATGCTCACCGGCCCGGTCACCATGCTCGCCTGGTCCTTCGTCCGCGACGACCAGCCGCTCGCCGACACCGCACGGCAGGTCGCCCTCGCCCTGCGGGACGAGGTGCGCGATCTGGAGGCCGCCGGCACGGCGGTCATCCAGGTCGACGAGCCCGCGCTGCGTGAGACGCTGCCGCTGCGCGTCGCCGGCCACGCCGCCTATCTGGCCTGGGCGACCGAGGCGTTCCGTCTGGCCACGAGCGGCGTGCGGCCGGACACCCAGGTCCACACCCACATGTGCTACGCCGAGTTCGGCGACATCGTCCAGGCCATCGACGATCTCGACGCCGACGTCATCAGCCTGGAGGCCGCCCGCTCCCACATGCAGGTCGCCCGCGAACTCGCCGCCCACGGCTACCCGCGCGCGGCCGGCCCCGGGCTCTGGGACATCCACTCGCCCCGGGTCCCGGACCTGGCGGAGACCGCCGGCCTGCTGCGTACCGGTCTGGAGGCGATCCCGGCCGGACGGCTCTGGGTCAATCCGGACTGCGGCCTGAAGACCCGCGGGTGGCCGGAGACCCGCGCTTCCCTGGAGAACCTCGTCGCGGCGGCACGTACGGTACGCGCGGAGATCGACGCCTCCTGACAGGCCGTGCCGTCCGACCGGCGGCACCCGGCCGACGGGGCCCGGGCTTCCCCACGTCCGGGCCCCGTCCCTGTCACGTGTCCGTGGGTGCGGGCGGCGGATGCCGGTCACCCCCGCGGACGAGAGGTCGCCCTCGTCACCACGGCTCGTCAGGGGCGGCCCCGGCGGGCGGGCGTTCCACCGGGGACCGCCCACGGAGCACGGGATGGCCCCCGAGGTGTGCGCCCAGGGCGTGGGAGCGGGTGGCTCCAAGGATGATGTCGAGGGCCCGGGTGAGGTGCCGGCCGAGGAGGCACAGGCGCAGGGTGGAGCGGCTGTCGACGGCTTCGAGCAGGGCTCGGGCGGCCGTGTCGCCGCCGTCGCGCGGCTCGAAGCCGAGGGTGGGCCCGCACGGCGATGCCGGGCGGCCGCACCGGCCCGGTGGGCGGCGATCCGGGTTCGCCCGGAGTGCCGGGTGCCGTCAGCCGATCTCGTCCAGGTGGTCCTCCACCCAGGTCCGCAGCTGAGCCAGTGGCTCCGCCACACTGCGGCCGAGCGGGGTCAGCTCGTACTCGACGTGCAGGGGCACCGCGGGATAGACGGTCCGCTCGACGAAACCCCGGTCCTCCAGACGGCGCAGAGTGGCGGTCAGCACCTTGGGGCTGACGCCCTCCAGTCTCCTCTGCAGGGCTCCGAAGCGCTGCGGACGCTCCTCCATGGCTCCGATGGCCAGCGCCGACCACTTGTTGGCCAGCAGGTCGAGCACGTCACGGCAGGGGCACTGGGCCGCGTACACGTCGTGGTGATCGTGTCGCTCCGTCTCGCAGCGCCTCACCATGAGCTTCTCCTTCTCCGCATCGCCGGTCCCACCAGGTCACTTCCCCTAGGGAAGTAGCATCCCTTGCAGGTTACTACCTCCTCAGAGTTACGTTGCGGCCGCAGCGGAAGCCCGTCGTGATCCCACCCGACCAGGAGGAACAGCCATGAGCCGGATCCCGCAGACCATGCCCGCCGTCGCCTACCGGAAGAGCCTGCCGGTGGACGACACGGAGAGCCTCCAGGACACGGTCCTGCCGGTACCGCAGCCCGGACCGCGCGACCTGCTGGTGCGTGTCGAGGCCGTCGCCGTCAACCCGGTCGACTACAAGATCCGCCAGAGCAGCGACCCGGGCGGTGAGCCCAAGGTCCTGGGCTGGGACGCGGCGGGCACCGTCGTCGCCGTCGGCCCGGAGGCCGAGTCCTTCCGGGTGGGCGACGAGGTCTTCTACGCCGGAGCCCTCGACCGGCCGGGGGCCAACGCGCAGTTCCACGCCGTGGACGAGCGCATCGTCGGCCACAAGCCCGCCTCGCTCTCGTTCGCCGAGGCGGCGGCTCTGCCGCTGGCCTCGCTCACGGCGTGGGAAGGCCTCTTCGAACACCTCGGGCTGCACACCGGCGCCCTCAAGCAGTCGGGCACGCTGCTGGTCACGGCCGCCGCGGGCGGTGTCGGCGCCATGGTGTCCCAGCTGGCCCGCGCCCTCACCGGTCTCACGGTGATCGGCACGGCCTCACGCCCCGAGACCGCCGAGTTCGCCCGGCGGATGGGCGCCGACCACATCGTCGACCACCGTGAGCCCCTCACCCCGCAGGTGCGTGCCGTGGCCCCGGACGGCGTGGACTTCGTCTTCGGCACCGCCGGGACCGACCGGAACCTGGCCGCGTACGCCGACATCGTCAGGCCCTTCGGACGGATCGTGGCCATCGACGACTTCGGTCCGGTGGAGATCGGTCTGCTGAAGTCCAAGAGCATCTCCTTCCACTGGGAGTTCATGTTCACCCGCTCGCTGCACCGGACCGCCGACCAAGCGGAGCAGGGCCGCATCCTCGACCAGATCTCCCGCCTGGTGGACGCCGGGATCCTCACCACCACCGCCACCGCCGACCTCGGGAGGATCAGCGCCGGGCACCTGCGCGAGGCGCACGGCGTCCTGGAGTCCGGCCGGGCCATCGGGAAGATCACCATGACCGGCTTCTGACCTGCCCGCCTCGCCCCGGCGGCCCCGGTGCGGGACGCCACGAACCTTCCACCTGCCGTGCCTCGTTCCGCCCAAGGCGACGGGCCGCAGGGGACGTCCGTCGTCGACGGGCCGTCACAAGCCTCACCGGCAATCCGCTGACGGCGGACGGAACACGAACGAAGGCCGTGCAGACGATCGACGTTCTCACCAGCAACTACGGTCCCGTCGCCGCCACGGCGCCGGGTTGGAACACCCGCACGCAGGCAATCCGGCCCGCCGGCACGGCGACGCTCGGCGCATCAGACGACGTCACGGAGAAGCCCCCGAACGCCGGGACTGCAGTCCGTCACAGCCGAATCGGCCGGCCGGTTCTCCGTTCTCCGCCGGGTGCACGTCCGGCGCGGGTACGACGAACCCCGGGCCGGCCCCACCAGCCACGGATCGTTCCGGGGGCGGTGACTCCGCCGTCAGCGCGGTGGACACCCGCTTCGGGCAAGGGGAAACGGCACGTCAGTGCCCCTTTGCCAGGGGCTCCAGGATGGCGACGCACTCCACGTGGTGCGTCCCTGAGAACACATTGAGAAGCAAGCAACGGGGCAGACTCACAGGTCAGAATCTCCGTTTCGTCAGCGTAAGGGAGCTGTGTACGTCAGAGGAGCGTCACCACCCCCCACATGCGGGGTTGTCGACCAGCTCAGGCTCCTGATCCATAGCCTGTTCTAGGATGGCGAAGACCATCTCAGCGGCCCGACGGGCTTCCGCTCCACTTCCGTGGAACCGAAGGACATGCCCCCACCCGCACGAGCTACTTCGTGCTGCCTGGGGGCACTTCCTTGCTGTTCCGTGAGTCTGCGGCGTCGTTGGCCAATCGCACCCACCTTGAAGGGCAGCTGGCCGAGCTCCTGACCGAGAACTTCCTGCACAAACACCGCCATCGGCCTCAGCCGTCGGAGGTGCGCTCCTGGGAGCGGAGCATCCCGGCGCTCACCAACGCGCTCCTCGAAGCCGGGCTCGGTGAGGTCGAGATGATGTTGGAGTACGCGCTGCCGCTGACCAGCAAGCGGGCGGACGTGATACTTGCAGGTGTTCATCCGAGTACCGGGGAGCCCTCGTACGTGGTGATCGAGCTGAAGCAGTGGAGCGAGGCCTACCCGGAGGAAGACGATCCGCTGCTGTGCCGCATCGACGCCTACCCGGATCCGGTCCTCAACCCGATCGAGCAGGTGCGCGGCTACTGCGACTACCTCATCTCGTTCAACGGAGCGTTGGAACGGATCCCCGACTCGGTCGCGGGGGTCGCCTACCTGCACAACGCGACCGGCTTCGGGGTGGCAGGGCTCCGTGCCGTCACCGAGGACGATCGGGGCCGGATGTTCACCGGCGACCAGCGCGGTGCCTTCCTCGGCTACCTCCGCTCCAGGCTGGCGGCGAAGCCGGGTGCCGAGGCAGCCGACGCCTTGTTGCAGGGCAAGGTAAGGCCGTCGAGGCAGTTGATGACCGTTGCTGCCGAAGAGGTGCGCAACCGGGAACAGTTCGTGTTGCTGGACGAACAGCGCCTCGCCTACGAAACGGTCATGTCGGCAGTCCGACAGGCCCGGCGGTCCAACCATAAGCAGGTCGTCGTCGTGGCCGGCGGGCCGGGCTCCGGCAAGAGCGTGATCGCACTCTCCCTGTTGGGCGACCTCTACAGGCGCGGGGTACCGGCCCTGCATGCCACCGGATCACAGTCCTTCACCAAGACGATGCGCAAGGTCGCCGGTGCCCGCAAGCCGGAGGTCCAACGACTCTTCCGCTACTTCAACAGCTTCATGGAGGCTGAGCCGAACGACCTCGACGTGCTGGTCTGCGACGAGGCGCACCGGCTGCGCAGGACCTCCGCCAACCGCTACACAAAGGCGACTCTGCGGACCGGCCGACCGCAGGTGGCGGAGCTGATGGACGCCGCGCGAGTTCCGGTGTTCCTGCTGGACCAGCACCAAGTGGTGCGTCCGGGCGAGATGGGAACCGTGGAACAGATCCAAGCAGCCGCGACCGAACAGGGGCTGGACTGCACGGTGGTGAATCTCGACAGCCAGTTCCGGTGCGGCGGTAGCGACGCCTACCTGCGCTGGGTGATCGACCTGCTCGGGCTCGAAGGAAACGCGCCCACCGTGTGGGAGCCGGACGACAAGGTACAGCTCCTGACCGCGGACACCCCCCGGGATCTCGAGGACTTCCTGGCTGCCCAACGAGCCCAGGACTACGGTGCGCGCATGTCCGCGGGCTACTGCTGGAAGTGGACAACAAAGATCACTTCCAGCATGCACACCCTTCCCACCGACGTGGTCATCGGCGACTGGGCCAGGCCATGGAACCTCTATGGCGACCGCGCCCTGCTCGGAGCTCCGCCGGCACCCCTCTGGGCCACCGACCCAGCAGGGTTCGGACAGGTCGGATGCGTCTACACCGCACAGGGCTTCGAGTACGACTGGTCCGGCGTGATCATGGGTCCGGACCTCGTCTGGCGCACGGACCGATGGGTAGTGGACCGAAGCGCCTCGAAGGACCCTTCCTTCACCAAAGCCACCGCGGACGAGGACGTCGACCGTCTCGTCCGCAACACGTACAAAGTGTTGCTGACGCGGGGCATGATCGGCACGATCATCTACTCGACGGACCCGGAAACCCGTGAAAAGCTCCGCTCGCTGATCCCCCCGATGCTGTGAGCGTCGTATGCACCCGAGTCATGCCTAGGCAGTTTCGTTTGGACCTGCGGGCGGACCAGAGGAGGATGTCCGCGATGTGGAGTCCGGCCAAAGCCGGATATTAGCCGCGCGTCGAGGCGATAGGCACTGCCTTCTCAGGCAATGGACGGCAACGCCTCTCCTTCGAGAGCGCAGGAGCAAGACGGAGCACTGCGGTCCGACCCTCCCCCCCAACGGCATTCTGACTGCCCATCAGAAAAAGTGTCAACTGAGCGTCATCTCAGCGTCAGAATATCGCCCGTAACGCCCACACCGCGCATCAAGCCCACCCACAAAACCCCAGGTCAGGTGTCCTTCGGGTCTGGTGCAGGTTCGGGTGACAGGTTCGGTCACGCGGCCTGGAGGGCCGGTGTGGTCTTGACGGTCTCGTATTCGACGGGGGTCAGGCGGCCGAGTGCGGCTTGTCGGCGGCGTCGGTGGTAGGTCCGCTCGATCCAGGTCACGATGGCGATCCGCAGCTCCTCGCGGGTGGTCCAGCTGCGGCGGTCGAGGACGTTCTTCTGCAACAGGCTGAAGAAGAACTCCATGGCCGCGTTGTCGCCGGCTGCCCCGACTCTCCCTATCGATCCGGCCATCCGGTGGCGGTCGAGTGCCCGGACGAACTTCCGGGACCGGAACTGCGATCCGCGATCGGTGTGCAGGATGCACCCGTCGACGTATTCGCGCCGGGCCACGGCGGTTTCCAGGGCGGTCACGGCCAGGCGGGACTTCATCCGCGCGTCGATGGAGTAGCCCACGATCCTGTTGCTGAAGACATCCTTGATCGCGCAGAGGTACAGCTTCCCCTCACCCGTGGCGTGCTCGGTGATGTCGGCGAGCCACAGCCGGTTCGGGCCGCTCGCGGTGAAGTCACGACGGACGAGATCGTCGTGGACCGGCGGGCCGGTTTTACCGCCGCGGCCGCGTCTCTTGCCGAACACGCTCCACCAGCGGTTGTCCCGGCAGATCCGCCACGCCGTCCGGTCCCCCATCGACACCCCGGCATCGCGTGCTTCATCGGCCAGGAACCGGTAGCCGAACTCCAGGTCCTCGCGGTGAGCGTCGAAAAGCACGTTCGCCCGATACCCCTGGGCGAGGACGGCCTCGGCCACCGGCTTGTCGAGCCAGCGGTCGTAAGGCTGCCTCGCGAGCTTCAGCACCCGGCACGCCTCCGCGACGGGCACCCCGTCCCCGGCCAGCTCCTTCACGAGCGGGTAGATCCTTTTCCCGGCAGATGCGCCTGCGACAGATAGGCCGCGGCCCGCCGCAGGACCTCGTTCTCCTGCTCCAGCAGCTTGATCCGCCCACGTGCCTCCCGCAGCTCCACGCTCTCCCGACTGGACGTACCCGGCCTGGAGCCGTCGTCGATGTCCGCCCGGCGCATCCACTTCCACAACGTCATCGGATGAACCCCGACATCGGTGGCGACCTGCTCGACCGTCACACCCGGACCAACCTTCCGCGCAACCCGCACGACGTCCTGGCGGAACTCTTCCGGACAAGGCTTCGGCACAGCGACATCCTTCCCACCTGCCCAACAAGGCAAGCCACTTCAGATGTCACCCGATCGTGCGGCAGACCCCGGAGATTGGAGGAGTGAACGGGCTGATGCAACAACATGCCTCCTCTGGCAGACATGCCGGATATTGCGCGATCAACCGATCATAGCGTTGCACGCAAGCCCGTGATGGGGCTGACGAGAACTGCCAGGCCGCATTCGAGTCCAACATGCCCGTTGGAGACCTCACGGCAACCCTCCTCCTCCGCCACCTGCGGGGCCGGCACAACGGGATGTTGAGCAACAGTCGCATGGCCCCGCACACCAACCCGAGCATCCCAACGCAGCGCAGCTGAGGCCGGGGGCCCATCGCCCCTCGGAGCGCGCACCCCTCGCTGCCGTCCCGAAAACGGCTGAACTTTTCGTTGCCCATCAGCCACACAGGACGTCCGTGCAGGTCAGAGCCACCCCACTCCCCCACCCACCCAGCGCCTTCTAAGCACTCGGCAGCGAAACTGCGCGGCACATCAAAGGGTGTAGGGCTCCGGTTAGAACGTCACCGAACCTCATGGGCAGCCCAGCGGGGTGCACTCGCTGGGCTGGCAGGCCCAAGGTCCTGCGTTCGGCTTCTACAAACGTCGCCTTCGGCTGACCTCCACCGGACGCAACCATGGAGGGCCGAGGGAAGGTCAGCTCGTGCAGCTACCGGCCGTGCCCCAGCGAAGGAACTCCGTACCTCCAGCGCCGTCGAGGACCGCCACGGCGTGCTGCGCGTAGCCCCATCCCTGCCCCGCGCGAGATTCCGCGAGAACAGTCCGGCAGGCCACGCTGGCGGCGGCCTCTGCCCACTCCTCTCGCGTGCTCTGGTCCCACTCGGGCTTCGCGGCCCACACGTACATCACGCCTTCGTGCGGAGCGAAGCCGATGCTGGTGTTCTCGTCGCTGATATAGCGGGGGTCTTCGAACAGACGGGAGTTGGCGTTCCAGTCGACAAAGAGCTGGTGGACCGCCTCGGTTGCCACTCTGATTTCGCGCTTGTCGACGCTGGGAATCTGGGCCGCGGCCAGTCCTTCTTCGGTGGGGTGCCAGCTCGGCTCCTGCCCGGGGTCGGCGGCGGTGCGGTCGATGGTCTGCGTGATGCAGCCGGTGTTGGCGCGGAAGTCGTCCTCCCACACGATCGCCGGCGCCGTGGACGTGGTGTTGTCGACCAGGACGTACTCGTCGTACGGAAGGGACTTGTAGATGCCCGCCATCATGCGCAAGGTGAGGCAGGCGTTCTTGGCCACTCCCTGCACGACGCGAGACTCCATGGCCGGACCGCTGATGGCTATGTAGAGCTCTCTCTGGGCCGGGGCGTAGCCCACGTCGTACTGACCGCTGTAGTTGTACTCCTCGCCCATGCCGTAGCTGAGGTCGTGTCCGAGTGCGGCCTCGGTCTCGATCTCCGCCTCCCCCTTGGCTCGACGGGCCGCACGCCACGTGGCGATCGTCGCCTCATCCGCGTTCGCAGGAGTAGGGGATGACGCGGCTTCCACCACAGCCTGGGAGCTCGCTGCGGGTGAAGCGGAAGCCGGCATGGTGGCGGTCTGGCTGGGGGATGCGCTGGCGGGAGGGCGGGAACTCGTCGAAGTCGTCTCCGTCTTGTCGGGCTGCAGGGCCAGCGCTCCACCCGCCAGGCCACCTATGACAGTGCCCACCACCGCCGCGATGCCGACGAGTCGTCTGCTGGAACGGGCAGGACGTATCCAGTTCGGGTCGTCCAGAGTGGGAACAGCCCACTGGGCAGCGACGAGATCGCCCACCAGTGTCGGTTCCGCACCGGGCGGCGCGACCTGTGTGGCCTGTGCTGCGAGGAGGGCGACACATGTCTCGGCGGCGTCCCACGCGGTGACTCGGTCCCCCGGCTCCTTGGCGAGAGCGCTGCTCACGACGGCGTGGAGTTCGCCGGGAAGGCCACGCAGATCAGGATCCTCGGACATGACCCGGTAGGCGACCGCGTCGGGGGCTCCCCCGCCGAAGGGCGCACAACCGGTGGCTGCGAAGGCTATAAGGGCCCCCCAGACGAACATGTCGCCCTCGGGACCCGTCGTACCGGTGCGGTAGTGCTCAGGGCTGATCCAGCCTGGGGTGCCGGTCAGAATGCCGGTGCGCGTCACGGATGTGCCGTCGGCGGCATGAGCGATGCCGAAGTCCAGGACTCGGGGACCGACCGGGGTCAGGATGACGTTCTGCGGCTTGACGTCCCGGTGGACGACACCCGCCGCGTGAATGGCTGCGAGAGCCTGGGCTGTGCCCGCAGCAAAGGCGTAGAGGGTTCCACCGGCCAGCGGCCCGTGCGCGGCGATGTACCGATCGAGGGTGAGCCCTGGGGCATAGGCAGTGGCCAGCCACGGTGACGGCGCTTCGGCGTCAGCCGCGATCAGAGGTATGAGGCAGGGGCCCTGGACACGGGCGGAGAGCTGCACTTCTCGACGGAAGCGCGCCCGGAACTCCGCGTCGTCCGCCTGGGCAGGATGGACGACCTTGACCGCGACCCGTAGACCGGCGGCGTCGAGGCCGGCGTACACCGTGCCCATGCCCCCTGAGCCGAGGCGCCCGATGATCCGGTAGGGGCCGACGCGCTTGGGGTCACCGGGGTGGGCAGCCAGCACCCGCCCACCAGAACGAGCACTGCTCACCGGGCTTCCGATCTCCTTCAGACGTGCAGCAGGCCAGAGGCCGGACGCATGCCGGTACCTGAGATCTGGATATTAGCCGCGCGTCGAGGCGATAGGCACTGCCTTCTCAGGCAATGGACGGCAACGCTTCCTCATCGAGCGCACGAGAGCGAAACGGAGCCGACGAGCCTCGCTCGCCGTGCTCCATCGCTTTCGCCGCAGCGCGTCTGTTCATCGGTGCGCGCCGCGGACCGGCCCTCCTCGACAATCCACTGACGCCCCATCAGAACGAGCGTCAAATGAGCGTCACGAGCGTCATTTCAGCGTCAAGATATCGCCCGTAACGCCCACAACGCACATAATGCGCACGGGTAAAACCGCAGGTCAGGAGCCCTTTGCGGCCGGTTCGAGGATGGCGACACACTCCACGTGGTGGGTCATCGGGAACAGATCGAAAGCCCGCAGCGTACGGGGCCGGTAGCCCGCCTCGCGGAAGTAGGCGAGGTCGCGGGCCAGGGCGGCCGGGTCGCAGGCGACGTAGGCGATGCGGCGGGCGCCGAGGGTGGACAGGTGGTGGACGGTCTGCTTGCCGGCGCCTGCGCGGGGCGGGTCCAGGACGACGAGGTCGACCTCGGTGATGCCAGTGCGGGGCAGGGCCGACTCGACCTTGCCCTGCTCGATGCGGACGCGTGGGAAGCCCTCCAGGTTGTGGCGGGCGTCCTGGACCGCGCGCTTGCCGGACTCGATGCCCAGGACCGCGCCCTTCTCGCCGACGCGGTCCGCGAGGGCCCCGGCGAAGAGGCCGACGCCACAGTAGAGGTCCAGCGCGGTGTCGCCCTTGCGCGGGAGCAGGCCCTGCATGACCGCGCGGACCAGGGTGTCGGCGGCCTTCGGGTGGACCTGCCAGAAGCCGCCGTTGCCGACCCGGTAGGTACGGTCGTCGGCGCGCTCGCGGACGAACGGGCGGCCGTGGACGCGGTGGATGCTGCCGTCCTTCTCGTGGACGCGGAGGACGGAGACCGGCCGGTCGAGCTCGACCAGGGGGAGGCGGGCACCCGGCTTCGGGGTCAGGATCACCTGGCGGTCCTGCGAGCCCGTCGCCGCGATCGCCTCGACCGTCGCCATACCGGGCCACTGGCGCTTCTCGATGCCCAGCTCGGTCACACCCTGCGCGGCGATCATGCAGTGGTCGACCGGTTCCACCTCGTGCGAGCGGTGGCGGCGCAGGCCCACCCGGCCTCCGGGGTCGATCGCGTACTGGACGCGCGTACGCCACTGCGGCACGTCGCCCGCCGGGAGCTTGTCGCCCTCCGCCGGGACCACCGTGCCGTCCCAGCCGGCCTCCTCCGGGGTCAGGCCCGCGAGGCGGCGCAGCTGCTCCTCGATCACCTCGGCCTTCAGGCGGCGCTGCGCGCCCGGCTTGGCGTGCTGCCAGTCGCAGCCGCCGCAGCGGCCCGGGCCCGCGAAGCGGCAGGGTGCGTCGATGCGGTCCTTGGACGGCTCCAGGATCCTGACCGCGTCGGCGCGCAGGAAGCGGGAGCCCTCGTCTCCCTCCGTGACACGGGCGACCACCCGCTCGCCCGGCAGCGTGTGCCGGACGAACAGGACGCGGCCCTCCGCTGTGCGGGCGATGCAGTGGCCGCCATGCGCGACGGGGCCGACCTCGACCTCGTACTCCTCCCCGACCAGCGAGGACTCGGGTGCGTTCGGCATGGCGGGGTGACTCCAGAGGGTCTAGGGGGTGAGCGGCCGTGAAGCCGCGACAGCCCACCAGTCTACGTCCCTGCAGAGAGGGGTTCGGGGCATAAGCTCATGCCTGACGGTGACCACTGGCAGCGGGAGTACGGGGTAGGGCAGCGTGCACATTGTGATCATGGGGTGCGGGCGCGTCGGCGCGGCCCTCGCGCAGGCCCTGGAGCGGCAGGGGCACACCATCGCCGTCATCGACCAGGACCCCACGGCCTTCCGCCGGCTGGGGTCCGGCTTCGGCGGGCGCCGGGTGACCGGGGTGGGCTTCGACCAGGACACCCTGCGTGAGGCGGGCATCGAGGAGGCCGGGGCGTTCGCCGCGGTCAGCAGCGGTGACAACTCCAACATCATCGCGGCCCGGGTGGCCCGCGAGATGTTCGGCATCGAGAACGTCGCGGCCCGGATCTACGACCCCCGCCGTGCCGAGGTGTACCAGCGGCTGGGCATCCCGACGGTCGCCACGGTCCGGTGGACCGCCGACCAGATGCTGCGCCGGCTGCTGCCCTCGGGCGCCGAGCCGCTGTGGCGGGATCCGAGCGGCGGGGTGCAGCTCGCGGAGGTGCACACGTCGACCGCCTGGATCGGCCACAAGGTGAGCAGGCTCCAGGAGGAGACGGGGGTGCGGGTCGCGTTTCTGACCCGGCTGGGCGAAGCCGTCCTGCCGACCTCCCAGACGGTGCTGCAGGAAGGTGATCTGGTGCACGTGATGATGCGGACGGACGAGGTCGAGCGGGTCGAGGCGGCGTTCGACCGCGGGCCGGGGCAACCGGAACGGGACGGAGGCCGCTGATGCGGGTCGCGATCGCGGGCGCGGGCGCGGTGGGCCGGTCCATCGCCGGTGAGCTGCTGGAGAACGGTCACGAGGTACTGCTGATCGACAAGGCGCCGACGGCCATCTCGGTGGAGCGCGTGCCGATGGCGGAGTGGCTGCTGGCCGACGCCTGCGAGATCACGTCGCTGGACGAGGCGGTGCTGGAGCGCTGCAACGTGGTCATCGCGGCGACCGGGGACGACAAGGTGAACCTGGTCGTGTCGCTGCTGGCCAAGACCGAGTACGGGGTGCCCCGGGTCGTCGCACGGGTGAACAACCCCAAGAACGAGTGGCTGTTCAACGAGGCGTGGGGCGTGGACGTGGCCGTGTCGACGCCGCGGCTGATGTCGGCGCTGGTGGAGGAGGCGGTGAGCGTCGGTGACCTGGTGCGGCTGCTGCGCTTCAGCCATGGCGACGCGAACCTCGTCGAGCTGACCCTGCCGCCGGAGTCCGCCTTGGCCGGTACGCGGATCGGCGAGGTGGCCTGGCCGCAGGACACCTCGCTGGTGACGATCATCCGTGGCCCGCGCGTACTGACGCCGAGCCCGGACGAAACCCTGGAGCCGGGCGACGAACTGCTCTTCGTCGCCGCCCAGGCCCGGGAGGAGCAGCTGGAGGAGCTGCTGTCGGTACGACGGTAGGGGCGGGCTCCTCCGGCACGGAGGTGGGGCGGGGCCCCGCCGTGGCACGGCCGACGGGCGGGCTTCCGGTCCTCGGCCCGGACACGGGTGTGGCGCTCTTCGGAGCCGTACGGGGGCGGGCGGCCCGCCCGTCCGGGCCTTACGGGATCGAGGAGCGCACCTGTCCGAGCCGTGCGGCACCCCGGGGTCCGGTCCCCCGCAGCCTCACGCGATCCGGGGCCACAGCCCTCGGAGCCGTACCGGACCGGAAGGGCGAGGCACGGCCCCCGGGGCTCAGGCCTCCCGTTCGCGCGGTGGCACCGCGCGCGCGGCCTCGGCCGCCTCCTTCTCCTGTTCGGCCCGCTCGGCCGCCTCCATCTCCGCGAACACGTCGATCGGCGGCGGCGCCTTGGCGAGGAACACCCAGGTCAGGTAGACGGCCAGCAGGAACGGCGGGATCTTCAGCGCGACCAGCACCCAGCCGAGCTGTGTGGTGTCGGCCCACCAGTAGAGCGGGAAGAGGATCGCGCACTTGGCCAGCAGGATCAGGCCCCAGGCCCAGCTGGCCTTGGCGTACGCCTTCTTGCGGCCGGGGTTGCGGGTGCGCCAGGAGAGGTTCTCCTTGAAGATCGGGCCCAGGATCAGCCCGATGAGCGGGGCGCCCGCGAGGGTGGTGGCGATGTACGCGATGGCCAGGCCCAGCGTGTAGAGCATGCCTGGCAGGTAGAAGTCCTTCGCGTTGCCGGTCATCATCGCGAAGACCACACCGAAGGCCACGCCGAAGACGCCGCTGAACGCGTGCTTCACGGTGTCCCGGCGGATCAGCCGGACCAGGACGAGCAGTACGGACACGCCGAGCGCGGCGAGGGCCGAGATGTGCAGGTCCTTGTTGATCGTGAAGATCGTGACGAAGAGGAGGCCGGGCAGGACCGTCTCCACCATGCCGCGCAGTCCGCCGAAGGCGTCGAAGAGCGCGGCCTCGGTCACCGCCTTGGCGTCCTTGTCCTGGTCGGGTCCCTCCGGGCTGGTCCCGTGGCCCGCTGGGCCCTGCTGGCGGGCGCGGTCCGCGCCGTCCTGTTCGGTGGTCGGCCTGTCGAGTGGCGTCACCGGCTACTCCTGTCCGAGCGGTCGGAGTTCGTATTTCGGATTGAAGAGGACCCTTCGGCCCTGGCTGATGCAGATCCGGCCCGAGGCGGTGAGGCCACGGCCCGGCTCTATGCCAACGATCGAACGCCGGCCAAGCCACACCACGTCCAGCGGGGCGGTGCCGTCGAAGAGTTCCGCCTCCAGCGCGGGGACGCCGGCCCGTGGGCGCAGGGTGACCGTGCGCAAGGTACCAGTGACCTTGACGATCTGACGGTCGCCGCAGTCCGAGATACGGGTGCAGTCCGTGGGCTCCTCGTGGTCCGGGAGCCGGTCCGGCTCCTGCCCGTCCTGCGGGCCGGACAACCGGTCCAGCAGGCGGCGCAGGCGTCCGCGGGGTGCGGGTGGCCTGCCGGTACGCGGTGCGGCACTCATACCGAAAGGGTACCGGCCACACCCTTCACCTGATCGGCGCTGGTCGTGCCCCGACGGCCGGGTGGTCGCGGGGGGTGTGTTCCCCAAGGCTCCGTCCCGGTCTCCGGATGGGCTTGAATCCGACCGCTCGACGCGAGGGCCCGTCCCCGGTTCCGTGCCGCGGGGCACCCCGCCCGCGGCCGGCCCCGGCACCGCGTCTCACCGCTCGAAGCGGTAGCCCATCCCCGGCTCCGTGACGAAGTGCTTCGGGTGTGCCGGGTCGTTCTCCAGCTTGCGGCGGAGCTGGGCCATGTACACACGGAGGTAGTTGGTCTCCGTGCCGTAGGACGGGCCCCAGACCTCCTGGAGCAGCTGCTTCTGGCTCACCAGTCGGCCGCAGTTGCGGACGAGGACCTCCAGCAGGTGCCACTCGGTGGGAGTGAGCCGGACGTCCTTGCCGTCCCGGTGGACCTTCTTCGCCGCGAGGTCGACGGTGAACGCCTCCGTGTCGACGACGACCAGCTCGTCCTCTGTGGACCCGCCGACCGGTTCGGCCCGGCGGACGGCGGCCCTCAGGCGGGCCAGCAGCTCGTCCATGCCGAACGGCTTGGTGACGTAGTCGTCGGCGCCCGCGTCCAGCGCCTCGACCTTCTCGTCGGAGGTGTGCCGGGCGGAGAGCACCAGGATGGGGATACGGGTCCAGCCGCGCAGGCCCCGGATGACGTCCACGCCGTCCATGTCGGGCAGGCCCAGGTCGAGGATGACCACGTCGGGATGACGGTTGACGGCCATGTCGAGCGCGGTCGCCCCGTCGGGTGCGGCGTCGACCTCGTATCTGCGAGCCTTCAGGTTGATCACGAGGGCGCGTACGATCTGCGGTTCGTCATCGACCACGAGCACCCGCGTCATGGGCCGGCCTGCTTTCTGTCGGTACCTTGCGCGCGCCGCTGGTCGCGCTGCGTCGACCTTACGGCCGGAGATCCGGCCGTATCGGACAGAGGTGCGGGTCCCGTGGCCGTTTTGACAGGATTCTGACACCCGGGGCAGGCGCCCCGGGTGTCCGCCCGGTGCCGGGGGCTCAGCGGACCTCGGTGATCTCCGGGCCCCGCTGAAGCTGGCCCATGTCGCCGGAGAAACGGGAGGCGCCGCCGCCCTGCCCGTCCGGCTGGATGCCCTCGGGCACCATCTGGGCGTCGTTCGGCAGCTTCAGGACGAGCGGGTCCCGGGGGGCCATCGGGCCGTCGCCGCGGACCACGACCGTGTCGCGGAAGATCTGCTCCAGCAGGCCCGCCGCCTGCGGCTGCACTGCGCCCTGGCCGGAGATCACACCCCGCAGGAACCAGCGCGGGCCGTCCACACCGACGAAGCGCACCAACTGCACACCGCCCGTTCCGTCGGGCAGCTGGACCGGGACCTGAGCCCTCAGCTCCCAGCCCAGGGGGCCCTCGACCTCGTCGATGACACCGCCCTGCTGGGTGATGCCGGAGGCGATCTCGTCACGGACCTCGCCCCAGATGCCCTCGTTCTTGGGGGCTGCGAACGCCTGGAGCTGGATCGCGCTGTCGCTGAGCACCACGGTGGCGGCGACGATCGCGTCACCGGCGACCTCGACACGCAGCTCCATGCCCTCGACGCCGGGCACGAACACGCCGCCCAGGTCGACCCGGCCCTCGCCGGGCTTGGCGACCTCGGAGACGTCCCAGGGGCCGTCGGGGCGGGGCGCCGGCGGCAGGTTCACCCGGCGCGGCGCGGCGTCGTCCTCAGCCGCCTCCTCGTCCTCGGTGTCGACCGCGTCGACGACCTGCTCGGCCTCGCTCGCCGCGGTGTCCGCGGCACTGCTCTTCTTGCGACGTCCGAACACGTCACTGTCCTTCCCGGTCGGATACGACCGCAGCGTATTGGTTCCCACCCGGCCGGTCGTCCGCGGCGGCGTGGCCACCAGTGGACCCGAAGCCCCCCTCGGCCCGTGCCGAGCCGGGAAGCTCCGCGACCTCGTGGAAGCGGACCTTCTCGACCTTCTGGACGACCAGCTGGGCGATCCGGTCGAACCGCTCGAACCGTACGCTCTCGCGTGGGTCCAGGTTGACCACGATCACCTTGATCTCTCCACGGTACCCGGCATCGACCGTCCCCGGGGCATTCACCAGGGCGACCCCGCAGCGGGCGGCCAGTCCGGAGCGCGGATGTACGAAGGCCGCGTACCCGTCCGGGAGGGCGATCGACACTCCGGTGGGAAGAATGGCGCGTTCTCCCGGTGCGAGCTCGGCCGCCTCGGTCGTGACGAGGTCGGCCCCCGCGTCGCCGGGATGGGCGTAGCCGGGAAGCGGCGTCTCCGGATCCAGGCGGCGGATCAGCACGTCGACGGGGCTGCGGGGAGTCAGGGACATCAGGGATTCACCTCGAAGGCGCGGGTGCGCCGGACCTGGTCGGGGTCGGCCATGGCTGCCTGGATCTCCTCCGGGCGCCCGTTGTCGATGAAGTGGTCGATCTTGACCTCGATGAAGAGTGCGTCGGCGCGGACGGCGACCGGCCCGTCGGGGCCGCCGATCCGGCCGGTGGCCGTGGAGTAGATCTTGCGGCCGTCCACGGCGGTGACCGCGGCCTCCAGGTGGAGCACGGAACCCACCGGCACGGGACGCGCGAAGTCGGTCTCCAGCCTGCCGGTCACCGCGATGACCCGCAGCAGCCAGTTCAGCGAGCCCAGGGTCTCGTCGAGTGCCGTGGCGAGGACGCCGCCGTGGGCGAGGCCGGGAGCGCCCTGATGATCGGGCGTGACGGTGAACTCGGCGGTGACGGTGACGCCCTCGCCCGCCCGGGCCTCCAGGTGGAGACCGTGCGGCTGGGCGCCGCCACAGCCGAAGCAGTGGGCGTAGTGGGACCCGAGCAGCTCGCCCGGTGCGGGCGCGTCGGGGTGCCGTACCGGCGGTGCGGCGTCGTCGGGAGGCGTCAGTGAGGTGCTCACAGCCACCAGACCTTACCCGCGCGGAGGGGACTTGGGCGCACCGTGCCAAGCTTGGATCCATGCAGCCTTCCGACCGTGCCCCGGCCCCGGCGTCCTCCGCGCCGTCCTCCGCCTCGTACGACGAGCGGCTCACCGCTCCGCGCGCGTGGTGGGTGATCGCCGCGCTGCTGGGCGTCTCCGGCGGGCTGGTGGCGCTCCCGCTCGGCCCGGTGCCGATGCTGGCGGCGGTGATCGTGACGGGTGCGCTCGCGGCGGCCGGGGTGAGTTCGTACGGCTCCGCGCGCGTGCGGGTGGTGGCGGGATCACTGGTCGCGGGTGACGCGCGGATCCCGGCGGCGGCGCTGGGCGAGCCCGAGGCGCTGGACGCGGAGGAGGCCCGCGCCTGGCGGACGCACAAGGCGGACCCGCGGGCGTACATGCTGATGCGCAGCTACGTCCCGACGGCGGTGCGGGTCCCGGTCACGGACCCGGACGACCCGACACCATACGTGTACGTGTCAACCCGCGACCCGGAGGCCCTGGCGGCGGCGCTGCGGGGGCTCGGGGACGCCGCCTAGGTGTATTGATCACGAGCGTTGCCGACACTCGCTGGTGCTTGATCACGGCGACGACCTCCGGTGTGGTGGAGCTGTCTGGGACTGCACCGCAGGGAGGTCTTCGTGTCCCCCCCATAACGCCCGGCTGACCGTTCACGGCGGACGGCTGCTGGTCGACCGTGTCCGTTCCGGCCGCTCATGCCGGCTCCGGGCCGGGTGCGCTCCGACCGCCGGTGAGCGGATCCGGTGCCTGCGGGTGTGCGGCGGAGATGGGCGTCGGCCGGAGCATCGGCCTCCGCGGCGACGGCGCATCCGGCGCTCCCGGGCCGCCCCGAGCGCGGCAGAGGCCCGGCGGTGCGGGGTGCCGGGCCCTGCGGCCGGTACGCCGGACACGGCCCGGGCTCCTGTCCGGCGCTCTCCCCCGCCCCTCGCGGACACCGGGGGCTGCCTCCGGGCTCCCCGCTGCCGTGCTCGAACGGTGCTCCTCCTCGAACGCCGGGGGCGGAGGGGAGACCGCCGGAGGAACCCGAGCACTACGGGCCCAGCGACTCCAGCGGACGCGCGGGCTGCTCCAGCGGCGGCAGTGGCGGCAGTGCGTCCCACGGCACCCGCCGGGCCCGCAGATCGCTCCGGATGCGTTCGGCCAGCCGACGGGTGTCCCGCCGGTTCATGACCGCTCCGACCGCCGCTCCCATCAGGAACGGCGTCAGGCTCGGCAGGTTCCGAACTGTTCGCTTCATGATCTGCTGGTGCAGCTCGCGCCTCATCCTGCCGCCGAAGGCCCCGGTCACGCTGGTGGGCTTGGTGACGTCGATGCCGCGCTCCTCCGTCCAGGAGGTCAGACACGCCATCGCGCGCTGCCGCAGCGTACCGGGCGGGCGCAGTCCGTAGACCTCGTGGAGTTCCGCGATGAGCTTGAGTTCGATCGCGGCGACGCCGGTGATCTCCGCGGCCAGTTCGGCGGGGATCGCGGGCGGTACGGGCAGCATGGCGGCAGCGCCGACACCGGCGCCCACGGTCGCGGTGGCGCCGGCCGCGCCCGCGATCAGTTTGTCCGCGAGCTCCTCCGGGCCGAGGCCGGGGAACTGGCGGCGGAGGGTGGCCAGGTCCCGCACCGGGATGCGCGGGGCGTTCTCCATGATCCTGTCGGCCAGATAGCCGACCCCCACCCGCGCGCCCCGGCCGCTCTTCCGCACGCTCCGGCGGACCGCCTCCACCGCGCGCACACGCGCACGTGCGGCCCGAACGGCATTCGCCCCACTCGTACGGCTCCGGGCCCGCCGTGACAGGCGGCCGCGGCCACCGGGCCGGCCGACGGCGTCACGCGGGGCACGGCCGGTCTCTCCCCCGGGCCCGCCAGGGGCTTCGCGGGTGCGGTGCCCGCCCTGGTCGCGAGCAGGGGCGACCCCAGCGGTGGAAGGATCATCCGGCCCGTCCCCGCCGCCGGGGCGGTGCGCGGCGCTCCCGTCGGGTGGCTCGGGCCCGTCAGCCGTCTCATGGGTGCGGCCGGTGCTCTCCGGAGCGGGGTGCCCGAAGGGGGCTTCGTCCCCCGCGCGGTGTCGACGCTCGTCGCGTCCGGCAGCCTGATCAGCCCCCTGCTCGGGGGCCTCGGTGGTTTCGGGGGCGGCGCGCTCGATCTGGCGGTCCTCGTCGGCTCCGCGCCGCCTCGCGGGCCTGGCGGTCCGCCCGACGGGTCCGGCTCCGTTCGCGTCTCGGGCGTCCTCGCCGTCGCGGAAGCGACCGGACTCGGGGGTGGAGCTGCCGATGCCGGTCTGCTCACCGCCGTGGCGGCGTGGAGGCGTCCCGGTCTGCCCGTCAGGGGTTCCGGCCGGCTCGGAATCCGTCTCTCGGCCCCGGTGGCGGCGCGCGGGCCGCCGGCTCGGGCGTCCGGTGGCGGCGTCGGCCGGGTCCGGGGAAGGGGCCCGATCTGACGCGAGCGAGGCCGGTCGGCCTCGCTCGGGGTCACGCGCTTCAGGGGAGGGCAGGGCTGCGGAGTGCTCGGCGGGCGCCTCGTGGGCGCCCTGTGCCGGGCCCGTACCGCCCTGGTGAGGTGCCTCCGGCCTAGCGGGGAGCCGGAAGCGCCGTTTCCGGTGCGGGGTGTCACCTGCCACGGCCGACCGGCCTCAGTCGCAGTCCCGGCAGATCGGCTGGCCGTTCTTCTCCCGGGCGAGCTGGCTGCGGTGGTGCACCAGGAAGCAGCTCATGCAGGTGAACTCGTCGGCCTGCTTCGGGAGGACCCGGACCGCCAGCTCCTCGTTGGAGAGGTCGGCGCCAGGCAGCTCCAGACCCTCTGCGGCCTCGAACTCGTCGACGTCGACCGCGGAGGTCGACTTGTCGTTCCGCCGGGCCTTGAGTTCTTCGAGACTGTCCTGGTCGACGTCGTCATCGGTCTTGCGTGGGGTGTCGTAGTCCGTAGCCATGTCACTCTCCCCCTCTGGGTGTTTGCGGTGTCTCCAGCGCACGTAACGCGTGAGAGGCCGGACTTGTGCCCGACCTGAGGCGGAGATTTTGCCTCACATCAAGGTCTGTTACTCAATCGACACCCAACCGGGCCCCTCACGAGTGATCCGGTTTGGGTGGCGAACGGGACCGTACACGGTCGAGATCGCGCGCTTCACAGGCACCACCCCGTGTACTTCCCGTTATCTCGACCCGCAAAAACTCGGACTTTTCCCAGTTTTCCTGGTCGAAACTCGATCACCCATGGTAAGTGACCGGAAGTAAGTCGCTGTGAGCGATCACACAGGGAACCAGGGTCAGCGCCGCGGAAAAATTCCGCGTACAGCGAACAGCCGTACCCTCCGAGCCGGTGTCACCGGGGCAGCGTGACGCGCATCACAAGGCCGCCACCCGCGCGCGGCTCCGCGCTGATGTGGCCTCCGTGAGCCCGCGCGACCGACCGTGCGATGGACAGCCCGAGGCCCACGCCCTTGTCGCTGCCGGTGCGCTCCTGTCGCAGCCGCCGGAAGGGCTCGAAGAGGTTGTCGATCTCGTAGGCGGGAACGACCGGCCCCGTGTTCGCCACCACCAGCACCGCCTGGCCGTGCTCCACGCCCGTGGTGACCTCCGTCCACCCGCCCTCCTGGACGTTGTAGCGGACGGCGTTCTGCGCCAGGTTCAGGGCGATCCGCTCCAGCAGGACGCCGTTGCCCTGGACCACGGTCGGCTCGGTCCGCACGCGCAGCTCCACACCCTTGTCCTCGGCCTCGGCCCGTACCTGGTCGATGGCACGGGAGGCCACCTCCGCGAGGTCCACGGGCTTGCGCTCGATGATCTGGTTGTCACTGCGGGCGAGCAGCAGCAGGCCCTCCACCAGCTGCTCGCTGCGCTCGTTGGTGGCGAGCAGCGTCTTGCCCAGCTCGCGCAGCTCGACGGGGGCGTCCGGGTCGGAGAGGTGCACCTCCAGGAGAGTGCGGTTGATCGCCAGCGGGGTGCGCAGCTCGTGCGAGGCGTTGGCGACGAACCGCTGCTGGGCGGTGAAGGCCCGCTCCAGCCGCTCCAGCATGTCGTCGAAGGTGTCCGCCAGCTCCTTCAGCTCGTCGTCCGGCCCGTCCAGCTCGATACGGCGGCTCAGGTCGGAGCCGGCCACCTGGCGAGCGGTACGGGTGATCCGTCCGAGAGGCGACAGCACACGCCCGGCCATGGCGAAGCCGAAGGCGAAGGCGATGATGCTGAGACCGAGCAGCGCGAAGAGCGAGCGCCGCAGCAGATCCTCCAGAGCCAGGTTGCGCTGCTTCTGGAGGCAGGCCGAGACGGCCTCGTGGAGCTGCTCGCCGGTGGAGCCGTCCGGAGGGAGCGAACACCAGGGAGTCGTGCCCTGGACGACGCCGCTGATGACCCGGAAGGGCAGGCCTGCGCTGCTCAGGGCCTGCGCGGTCAGCAGATAGATGATCGTCAGCAGCAGGATGCCGGCGATCAGGAACATGCCGCCGTACAGCAGGGTGAGCCGTATCCGGATCGTGGGCCGCAGCAGGGGCCGGGCCGGGATCCGGGGGTCCCAGGTCGGTTTCGGGGGCGCCGGACGCGGCGCGGAGTTGCCCGCCACGGGATCAGATCCGGTAGCCGGAGCCGGGCACGGTGACGATCACCGGGGGCTCTCCGAGCTTGCGGCGCAGCGTCATCACCGTGACGCGGACGACGTTGGTGAACGGATCGGTGTTCTCGTCCCACGCCTTCTCCAGGAGCTGCTCGGCGGAGACCACAGCGCCCTCGCTGCGCATGAGCACCTCCAGCACGGCGAACTCCTTCGGCGCCAGCTGCACCTCCCTGCCGTCGCGGAACACCTCGCGCCGGTTCGGGTCGAGCCTGATGCCCGCGCGCTCCAGGACGGGGGGAAGCGCCGTCGTCGTACGCCGCCCCAGGGCCCGCACGCGCGCGATCAGCTCGCTGAACGCGAACGGCTTGGGCAAGTAGTCGTCGGCGCCCAGCTCCAGGCCCTCCACGCGGTCGCTGACGTCGCCGGACGCGGTGAGCATCAGCACACGGGTGGCCATGCCCAGCTCGACGATCCGGCGGCACACGTCGTCACCGTGGACGAGCGGCAGGTCACGGTCCAGGACGACCACGTCGTAGTCGTTGACGCCGATGCGCTCCAGGGCGGCGGCCCCGTCGTACACGACGTCGACGGCCATGGCCTCCCGGCGCAGTCCGGTCGCCACCGCATCGGCGAGCAGTTGCTCGTCCTCGACGACGAGTACGCGCACGGCGCTGTTCCTTCCTCCGAGCCCGGATACGGGCAGATCTTCGACACCGACAGGATCGGCGGTGCGGCGCCCATCCTGCCCCCAATGCCAGTAAACCCGCTGTAAGGCGGCCCGCGGGCGACTCGTGGGGCCGCGGGGCGACCCCCGGGATCCCGACACACCCGGTCTTCTGAGGTTTCTCTGAGGGTGGTGCGGGGGAGGACGACTGCACACCCGAGATCACGCCCTGTGTGTGGCACGCCACGGGCCGCTCTGTCCCCGGAGTCCGTCAGGCGTTGTGCGGAGAAGCGTCAGGCGCTGTGCGTGATCGGACCCACCCTCGGCACACCCCCGTGCCGCTGACCCATGACGAGGGGGCGCACCATGGACGCTTTCACCGCAGGACTGCTGCAGCGCATAAGGGCCACGGAGAGTGACCTGAGGCGCGCTCGCGAATCGGGAGACGACTTCCTGGCCGATGTCGAGGAGGCCGAGCTGGAGGACCTCCGACGCCTGGCCGTCGAGCATGGCGTGGAGGTCTCCCCCACCGCCGTCTGACGCGGAGCACCCGCTGCGCTCTGAGGGCCCCGGCGTCCCCTGCTTGGGTTCCAGGGGTCGTCGCAACACCACTTGGTTTCAGGTGGTGAGTAGATCACGTAGACGCTCG
>NZ_JADWYO010000004.1 GCF_022414595.1 Streptomyces sp. MUM 203J | reverse complement strand
GCGGGGGCGGGGGCCGCTGAGGCAGGTGCGGGTGCAGGAGCGGACGCAGCGGGGACAGGAGCAGCGGCGGGAATGGGCGCGGGAGCAGCCGGGGCGGGAGCAGGCGGGGCGGGCGCGGGCGGGGCGGGCGCGGCCTCCGTCCCCGCCCCGGGCCCAGGCGGGGCCGGCACATGTGCGCCCGGCCCGGGCGCATACCCCGCAGAGGGTCCAGCCCCGGCGGTCTGCAGGTGCGTGCCGCGCTCCAGCCGCTCCAGCCGGGCCTGCAGGGACCGCTCGTCGTCGAACGCGGCGGGCAGCAGCACGCGCGCGCAGATCAGCTCCAGCTGGAGCCGCGGCGAGGTGGCACCGCGCATCTCGGTCAGCCCGGCGTTGACGAGGTCGGCGGCCCGGCTGAGCTCGGCGCCCCCGAAGGTGGAGGCCTGTGCCTGCATCCGCTCGACGACATCGGCGGGCCCGTCGATCAGCCCCTTCTCCGCGGCGTCGGGCACAGCGGCGAGGATCACCAGATCCCGCAGCCGCTCCAGCAGATCGGCGACGAACCGCCGGGGATCGTTGCCCCCTTCGATGACCCGGTCGACCACCTCGAAGGCGGCGGCCCCGTCCCCCGTGGCGAATGCCTCGACCACGGCGTCCAGCAGGGACCCGTCCGTGTAGCCGAGCAGGGAGGTAGCCATGGCATAGGTCACACCCTCCTCCCCGGCGCCAGCGAGGAGCTGGTCCATGACGGACATGGAGTCCCGCACGGACCCGGCGCCGGCACGCACGACGAGCGGCAGGACCCCGTCCTCGACCGGGATGTCCTCGCGCCCGCAGACCTCGGAGAGATAGTCCCGGAGCGTGCCGGGGGGCACGAGCCGGAACGGATAGTGGTGGGTCCGCGACCGGATGGTCCCGATGACCTTCTCGGGCTCGGTGGTCGCGAAGATGAACTTCAGGTGCTCGGGCGGCTCCTCGACCACCTTCAGCAGGGCGTTGAAGCCCGCCGAGGTGACCATGTGGGCCTCGTCGATGATGTAGATCTTGTACCGGCTGCTCGCGGGCCCGAAGAAGGCCTTCTCCCGCAGCTCACGCGCGTCGTCGACACCACCGTGCGAGGCGGCGTCGATCTCGATCACGTCGATGGAACCGGGCCCGGTCCTGGCCAGGTCCCGGCAGGACTGGCACTCCCCGCACGGTGTGGGTGTGGGCCCCTGTTCACAGTTCAGGCACCGCGCGAGGATCCGCGCACTGGTCGTCTTGCCGCACCCGCGCGGCCCGCTGAACAGGTACGCGTGATTGACCCGGTTGTTCCGCAGCGCCTGCTGCAGCGGGTCGGTGACATGCTCCTGCCCGATGACCTCCGCGAAGGTCTCGGGTCGATAGCGGCGGTACAGCGCGAGGGACGACACCCTTACGACGATATAGGGCCCCGCCGACAACCAGCCCGCCCGTGATCACCGCCTGCCCGCGGCCACCCGCCCGCACACCCCGGCCCCAACGCAAGCGCCCCCCACGCACCCGCCAGAGCCGACCTACCCTTGCTGCCTTCCGGCCCTGGGGGAGTTCAGTCAGATAGCGCCACGTGAGGGGCTGCGCCAAGGGTACCCGATCCTCCGCCCGGCGAACGAGTTCGCGAGCACGGCTCAGAGTCATGTAATGTTTCCGGCGGAGGATTCGCCTAGAGGCCTAGGGCGCACGCTTGGAAAGCGTGTTGGGGGCAACCCCTCACGAGTTCGAATCTCGTATCCTCCGCCACGGCTCACCAGCCGACACGAAGGCCCCGACCGCACAGCGGCCGGGGCCTTCGTCGTTCCCTGGTCTCCGCTCCCCCACCGCGCGTGTTCCTGCTCCGCGTCGAGGAGCTCTCTGCCGCGCCGTGCGGATCGGGCATCCGCACGACACGGACGGCTCGGCCCGCCGCCCCCTCGGCCTCGGCGCCGCACGACAGCGCACTCGCACCCTTGCCGACTCCGGGCCGGGCGGGAACGCGACGGATCCCGAGACGGTTGCAGACAAGACAAGGCGCACGCGAAAGGGGTGTCACCGGAATGGTGACACCCCTTCTGACCAGTGCGTTCGCCGAACTGCCGCGGTGGGTGTGGGATTTGAACCCACGGTGACTCGCGCCACGACGGTTTTCAAGACCGTTCCCTTAGGCCGCTCGGGCAACCCACCCTCGCCCCGCCTCACCTGGCGCGGAGCGGACTACAGACTACCGGCTGGCGGGGGTAGAGCGGGGGTGGGTCGGGGAGTGGGGGCGGGGCGGGGCGGGGTGAGTGGGGGTGGGTCCTCCGTACGGGTGAAAGGGGGTGGGGGTGGCGTGGGGTTGTCACCGGTGCGCGGGGCGGCGTTGGGGCGGGTCGTCCCGGTTGCGGTGTTTGGCCGGGGGGAGCGGGGGACCGCGTACGGCCATAGCCTCTGGCTTCGTCCGTCAGATGACGCAGTGGAGGCTCCCATGTCGGTTCCCGTGGCCGGTGCCCGTGCGACCAGGCGGGGCGCCGCACCGATCTCCGTGGCCGGGCTGGCCCACGGGTCGCGGGAGCACACGGTCTCGTTCCTCGCCGCCGGTGCCTGCGCGGTGCTCGCCGCGGTCGTCTACCTCGGTGCCATGACCTACACGCTCGCCCACTACCGCCACTGGGAGGGGCCCGCCGCGCTGTTCGTCTCCGTCGCCTTCGCGCTCATCGCCCTGCTGGCGGGCGTCCCGCACCTGGTCAGTGAGGCCGCCGGCAGCAGCGCCCGGCACTTCCCGCGCGCCATGATGTGGGGGACCTGTCTGGTCCTCGCGCTCCTCCAGATCACCGCGGCGGTGCTGGGTGCCGACGCGCAGTTCTCGCTGTCCGCGCTCATCGGCACCCTCACCGTCCTCGCCGTCGCCTGCTTCGGGGAGATGGCCGCGTTCTCGCTGGCCGAGGCCTGACCGTCGGTCAGTCTCCGGTGCGTTCGCCCAGTGTGACCGTGACCTCCTTCTGCTCGCCCCCGCGCTCATAGGTCAGTTCGACCTTGTCGCCCGGCCGGTGCGTCCAGATCTCGCTGATCAGCGTCGGGCCGCTGTCGATCTCCCGCTCCCCGAAGCGCACGATCACGTCACCGGGCTTCAGCCCCGCCTTCGCGGCCGGGCCGCCCGGCTCGACGGAGGCCGCGCCGTTCACGCCGTCCGAGACGATCCGCGCACCTTCGCCCTTCTCCGTCAGGTTCACCACCGCGCCGATCACCGGGTACACCGGCTCGCCCGTCTTGATCAGCTGCTCGGCGACGTTCTTCGCCTGGTTGACCGGGATGGCGAAGCCGAGGCCCACCGAACCGGCCTGCGACGCCCCCGGGACGCCCGAGCCCGGCGACTGGATGGCCGAGTTGATACCGATCACCGCGCCCCGCGCGTCCAGCAGGGGGCCGCCGGAGTTGCCGGGGTTGATCGACGCGTCCGTCTGCAGGGCGCTCATGTACGAGTTCCGGCTCGACGCGCCGTCGCTGGACGCGACCGGGCGGTTCTTGGCGCTGACGATGCCGGTGGTCACCGTGTTGGACAGGCCGAACGGCGCGCCGATCGCGATCGTCGCGTCCCCGACCGCGACCTTGTCGGAGTCGCCCAGCGGGAGCGGGGTCAGACCGTTCGGCGCGTCGCGCAGCTTCAGCACCGCCACGTCGTAGCCCTGGGCCCGGCCCACGACCTCCGCCTCGTACTTCTTGCCGTCCGGGAACGTCACCCGGAGCCTGCCGCCGTCCGCCGCCGAGGCCACCACGTGGTTGTTGGTGAGGATGTGGCCTTCCTTGTCGTAGACGAAGCCGGTGCCCGTGCCGCCGCCCTCGCCCTGCGCGCCGGATCTGGCCTCGATCGTGACGACGCTGGGCAGTGCCTGTGCCGCCACGGCGGCGACCGTGCCCGGCTCGCGCTTGAAGTCGGCCGGGGCGTTCCCGACGGCCGAGACGGTCGTGCTGTCGGTGGTTCCGCCGGACTGGCGGTCCGCCGCCCAGTAGCCGGCCGCTCCGCCGCCGACGCCGCCCGCGAGCAGCGCCGTGATCAGTGCCGCGGCGATCAGACCGCCGCGGGAGCGCTTGCCGGTGCCGGGAGCGGCGGGGGCACCGGGTACGCCCGGCGCGGCGGGCCATCCCTGGGCGGCGGCCCCGGAGCCGTACCCGCTCGGGCCGTAGCCCTCGGAGCCGTACGCGGGGGAGGTCGGCGGTACGCCAGGGGGCGGGGGTGCCGCTGCGGGCATCCCGGTCGGGGGTGTCGGCACGGCGGCGGGCGGCCGGCCGGGGGCAGTGGGCTGTACGGCCGTGGGCTGTACGGCCGTGGGGTGGTCGGCCGTGGGGTGGTCGGCCGTCGGCTGACCGGGCGGCGTCTGGCCGTCCGGGGGCTGCGGCTGGTCGGCCGGGGGCCTCGGCTGCGCCGGAGCGGGAGAGGCGGGCGGCGGGGAGGGAGCCCCTGACGGGACCGCGGTGCCCTCGTTCTCGGTGCTCACAGCTTCTTCTCCTCGGTTCCTCGGTGGGCGAATGTCCGTCGTCCGTCCGGCCTGCTGTCCGGCCGCGCTCTCGGCCCGGGCGTCGCACGGTCCTCGTACAGCTTTTCCCACGGCCCGTCAGGCCACTGTAAGCAGGACCTGTGCGCCCCGCGCCCATCCTTTATCCCCGACAATTCAGGCACATTTCCCCCAGCTGTCCCCTGTGGCTCCCGGCCGCCCCGCGCGCGGTGGCACCATGGCGCGGTGACCCAAGCACGCCCGCACACCATCCAGGTCGTCGCCCACCGGGGCGCCTCCGAGGACGCACCCGAGCACACCCTCGCCGCGTACACGAAGGCCATCGAGGACGGGGCGGACGCCCTGGAGTGCGACGTACGGCTCACCGCCGACGGGCACCTCGTGTGCGTGCACGACCGGCGTGTCGACCGCACCTCGAACGGCCGCGGCGCCGTCTCCGCCCTGGAGCTCGCGGACCTCTCCGCGCTGGACTTCGCCGCCTGGAGGGACGCGAAGGGCGACCGGCCGGGCTGGCTGGACACGGACGAGAGCCCTGACTGGGGCGGCCCCGGGAACACCTCCGTCCTCACCCTGGAACGGCTCCTGGAGCTGGTGACCGACGCCGGGCGCCCCATCGAGCTGGCCGTCGAGACCAAGCACCCGACCCGCTGGCGCGGGCAGGTGGAGCAGCGGCTGGTCGAGCTGCTGAGGCGGTTCGGACTCGCGGACCCGGTGTCACCCGAGGCCTCCCCCGTACGGATCATGAGCTTCTCCGCCCGTTCGCTGCACCGTGTCGCAGCGGCGGCGCCGGCCGTCCCCACCGTCTACCTGACCCAGTTCCTCTCACCGCTGCTGCGCGACGGGCGCCTCCCGGCCGGCTCCCGGATCGCCGGGCCGTCCATCCGCATCGCCCGGAACCATCCCGCGTACATCGCGCGACTCCAGCGGGCGGGCCACCGTGTCCATGTATGGACGGTCGACGAGCCCGAGGACGTGGAGCTGTGCGTGCGCCTCGGGGTGGACGCAATCATCACCAATCGCCCCAAACACATCCTGTCCCAACTGGGTCGCACGCCTCAGTAGTTACGGGGAGTGCCCCGGCGCATCCACTCCGTGTCGGAGCGTGTCGAATGCGTCACGGTATCCGGACTGACCGGTTTCCGGTCCAGGCCAAGGGGGCATCCACACCGTGGCGTGGGGCGAAGGAGGTCTCGGGGGTGGCGTTGGTGATGGCACAGGAAGTGCCGACGTCGTCGAGCATGGCCGTACCCCACGGCCCTGCCGGCGTGGGCGAGGCACGGCGCCGGATGCGGGAGGGACTCCGCCGCTGCGGCGTCTCCGACACGGTCGTCGACGACGCCGTACTGATCCTTTCCGAACTGCTCAGCAACTCCTGTCGGCACGGCAGGCCACTGGACGCCACCGAGATCGGTGACGGTGCCGTCCGGGCCGCCTGGCGGATCGACGCCCAGGGCGCCCTGACCCTGGAGGTCACGGACGGCGGCGGGCCCACCCGCCCGGTCGCGGGCACCCCCTCGGTCACCGCGCGCGGCGGGCGCGGGCTGAACATCATCAGCGCCCTCGCCCAGGACTGGGGAGTGCGGGACGGAACGGGCGGCGAAGTCACGGTGTGGGTGCTGGTCGCGGGATCGGTTCCGCAGCGTGACCCTCTCGCTACGCGCGTCACGTCTGCGAACGGTTCCAGCGCGGGTGCGAAGGACGACGGTACGGGCACCCGGCGGAACGGGACCCCGCGCAACATCGCGGCGAGGAAAGGCACGGCCGGGCGGAGGCCGGCCGCGCGGAACGCGCCCGAGGGACCGGAGGCGGACACGGCGCGGCCGGTGAGTTCTCCCGGCGGTCGGCGGCCAACGGGCGTGACGGGCATCGCGGATGTGGTGGCCGCCTTCGACGGGGACCTCGGATTCCTGGGGACGTACGGCTCGTGCGGGGCGTCCTAGCGGGGGCCGGGGGGCTCCGCTCCTGCTGAGCCCGCGAGTGCGTCGGCCATGGCGCTCTCCCGGCTCCCGGCGTGTGCTGCCGCTCCTGTACGGCTCCGGGCGCGTCGGCCATCGCTCCCGCGCCGCTCCCTCCGTGTGCCGCCGCCTCCGCATGGCTCCGGGCCCGGCGTCGGCAGACCCCTTCGCTGCCCGGTGGGGCTAGGCTCGCGGCCGACACAGCATCGCGTTCCAACGGGAGAACCCACGCATGGCCAAGAAGCGCCCGCAGACGAAGGCCGCCGGAAAGCCGCAGGTGACGGACGGGGAGGTGCCGGTCGTCGGCGCCCGTGAACCCTGCCCCTGTGGTTCGGGCCGCCGCTACAAGGCCTGCCACGGCCGGAGCGCCGCGCACGCGGTGACCGAGCCGGTGCAGCGCCCGTTCGAGGGCCTGGCCGGCGAGTGCGACTGGGTCGCGCTGCGCGAGCTGGTCCCCGCCGCGACCGCCCCGCTGCACCTCAGGGACGGACTGCCCGAGGGCGTGCCGTCCGTCACGCTGGCCACGGTGCTGCCGATGGCCTGGCCCGCCCTGCGCCGCGACGACGGCTCCGTGCTGGTCGCGCTCCAGAACGACACGTCCTCCGGCGATCTGAGCCGTGACCTGGCGGACACGCTGCAGCGCGCGCTGGAAGCCGCGCCGGGCACGCCGGTCACCGCCCGCCGGGTTCCCGCGGAGGGGCCGCGGCTCCAGGACCTGCTGGACCCGGGGGCCGCCTTCGAGCCGGCCGTCCACACGGGCTTCGAGTTCTGGGTGCCCGAGTCCGCGGACAGCGCCTCGCCGGAGGTCGCCGCGTCTCTGGAGCGCGCCAACGCCGCCGCCATCCCGACCGTGCGACTGGCCGGTGTGGACTCCGCCTACTGGTGCGAGACCCCGGAGAAGAACCACCTGCGCTGGGTCATGCCGCACGCCGAGGAGAACCTGCTGGACGCGCTGGCGCGGCTGCACGCCGCCGGCACCTCGTCGCTGGGCGAGGGCACCCGCCTGGTCGGCTCGTTCCGGGCGCACGGACTGGTCGTCCCGGTGTGGGACCTGCCGAGCGGGATGGGCGCGGAGGAGTGCGAGAAGCCGGCCGCGGAGTTCGCGGAGCGGCTCGCGGCCGCGCTGGCCTCGGACGCGCCGCTGACCGGCGAGGAGCGTCGGGCTCGCGGCGGACTCACGAACCGTCAGGTGACGCTCAGCTGAGGCGGGGACACCTCTCTACTGATCGGTAAATCCCTGTCCGAATAAGAGAGATCGAATTTGCGAACGGCGGATCTCTTGTTACCGTTCTGGAAGCCCGGTCGCTGGTGCATCCCCCGTCGCCAGCGACCGGGTTTCTCCATGGGATTCGGAATGTGAGCCTCCGCCACATCCGCTCCTCCGGAACCCGCCACGCCGCCTCTTGGTCGTTGCAATCGTCAACGCCTGGATGACGGCCCGGGATTGCTGCCGGAGCGCAGGAGCAGCGGGCTGTCGGGGTGACCGTTCGTCGCGAACTCCGCCACCGCCGTGTACTCCTCAGCCGGGCCCTGCCCGTTCTCACGTGGGGTTTCACAAGCACCCGGCTCATCGCGCGCGGGGATCGCACAGTGCGTGCGCACCGTCCGACCGGCCGGGCCCATGAGGCTGAGGATCGCGCGCAGCTCCCGGCCGCTGGTGTTCCGGTAGTACGTGCGACCCCAGGTCTGCCCGCCCTCGGTGAGCACGCAGGTCTGTGCCTCCACACCCTCGGGCGACGCCAGCGCCGGGCCGCAGTGGGCGGCGCGCCCGTCCGGAGCGTCCGCGGAGCCGTCGGAGGGTGCGGTCGGCGGACCGTCACTTTCGGCCAGAAGCGGGAGGTCCAGGGCCGGGTCGTCGTCCGGGGCACCGCTGGGCCGCACCGCACGCGTGCCGGACACGGGCCCCTCGTCCCGGCCCGGGTCGGGGCCTGGCGCGGGCGGCTCCGCCCCTGACTGCGCCTCGGGATGCGTCGAGGCGCCTGGTGCGGGGTCGGAGAGAGGGGTGAGCAGCGGGGGTGCCGCCGGGCGGTGCGCCGCCGCTTCGGGCCCGGCGGCGGCGCGGTTCGGCTGCTCGGGGCTCGCGACCGTTCCGGCGGTGGCGACGAACGGCAGCAGCGCGGCGGCGGTCACGACCGCGCCCAGCCCGATCATGCGGAGGTTCATGGGCGTGTTCCCGAGTTCGCGAGTTCCGACGGTGGGCCGACGATAGCGGCGGAGCACGCGGGCCTCGTGGGCCTCGCCCCCGTTTCCCGTACAGGGAGGGCTCGGCTCACACCCGGACGAGTGACACCGCTGCCGCCGTCAGCCTCCAGCCGTCACCGGCCTGGTACCGGGGCCGCACCCGTAGGAGCCGTACCGTCCCCGGCGCCCCCGCCGGTCGGAGCCGTACGGGGGCCGGGCCGTACAGCTGCCGTGCGAGGAGGAGCCGGCACCGGCGCGCTCAGTAGCGGAGGCGGGTGCCGCTGTCCGGGATGCCGGCGCTCGCGGCCACCAGGGCGTCGACGACCGACTCGACCTCGGGCAGCCACGGGGCGCAGTCCTTCGCGGGCGGTGGCCGTTCCCAGCGCACCCACCCCGCGCCGGTCCGAGACGGCGGCAGCATCAGGTAGCCGCCCTCCCCGTGGAACCGCAGAGAGCTGGGCACCCGGTCCTGCGCGTACAGCAGCTCGCCCAGGCGTTCCAGGCTGTACGGCGCGACCAGCAGCGACCAGCGGGTGGGGGTCGCCACGACCGGGCCGGACCGCAGACCGCGACGGTCCAGTACGGCGAGGGCACGGGCACCCGCGAGGGCGGGCAGGCTCACCGCGCAGGGGGCGCGGCCGCCGGTGGCGAGTACGACCGGGGCGTCCGGCCTCTCGGTCCACCACCAGCGCACCATGCGGGGGTCCGTGGTGGCGGCGAGGATGCCGGGGTCGAAGGGGTGCGCGCCCGGGACCACGCACTCCGGGTCCGGGCAGGCACAGACCGGGGCCTCTTCCCACCGCGTGTTGGCCGATGCAGCGGCCCGTACCCACTTCACCGCCGCCGCCTTCGTCTCCCTGGCTTGGCCGGCTTCCTTGGCCTTCTTCGTCGCCTTCGCCGCCTTGAGCCCCACGCCGGGGAGTACGGGCCAGTGCCACCGAGTGGCGCAGAGCAGCGCCGCGTCGAGGTGGTCAGGCCCCTTTTTCCGCCCGAACGGGAGCCTGCGTCGCCTTCCGAGGATCTCGCGCATGAGCGCTCGTTCCTTTCCGTTGAACGCCGAGGTCCAGATCACAACACGTGTGCGTTACTTCACTGTGCGTACGAGGCGGCGATTCGCCGCCCCCGCCACCCGGAGGCGGCACGGGATTCCCGCTCCGGCGCGGTCAGGACAACACCGCTGGGGGCCGAGCGTCGGCTGAGTCCATTTGACGCATGGTGAGGGGTGGCGCGCGCAGGGCGAATCATCTTCCGTCCGCTTCCGCCCACCGGGACGGGGCGCGCTGTCGGTGGTGGGGACGCCAGGGTCTCCCCGCCGGGTTCCGGGTCGGCCCCAACTTCCCCTGGCCACCTAACGATTACGTACCCCACGCGCTCGGAATGACGCTCCGCCCGGGTCTGTCTGGTGTCGTCCCGGGTGGTGCCCCCTTGTCGAACGCGCTCAGTCGACCGCAAAACCTCCCCATCGGGGCCATTTTTTGGCCAAGTTCAGCATCGCATAAACACCACGCGTCCCGCTGGACAATGCTGGACATCCCCTTCCCAGTGCGTGTACATGTGGATGCAGTGATAGCGGCGCAGCATGACATGCGGATTGACATGGGGGTTTGCGATGCTATTGAGCAAACGGACGCAGTCGGGAAGCCGACTGCCATGAGCACCCCTCACCTGCCGAAAGTGGCCGGAATCGATTCAACGGTTCCGGCTCCTGCGCACACTGCAACGCCTCTCCCAGGCATCCCGGCCGCGGCTCCCGCACCCGGCACGCTGATCCAGGACCGGCTGGCAGGCTGGGTCTCCGACCTCTCCACCCTCCACGAACTCACCGAGCGGCTCACTCGGACCGCCACCCTCGACGCCGCGCTCAACGAGCTGCTGCGCGCGGGTGCCGCACTCGTCGGCGCCCGCCGCGGCATGGCCGTTCTCGAACCCGCCGACAGGCGCGGCCCCACCACGACCATCGGCCTCGGTCTCGCCCACGCCGACCTCGGCACCATCGAGACCGTGCCGCGCAGCGCCACCTCCTACGGCCGCATACTGGACGGCCTGCCCGAAGCCCCGCGCGGGAACGGCCGCTGCGAGGACGGCCCGGCCGGGTCGGGGCCGCCGGGGACAGCGGGCCCGGCCGGTGATCGCTCCGGCCCGCCACCCCGGCCCGTCGCCGTCCCCGACCTGCTCGGTGAGGAGGACCTGGACCCGCGCCATCGTGAGGTCGCCGCCCGTCTCGGCTTCGCCGCCAGTTACGCCGTCCCGCTCGTCACCGAAGGCGCCGGGAGGCTGGGCGCGGCCGTCTGGCTGTACGACGAGCCCGCCGAGCCCACGGAGCGGCAGCGCCATCTCGTGGGTCTCTACGGCCGGTACGCCTCCGAGCACCTGGCCCGGCTGCTGGAGCTGGAGCGGGCCCGCGCCGAGGTCGCCACCCTGGCCGAGGAGCTGATGCCGACCCGGCTCCCCCGGGTTCCCGGCGTGCGGCTGGCCGGGCGGCACGTGTCCGGGCGGCGGGGCGGTGGCGACTGGTACGACGCGCTGGCGCTGCCCGAGGGCGCGCTGGGGCTGGCCGTCGGCTCCGTGTGCGGCTCGGGGCCGAGCGCGCTGGCCGCGATGGGGCGGCTGCGTGCGTCCCTGCGGGCGTACGCGGTGATGGAGGGCGAGGACCCCGTCGCTGTGCTGTCCGACCTGGAACTGCTGCTGCGGCTCACCGAGCCCGCGCGGTCCGCCACGGCGCTCTTCGCGTACGCCGAGCCCGGGCTGCGCAAGCTCGTGCTGGCCGGTGCCGGGCACGCCCCACCGCTGATCCTCGGGGACCGGCGCACCGAGTTCGTGGAGACCTCGCTCTCGGCGCCGCTCGGCATGCTCGCCTGCTGGGAGGCGCCGAGCGTGGAACTGGTCGTGGCGCCGGGCGAGACGCTGCTGCTCTACACGGACGGGCTGCTGCGGCGGATCGGCGGCCCGGTGGACCGGGCGTTCGCCCGGCTGCACGCGGCGGCGGCGAGCGTCCCTCAGCCCGACCGCGCCGACCCGGAGGCCGTGGCCGACCGTGTCCTGCATGCGGTGCTGTCCGGCGCCGCGGCCGGGGACGACGGTGTCCGGGACAGTGGTGCGGAGGGCGGCGAGGACGTGGTGATGCTGGCCGCCCGCTTCGACTGAGCACCAGGGTGTCCCTCCGGGGAGGGGCCGCCAGAACCGGAAGGTGTGATTCAGGGTCGCTTCCGCACGCCCGTACGATGAGGAAGGGGTTCTGTTTCATCGCACCCAAGGAGGCGGACCCGTGGCCGAGGAGCTCACGCCGGAGACCCCGGAGAGCGAAGAGAAGCCGATCAAGCAGCGTAAGAACGGCCTGTACCCGGGCGTGTCCGACGAGCTGGCGGCCAACATGCAGTCGGGCTGGGCCGACACGGAGCTGCGCGATCTGCGGCCCGTCGCCCAGGCCTCGCACACCGCTGCCCGGCGGGCCGCGCTGTCCGCCCGTTTCCCCGGTGAGCGCCTCGTCGTACCCGCCGGCAACCTGAAGACCCGCGCGAACGACACGGAGTACGGCTTCCGTGCCGCCACCGAGTACGCGTATCTCACCGGCAACCAGACCGAGGACGGCGTCCTCGTCATGGAGCCGAGGGCGGCCGGAGAAGGCCACGAAGCGACGCTCTACCTGCTGCCGCGCTCCGACCGGGAGAACGGTGAGTTCTGGCTGTCCGGCCAGGGTGAGCTGTGGGTGGGCCGCCGCCACTCGCTGACCGAGGCCGCCACCCTGTACGGCATCGCCACGGGTGACGTACGGAAGCTCGCGGACGCGCTCACAGAGGCCGACGGCCCGGTCCGGGTCGTGCGAGGCTACGACGCCGGCGTCGAGAAGGCGCTCACCGACAAGGTCACCGCGGAGCGGGACGAGGAGCTGCGGGTCTTCCTCTCCGAGCAGCGCCTGGTGAAGGACGACTTCGAGGTGGGCGAGCTGGAGAAGGCCTGTGCCTCCACCGCCCGCGGCTTCGAGGACGTGGTCAGGGTCCTGGACAAGGCCGAGGCGACGTCCGAGCGCTACATCGAGGGCACTTTCTTCCTGCGCGCCCGGGTCGAGGGCAACGATGTCGGCTACGGCTCCATCTGCGCCGCCGGTCCTCACGCCTGCACCCTGCACTGGGTCCGCAACGACGGCCCGGTCCGCTCCGGCGATCTGCTGCTGCTCGACGCCGGGGTGGAGACCACCGAGCTGTACACCGCCGACATCACACGCACACTGCCGGTCTCCGGAACGTTCACGGACCTCCAGCGGAAGATCTACGACGCCGTGTACGAGGCCCAGGAAGCCGGTATCGCGGCGGTGAAGCCGGGTGCCAAGTTCCGCGACTTCCACGACGCCGCCCAGCGGGTGCTGGCCGGGAAGCTCGTCGAGTGGGGCCTGGTGGAGGGCCCGGTCGAACGCGTCCTGGAGCTGGGCCTCCAGCGCCGCTGGACCCTGCACGGCACCGGGCACATGCTCGGTATGGACGTCCACGACTGTGCTGCCGCGCGCACCGAGGCGTACGCCGCAGGCACCCTGGAGCCGGGTATGTGCCTGACGGTCGAGCCGGGGCTGTACTTCCAGGCGGACGACCTCACCGTGCCGGAGGAGTACCGCGGCATCGGTGTCCGGATCGAGGACGACATCCTGGTCACCGAGGACGGGAACCGGAACCTGTCGGCGGCGCTCCCCCGCCGCTCCGACGACGTCGAGGCCTGGATGGCTCAGCTGAAGGGCTGACTCCCACCGCTCCGCTGATGGGTCATGTTTCACGTGAAACATGACCCATCGGTCATTCAGCCCGTCAGGGTCAGCGGCGCGTCCGGACGCCACTTCAGACTCTTGTCGAAGCTCACCACCGCCCCGCTCCGGCCCGCCCGGTTGCCGAAGTGGACATGGTCGGCCAGCTCTTCGATGAGGCGCAGCCCTCGCCCGTTCTCGGCATCCGCCGGCACCGGCCCGCGGAGCCGTGAGAAGTGCGGCTCCGAAGGGAATCCGGGTCCTGAATCGGCCACCTCGATACAGCACCTCTCGTCGTCCAGATAGGCGGTCACGCGGAACTCCGCCGACTTCTCACCCGCGTGCTCGACCGCGTTCGCACAGGCCTCGCCGAGAGCGAGTGACAGGTCGTAGGAGGTGTCCGGGTCGACTCCCGCGGTCTCCATCGCGCCGAGGAGCAGCCGCCGGGCGAGCGGGACGCTCGCAGCCTCGCGCCGCAAGTGGAGGGACCACCAGATGCTCATGCGCAGCCTCCCGGCGCGGCTCGACATGTCATTACCTATTGCCACATATCAGACAGGTAAGCGTGGAGTTGACGGACGATCCCCCGTTCGGCCGGATACGTATGGGGGAAGTCCGGCAGCAACAGCGGGAAAAGCCCAACGGCAAAAGCGACCTTCCGGACCTGCCGTATGGACGGCTTAAGGGTGGTGGGATGATGGCCCGGCCATGCCTGCGCTCACCGGTCCACGACTGCTGAGGGCCGCGGTGTTCACCGCGGTCTGTGTCGTGCTGTCCGCACTGGGCCACGCCCTCGCCGCCTGCGAGACCGTTCCGTGGTGGACGCTGAGCGCCGGTCTCGCCGCCGTGTTCCTGCTCGCCCTGCCCTTCACCGGACGCGAGCGCTCCCTGCCCGCGATCACCTCCGCGCTGGTCACCGGCCAGCTTGCGCTGCACACGCTCTTCGGCGTGGGGCAGCAGCACGCCGCGGCCGGCGCGGGCACCGCCGTTCAGGGCGCGGCGCAGGGCGGTGCGGGGAGCGACGCGCTGATCCGGGCCGCCGCGCGGCTGCTCTGCGGCGCCGGCACAACCCAGCTGAGCCCCGGCGAGGCGCACCGGATCGTCACGGCGGCGGGCCTCGACCCGGTGGCAGCCGCAGCCGCCGCCGGTCCCGCGACCGGCGCCGCGGCCGTCGGAGCCGGGGTCCCCGTCGAGCCTGCGGCGCTGGCGGCCCTGCCCGGCCTGGCCATGGTGCTCGGGCACCTGGTGGCCGCCCTGGCCTCCGGCTGGCTGCTGCGCCATGGCGACCTGGCACTGCTGCGGCTCTCCCGGCTGGCCCGCCTGTCGGCCCGGGGCGTGGCCGAGGCCGCCGAACAGGCCCTCGTGCGGTCGTTGCGGGACGCCCTCACCCTCGTACGACTTCTGGTCGCCGGGGCGGACACGCCGCCCTCCCAGGCTCGGCGGGCGCCGCGCGGTGATGACGACGTTCCGCTGCCGTCGGCGGCGGACGCACTCCAGCACTCGGTGATCAGGCGCGGCCCCCCGGCCGCATACGCACTCGCCGCCTGACGCGACCCGCTCCGATGGGCGGGGCGCGGCGCCGACACGTCTTGCCGCTGCCGCGGCGGGCGCCGGCGCATCCACCGCTACCCGACTTGTGGAGTGTGTTCCGTCATGAGCCGTACCACGTCCGCCGCTTCCGCCCGGTCCGTCCCTTCCGCGCTCGGCCGTATGGCTGTCGCCGGGGGGCTGGCCGTCTCGTCCGTTCTGCTGCTGTCCCCGTCCGCGTACGCACACGTCAGCGTCCAGCCGCAGGGCGCGGCCGCCAAGGGCGGCTACGCCACGGTCAACTTCAAGGTCCCGAACGAGCGGGACAACGCCTCCACCGTGAAGCTGGAGGTCACCCTGCCCACCGATCACCCGCTGGCGTCCGTGATGCCCCAGGCCGTGCCCGGCTGGAAGGTCGAGGTCGAGCGCGCGGAGCTGAAGAAGCCGCTGGAGCTGCACGGCAAGAAGATCACCGAGGCGCCCTCCAAGATCACGTGGACGGCCGACGGTGCGAAGATCGAGCCCGGGCGGTTCCAGCAGTTCCCGGTCTCCCTGGGCCGCCTGCCCGAGGACACCGACCAGCTCGTCTTCAAGGCTCTCCAGACGTACGACAACGACGAGGTCGTCCGTTGGATCGAGGAGCCGAAGGAAGGCGGCGAGGAGCCGGACAGTCCCGCCCCCGTTCTGAAGCTTGCAGCGGCTGCCGAGGGTCACCACGGTGCGGCGGACGCCGGTGCGAAGGCCGCTGCCGACAGCGGCAGGACCGAGAAGAGCGACGCGGGCACCGGCACGAAGGGCGTAGCGGCCGCCGCCGATGCGAGCGACACCACAGCCCGGGTGCTCGGCATCGTGGGCATCCTGGTCGGTGCCGCCGGTGTGGCCTTCGGCGTCCTGGCCGGACGCCGCCGCTCCGCCTGACGTCGTCCACCCCTCACCAGAGAGAGAACCCATGCTCAACCCCAACCGCGCCGCGCGGCCCCGCCGCGCGGCCCGGCGCACCCCGCTGTTCGCGGCGGCGCTCGTCACGGCGGCGGCGCTCGCGCTGTCCGCCTGCGGCACCGGCAGCGCACCCGGCGACCAGCCTGTCGCGGACGTGTCCGTCGCCGCCGGATCCACCAAGGCGGCCACCGTCCTGGACCGGCCGTTCACCAAGCCCGGCCTGGTCCTGACGGACACCACCGGCAAGCCGTTCGACCTGCGGGAGCGCACCAAGGGCAAGCCGACTCTGATCTACTTCGGCTACACCCACTGCCCCGATGTCTGCCCTCTGACCATGAGCAACATCTCCACCGCGCTGAGGGACCTGTCCGATTCGAAGAAGCTCCCTCAGGAGGAGCTGGACAAGCTTCAGGTCGTCTTCATCACCACCGACCCCGAGCGCGACACCCCGGAGGAACTCGGCAAGTGGCTGCCGTCCGCCGGTGACCCGTCCTTCATCGGGCTCAGCGGCGACTTCTCCGCCATCCAGGCGGGGGCCAAGACGATGGGCATCGGCATCGACCCACCGACGAAGGACGAGGACGGCAAGGTCGTCTCCATGCACGGCGCCCAGGTCATCGCCTTCTCCCCGAAGACGGACCAGGGGTATGTCCTCTACGGCGATGACACGACCGTCGAGGACTACACCAACGACCTGCCGAAGCTCATCCGTGGAGAGAACCCGTGAACCGCCGCACTACCGTCATATTCACCTCCGCACTCGCTCTGGTAGGCGGGCTGGCCCTCGGCGGCTGCTCGTCCGCCGACGCCTCCGGTGGCACCGCGCCCGAGCTGAAGGTCAGCGGCGCGTTCATCCCGGAACCCGTCAACCGCGACATGGCCGGGGGCTTCCTCACCCTCACCAACACGGGTGGAGCCGACGCCACCCTGACCTCGGTGAGCAGCGATGTCTCGGACGACGTACAGATGCACGAGACGAAGAACCAGAAGATGCAGCAGGTCCAGTCCTTCGACGTACCGGCCAACGGTGAGCTGAAGCTGGAGCGCGGAGGCAGCCATCTGATGTTCATGGCGCTGAAGCGGGAGCTGAAGCAGGGCGACAAGGTCCGCGTCGAGCTGCGCTTCAAGGACGCCGACGCGGTCACCGTCGAGGTCCCGGTGGAAGCGCGGACCCACAACCCGGCCAAGGCGGCCGACGCGCACCAGCACCACTGAACGGCCGAGTGAGAAGGAACGCGAGCTGATGACGGCCACCGCCTCCCGCTGCGGACCCCCCGCAGCGGCACTACGCCTGTGGGCGCTGCTGGTGTTCACCGTGGCGCTGCTCGGCACCGTGCTCTCCGGCACGGCCGCCGCGCACTCCACACTGACCGGCAGCGACCCGGAGGACGGGGCGGTGGTCGCCACGGCGCCCGGGCGCGTCACGCTCACCTTCTCCGAGAAGGTCGCGATGGGCGACGACTCGATCCGGGTCCTCGAACCGAGCGGCAAGCGTGCCGACGTCGGGGAACTGCAGGACCTGTGCAGCGGCTCGGTCGTCCAGTACGGCGTCGATCTGCGGTCCGGGCTCCCGGACGGCACCTACACCGTGGCCTGGCAGGCCGTGTCCGCCGACAGTCACCCGATCTCGGGCGCGTTCACCTTCTCCATCGGCGCACCCTCGGAGACGACGGTGGCCCTGCCCGCGCAGAAGGCCGGTGGCGGACCGGTGGGCGCGCTGTACGACGCCGGGCGGTACGCCTCGTACGCGGGATTCATCGTGCTGGTCGGCGGCACCGCGTTCCTGCTGGTCTGCTGGCCTGGTGGGGCGGCGGTGCGGCCGGTGCAGCGGCTGGTCGCGTACGGGTGGGTGACGCTGACGGCGGCGACCCTGGCGCTGCTGATGCTGCGGAGCCCGTACACCGGGTCGGGTGAGCTGGGCGATGCTCTGGACCTGGGCGGGCTGCGGGCCGTGCTGGACACCAAGACCGGTGCGGCACTCACGTCCCGGCTGCTGCTGCTCGGAGCGGCGGCGCTGTTCCTCGCGGTGCTGTTCGGAGCGTACGCGCGGCGCGGGGACGGTGCCGGTGGCGGGCAGGCGGAGCGGAAGGACCTGTCCTTCGGGCTCGCTGTGGGCGGGATGGTCCTGGCGGCCGGGCTCGCCGGGACCTGGGCGCTGTCGGAGCACCCGTCGACGGGGCGTCAGCCCGGGGTGGCCATGCCGGTGGACGTGCTGCACATGCTCGCCGTGGCCGGCTGGCTGGGCGGGCTCGCCACTCTGCTCGTGGCGCTGCACCGGGGGTCCGACGGCGAGGGCGCCATCGGCCCGGCCGCGGTGCGGCGGTACTCGCAGGTCGCCTTCGGCTCCGTGGTGGTCCTGGTCGCGACCGGGCTGTATCAGTCCTGGCGGCAGGTCGGTTCCTGGACGGCGCTGACCGGAACCGCGTACGGGCAACTGCTGCTGGTGAAGGCGGGACTGATCGGTGTCCTGCTGGCGGTCGCCTGGGCGTCGCGCCGCTGGACGGGGCTGCTCACCGAGACCGTGCCGGCCTCCTCGCATGAGAAGCGGGAAGCGGTCAAAAAGGGCACGCGCCAGGACGCGGGGGAAGCGGCGCTGGAGGAAGATCCCATGGAAGGGCCGGATGCGGGGCCTCGGGACGTCGGGAACGAGGATCCCTTGCGGGCCGCTCAGCTCGCCCGGCAACGGGCCGCCGTGGCGACCGCGCGCCGTCGGCGCATCCGGGACGCCGACCCGGCTCGGGCCGGACTCCGGCGCTCCGTCCTCACCGAGGCCGCCGTCGCCGTCCTGGTCCTGGCGGTGACCACCGCCCTCACCGCGACCGAGCCGGGCCGGACCCAGGAGCAGGCCGACCAGGCCCGGGCAGCCTCCTCGACCGCCGTCCCGGACCGGCCCGTCGATGTGAAGCTGCCGTACGACACGGGCGGGCCGGACGGCAGGGGAACGGTCCGACTGGCCCTCGACCCCGGCCGCTCGGGCGGCAACACTCTGCAGGTGTTCGTGGCCGGCCCCGACGACAAGCCGCGTGACGTGCCGGAACTGAAGGTGTCGTTCACGCTCGACGCCCAGGAGATCGGCCCGCTGCCGGTCGCTCTGGAGCCGACCGGGACCGGGCAGTGGAAGGCCCGGTCCGCGCAGCTTCCCATGCCGGGCGAGTGGCGGATCCGGGTGACGGTCCGTACGTCCGACATCGACCAGACCACCATCGACAAGAACGTCAAGATCGGCTGACCTGCACATGGACCTGAACACCGACGCGCAGACGGAAGCGCATCCGGAGATGTCGAGACGGCGGCTGCTGGGCACCGTGGGCGCCGCGGGCGCGACCGGCCTGGTGGTGGGCGCGGCCGCGGGCGCCGGCGGGTATGCGGCGCTGGGCGGAGGCTCCGGCGACGTACCGGCGCTGGCCACGGTCGGATCCACCCGGGTGCCGTTCCGCGGCGCCCACCAGGCGGGCATCCTCCAGCCTCTCCAGTCACGCGGCCATCTCGTCGCCTTCGACCTGGCACCGGGCGCGGGCCGCAAGGAGGCGGTCGCGCTGATGCGCCGCTGGTCGGGGGCGGCGGAGCGACTGATGGCGGGCGAGCCGACGGGCACCACCGACGGCGGCGTGGCCCGGGACGCGGGACCCAGTTCGCTGAGCGTCACCTTCGGGTTGGGTGCCTCTTTCTTCGACCGGACGGGCCTGGAGGCCCAGCGACCGCGCCAGCTCGACCCGCTGCCCGCGTTCTCCGCCGACCAGCTCGACCAGAAGCGGTCCAACGGCGACCTCTGGGTGCAGATCGGCGCGGACGACGCGCTGGTCGCGTTCCACGCGCTGCGCACGCTCCAGAAGGAGGCGGGCGGCACGGCCGCTGTGCGCTGGCAGATGAACGGCTTCAACCGCTCACCCGGAGCCACCGCGCAGCCGATGACGGCCCGCAATCTGATGGGCCAGGTCGACGGCACGGGCAATCCGAAACCCACCGACCCCGATTTCGACCGGCACATCTTCGTCGCGGCGGGCGGCGACCAGCCGTGGATGACGGGCGGCTCGTACGCGGTGGTGCGCCGGATCCGCATGCTGCTGGACGACTGGGACCAGCTGCCCCTGAAGCGGCAGGAGGCCGTCATCGGGCGGCGTAAGTCAGACGGTGCCCCGCTCTCGGGGGGCACGGAGACGACAGAGCCGGACCTGGACAAGCTGGGGGCCGACGGTAAGCCGGTCATCGCCGCCGACGCACATGCCCGCATCTCGGCACCGGAGCAGAACGGCGGGGCCACGATGCTGCGGCGGCCCTTCTCCTTCCACGACGGCATCGGGCCGGACGGGGCACCCGACGCAGGACTGCTGTTCGTCTGCTGGCAGGCCGATCCGCTGAAGGGCTTCGTGCCCGTGCAGCGGAAGCTGGACCGCGGCGACGCGCTGTCCGCGTTCATCCGGCACGAGGCGAGCGGCCTGTTCGCAGTCCCTGGCGGGCCGAAAGAGGGCGAGTACGTGGGGCAGCGACTGCTGGAGAGCTGACGCGGGCCAAGAGGCAGAGACCGGGATGGGGCTGGGCTGGATGGCTCAGGGTGTCCATGTTTCACGTGAAACGGCTCTGAGGTTTCACGTGAAACGGCGCATCAGGGAACGCATGATCCCCGGGCGAAGATCGGCCACCTGGGGCTTCGGCGCATTAGGGTGACCGGTATGTCGGCCACGCGATTCACCTATCTCGGCCCCGAGGGCACGTTCACCGAAGCCGCCCTGCGAACGCTGCCGGAAGCCGCGACACGAGAGCTGGTACCGATGCTGTCGGTGCCGGCGGCACTGGACGCCGTACGGAACGAAGAGGCGGCCGCCGCGCTCGTACCGATCGAGAACTCGGTGGAGGGCGGGGTCACCGCGACCCTCGACGAGCTGGCGTCGGGCAAGCCCCTGATGATCTACCGCGAGGTGCTGCTGCCGATCGCGTTCGCACTGCTGGTGCGGCCGGGGACCCAGCTGTCCGACATCAAGACGGTGACCGGCCACCCCGTGGCCCAGCCTCAGGTGCGCAACTGGCTGCGGACTCATCTGCCGGAGGCGGTGTGGGAATCGGCCGCGTCGAACGCGGATGGGGCACGGCTGGTGCAGGAGGGCCGGTACGACGCGGCCTTCGCCGGGGCCTTCGCGGCTGCGACGTACGGGCTTGAGGCGCTGGTCACCGACATCCACGACGCGGAGAACGCCGAGACGCGGTTCGTGCTGGTGGGGCGTCCGGCACGGCCTTCCGCTCCGACCGGGGCGGACAAGACGTCCATGGTCCTCTGGTTGCGCGACGACCACCCGGGTGCCCTGCTGGAACTGCTCCAGGAGTTCGCTGTGCGGGGTGTGAACCTGATGCTGATCCAGTCGCGGCCCACGGGGGCCGGCATCGGCAACTACTGCTTCGCCGTGGACGCCGAAGGCCATGTCTCGGACCGTCGTATGGGTGAGGCGCTGATGGGGCTGAAGCGGATCTGCCCGAAGGTGCGTTTTCTCGGCTCGTATCCCCGCGCGGGGGTCACCCCGGACCAGGTGCGGACGCTCCGGCCGGGCACGTCGGACGGGGACTTCACGGCGGCGGCGGACTGGCTGGCACGCTGCCAGGACGGACGCGGAGCGTAGCCGCAAAGTTATCCACAGGGCGGCGGCCCTCCCTGGGGACAAGTCGACATCGGGCGTCCACCTCGGTTCGAGCGGAACGGGACAAGGTCGATAAATCGGTGTAGCCATCCTTCAGAGCCCTTCAGCACCCCACGGTCGGGCGCGTCACTCCAATTCCTTCAATCAACCCCTTGGAGTGAGCAATTCCCACCCGAAATGAGTGCGGGAGGTCGGTTTGGTCGACGATTCACCCCCTCCGTCCGGCACTTTCGGAGTGATCAGTTCCGGAGTTCACACCTATCCGCACAGCCTGTGGATAACATCCGCGCCGCACGGCACTCTGTGGACAACCAAGGGCGCGACTTTCCCTCCCCATATCGGTTGCATTCCTGCAAAATGGGGCAAATCGATACGCTCGGTGATATGCGGTGGGGTGAGCCGAGTCCACACCGGTAGCCTGGTGGGGTGATTGACCTTCGCCTGCTCCGTGAGGACCCCGACCGAGTTCGCGCCTCCCAGCGCGCCCGTGGAGAGGACGTCGAACTCGTCGACGCCCTGCTCTCAGCCGACGAGCGGCGCAGGTCGTCCGGCGTCCGTTTCGACGAACTCCGTTCCGAGCAGAAATCGCTCGGCAAGCTCATCCCCAAGGCTTCCCCGGAGGAGCGGGCCGAGCTGCTCCAGCGCGCCGAGCAGCTGAAGGCCGACGTCAAGGCTGCCGACGCCGAGCAGCACGAGGCCGATGAGGAGACGCGGCGCCTGCTGCTCCGGCTCGGCAACATCGTCCATTCCGACGTCCCGGTCGGCGGCGAGGAGGACTTCGTCGTCCTGGAGACGCACGGGACCGTCCGCGACTTCGCCGCCGAGGGCTTCGAGCCCAAGGACCATCTGGAGCTGGGCGAGGCGCTCGGCGCCATCGACGTCGAGCGCGGCGCCAAGGTGTCCGGCTCCCGCTTCTACTACCTGACGGGCGTCGGCGCCCTGCTGGAGCTGGCCCTCGTCAACGCCGCCATCGCGCAGGCGACGGAGGCCGGGTTCACCCCGATGCTGACGCCGACGCTGGTCCGCCCGCGCGCCATGGAGGGCACCGGCTTCCTCGGCCAGGCCGCCGAGAACGTGTACCACCTGGAGAAGGACGACTTCTACCTGGTCGGCACGTCCGAGGTACCGCTCGCCGCCTACCACATGGACGAGATCCTCGACGCCGACAAGCTGCCGCTGCGGTACGCCGGGTTCTCCCCCTGCTACCGCCGCGAGGCAGGTACGTACGGCAAGGACACCCGCGGCATCTTCCGCGTCCACCAGTTCGACAAGGTCGAGATGTTCTCGTACGTCGCGCCCGAGGACGCGGAGGCCGAGCACCAGCGGCTCCTGGAGTGGGAGAAGCAGTGGCTGAACTCCCTGGAGCTGCCGTTCCAGGTGATCGATGTCGCCACCGGTGACCTGGGTGCCTCCGCCTCCCGTAAGTACGACTGCGAGGCCTGGATCCCGACCCAGGGCAAGTACCGCGAACTCACCTCCGCGTCCAACTGCGACAGCTTCCAGGCACGCCGACTGTCCGTGCGCATGCGCGAGGGCAAAAAGGTGCAGCCGCTGGCGACGCTGAACGGCACGCTGTGCGCCGTGCCGCGCACGATCGTGGCGATCCTGGAGAACCACCAGCTGGCCGACGGCTCGGTGCGGGTCCCGGAGATCCTCCGGCCGTACCTCGGGGGCCGGGAGCTGCTGGAGCCCGTCGCCAAGTGAGCCCCTTCCCCTTCCGGCTCGTCGCGACCGACCTCGACGGGACGCTGCTGCGCCCCGACGGGTCGGTCTCGCAGCGCACCCGTGACGCGCTCATCGCCGCCACCGAGGCGGGCTCGGCCCATATCGTCGTGACCGGGCGGGCCGTCCCCTGGACCCGGCAGATCCTGGAGGACCTCGACTACCAGGGGCTCGCAGTGTGCGGGCAGGGCGCGCAGGTCTACCACGCGGGCGAGCGGCGGCTGCTGACCTCGCTGACCCTGGACCGGCAGCTCGCGGGGCTCGCCCTGTCGAAGCTGGAGGCCGAGGTGGGTCCGCTGGCACTCGCCGCGGGCCGCGACGGGCTGGACGGGGACGTGCTGGTGGGGCCCGGGTACCAGGTCCATGACGGGCCCTTGCCGTACGTGCCGTACAGGGACCCTGCGGAGGTGTGGGCTGCGCCGCTGAACAAGCTCTACATCCAGCACCCGGAACTCGACGACGACACGCTCACCGCGGTCGCGCGGGAGACAGTGGGCGGCCTGGTGGACGTGGTGATGGCAGGCCCGGGCGTCGTGGAGCTGCTGCCGCTGGGCCTCTCCAAGGCGACGGGGCTCTCGCTGGCGGCGCGGCGGCTGGGCGTCAAGGCGGGCGACACGATCGCGTTCGGTGACATGCCCAACGACATCCCGATGTTCGCATGGGCGCGGCACGGTGTGGCGATGGCCAACGCGCACGACGAGCTGAAGGCCGTCGCCCACGAGGTCACCGCGTCGAACGACGCGGACGGTATCGCGGTGGTCCTGGAGCAGTTGCTGGCCGGCTGACGGCTGCTGCAAGGCGGCTGACGTGCTGCCGTCGGCCACGCTGAAGAGGGCTGAGGCGCAGCGTGCGGACCGTGTCCGCACGCTGCCGGTACCCGCTGCGGGCAGGGACGGAGTGCGGAAGGCGCCCGTCGCCGCGGCCCCGAAGGGGGAGGGGCGGCCCGCGCGTATGTGCGTGTACGCGCGCTCGAAGCGGCCGCCCCCGGGCAGCTGCCGACGGGCGGCTCACGCCGGGGGTCTCGATGACCACTCCGGTGCCTGCCCCGCGCTGCCCTGCGGGAGCTCGGCGGTCCCGGGTTGTTCCCGTTCCCCGCCTCGCTCCTCCCCGGCTTCGTGGTGTCCGCGGTACGTCCACCACTGTGCCGGGGAGCGACCGCCCGCGCCAGCGAATTACCCCGTGGGACGGGGACGTTGCGCGATCAGAAGTTGATCATGTGCCCGGCGAGTCCGTGCACCGCCTCCTTGACCGCCTCCCCCAGCGTGGGGTGCGCGTGTACGTTGCGCGCCACCTCGTGGACCGTCAGATCCCACTGCTGGGCCAGCGTCAGCTCAGGCAGCAGCTCGGTCACGTCCGGGCCGATCAGATGGGCGCCGATGATCTCGCCGTACTTCGCGTCGCTGATCAGCTTCACGAAGCCGGTAGAGTCGCCCAGCCCGTGCGCCTTGCCGTTCGCGGTGAACGGGAACTTGGCGACCTTGACGTCGAAGCCCCGCTCCCGCGCCTGCTCCTCCGTCCAGCCGAAGCTGGCGATCTGCGGCTGGCAGTAGGTGGCGCGCGGGATCATCGGGTAGTCGAGTTCCATCGTCTCGGCGTCCGCGAGGGTCTCGGCGGCGACCACGCCCATGGCCTCGGCGGTGTGTGCCAGCATCAGCTTGGCGGTGACGTCACCGATCGCGTAGATGTGCGCGACGGACGTACGGCAGCGTGCGTCGACGTCGATCGCGCCGCGTTCGGTGAGCCGTACACCGGTGTGTTCCAGCCCGTAGCCCGTGACGTTCGGGGCGAAGCCGATCGCCTGGAGCACCTTGTCGGCCTCCAGAACCTGCTGGGAGCCGTCCTTGGTGGTGACGGTGACGCGCACCTGGGCGCCCGACTCGTCGATGGAGTCGACACGGGTCGAGGTCATCACGTCGATGCCGAGCTTGCGGTACTGCTTCGCCAGCTCCGCCGAGACGTCCTTGTCCTCCAGTGGCGCGATCCGGTCGAGGAACTCGACGACGGTGACCTTCACGCCGTAGTTGTGCAGCACGTACGCGAACTCGATGCCGATGGCGCCCGCGCCGGCGATCACGACCGACTGGGGCAGGTCGTCGGCGAGGATCTGCTCCTCGTAGGTGACGACGCGGTCGCTGCGGCTGGTCCCGGGGAGCAGGCGCGGGGTGGCGCCGGTCGCGATGATGCAGTTGTCGAAACCGATGGTGCCGGTGGTGCCGTCGGCGAGGGCCACCTGAAGGGTGTGCGCGTCCAGGAAGGTGCCCCGGCCGGTGAACTCGGTGATGCCGTTCTTCTTCATCAGGTAGTGGACGCCCTTGACGCGGCCGTCCGCGACCCGGCGGCTGCGGCGGAAGGCCTCGCCGTAGTCGAAGGAGACCTGGCCGTCGACCTTGATGCCGAAGGTCTTCGCCTCGTGCGTGACGATGTGCGCCAGCTCGGCGTTGCGCAGCAGGGCCTTGGTGGGGATGCAGCCGACGTTGAGGCAGACGCCGCCCCAGTACTTCTCCTCGACGACCGCGACCCGCTTCCCGAGCTGCGCTGCACGGATGGCGGCGACGTATCCGCCGGGCCCTGCCCCGAGTACGACGACGTCGAAGCGGTCTGTCATGACTTGCTCCCCAGGTTGTGAGTGCGGGTCGTACGGGCCGTGTGGGTCGCGCCCGTGCCCACAGTAATCCTGGGGAGGTCAGCCTGCTGCGACGGCCGTCTCCCCCTGTGGACGGGGGAGGCTGTGTGGACAACTCCCTCCCCCGTCCGCGTGAAGAGGCGCGTGTGCGACCTGCCTCTCGCCTGTCTCCCGCCTGCGGACGCTCTCCTACTCCTCGCCCGCCAGCGTCAGAGTGCGCAGCTTCTGGCCCGCGTACCAGGTGGCGGCCACGGTCACCGCGGCCAGCAGCCCCACCGCGAGCGGCAGGCCCACCTCGGAGGAGACCAGGCCCTCGCCCCGGGTGACCTTCTCGGCCACGGCCATCGCCCACTCCCGGACGCTGAGGGTGCGCGCCCCGGAGATAAGCCCGGCGAACAGCGCCTCCCAGATCAGCGCGTACACGAGACCGATGACGACGGCGTGCCGGCTGACCGTGCCGAGCAGCAGGAACAGCGCGCTGTACGCGATCGAGGCGACCAGTGCCGCGACCGTGTAGGCGACGGCGACCTGCTGGCCGTTGCCGTTGAGGATCAGCCCCGCGAGGAGTGTGGGCAGCGCGGAGAAGACCATGGTGACGGCGATGGCCACGGTCAGCTTGGTGAGGATGATCGTGGGCCGCTTCACCGGCTTGGCCAGCAGATAGACGATCGAGCCGTCGTCGATCTCCGGGCCGATCGCGCCCGTACCGGCGATGACGCCGATCAGCGGCACCATCGTGGCGAGCGCGAACCCTCCGAGCACGTCCGCGGCGACCTGGTCGTCCGGTCCGTTGAAGATCCGGACGGCGGCCGCCAGCATCAGCAGCAGTGCGGGGAGGACGAAGAGGACCGCGGCACGGCGGCGGCCCAGCAGGGCCCGGTAGGTGAGCCGGGCGACAGTGGGGTGGTACATGGTCGTGGGCTCCCTTCAGGCCGCGACGAGGTAAGAGAAGACCGACTCGAGGGACTCGTCGGAGGGCGAGACCGTCAGCAGCCGGATGCCATGGGCCCGGGCGACCTGGGGCAGCAGCTCGGTGAACCGGCTGAAGTCGACCGCCTGGACGCGCAGGGCGCCTTCACGGACGTCCACCTCGATGCCCGCCGTCGACGGGTCCGCGATGAGCGCGGCGGCCAGGGCGCGGTCGTCACTGGAGCGGATCAGGTACCGGTGCGGGCGGTCCGTCATCAGGCGGCGGATCCGGCGGAAGTCCCCGCTGGCGGCGTGCCGTCCGGCGACGATCACCTCGATGTGGGCGGCGAGCTGCTCGACCTCCTCCAGGATGTGGGAGGAGAACAGCACGGTGCGGCCGTCGGCGCCCATACGGCGCAGCAGGTCCATGAGCTGCATGCGCTGGCGCGGGTCCATACCGTTGAACGGCTCGTCGAGCAGTAGCACGGACGGTTCGTGGACCAGGGCCGAGGCCATCTTCACGCGCTGCCGCATGCCCTTGCTGTACGTACCGATCTGCCGGTCCTGCGCGTACTCCATCTCCACGGTGGCAAGGGCCCGCTGGGCCTCGGCGGCGCCCAGACCGTGGAGTTCGGCGTTGGCGACGACGAAGTCTCGGCCGGTGAGGAAGTCGTACATCGCCTCCCGCTCGGGGACGACACCGATGCGGCGGTAGACGGACTCGTTGCGCCAGATGGGCTGCCCGTCGAGCGTGACGGTGCCGGTGGAGGGGTTGAGGAACCCGCCCATCATGTTGATGAGGGTGGACTTGCCCGCGCCGTTGGGGCCGAGGAGACCGGTGACGCCGGGCCCGATCGACATGGTGATGTCGTTGACGGCGACGACGTTTCCGAACCACCGGGAGACGTGGTCGATGGAGATAGTGCTCATGGACGCAGCCCATTCCTTGGAAGGGTGGTGGCGGGCGACGGGTGCGCGGTTTTCACAGCCCGACCTTTCGGTAGCGGCGCATGAGGATGCCGTACGAACCGGCGATCAGCGCGAGGACGGCCAGCAGGTAGACGACACCCTGTCCGGTGCTGGGGCCGAGGGCGTCGGGGAACGTCGAGGAGGCTCCGAGGAAAGCGGTCTGGACGCCGTCGATGAGAGTCATCGGGGAGAACAGGCCCAGCCAGGCCACCGCGTCGAAGTTGTCGGTGGCCCAGGCGATGCCCTGGAGGGTGCTGACCGCGCCGTACGAGATGACCAGCACCCCGATGATCGCGGCGACGCCGAACCCGCGACGGGGTGTCAGGGCGGCTACGACCAGGCTGATCCCGCCGAGCAGGAGCGCCAGCAGGACCACGGAGGCCACCCCCTGTGCCAGGCCCTTGGTCTGCTCGACGAAGTCCATCTTCGCGAGCAGCGCGCCGATGTAGAGGATGAGCAGCGGCAGCGCCGTCAGCATGAAGAGCGCGGTCGCCATCGCCCCGAACTTCGCGAGGACGTAGTCGAGCCGCTCGATGGGTCGGGAGAAGTACAGCGGGACACTGCGGAAGCGCAGGTCGAGAGAGACGGCCTGGGGCGCCTGGGAGGCCACGAACAGGGCGATGACAAGCTGCATGATCATCGCGTACTGGGTGTACGCGACGGGGAGCTTCGTCATCTTGGTGGTGACGGCCACGGCGACGATGATCAGCGCCGGGACGCACATGATGCCGAGCAGGATCATCGGCAGGACCTTGGACTTGGCGCTGCGGCCCAGCCCGTAGGAGCCCCGCAGGGACTGCACGAAAAGGGACCGGCGCGCGTAGGCACGGCCGAGGCGGGGCCCGTCGTACTTGCGGTAGCCGATGTTGTGGATCTGCGTCTGGGCCTGGGCCTGGGGTTCGGGCTGGGGCTGGCTGCTCATGTCGGTCCTCATCAGGCCGGAACCTCCAGGGACTGGCCGTCGCCGTGTGCCGCGTCGGAGGTCCCGGGATGGAAGACCTCCGCGATGTGGTGGCGGCGCTGCTCCATGCGGACGAGGCCGAGGCCCAGGTCGGCGACGGTGTCGCGGACGATGTCGTAGGTGTCGTCGCCGGTGGCCTCGACCAGGAGGACGTGACCCGCGCCGGGCAGGCCTTCTTCCTCACGCAGGTGGAGGTTGACTCCGGCGGCGGTCAGGGCGGTCCTCAGCGCCGCGGTGCCGTCCGGGTGGGCGTCGGAGTCGGTGACCTCGACGGCGACGGTGGTGGTGGTCCGGGTGAAGTCGCTGGTGGAGCTGGAGCGCAGAAGCCGGCCGCCGTCGATGACGACGACGTGGTCGCAGGTGCGCTCCAGTTCCCCGAGCAGGTGGGACGTGACGAGGACGGAGATGCCGAAGTCCGTCCAGACGCGGCGGATCAGGCCGAGCATCTCGTCGCGGCCGACCGGGTCCAGACCGTTGGTCGGTTCGTCCAGGAGAACCAGCTTCGGGTCGTGGACGAGGGCCTGGGCGAGCTTCACGCGCTGTTTCATGCCCGTGGAGTAGCCGCCCATGGGGCGGTAGCGCTCCTCGTAGAGGCCGACATGGCGCAGGGTGTCGGCGGTGCGTTCCCGTGCCGCGGTGGCCGGCAGGCCGGACATGCGGGCCATATGAACGACGAACTCGGTGGCCGAGACGTCCGGCGGCAGGCAGTCGTGTTCCGGCATGTAGCCGACCTGCTCGCGGATGCCGGGGCCGTGTGCCGCGACGTCGAGACCGAGGACCTCGGCGCGGCCCTCGGTCGCCGGCGACAGCCCGAGCAGAATTTTGATCATGGTTGATTTGCCGGCTCCGTTGGCACCCACCAGGCCGGTCACACCGGGCCCGATGTCCAGCGACAGCCGGTCGAGAGCGGTCACCCGGGGGAACCGCTTGCTGAGGCTTTCGGTCGCGATCACAGTCACGCTCCGACGCTAGTGGCGCGGGCCACAACGGGCGTCAGCCCTGGCGGCTGGATCTGTCTCCGACTCCAGGAGTACGTGACCGTGCGGTGGCCCGTACGGGAGATGTAGGCCGGGCGGGCGGACGGGTTGTCCACAGGCCACGCACACCTCTTGACGCAGCCGCCGGGCATTGTCACATTCGTTGATGTCAAGTTACGAACGCGTAGCGCACACGGGCGCTCACGTGATGCGGTGCTGCCCGGCGGACACGGCGGGGTGGTGCCGGGCGGACAGACGGGCGGGGTGTGGCGTGGCAGCAGCGATGACAGGGACGCGCGACTCGCAGGAGCTGCGCGGCTTCAGGGAGGTACAGCGGCTCGCGTACAGCTGCGCGGAGGCGGTGGCGGCGCGGCTCAGGCCGGGAGTGACGGAGCGGGAGGCGGCCCGGATGCAGCGGGAGTGGCTGCGTGAGCGAGGTGTTCGGGACTGGTTCCATCTGCCGTTCGCCTGGTTCGGCGACCGCACGGCCTTCACGGGGTTCCGGGTGCCGCTCCAGTTCTTCCCGACGAACCGGAGACTGGAGCCGGGGATGCCGTTCATCCTCGACATGGCACCCATATACAAGGGCCACACCGCGGACATCGGCTACTCCGGCTGCCTCGGCCCGAACGCGGTGCACGCCAGGCTGCTCAGTGATCTGCGTGAGCACCGCGTGCTCATCCTGCGGGAGGTGAGGGAGCGACGACCGCTGCGGGAGATCTACGAGGACGTGGACCGGCTCATGGTTCGGCAGGGGTACGCCAACCGGCATCGCGCGTATCCGTTCGGCGTCATCGCGCACAAGGTGGACCGGGTACGGGAGCGGCGCTGGGCGCCGACACTGTTCGGGTTCGGTACGCGCTCGCTGCGGGGACTGGCGAGCGACGCCCTGCACGGGCACCGGGAGGGCTGGTCGCCGCTCTGGTCGCCGTACCGGTTCTCGGACCATCCGCCGCGGCCGGGGCTGTGGGCCGTCGAGCCGCACCTGGGGTTCCGGGGGACGGGCGCGAAGTTCGAGGAGCTGCTGGTGGTGACCGACTCGAAGGACCCGGAGGAGAGCGCGTTCTGGCTGGACGACGACCTGCCGCACGTCCGGCGGTGGGCGGAGGAGACGCGGGAGACGGAGGAGGTGGCGGGCGTATGAGCGGGCCGGGTCTGCTGAAGGGCGCGCGGGAGCGCCGGGTGCGTACGGGCGGGGTCGAGCTGTGTGTGGCCGAGCTGGGTGAGCCGGGCCGGCCGACGGTGGTGCTGGTACACGGGTACCCGGACTCGAAGGAGGTCTGGTCCGAGGTGGCGAACCGGCTGTCCGAGCGCTTCCATGTGGTGCTGTACGACGTGCGGGGGCACGGTGGCTCGACGGCGCCGGCGCCGTTGCGCGGCGGATTCACGCTGGAGAAGCTGACGGACGACTTCCTCGCGGTCGTGGACGCGGTCAGCCCGGACCGGCCAGTGCATCTGGTGGGCCACGACTGGGGGTCGGTGCAGTCGTGGGAGTTCGTGACCGTGCAGCGGACCGAGGGACGGATCGCGTCGTTCACGTCCCTGTCCGGCCCGTCCCTGGACCACTTCGGGCACTGGATCAAGGAACGAGCGGCCCGCCCGACCCCGCGCCGGGTCAGCCAGCTCCTGGGACAGGGGGCCAAGTCCTGGTACGTGTATCTGCTGCACACGCCTGCCCTTCCGGAGGCGGCGTGGCGGGGGCCGCTCGGCAAACGGTGGCCGGGCCTCCTGCGCCGCGTGGAGCGGGTGCCGGCCGACGGCTACCCGACGGCGTCGCTGCCGTCCGACGCGGCGAACGGGGCATGGCTGTACCGGGACAACGTGCGCTCACGGCTGCTGCGCCCCCGGGACGACGCCTACGCCCATGTGCCGGTGCAGCTCATCACGCCGACCGGGGACGCGTTCCTGTCGGAGCGGCTCTACGACGACCTGGCGCGGTGGGCGCCGCGGCTCGTACGCCGCACGCTGCCGGCGAAGCACTGGGTGCCCCGCACCCGGCCGGACCAGGTGGCGGCGTGGATCGGGGAGTTCGTGACGGCGCACGACGAGCAGGGCGCGCCGGGCGGTGCGGGGCTCCCGGAGCCGGTCACGGCGGGCCGGCGGTACGCGGACCGGTTCGGCGGCCGACTGGTGCTGGTGACGGGGGCGGGCAGCGGCATCGGACGGGCCACCGCGTTCGCGTTCGCGGAGGCGGGCGCACGGGTGGTGGCCGTGGACCGGGACGCCGAAGGCGCGGCCCGTACGGCGGAGCTCGCCCTGCTGGTCGGGGCGCCCTCTGCTTGGGCCGAGGTGGCCGACGTGAGCGACGAACAGGCCATGGAGAAGCTCGCCGCGAAGGTCGCCGCCGAGTACGGCGTGGTGGACGTGCTGGTGAACAACGCGGGGATCGGGCTCTCCGGTTCCTTCTTCGACACCACGAGCGAGGACTGGAAGCGGGTCCTGGACGTCAACCTGTGGGGCGTCATCCACGGCTGCCGGTTCTTCGGGCGTCAGATGGCGGAGCGTGGCCAGGGCGGGCACATCGTGAACACGGCGTCGGCCGCCGCGTACCAGCCGTCGCGGGTGCTCCCCGCCTACGGCACGTCGAAGGCCGCGGTGCTGATGCTCAGCGAGTGCCTGCGCGCGGAGCTGGCCGGGCAGGGCATCGGCGTCACGGCGATCTGCCCGGGCCTCGTCAACACCGGCATCACGGCCACGGCCCGGTTCGCCGGGGTGCCCGAGGACGAGGAGCGGCGGAGGCAGCGCCGGACCTCCCGGCTGTACGGACTGCGCAACTACCCGCCGGAGAAGGTGGCCGACGCGATCCTGCGGGCGGTGGCGGAGAACCGGGCAGTGGTGCCCGTGACCCCGGAGGCCAGGGGTGCCCACCTGATGTCCCGGCTCGCCCCGGCCGCGCTGCGCGCCATGGCCCGGATCGAGCCGCGGCTGTGAGAAGGCACGGTGCCCGGCCGCTCCCGCGGCCGGGCCCGTGAGCCCTCGTACCATCCCTGGCAGGAAGGCCAGGGGCAGTAGGGAGTGGAATGTGTCCGAGCGGGCGGCTGCGGCCGAGTACCGGATCGAGGACCTGGCGCATCTGAGCGGCGCCACCGTCCGGACCATCCGGGCCTACCAGGACAGAGGGCTGCTGCCCCGGCCCGAGCGGCGTGGCCGGTCCAACGTGTACGGGGACGGTCATCTGGCGCGGCTGCGGCAGATCGCGGATCTGCTGGACCGTGGCTACACCCTGGCCTCGATCAAGGAGCTGCTGGAGGCGTGGGACACCGGGCGCGGGCTCGGCGGCGTGCTGGGGCTGGTCGCGGAGGTGAACGGCCCGTGGACGGATGAGCAGGCCGACCGGATCACCCGCGCCGAACTGGACGAGCGGTTCGGCGGCGTACCGGACGAGCGGGCCGTGCGGGAGGCGGTCGAGCTGGGGGTGCTGGAGCCGGTGCCGGGGCGCGAGGACGAGTTTCTCGTACCGAGCCCGCAGGAACTCGCCGTGGCAGCGGAGCTGTACACGGCGGGGGTGCCCCTGCTGGCGATCGCCGAACATCTGCGGGAGCTGCGCACCCAGGTTGAGCACATCGCCACCCGGTTCCTGGAGTTCACCACGGAGCATGTCTTCGCGCGCTATCTCGGCCACCGTCCGCCCAGCGACGCCGAGGCCGCCGAGGCGGCCGGACTGGTACGGCGGCTGCGACCGCTCGCCCAGCAGACGGTGGACGCGGAACTGGCCCGCGCCATGCGCACGTTCGCTCCCCGCCACCTGCAGCAGCAGCTGGCGCCCGGAGCCCCGGCGGCGACCGCCGACGAGCCCCGTCCCGTCGCGCTCCCGGCGGAGACGGTACGCGCCGTACGGGAACTGGTCGGCACGGAGAACACGGCCGCGTTCATCGCGGCTGCCGCCGAACGAGAGGTGCACGCAAGGACGTTGGATGAACTGACCGCCACGGCCAGAGACCCGTCCGGCCCTGAACAAAGCTGAGATCACAGCGAGTTGTCCACAAGTGCATGCTCTCTGCTTGTGGAGAAAGGCAGTTGCCTGTGGATCAAACCTCATTCGCCGACTGTTCTCCCGCATGGCGGGTGATCTACGTCACCGCGCCCGCCGTATTTCCGTGGCGTCCGGGCGGTACGGGTGCCACGCTGCCTCCATGGACGAACTGCGCACAGTGAAGGTGTCGAAGTACCTGTCCAGGCATCTGCGCCACCAGCCGGAGAGGATCGGCCTGGCCCTGGATCCCCAGGGCTGGGTGGCTGTCATGGATCTGCTGCGGGCGATGGAACGGCACGGGATGCGGATCAGTCGTGCCGAGCTGGAGCACGTCGTCGCGGTGAACGACAAACGGCGTTTCACGATCGACACGGACCGCGACCAGATCCGGGCGGTCCAGGGTCACTCCGTGGACGTGGATCTGGCCCTGCCGCCGACCACCCCGCCCGCGCACCTCTACCACGGCACGGTCGCCCGGAACCTGGCGTCGATCCGCACCGAGGGGCTGCGCCCGATGGGACGCCACCATGTGCACCTGTCACCGGACCGGGAGACCGCGACCCGGGTCGGGGCGCGCAGGGGGCGGGCGCTCGTGCTGGCCGTGGACGCGGGGGCCATGCACCGCGACGGCCATGTCTTCCACGTCAGTGACAACGGTGTGTGGCTCACGGACTCGGTACCGCCGCGGTACCTCCGCTGCACGACGTGACCGGGCGAGGCGCCGGGTCACGGCCGGGCCTCGTCCGCCACTCGCGGCCGGAAGGGGGCTTCGTGCGCCGGGTGGGCGACACCGTCCGTCCGGAACGGACGGTGTCGCGATTCCTCTGATGCGGTCGCCGCGCAGCTCGGCCGTGGTGGCGACCACGAGACGTGATCACGGCCCCGGAGCGGGCCGACGATCCGCCGACCCGGCCCGGGGAACCCCGATCCGGCACTCGTTGTGCGTGCGATCCGGTCCGGCAGAGCCGCGCTTCTCCCATGACAGCAACGCGGCTCCTCACCGAGCGTCCGGTATATCCGATCCGACCGGCGACCGCCTCGTGACAGGCCCGGAACCGTCGCGCCATGTGCCCACGGAGATCATCCGGACCATGAGGGTCCGGGCCGGGGCCGGACACGGGCCACGCGGGACACCGCGCACCCGATCCGGCCCCCGCTCCGTCAGAGCTGCCGGGGCGGTCCGAACAGCGGAGTGCGCACCGGGGCGGCGAGCCCGACGAACACCACCATCTCGCGGCCACCGGGGTTGGTCTGCACCGGGATGTTCCGCCAGTTGTTGGCGAGCCAGACGTTGCCGGAGGGGTCGATCTGGATGGCGGTGTTCCGCTCCAGCCCGTCGCTGGTGTAACCGGTGTCCGCCGGTGAGATCGGGTCACCCGTGCGGAGTCCGGGCGGGCAGGCGGACAGGCGGGCGCCGCACAGGTTGGCCAGGCGATGGCCGCCGAAGTTCGCCACCCAGACGGTGTCATTGCCGTCGACCGCGATTCCCCAAGGCAGGAACAGGCCGTCGTTGACGAAGGGCTTGTCGGGGGTCGTGCCGTCGGGGCGGATCATCGTGACCGACGCGTCGACGTGCCGGGTGACGATGTCCTTGATCGCCTCGGCGACCATGGCCGGCGTGGTTCCCTCGCAAGGCGCGACCACAGCACCGCCGTTGGCCACGAAGACGTTGCCCAGGCTGTCGGCGGCGATGCCCATGGGGCGCTTGATCCCGCCGCCGGTGATCGAGCGCAGGGGCGTGCCGTGCGGGGACATCAGCATGACGCTGTCGCTCCCGTTGCCGGTCACCCAGGCACGCTTGCGCGTGTCGAACGTGACGTCGAAGGGCTTGATCAGGCTGTCCCCGCCGGGTGCGATGTTCCGGGCCCGGCGGGGGTCGCCCTCCGGAATCCGCGTCACGCTTCGGCCGCCGCAGTTGGCGATCCAGATGTTGCCGTCGCTGTCCGAGAGAGCGCCCTGCGGCTGCACGATGTCACCCTGCCGCCATCCCAGGGGTGGTGAGAGGGGCCGGCCGTCAGCGGTGAACTGCGAGACGCTGCGGTACAGACGGCTGGCGTCGAGCGGGCAGCCTGTGCCCTGGAAACCGAAGTTGGCCGCCCAGACCTGGCCCCGGGGGTCGATGGCGGTGCCGAAGCCCACCCCGTACAGTCCGCCGCCGCTGTAGGGGGCACCCGGTACGTCACGGCCGTCCGGAGTCAGCCGGGACAGGATGTGCGAACCGCAGACGGACTGCGAGGGATCGGCGTTGAACGTGTAGTTGTTGCCGATCCAGGCCGTGCCCTCCGCGTCGAACGCGACGTTGCCCGGACCGTCCAGCTCATGTCCGTTGCCCACGTAGCGGAGGGCGAGGGTCCAGGCGTCTGGGGCCTCCGCCAGCCTGGGGCGATAGGTGGTGCGGCCGTCGGCCAGCGCGAAGAGTTCCGCGGCGTGGTTGCCGGGGAGCCTGGCGATGTCCGCGACGGCCTGAAAGGTCTCCCTGGGCGCCTTCGCCCCGGGATGTCCTGCCAGTTCGAAGAGCGTGTCGCAGGTCTGTCCCGCGGTGCAGCCGGACAGGATGTCCGCCAGCGTGTTGAAGGCGCGGAGGGTGGACGTCTGGTCGCCGTTGGGGGCGGTGGCGAGCATGTCGGCCACCGAGCCGTCACCGATGTCGGCCAGATTGTGCGAGACGGCCGCAGCGTTCTGCAGCCCGGGCTTGCGGCCCGCCACCTCGCCGTCGCGGGTGAACTGCGCCATCGCGAAACCCGCCGCGACGGTGGTGCGCTCGTTGAGTACCACCTTTCCGGTGCGTCGGCCGGTGCCGAGCATCGCGACCATCCTGACCGGCCGCTCACGCTGCCCTGCCCGGGTGTCCCCGTGGTGGGCCCGTCCCGTGTCCGCGGTGAGGTACAGCACGGCGTCAGGGTTGTGCGGGGCACGGTACGAGAGGCTGAACCGGCCTCGGGAGTCGCTTCGGGTGCGGGCCAGTGGTCGGGCGTGGACACCGGGTTGGTCGCCTGCCTGAAGCAGCGTCACCTCGGCACCGGCGATCGGCCGGTCGCCGCTGCGCACTACACCGCGCTGATCCTTGCCGGTGTGTGCGGGCGACGGTCCACCACCGGCCTCCGGGTACGAGGCCCCCACTGCGAGAGAGGCCAGGAGAGCGGTGAGCAATGCAGCTTTGCGAGGACGCACGAGAAACTCCGTTCTGTGGCGGATGACAGCGTGCCGCCGGACGCTCTTCCGGCATGCGCGCAACGCCTCGGCGGACACGTTTCACGGTGTCAGCGGCACGGCTCGGGCTGTGGATCTCCACCCACAGGGGTACGGGTGCCACCCGTTCAAGTGACCGCACCGCGACCGAACGGCCCTGGTGAACCCGGCCGGAGGGGGAGTGCCGCTACGCCCGCCGCAGCACGGGCGGAAGCCGCCCCCCTGCGCACGGACAGCGGCCCCATGGACGCCGGCGCGAACCGCGGCCACAGCACCGCGACGGGCCCCGGCTCCCCCGCTCATGAGGCTCGGCGGACGCCACCTGGCCGGTCTCATCGGCAGAGGGCCGGGGGGAAAGGAGGGACAGCGGGACCGAAGGAAGACGGACGGAAGACGGACAGCAGAACGTCGTCCTCGGAGAGGCACGTCAGAACGCAGCCCTCGAAGACGGAACCCACGGGTCGGTACCGGAGCCCGAGGGGGCCGTGTCTCGGGTGCTTGTCGTGTCGGATGACGGATCCGGCTTCGACGGCCCGCGTCGCGGCACGAAGCCGGCCGCCGCCTTCCGGCGCCGCGGGCAGCTCCCGGCCGTCGCCGCCTCGGTCGCCCAGCGGCCCGGTCGCACATCGGGCGCGAGAACCACCGCGGGCCCGCCGTTCCCGACCAGCGGGGCGTGAGGTCACCGGTGTGCGGCCGGGTACCGCGATCCTCCCCGTCCACCGGTGGAACGAGAGGCAGCACCTCTGGCAGCGGGCCGCGGACCTCGGTTCGCACGCCGCGTAGACCTGCGACCACCTGTCCTGGCGGTCCTTCCGGAGCGGCCCCTGGTTCGGTGTCCTGCCGACGCTCACCGCCGCCGCCACGGCCACCGCGCGGCTGCGCCTGGGCACCCTCGTGACCTTGGTCAGGCCTTGTTCACCTATCGCGGCCTGACCTGCGGGTCTGCTGGAAGAGGATCCGCGCGGGCGGCACCGGACCGGGGGCAGGACCCTGGTTCGCCCGATCGGTCACTTCGCCGGGCCGGTCAGCCGGGACGCGATGGGGCGACCACCAGTTCGGCGAGTTCCGTGGCGAGTTCCGGGGAGACGGGGGCGCCGGTGATGAGCAACCTGAAGTAGACCGGGCCGAGCAGCAGATCGACGGCCAGCTCCACATCGGCCGGCCGCAGCAGGCTCCGCTCTTCGGCACGTCGCAGCACCTGGCGGAGGACCTCGCGCCTCTCCCGCTCCACCTCACGCAGGGCGTCGGCGAGTTCGGGTGATCTTGGGAGTTCGCTGACCAGTCCGGCGATGACTCGGCCGAGTCCGGTGCGGGTGAGCAGGCGCATGGTGTTGGACAGCACGGTGACGAGGTCCGCCCGTGGGTCCGCCGTGTGCGGGGCTTCAGGGTTGGTCTGCGCGAAGGCGTCCCGGACCGCGGCCGCGATCAGCGCCGTGCGGTCCTTCCACCTCCGGTACACCGTGGGCCGTGAGACGCCCGCACGGCCGGCCACCGCGTCGACCGACACTCCGGCAGCCCCGCTCTCGGCCAGGAGCTCGACCGTGGCCTGCAGGATCCGTGCTGAGGCTTCGTCGCTGCGCGGCCGGCCCGGCGCGGGTCGTCGCTCACTCACCGGCCACCGGCCCCTGCGCGGCGACGGCCCTGTCGTAGGCGGCGAACCCGTCTTCCACCCCGATCACGATCTGCTTCACCTCGACGTACGGCACCGAGAACAGCTCGGTGTCCCGGACCGCCTCCCAGAACATGTAGTAGCCGGAGAGGTCCTCTGTCTCGACGAACAGGATGTCGCTGTAGTCGGCGCAGAACGCCTCCGTGTCGAACCAGCGCAGACGGACCTCCCCCGCGCGGGCGGCCAGGATCCTGACCGTTTCCCAGACACGGGCCCGCTCACCGCGCTCCAACCGGAGCCAGGCGGGCTGGAACTGCAGCATGTTCATCACCACGTACGTCACGATGCTCCCTCTCATGCGCGCATCGTGCGCGCCTCATGTGCGCGCACTCCTTACTTCCCCATGTCATTACAGTACAGTGCTGTAATTAAATCAGAACGAGCAGGAGGTAGACGTGTCCGGTACGCAACGAACGGGACTGGCCGTGATCACCGGCGGCACGGCGGGCGTCGGTCTGGCACTGGCACGACAGCTCGCAGGGCGCGGCGAGCGGGTCGTCGTCTGCGGTCGGGACCGGGAGCGGTTGGCCGCCGCCGACGCCCTTCCGGGGATCGAGGCCATCCGGTGCGACCTTTCCGTGGAGAGCGAGATCGTCTCCATGACGGAGCAGTTGCGCGCCAGGGGCGGCGTTCGACTGCTGGTCAACAACGCGGCAGTGCAGTTGGGCTACCGGCCGGCCGAGCGCGACCCCGTCGGCCTGCTGCGCGACATGGACACGGAGATCGGGACGAACCTGACCGGGCCGGTCAAGCTCACCTCGCTGGCCCTTCCACTGATGCTTCCCGGGAGTCTGATCGTCAACGTCACCTCGGCCCTGGCTCTGACCCCGAAGCGCGCCGCTCCTCTGTACTGCGCCACCAAGGCCGCACTGCGCAGCTACACCACCGCCCTGCGCTACCAGCTCACCGACGACGAGCGGGGCATACAGGTGACGGAGGCCATGCTGCCCCTCGTCGACACGGCCATGACCGCCGGCCGGGGCAGCGGCAAGATCAGTCCGGAGCGGGCCGCCGCGGACCTGCTGCGCGGCCTCGACCGCAATCGCCCCCTCGTCCGCGTCGGCAAGGCCCGCGCCTTGACGGTCCTGCACCGGCTGTCCCCCACGCTGGTGGCACGCTTGCTCCGGGACGGCTGACCGTGAGCAGAAGGCCGGACGGACGGACAGCCTCATCGGTCATGGCCCCACGCCCGCCTCCGCCCAGTGCACTCGTGACCTCGGTCAAGCCCCCTTCGTCTCTCGCGGCCCGACCCGCGCGTCGCCTCAGAGGCCGATGAGCCCGATCTGGCTGCAGCACAGTCGGAACACGTCGTCGAGGTCCTGCATGAGCATGGCCACCGGGCCTGGCCGACGGAGCGCCGGCTCGGTGACGGTGGCGTCGATCGCGCGTATGTGCCCGCGCAGACCGGCCGCGGCTCTCGCCGTCCCCTCCGTCACCGCTTCCGCCTCGACCCCGGGAGAGGACCCGGCCCGGTCGGGGGGGTTCGGCCGCCATCAGACGGAAGGACCGGAGCACCGCGAGCACGACCCGGTCCCACGAGATCCGGGCGGACAGCCTTGAGGAGTCCGGTACTGACCAGCTCGCGCAGACGGCCGCCGGGCCGGACAACGGCAGGTCCCGGAGCACCAGCGGACCCCATGACGCCACGGTGGCGGCCCCGGTCGCGACGCACCTGCTGCGCCGCGCTGAGGTACTGCTGACCGTCCTGCGGACTGCGCACAGCCCCACCGGAGTACCGGAGGGGCTGTGGCCGCACGGCAACGGCGGCGCCGTCGGCTCGTTCACCGCCGACGGCCTGGAGCGCAGCGCTCGCCGTGACCGTGCATGCCCCCGTCTGCCTGTGGCGGACCGGCGGTGTGCCGTGGGGGCCGGACTTCCGGAGGTCAACACTGCGAGCCGGCGCGAACCGCCCCACGGGCGGCCCGCCTCACCCCGCCGTCACCGTCGCACCAGCCTTCGTGCCGCCGTGGCCGAGGCGGGGCGGCCGTGTCCGAACAGGAGCCGGTTCGGGCCGTGTTCCAGTACCGCGCGTACGCTCGCGGTCACTTGCGCGGGGTCCTGGGCGAGGAAGGGCATACCGGGGCGGTCGCGCCGCAGCATTCCACCGGTCAGGAGGTCACCCAGGAGGGCGCTGCCGTCCGGGTGGTGGAGCAGAGTGATGGACCCGGGCGTGTGGCCGGGGGTGTGCAGCACGGTCAGCGGTGGGCCGTATGCGTCCAGTGTGGCACCGTCCTCAAGTACGAGATCCGGGGTGAACGCGGGGAACGCGGGGTTCAGGGTGCTTCGCAGTATGCGGCCGAACAGCCGCTGGGGTTCGTACAGCCGACTGGTTCCGGTGGTGGCCCAGTCAACTTCGGCCGAGTGCACCGCGACCGGTGCCCTGAGCTCGCGGCTCAGCTCGGCGGCGCCCCCCGCGTGATCGGGGTGGCAGTGGGTCAGGACGATCAGTGATATCCCGTCAGGGTCGACTCCGGCCCTGCCGAGGCGGCGCAGCAGCGTGCGGGCGGAGCCGGCCGGCCCGGCATCCACGAGCACTGTGCCGTGTTCCGCAAGGACGGCGTGCGCGGTGGACTGCTTCAGATGGATGCTGACGATGCCGTTCATGCCGGTCACACCATTTCTGCCGCGGTGCCCGAGGAGGGGCGAGTGGGTGCTGTGTGGATCGAGCCCAGGCAGTCCTCGATACGGGCGGCGTCCGGGGGGCCGACGTAGGCCAGGTGCTGGTCCGGGCGGACGAGGTAGGCCAGGGGCCCGCGGCCGTACAACCGGGCGGCTTGGCGGCCCCGGTCGAGTACTGCGGGCACGGCGTCGGCCGTGCCCCTCCGGACGGCTGGTCCCCACCGGGTGGTCAGTACCGTCCCGGTGAGCACGCCGTGCCAACGCCGGTACAGCTCGGCGAGTGACGCGTCCACCGGATCCGTGTCCGCCGTGGTGGTGAGCAGCAGCGTGCACGCGTCGGATGCCAGCAGGTCGTGCAGACGCGCAGAGCGGTTGGTGAGGCCGTCGAAGAGCAGTGGATCAGGGAGCCGGTCACCGGCCACCAGGGAGCTTCCACGACCGGGGATGTGCGGTGTACGGCGGTAGCTGTGGCCGAGCTGGGAGAACCGGCGGGCGAGGCCGTGCTGTGCCGGAGGCGTGTGCTGCAGCAGAGTCATCACCGCGTCGCGCAGGTGACGGCGTGCATCGTCACGCAGCAGCATGGCCGTGGCACCACGATGGGTGAACGCCACCACGTCCCGGGCGATCCGGTGCCGCTCGGGCTGGTAGGTGTCCAGCAAGGAGCCGGGGGACTGGCCGGTGACTACCGAGGCCAGCTTCCAGCCCAGGTTCATGGCGTCCCCGATGCCGAGATTCAGGCCCTGTCCGCCGAAAGGCGTGTGGACGTGAGCGGCGTCCCCGGCCAGGAACACCCGGCCGCTGCGGTAGCGGACGGCCTGCTTGTGGGCGAGGCGGAAGGTCCAGAACTCGTCGACCGACCGGATGGTGCCGGTGACGGCGGTCCGGCGGAGAGCCTGCTGCGCGTCAGCCAGACTGGGCTCGATCAGAGTGCCGTCGGCGGCATGGTTCTGGGTGTAGGCGAGCCGGTAGCGCCGCTCGCCGGGCAGCGGGAACACCCCGCAGATGCCGTCGGCGTCGGCGGAGAAGGTCATTTCATTGCGGGGCAGCGGCCAGTCGACAATCGCGTCGCACAGCACCCAGTCGTCGGCGTACGCGTCACCGGCGAAGGCTATGCCGAGCTGCGAACGGACCGTGCTGTGCGCGCCGTCGCAGCCGACCAGCCAGTCCGCCGTAATCATGTCGGTCCCGCCCTCCGGGGTCGCGACCGTGACCGTCACCCCGTCGTCGGTCTGCTCGACACGAGTGCAGGTGGTGTTGCGCTCGACCGAGATGCCCGCGTCGGCGAGATGATCGATGAGGACGTGCTCGGTGCGGGCCTGTGGGATATCCGTCATGTGCGGATAGGCCGTGTCGCGCAGAGTGCGGAAGTCCACCGCGATCCGGTCGCGATGGGCCGTGCGCAGCTGCAGGATGTCGACCCGCTGTCCCTCGGCCAGGACTCGGTCGGCTACCTCCAGGGTTCGCAGGTGTTCCAGGGTCCGGGCGTGCAGGGCTGCCGACTTGGTGGCCTCCAGCACTCCGGCGTGTTTGTCGACGATGCGTGCCATCACTCCGAAGCGGTTCAGCCGGGCAGCGAGGGCGAGCCCGGTCGGACCTGCCCCGACGATCAGTACCTGGGTGCGCTGCATCACACCTCCTAAAAAAAGGGGAGCGTTCGCTCTCTTTTATGGAGACTGGCTGCCAGGCAGGTTGTTGTCAAGAGCGAGTGCTCGCTTTAACGTGGGGGCGTGCCCCGAGTCAGCCCCGCATACCGCGCAGCCCGCCGCGACCACATCCTCGCGGCGGCCTCCACGTGCTTCGCTCGCGACGGCTTCCACCGCACGACCGTCCAGGACGTCATCGACGAGGCGGGTATGTCCCCCGGCGCGGTCTATCGGTACTTCCGCACCAAGGACGAGATCATCGCAGCGATCTCGCTCGACGCGACTGCCATGGTGGAGACGGCCGTACGCGATGCCCTGAGCACCCGTCAGCCGCTCTCCGAGCTCTTCGCAGACCTGCCCCGGACGCTCGCAGGCCTTGATCGCGCCGAGGACCGGTTCCGGCTGGCGGTCCAGGCCTGGAGCGAAGCACTGCGCAACCCCACGCTGTCCGCCGCGATGCAGCATGGCCTGCGAGGAGTACGCGACGCGTTGAGCGAGCGCATCGCGCATGGGCAGGCGGAGGGCGAAGTGGCTGCCGCGGTTCATCCCGCCGCGGCAGCCGGTGTCCTGCTGTCCCTGCTCCAGGGCTTCATCCTGCAGACGGCCTGGCAGCCGGAGCTGTCCGCCGATGTCTACGGCGACGCGGCGTCCGCCGTCATCGCGGGGCAGCTCTCCGGCGACTGCGCCGACTGATCGCACTCGGCGGCGTGGCTCGCTCCGCTCGCAGTCGAACCGGCGGCCCGCCGGAAGATGCGACGAACCGCCGGTCGATCATGGCGAACAGGTCAGTCGGCCGCCGGCTCCCTTACATGCGTCGGCAGTCACCGCATCACGGCCTGGAGTTCGCCGGTGCCGCATCCGAGAGGAATCCGCAGCGGCCTGGGGCCTGCCCGGGCGGCTTTCCGTACCTCGCACAGCAGTTGTTGGCCGGTATTCCGCGTATCGTCTGGGACATGCGTCTGAGCACTGTGATCCTCCCTGTCCACCGGTGGGGCAAAGGGCAAGAGACCTGGCGACGGGCCGAGGACCTCGGTTTCCATGCCGCGTACACCTACGACCACCTGTCGTGGCGGAGCTTCCGGGACGGGCCGTGGTTCGGGGCGGTCCCGACGCTGACGGCCGCAGCTCTGGTTACACAGAGTATGCGATTGGGCACCCTCGTCACCTCGCCCAACTTCCGGCACCCGGTGACGCTGGCCAAGGAGCTGATCTCGCTGGACGACATATCCGGCGGGCGTATCACTCTCGGCATCGGGGCCGGCGGCAACGGCTTCGACGCCACCGCCCTCGGCCAGGAGGCATGGACGCCGCGGGAGCGGGCGGACCGGTTCGCGGAGTTCACCGCACTGCTCGACCGGCTGCTGACGGAGGACGCCGTCTCACAGCGGGGCACGTTCTACTCCGCCGACGAGGCCCGGAACATCCCGGGCTGTGTCCAGCGCCCCCGGCTGCCCTTCGCCGTGGCGGCGACCGGACCGCGCGGTCTGAAGCTGGCCGCCCGACACGGCCAGGCCTGGGTGACGACGGGCGACCCGAAGCTGTTCGAGGAGGGCACCCCGGAGCAGTCGGTGGCGGCGATCCGCCGCCAGGCCGAGAAGCTCGGCGAGGCGTGCTCGGAGATCGGCCGGGACGCGGCCGGCCTCGACAGGATCCTGCTCACCGGGTTCACCCCGGACCGCAGCCGCCCGCTGGAGTCCCTGGACGCCTTCGTGGACTTCGCGGGACGCCACCGGGAACTCGGCTTCACCGAGATCGTGATCCACTGGCCGATCCCGGATTCCGACTTCGCCGCCGACCAAGCCGTGTTCGAGAAGATCGCCACCGAGGCCGCAGCCCAGCTCCGCTGAACCGGACACCACCGAGGCGGGGGTGGCAGCGTCGGGATCGCGCCGAAACGGGAACCGGCGCCGGTTCCCGGCCTTCGCCCCCGCCTCTCACATCACAACGGCTTCCTCCCGTTTCAGACGCATGAGGCCCCTGCTGTTCGTTCTCTTGATCGAGCGGCTCAAATGCGCATCCTTTCGCACGTCCGTGCACATTGCGGGGTGCCCTTGCGGGAGAATGAGCGCCGTGACCTCACCAACGACGACACCTCCTCCATGCCCCCGTCCTATGCCCCGCAGCCGTCCGCGACTGATCGCCACCGATCTTGACGGAACGCTTCTGCGCGACGACAAATCGGTGTCGTCCCGTACCGTCGCGGCGCTGGCCGCCGCCGAGCAGGCGGGAATCGAGGTCTTCTTCGTCACGGGCCGCCCCGCCCGCTGGATGGAACTCGTCAGCGAGCACGTCCACGGCCACGGCCTGGCGATCTGCTCCAACGGAGCCGCTGTCGTCGACCTCCACGACGGCGGCCGGATCACCGAGTGGCGCGCCCTGGAGCGACAGACCGCGCTGCACGTCGTCGACGCCCTCCGCAACGCGGCCCCGGGCGCGGCCTTCGCCATGGAGTACACCAACGGCTTCCACCACGAGCCGGACTACCCGCCCCTCCACTTCGACCCGGCCGTGACCATCGGCCCCGCGGAGAAGCTACTGGAGGAGGTGCAGGGCCAGGCCTCCGACGGGAGTGTGCACCTGCTCAAACTGCTGGCCTTCCACGGCACCCTCGCACCTGACGACTTCCTCGCCCTGGCCCGCGCGACCGCCGGTGAACACGCCGCCATCACCCGCTCCAGCCCGACCGCGCTGCTGGAGGCGAGCGGCCTGGGAGTGTCGAAAGCCAGCACGCTCGCCCTGTGCTGCGCCGAGCGCGGCATCTCGGCGGACGAGGTCGTGGCGTTCGGGGACATGCCCAACGACATCGAGATGCTCGCCTGGGCCGGTACGTCCTACGCGATGGGCAACGCGCACCCGGATGTCGTGGACGCCGCCTCCGGCCGTACGGTCGGCAACAACGAGGACGGTGTCGCCGCCGTCATCGAGGCCATCCTCAGCGACTACTGACGGCCGGCCCCCGACACGCGCCGGGGCCCGCTACCCGGCTCCCCGCAGCTCCACCCCGCGCTCCCGCAGCCATCGCACAGGGTCGACCCCCGACCCGAGATGCGGGGTGAGCCGCACCTCGAAGTGCAGGTGCGGTCCCGTCGAGTTGCCCGTCGTCCCCGCCTGCCCGATCGGCCGCCCCGCTGCGACGGCCTCACCCCGCTCCACGGCGGCCGAGGCCAGGTGCGCGTACTGCGAGTACCAGCCGTCCGCGTGCCGCACCACCACCTCGATCCCGAACGGGCCCCCGCACTTCACCGACTCGACCCGGCCCGCCCCGATGGACCGCACCGGCGTCCCGATGGCGACCGCGAAGTCCTGCCCGGTGTGCCGCCTCGCCCAGTGCGCGCCTGCCCGGTCGAAACCCGCCGACAGCGCGTACCCGTCCGCCTCCGCGACCGGAGCCACCCACGCACGCCCGGCAGTCGCAGTCTCCGGCTGGTCGAGCCGCACGGCGCCACGGCAGCGTCCGGCAGCCACACTGCGCGCGGCCTCCGCCTGAAGCTGCCACTGCGCCTGCTCCAGCCGCTTCTCCAGATCCTCCTTGACGAGGGCCAGCCGCGACTGCCGCAGCTCCAGATCCCGCCAGGCCGTCCGCGCCCGCCGTTCAACCGTCGTCAGCCGCCTCTCGGCCAGCTCCGACCGCTCCATCAGCCGGTCCACGACCTGATCGGCCTGGCGAGCGGAGTGCTCGGCCTGCAACGCGTCCTCCGCGTCCCGGGCCAGCAGCAGCCGCGCGGTCACCGCAAGCGACCCGCCCGCCCGGTACTGGGCACGGGCCACCTCACCGACCCGTGCGTGCAGCGCCCGCACTTCACGCCGCTGTACGGCCAGCTCCCTCTGGACCAGCCCGACCCGGATCTGCTGGGCGTCGGCCGCCCGACGTCCTTCCTCGTACGTCTCCGTCATCCGCGCCGCCTCAGTGAAGAGCAACGCGACCCGCGCGCTTATCGCAGGCCCGTCAGAGCCGGCCACCGGCCTTCCTGCGGCGGCAGTGGCAGGGGACAGCACGCCGAGCAGCGTGCTCAGGGCAAGGAACACGAAGCACGACGGGCACCGAAGGTGAGGGCGGAGCACCGTCGGATGGTGACCCCTCCGCCGGGACTTCTCGCGTACCCTGCGCCTCCCGTCGGCCCCGCACCCGCCGACCGGCCTACACCCGTACCGCCATCCGGCCCACACCGCCCACCGCCGCCAGGGCGGCCCTGGACCCCAGCAGCCCCTCGTCCGGTCGCGAAAACGGCTACCCGGCCTGTCCCACCACTGCGTCCGCCGCGTGTTCCCGCTCCAGCATGCGCCGCAGCGGCCCGTCGACCGCGGCGAGTTCGCCGTAGGAACCACGCTGGACGACCCGCCCCGCCTCCAGCACCACGACCTCGTCGACCGCGGCGATCCCCGCCAGCCGATGTGTGATCAGCACGGTGGTACGGCCCTGGGTGACCCGCAGCAGGTCCTCGGTGAGCGCGTCCGCGGTAGCCAGGTCCAGATGCTCGGCGGGCTCGTCCAGTACGAGCAGGGGAAAGTCCGCAAGCAGCGCCCGTGCCAGGGCAAGCCGTTGCCTCTGGCCCCCCGACAGCCGGGCCCCGTGCTCTCCGACCAGCGTGTCGAGCCCGTCCGGCAAGGCGTCCACCCAGTCCAGCAGCCGTGCTCCGGACAGCGCTCTGCGCAGGTCCTCGTCGCTCGCGTCGGTCCGCGCCAGACGCAGGTTCTCCCGGATCGAACTGTCGAACAGATGGGCGTCCTGGGCGCACAGTCCGACGAACCTCCGCACCGCGTCTCCGCCGAGCGCCTCCGCGTGCACCCCATCCGCGCCCAGCATGTATGTCCCCGCCTCAACGTCCATGAACCGCAGCAGCACCTGCGCCAGCGTGGTCTTGCCCGATCCGGACGCCCCCACGACGGCGACCCTCCGCCCCGCCTCCAGCCGCAGGTCGAACGCGTGCAGCGCGTCCCGCTCCTGCCCCGGGTGCCGGGCGCACACCCCGCGCAGCTCCAGCGGGAACGGCGACGCGGGCATCGGCTCCGGCCGCTCCGGCTCGTGTACGGGGACGGGGGCGTCGAGCACCTCGAAGACCCGCTCCGCGCTGCGCCGCACCCGCTGCCGGTACTGGACGGCGAGCGGCAGTCCCATGACGGCCTCGAACGCGGCGAGCGGGGTGAGCACGACAACGGCCAGCGCGACGCCGCCGAGCCGCCCGTCCCGCACCGCCTGCACGCCGACCAGCGCGGCAGCCGCCACCGTCAGCCCGGTGACCAGCACGGTGAGCCCGGCGCCGAGCCCCGTCGCGGCGGACTGGCGGGCCGCGATCCGGGTGAGCGCCCGGTCCGCCTCCTTCGCCCGGGCGATACGGCTCCGAAGCGCACCCGCAACGGTCAGCTCGGCGCACCCGTGCAACAGGTCCACGACACGGGCGGCCAGGGTGCCGCGCGCCGGCGCCAGCCGCTGCTCGGCCCGCCGGGACACGACACCGCCCAGAGCCGGGACGGCCACCCCGGCTGCCAGCAGTCCGGTCGCCAGCACCGCGCCCGCCTCGGGCAGCAGCCAGGCGGTGAACCCGACAGCACCCGCGCCCACCACGAGGGCGGTTCCGGCAGGCAACAGCCAGCGCAGCCAGTAGTCCTGAAGCGCGTCCACATCCGCGACCAGCCGGGACAACAGGTCACCGCGCCGCGTACGGCGCAGCCCCGCAGGGGCGATCCCTTCCAGGCGCCGATACACAGCGACCCGCAGCTCGGCCAGCATGCGCAGCACCGCGTCATGCGAGACCAGGCGCTCGGCATACCGGAACACAGCCCGCCCGATGCCGAACGCTCTGGTGGCCGTCACCGCCACCATCAGGTGCAGGACCGGCGGCTGTTCGGACGCCCGGGAGATCAGCCATCCGGACACGGCCATGAGCCCCACGGCCGACCCGAGCGCCAGGCTCCCGAACAGCAGCCCCAGCGCCAGCCGCCCCCGCAGTTCCCCAGCCGACGCCCGCACCCGGGACAGCACCCGGCCGTCTACCGGCCGCGCTTCAGGCCCCACAACCACAGATCCGGCACCGGCACCGGCGGCCTCCGCCGGATGAGCGGTACCGCGCAGCCCGCCCACGACCCCGAAGGCGTCATCGACCATGTGGGCACCGACGGACGAGTCGACCTGCACGGGCTTCCCCGGCCCGGCCTCGGGGGCCGTCCCTGTTTCGGCGGCCTGCTCCATCACCGGCTCGGGCACCGCCCCAAGCGTGACCACCCGGTCCGCGACCGCCAGCAGGGCCGGGCGGTGGACGACCAGGAGGACGGTCCGCCCGGCGGCCAACCGCCGCACCGCGTCCACCACGGCCGCCTCGGTGGCACCGTCCAGCGCGGCTGTCGGCTCGTCCAGCAGCAGGACCGGCCGGTCGGCCAGGAACGCCCGGGCCAGGGCGAGCCGTTGCCGCTGCCCGGCCGAGAGTCCGGTGCCGTCTTCGCCCAGCACCGTGTCGGCACCGTCCGGCAGTTCGGCCACGAATTCGGCGCCGGCGTCCCGCAGCGCCCGGCTCACAGCGGCATCGTCGGCATCCGGCCGGGCCAGGCGGACGTTCTCCGCGATGGTCCCGGCGAACAGATACGGCCGCTGCGGCACCCATGCGAGCTGTTCCCGCCACCACTCCAGATCCAGCGAGGCGAGTGCGACATCCCCCACCCGTACACCGCCGCTCTCAGGGACGGCGAAGCCCAGCACCACATCGAGCAGGGTCGACTTGCCCACGCCGCTCGGTCCGACCAGAGCGACCGTCTCGCCCGGCTCGACCACCAGCGACGCCCGGTCCAGGGACGGCTCCGCGCGTCCCTCATGGCGTACCGTCACCCGGTCCAGTTCGATCCGTAGCGTTTCACGTGAAACACCGCCCCGCTCAGGCCCGGCTTGCGAGTGTGCTGGCTCCCCCGAGCCGCCCCGCCCGTGCCCTGCCTCCAGGACGGCGAAGACCTCCTCCGCTGCCGACAGTCCTTCCGCGGCCGCGTGGTACTGCGTACCCACCTGCCGTAGCGGCAGATACGCCTCGGGAGCCAGGATCAGGATGACCAGCCCGGTGTACAGATCCAGGTCGCCATGGACCAGCCGCATGCCGATCCCGACGGCGACCAGTGCCACCGACAGTGTCGACAGCAGCTCCAGTGCGAACGACGACAGGAACGCGATCCGCAGCGAGCGCAGAGTGGCCTGCCGGTACTCGGAGGTGATCGCGCGGATCGACGCCGCCTGCGCCTTCGCACGGCCGAAGATCTTCAGCGTCGGCAGCCCCGCCACGACATCGAGGAAGTGGCCGGACAGCCGGGACAGCAGCTTCCATTGCCGGTCCATCCGAGCCTGGGTGGCCCAGCCGATCAGCACCATGAAGACCGGAATCAGCGGCAGGGTGACGACGATGATCGCCGCAGAGACCCAGTCCTCCGTGACGATTCGCGCGAGAACGGCGACCGGGACGACCACCGCGAGTCCCAGCTGCGGCAGGTAGCGGGCGAAGTAGTCGTCCAGCGCGTCCACACCCCGAGTGGCGAGCGCCACCAGCGACCCGGTCTTCTGGCCGCTCAGCCAGCCGGGCCCCAGCCTCGCCGCCCGCTCCAGCAACCGCCCCCGCAGCTCGGACTTCACGGCTGCGCTCGCCCGGTGCGCGGCCAGTTCGGTGAGCCAGGAGACCAGGGCCCGCCCGACGGCGACCGCCGTCAGCAACGCGAGGGGCGTACCGAGCGCGGAGACGTCCATCCCACGCTCGAATGCCCCCACGACCACCTCGGCGATAAGCATCGCCTGACCGATGACCAGCGCTGCCCCGAGCAGTCCGAGCAGCACCACCGCCATGAGGAAGAGGCGCGTGGCACGGGCGTACCGGAGCAGACGCGGGTCGATCGGTTTCACGTGAAACATCCCCTGCCAGTGAGGCCTCAGTGCGCGGCGTCCGCGATGTGCTGCGTGCCGATGCGCTTGCGGAACACCCAGTAGGTCCAGCCCTGATACAGCAGCACCAGCGGAGTGGCGATCACGGCACACCAAGTCATGATCTTCAGGGTGTACGGGCTGGAGGACGCGTTGGTCACCGTCAGGCTCCAGTCCGGGTTCAGCGAGGACGGCATGACGTTCGGGAAGAGTGTGAGGAACAGCATCGCCACCGCAGCGGCGATCGTCACCCCTGACAGGGCGAACGACCAGCCCTCACGCCCCGCCTTGATGGCCCCGACCGCCCCGACCAGCGCGAGCACGGCGACCGCCATGGCGACCAGACTGATTCCGTCGCCGCGCGACACCTGGGTCCATGTGAGGAAGCCCAGTGCGAGCGCGGCGGTGACCAGCCCGAGGGCGAAGGCCAGCTTCCGGGCCCGCTCCCGGATGTCGCCCACCGTCTTGAGGGCGGCGAACACGGTCCCGTGGAAGGTGAACAGTGTCAGTGTGACGAGGCCGCCGAGCAGCGCGTACGGGTTGAGCAGGTCGACGAGACCGCCGACGTACTCCTTCGACGCGTCGATCTTCACGCCTCGGACGATGTTCCCGAAGGCCACGCCCCACAGCACGGCGGGGATGAGGGAGGTCCAGAAGATCGCGTGCTCCCAGTTGCTCTGCCAGCGTGGTTCGGGCCGCTTGGCCCGGTACTCGAAGGCGACGCCACGCACGATCAGGCAGAGCAGGATGAGCAGCAGCGGCAGGTAGAAGCCGGAGAAGAGAGTGGCGTACCAGTCGGGGAAGGCCGCGAAGGTGGCGCCGCCGGCGGTGAGCAGCCAGACCTCGTTGCCGTCCCAGACGGGTCCGATGGTGTTGATGAGGACCCGCTTCTCGGACCGGTCGCGGGCGAGCAGCCTGGTCAGGACGCCGATCCCGAAGTCGAACCCTTCGAGGAAGAAGTAGCCGGTCCAGAGGACGGCGATAAGGACGAACCAGATGTCGTGGAGTTCCATGTTGCGTCTCCCCTCCCTCAGTACGAGAAGGCCATGGGCCGGTCGGGGTCTCGGTCGTTTCCGCCGATCTTGGTGGGCGGGTTGAGGTCGGCCTCGGCGAGTTCGGGCGGTCCGGCCTTGACGTACTTGACCAGCAACTTGACCTCGATCACGGCGAGGATCGCGTAGAGCAGCGTGAAGGCGATCATCGAGGTGAGAACCTCGCCCTGAGTGACACCGGGGGAGACGGCGTCACGGGTGCGCATGACACCGTAGACGACCCACGGCTGGCGGCCCATCTCGGTGAAGATCCAGCCCCAGGAGTTGGCGATCAGCGGGAAGGCCAGCGTCCACAGGGCCACCCACCAGTAGAGCTTGGTGAGCTTGGGGCTGAGCGGCTTCTGGAAGAGGACCAGATGCGGCACCTCCTCCTCGCCCACCCGGTGGACCGGTGGCAGCAGGAACCTCTTGCGGGTCAGCCACAGGCCGAGCAGGCCGAGCCCGAAGGAGGCCATGCCGAAGCCGATCATCCAGCGGAAGGCCCAGTAGGTGACCGGGATGTTGGGCCGGTAGTCACCGGGCCCGAACTGTTCCTCCAGGGCCTCGTTGGTGTCGTTGATGCCGGGGACCTCTGAGGTGAAGTCGTCGTTGGCCAGGAAGGACAGCAGGCCCGGGATCTCGATGGCGACCTTGTTGTGGCCCTTGTCCACGTCTCCGTACGCGAAGACAGAGAAGGGGGCGGGGGCCTCGCTGTCCCACAGCGCTTCCGCCGCCGCCATCTTCATGGGCTGCTGCTGGAACATGACCTTGCCGAGCACATCGCCGCTGAGCGCGGTCATCATGCCCGCGATGACGACGGTGACCAGGCCCAGCCGCAGCGAGGTCTTCATCACCGGGATGTGCTTCCTGCGCGCCAGGTGGAAGGCGGCGATGCCGACCATGAACGCCCCGCCGGTCAGGAAGGCCGCGGACAGGGTGTGGAAGACCTGGGTCAGGGTGGTGTTCTGGGTCAGTACCAGCCAGAAGTCGGTGAGTTCGGCGCGGCCGTTCTCCTCGTTGATCCGGTAGCCGACCGGGTGCTGCATCCAGGAGTTGGCGGCCAGGATGAAGTACGCGGACAGGATGGTGCCGATCGAGACCATCCAGATGCAGGCCAGATGGATCCGTTTGGGCAGCTTGTCCCAGCCGAAGATCCACAGACCGATGAAGGTGGACTCGAAGAAGAAGGCGATCAGCGCCTCGAAGGCGAGCGGTGCGCCAAAGACGTCACCGACGAAGCGGGAGTAGTCCGACCAGTTCATGCCGAACTGGAACTCCTGCACGATGCCGGTGACGACACCCATGGCGATGTTGATCAGGAAGAGCTTGCCCCAGAACTTGGTCGCTCGGAGGTACTTCTCCTTGCCGGTGCGCACCCAGGCCGTCTGAAGACCGGCGGTGAGGGCGGCGAGTGAGATGGTCAGGGGGACGAAGAGGAAGTGGTAGACGGTGGTGATACCGAACTGCCACCGCGCCAGAGTCTCTGGCGCCAGAGCCAGGTCCACGACGATCTTCTCCTTACGGGCTGCACGGGCTGCCGCCCTGGCTTGCACCCCGGCCTCGCGGGCCGCGGCCTTGCATGCTTGTGAATGTGTTCACAAGCACAAGCAATTATGACTGACACTGAATCCATAGCGAGCGGCGGGGGGTCCCTTCAAACGGGAGAGGGGTCCCCCGGAGGACGCCACTGGTCCCCTCTTCCGAAGAGCTTCAACATAATGTTGAATTCGGCCATGCTGATCCGCATCTCCTGGCCTGCGGGCCATACGACCGCGACCATCGAAGAAACCCCCACGAGCAAGGCGCTCGCAGGGGTTCTTCCCATCACCTCCACCGCCCGGACCTGGGGCGAGGAGGTCTATTTCGAGACTCCGGTCTCCGCCGCACTGGAGGCGGACGCCCGCCAGGTGGTGGAGGCGGGCACAGTGGCGTTCTGGACCGAGGGCGACGCCCTGGCGCTGCCGTACGGACCGACGCCGGCCTCACACGGCGAGGAGTCCCGGCTCGCGAGCCCATGCAACATCCTGGGAGAGCTTGAGGACGACCCACGCCTCCTGGCCACGGTCCGCGACGGCGACCCGATCCGGGTGGAACACGTCACCGACTGACGCACACCCAGGACCGGAGCCGCTCAGAACTTCTCCTTGTAGAAGGTCTCGGCGGTCCGCAGGAACAGATCGTTGGCCTCGGTCTCACCGATCGTGACCCGGGCACCCTCACCTGCGAACGGCCGGATCACCACACCGGCCGCCTCACACACGGCGGCGAACTCCATGGTCCGCTCGCCCAGCGCCATCCACACGAAGTTGGCCTGGGTCTCAGGCACCTTCCACCCCTGGGCCGCCAGCGCCTCGCACACCCGCGAGCGCTCGCACACCAGCGAACCGACCCGGCCCAGCAGTTCGTCCTCCGCGCGCAGGGAGGCCACCGCCGCGTCCTGCGCCAGCTGGCTCACCCCGAACGGCACCGCCGTCTTGCGCAGAGCCGCCGCCACCGGCTCATGCGCGATCGCGAAGCCTACCCGCAGGCCGGCGAGGCCGTACGCCTTGGAGAAGGTGCGCAGCACCGCCACGTTCGGCCGGTCCCGGTAGATCTCGATGCCGTTCGGCACCTGATCGTCCCGGATGAACTCGATGTATGCCTCGTCCAGCACGACCAGGACATCGTTCGGCACCCGGTCGAGGAAGCGCTCGAGCTCGGCCCGGCGCACCACCGTGCCAGTCGGATTATTCGGATTGCAGACGAAAATAAGTCGAGTTCGGTCAGTGATCGCGGCGGCCATCGCGTCCAGGTCGTGGACCGCGCCCGGGGTCAGTGGAACCTTGACCGCGGTGGCCCCGCTGATCCGAGTGATGATCGGGTACGCCTCGAAGGACCGCCAGGCGAACATCACCTCGTCACCCGGACCGGCGGTGGACTGCACCAGGGACTGGGCGACACCCACGGACCCGGTACCGGTCGCGATATGCGTCACCGGCACCCCGAAACGCTCGGACAGCTCGTTCATCAGCCCGGTGCAGGCCATGTCCGGGTAACGGTTGAAGCCGTGCGCGGCGGCCAGGGCGCTCTCCAGCACCCCGGGCAGCGGCGGATACGGGTTCTCGTTGGAGGACAGCTTGTACGCGACCGGGCCGTCGGCAGCCGCCGGCTTGCCCGGCTTGTACGTGGGGATGTCGTCCAGCACGGCGCGCAGCTTGGGGCTGGTCTCGCTCACTGTGTGGTCCTCCTCGACCGTATGTACCAACCGACTACTGCACACCTTATGAGGATTCCGCTTCCGTGCGAATGGCCGACCGGAAGTTCGGTCTGCTCATCCGGGACCCCGTCCCCGATTGATCCGGGACATCGGCCGCGCCGGAGACGGTCCGGGCCGCCCCAGGGGGAGCGCACGCGAAATCGTCGCGCGCCGGTGGCTCGCGCCGTGGCGCGCATCCCCCGTGGGGGTGAGTTGCAGACTCTTCGAAACCTCGTCCAGAGACCGGGCCCGCGCATGAGGACCACTGGCTGACTGCCGTAGGATCCCCCAACTTACTTGGGATTCCATACGTTTGACCGGGCTCGACCATGCAGAAACGTGCCTGTCAACAAGTGAATATGCGACCGTCCCACCCCGCGCCGGTCGCCCTACTATCGGCTCGCCATGACAGCAGCAGGGAAGCACCAGGTGAGCCGGGCACAGGCCCGGAGCAGCCGGCAGGGGCGCGCGGGCATCCGGGACGTGGCCGCCGCGGCGGGCGTCTCCATCACGACCGTGTCAGACGCGCTCAACGGCAAGGGCAGGCTCCCGGACACCACCCGCCGCCATGTCCGTGAGGTCGCGGACCGGCTCGGCTACCGGCCCTCGGCAGCGGCGCGCACCCTCCGTACCGGCAAATCCGGCCTCATCGGCCTGACCGTGACGACGTACGGGGATGAACCTTTCACCTTCACCGAGTTCGCCTACTTCGCGGAGATGGCCCGGGCGGCCACCTCCGCCGCTCTCGCCCGCGGGTACGCCCTGGTGATCCTGCCGGCGACCTCGCGGCGCAGCCCGGCCGACATCTGGTCGAACGTCGCCCTGGACGGCACGGTCGTCATCGATCCGTCGGACCACGACCCGGTCGTGACCGAGCTGGTCCGGCAGGGCCTGCCCGTCGTCTCCGACGGCAGGCCGGCCGGGACCCTGCCGGTCACCGCCTGGGTGGACAACGACCACGAGGCCGCCGTGCTCGGCCTGCTGGACCACCTGGCGGAGGCCGGGGCCCGCAGGATCGGGCTCCTCACCGGCACCTCCACCGACACGTACACACGCCTCTCCACCGAGGCGTACCTGAACTGGTGCAAGCGGGTCGGACAGGACCCGGTGTACGAGGCGTACCCGGCCCACGACCCGTGTGCAGGCGCGGTGGCCGCCGACCGGTTGCTGGCCCGGCCGGACCGGCCGGACGCGGTGTACGGGCTGTTCGACCCGAACGGCACGGACCTGCTGGCGGCAGCACGGCGGTACGGGCTGCGCGTCCCGGACGACCTGCTGCTGGTCTGCTGCAGCGAGTCCACCGTGTACGCGAGCACCGAGCCGCCCATCACCACGCTGTCGCTCAAGCCGCGCCGGATCGGCACGGCGGTCGTCCAGCTGCTGATCGACGCGATCGAGGGCATCGACAGTGACCGGCCGGTGCAGCAGGTGATACCGACCGACCTGATCGTGCGGACGTCGTCCCAGCGCAGGCCGCCCCGCACCACGGTCAGCCCGCCCCGCTCACCACGCCACCCCTGACACGCTCGCGCCCCGGCGTTCCTCCTCTCACACCGGACGGGCTGAGATCCAGCCCCATCCGGCCGGGCGGAACCCGGCGTCAACCCTGGGCGAACACCAGTGGAACACCGGTGCAACACCTGGCACCGATCCGTCCGGTTTCCGCTCCGCCCCGAGCGAGACCTTCCCAATTGGGGCAAAACAACCGGTGAACCGAGCGTGCTCGCCGATTCACCACCCCTGGTGCGTCACAGAGCACAAGGCTCATTCCTATGATGGGCGCACGACACCGCGGGCCGCCCCGACCAGGCCGGTCCGCGAGGTGTAGGGCGTCGCGACGGTGGTGGAGGGGTCGATGACTCAGGGGGCCGGTCAGGGACCCGTGGTGCGGACGGCGACGTTGCGCGACTTCCGCGTACCTCCGTACGCCCAGGTGCCGGTACAGGGCGGTCAGTCCGCCGACGATCATCCCGGCAATGCGCTGCCTGAAGGGGATCACCCGGACGGGTACACCCCGACCGAGCGGGACCTGCCGGTGATCAACCGCGGTGACACCCTCCAGGTGGCGGTGACCCCGCCCCCGGAGCCCGACGCCGACCCCACTGCCGACGGGGGGCACGCTCCCGGCCCGCTGTACGTCGTCGGAGACGTCCACGGCTACCTCGACGAACTGGTCGTCGCCCTGCGCGAACAGGGCCTCGTCGACGCCGACGGGCGCTGGGCGGCCGGCAACACCCGCCTGTGGTTCCTGGGCGACTTCACCGACCGCGGCCCCGACGGCATCGGCGTCATCGACCTGGTCATGCGGCTGTCCGCCGAGGCCGCCGCAGCTGGCGGTTACTGCAAGGCCCTGATGGGCAATCACGAGCTGTTGCTGCTCGGCGCCAAACGGTTCGGGGACGCCCCCGTCAACTCCGGTGCGGGCACCGCCACCTTCCAGGCGGCCTGGCTGCTCAACGGCGGCCAGAAGAACGACATGGACCGCCTCCAGGATGTCCACCTCCAGTGGATGTCCCGCCTCGACGCGGTCGCCGTGCAGGACGATTACCTCCTCCTGCACTCCGACACCACCGCCTACCTGGAATACGGCGGCACCATCGAGGACGTCAACGACACCGTCCACGAGATCCTCAACCGCAACGACGCCGACGAGTGCTGGGACCTGTTCCGCAAGTTCACCAAGCGGTTCGCGTTCCGCGACGAGGGCGGCTCCACCGCCGTGCGGGAGCTGCTCGAGGCCTACGGCGGGCAGCGCGTCGTCCATGGGCACAGCCCCATCCCGTACCTCCTCGGTGAGGTCGGCACGGAGGACGGTCCCGACGGCGAGGGCGGCGGACCCGCGGTGAACGGCCCGCATGTGTACGCGGACGGGCTGGCCATCGCCATGGACGGCGGCGTGACCATGGCCGGAAAGCTGCTGGTCCGGCAGCTCCCGCTACATGACTGAGCGCATCCGGGGAAGGCGAATTCCCGGAACCCTCTGTCACCGCTCACCGTGACGGCTCTACCATCAGCGTGCCCAACTGCCGTTGTTGCGCGGGCGTACAACGCCCCACGGGAGTATCGGGGGATCGCACATGAAGAGTGCTCCGCACCTGTTGCCGGAGGACCGCGCCGACTATGAGCGGCTGCTGGACGAGGTGCTGCGCACCGCGCAGGACCGCCCGGAACTGGCCGCGGTCGGACAGCGGCTGAACAACGAACAGCTGCGCACCATGGCCATGGACGCCTCGGCCGTCATCAGCACGGCGGCGGCCGCCGAGTACGACCACTTCGTACGGGTCCGTGCAGAGCACCGCAGACCGTCGGGCGTGGCCGTCATGGCGTCCGTGCTCGGCGGCTCGGGCGACGAGACGGCCCGGGGCGCGGGCATCGGTGTCGTCATCACCGTCCTGGCTCCGGTCCTCGCCGGCGTGGCAGCGCTCGTCCTGCTTCTGGTGGGATACGTCCTCAAGCTGCTGGACCCGCCGCCGCAGGTCGCGGATCCGCTGGTCACAGCCGGCTGGTTCTTCGCCGCCGTCACGGCCGCCGGCCTGCTGACAGCCGCGATCGGACTGCTGGTCACGGCCCTGCGGAACCGCTCCACCGAGGTGCACGCCACTCAGGAGCCCGGCGGCGACCTGCCCGACGAGATCTCCCGGGCCCGGGAGGCCTGGCGGCACGCCCTGGTGGAGCGGGGCATCCTCCCGTTCCTCCGCACCGTCCTGGCAGAGCCCGGCACGACGCCTGTGGCCCCGGCGCCACCGTCGGCCCTCGGCCGCTCCCCCGGCACGGGCTTCACCAGCCCGGACCTCACGGCCCCGGATCCGCGGCCGGAGTGACGGCGTGACGAAGGCCGGAGCAGCGCTTTCGTGGCGCGTCCGGCCTTCGTTCCGTGTGGGCTTAGACCCGGTCGGAGCGGTGTCTCACGCCGCGGGCGCGAGCTTCGGGTTGGCACCGTACTTGTTCGGAGCGGTCTCGCCTTCGCCGGCGAAGAAGACGATCAGGATGATCGCGCCGACGAGCGGGACGAAGGCGAGGAGCAGCCACCATCCCGAGCGGCCGGTGTCGTGCAGCCGGCGGACACCGACGGCCAGGCTCGGGATCAGCACGGCGAGCCAGTAGACGGCGGAGAGGATCGTCGTCTCGATCGCCATGCCGATGCCCGCGAGGACGACCGCGACGAGGAAGTTGAAGAGAACGAACATCCAGTATTCCTTGCGGCGGGCACGACCGCTGAATCCGGCGTAGTTCTTGAGTACGGCCAGGTACCAGTTCACTGAGGTTCCCTCCCCTTGGCCCCTTGTCAGGGACGCAACTTTTCGGTCAAGCGGCCGAAAGCGTGCGCTTCGCGAGAGGTAAGGTCAAGGCATCGGCAGCCGCTGCCGCACAAGGACACCGACCCGCCGTCCAACCGTGTCCCGTTCGATGCCGACGCAACGTCATGTATGCCTTGCGTTCTCCGTAACGTGACAGCGCCGCCCCAGGAGGAAATCCCCCTCAGGACGGCGCTGATGACTGCACCGACCGGCCTCCCGGCCGACCGGTCCGCATTCGGCTCAGTCGGCGAGCGGCAGGTAGACGCGGTTGCCCTGGGCGGCGAACTCCTTGGATTTCTCCGCCATGCCCGCTTCGATCTCCTCCGGCTTCAGGTTGCCCTCAGCCTCACCGCCGAGGTCACCGCCGTGTTCGCGGCGGATGTCCTGGGAGATCTTCATCGAGCAGAACTTCGGTCCGCACATCGAGCAGAAGTGGGCCGTCTTGGCGGGCTCCGCCGGCAGGGTCTCGTCGTGGAACTCCCGTGCCGTGTCCGGGTCGAGCGCCAGGTTGAACTGGTCCTCCCAGCGGAACTCGAACCGCGCGTCCGACAGGGCGTCATCCCATTCCTGAGCGCCCGGGTGGCCCTTGGCCAGGTCTGCGGCATGAGCCGCGATCTTGTACGTGATGACTCCGGTCTTCACGTCGTCACGGTTCGGCAGGCCCAGGTGCTCCTTCGGGGTCACGTAGCAGAGCATGGCCGTGCCCCACCAGGCGATCATCGCCGCACCGATACCCGACGTGATGTGGTCGTACGCCGGGGCGACGTCCGTGGTCAGCGGGCCGAGCGTGTAGAACGGCGCCTCCTCGCAGATCTCCTGCTGAAGGTCGATGTTCTCCTTGATCTTGTGCATCGGGACATGCCCCGGGCCCTCGATCATGGTCTGGACGTTGTGGCGCTTGGCGATCGTGTTCAGCTCACCCAGTGTCCGCAGCTCAGCGAACTGCGCCTCGTCATTGGCGTCCGCGATCGAGCCGGGCCGCAGACCGTCACCCAGCGAGTAGGTGACGTCGTACCGGGCGAGGATCTCGCAGAGTTCCTCGAAGTTGGTGTAGAGGAAGTTCTCCTTGTGGTGCGCCAGGCACCAGGCGGCCATGATCGAGCCACCGCGCGACACGATGCCGGTCTTGCGCCGGGCTGTCAGCGGCACATACGGCAGCAGCACCCCGGCATGGACGGTCATGTAGTCGACGCCCTGCTCGGCCTGCTCGATGACCGTGTCCTTGTAGATCTCCCAGGTCAGATCCTCGGCCCGGCCATCCACCTTCTCCAGGGCCTGGTAGAGCGGCACGGTTCCGATCGGGACCGGGGAGTTGCGCAGCACCCACTCACGGGTGGTGTGGATGTTGCGGCCGGTGGAGAGGTCCATGACCGTGTCGGCACCCCAGCGGGTCGCCCAGGTCATCTTCTCGACCTCCTCCTCGATGGAGGACGTCACCGCCGAGTTGCCGATGTTGGCGTTGACCTTCACCAGGAACCGCTTACCGATGATCATCGGCTCGATCTCCGGGTGGTTGACGTTGGCCGGAAGCACCGCGCGGCCCGCCGCGATCTCCTCCCGTACGACCTCCGGAGAGACGTTCTCGCGGACCGCGACGTACTCCATCTCCGGGGTGATCTCGCCCCGGCGTGCGTACGCGAGCTGGGTCACCGCCTGGCCCTCGCGACCCCGTCGGGGCTGGCGTGGCCGGCCTGGGAAGACGGCGTCGAGGTTGCGCAGCCCGCCGCGGGGCGACGTGTGCTTGATGCCGTCGTCCTCGGGGCGGACCGGGCGGCCCGCGTACTCCTCGGTATCGCCGCGCGCGATGATCCAGTTCTCTCGCAGGGGTGACAGTCCGCGACGTACGTCGGTCTCGACATTCGGATCGGTGTACGGCCCGGACGTGTCGTAAAGGGTGACGTCCTTGCCGTTGGTGAGGTGCACCTTGCGGACCGGCACCCGGACGTCAGGGCGCGAACCCTCGACGTACCCCTTGTGCCAGCCGATGGACTTCCCGCTCTCCTCGGCGGCAGAGCCGCTGGTGCTGCTGGAGGCAGGCGTGCGTGCGTCCTGAACGGTCATCTTGACCTACTCCCTACGCCGGCATTACCCGGTAACAGGTTCGGCGGTCGGCGCAGCGGCTCTCGTCGGCGGTGTTTCACGTGAAACGCCACGTTTCACGTGAAACACCGCGGGACGAAGGTCAGCGCCCTCTCAGCCCGGTGCTCCGAGCTCCCGCGTGTGCAAAGGTGCCACCACGCTAGCGCCCTTCCGGCCACGCTGAACAGGGGGCCCCTGGCGTTCTTGCGATGATCGGTCGGTGACTTCCTCACAGCAGCCCCCGGCGCACGACCCGCATCACGGCCCGGACCATGGCTCGAGCCACGGCTCCGAGCAGGGTTCCGGCCACGGCCCGCACCAGGGCGATGCGTTGGCGCACGTCCATACGCACGCGCACGGTCCGGCCGCCCCTGTCTCCACCCATCTGCGCAGAGTCATCGCCGCGGTGCTGATTCCCTTCGCCACCGCCGTCCTGGTGGGCTTGGCCGTGCTGTGGCCGGGCGGAGCCCCTGCGCACGAGCCCAGCGGCGTCGGCTTCGACCGGCAGACGGAGCAGGGCAAGGTCGTCCAGGTCGAGCAGGTGAACTGCAAGGACGTCAACGTCGCCCAGGTGCCGCCGACGGGGGACACCAGTACCCCGGAAGGCCGAGAGGCAGTCAACGCCCAGCAGGGAGACTGCAAGCGGGTCACCATCGAGGTGACCACAGGTCCGCACGAAGGGCGGACGTTCACGGAGATCGTGCAGCCGGACGCGCCCCGTCAGCTGGAGCAGGGCCAAGGCGTGATCGTGGCGTACGCGCCGGACGCGCCGGAGGAGCTCCAGTACTCGGTGACGGACGTCAACCGGAAGTTCCCCTTGGTCCTGCTGGCCGCCTTGTTCGCCCTGGCGGTGGTCGCGGTGGGTCGGCTCAGGGGCGTGATGGCGCTGGTCGCGCTGGGGACGAGCTTCGCGTTCCTGACCTTCTTCATCCTGCCGGCGATCCTGCAGGGCTCGAACCCGCTGGTGGTGGCCGTCGTCGGGGCGAGCGCCATCATGCTGGTGGCGCTTTATCTGAGCCATGGGTTCAGTGCCCGTACCTCGGTCGCGGTGCTCGGCACGCTGCTCTCCCTGCTGCTGATCGGTCTGCTCGGCTCGCTGTTCATCGGCTGGGCGCGGCTGAGCGGCAACACGGACGACTACACGGGGCTGATCCACGGGCTGTACCCCGATATCGACATGTCTGGTCTGCTGCTGGCCGGGGTCATCATCGGTTCGCTGGGGGTGCTCGACGATGTGACGGTGACACAGACCTCCGCCGTGTGGGAGCTGCATCAGGCCGACCCGAGGATGGGGCCACGGGCGCTGTACCGGGCGGGCATCAGGATCGGGCGGGACCACATCGCGTCGGTGGTGAACACACTGGTCCTGGCCTACGCGGGCGCGGCGCTGCCGCTGTTGCTGCTGTTCTCGATCGCGCAGAGCAGTGTGGGGACGGTCGCCAACAGCGAGCTGGTCGCGGAGGAAATCGTCCGGACGCTGGTCGGTTCGATCGGTCTGGTGGCCTCGGTGCCGGTCACCACCGGGCTGGCCGCGCTGGTCGTGTCGGCGGACCGGCCGTCGGCAGGCGAGCCGGGCGCCCCGGCTGCCCGCACCGGGCGCGGACGGCGCCGCAAGCGCTAGGCAGCCGTTCTGTCCGGCGCGCCGGGGGTCCTGCCACGACCCGTCGAGACGCCCGCCCGGCCGCCTGCCGACCCCGCCGAGTGCCGGCCTGAGGCGGGCCGGCACATCGTCTCAGCCCGCGTTCTCCGCGAGGATACGGCCGAGTGCCTTTTCCAGGTCATCTCCGAAGTCGCCCAAGGTGCTTTCCTGCCCCAGCGGCACCAGCCGGTCGGTGCGGTCGAGGAACGCGATCAGAGGCGGGGCGCTGGCCCGGAAGACCGCCTGGTCGGGTCCGACACACAGCCGGATACTCACGTCCGACAGCTCCTCGCCGTCGGCCGGCTCGATGCGGACATCCCCCTCACCGCTGGGGGCGTTGATGCCGTCCAGGAGCAGCTCTCTGCCGAAAGCCCAGGTCACCGGGGCGTCCCCCGGCAGGTGGAACGTCATCCGGACCGCGAACGGATCCCGCCCCTCGTAACCGAGTTCGACCGGGATCCTGAAGGAGAGCTCTTCCGAGACGACGAAGCTCATCAGGACTTCGGCCTGAACCGACTCGCGCATCGTGTACCCCGCTGGTGCCGTGTGAGCAATGATGTGAAAACGGCCAGGATTGATCGCTCCTGGCCCTCTTGACGCAATAGTCCTGGAACCGCCAACAGATCACAAGGAGTGATTTTTCAGATACTGATAGAGAGGGCGAGCGCAGTGAGGAGCTTTCCGATCTCGTGGCGAAGCTGTTCGATCGCGGGCAGCAGCCGGTCTGCTTGATGGAGCGGCAGAGAGATGGCCATCGCGGCCGTAGCACCGGCCGACGTGACCGGAATCGCGGCGCAGACGGTCCCCAGCGCGTACTCCTGGCGTTCGATAAACGGGAGCGTCGACTGCCGCTGACCAAGCCGCTCCAGGAGCGTCCGCCGGTCACGCACCGTGTACGGCGTGATCGCGTTCACGGGATGGCGGTCCAGGTGGTCCTCACGTGACTCCTCGTCGAGTTGGCCGAGAAGGCACTGGCCGATCGCGTGGGCGTGTCCCGTCTCGCGGAAGTCGGCCCACGCTTCGACAGCAGGAGCGGCCGGGGTGTCCGAGACGGCGACGAGCTCGATCTCACCGTCCCGGTAGACAGCGAAATAGACGGGTACGCCGATGGCGTCCCGCCACTCCGCGAGCGAATCCTCGATCTTGGTGCGACGATTCTGCAGGGCTTCGGCGTCCGCCAGCCGCCTGGCCGCGTCCCCGAGTACGAAGAGCCCCTTGTCGCGCAGCAGATAACCCTCGTGCGCCAGCGTGCGCAGCAGGTGGTACGCAGTGGGCAGGGCCAGCCCGGTCTCGCGCGCGAGCTGTTTGGCCGGGGCACCGCCGGGGTGCGAACCAGCGGCCTCCAGCAGTCTGAGCGCCCGCTGCACCGAGCCGATCAGGGTTGGGGCAGCGGAAGTCGAAGCCATGACCAAAGGTCACCCCCAGGCATTCGCCCCCAGCGGTCGCAGGTCGTCGCCGGTCTCCGGTCGGCGCCGTCGACAAGTCGTACAAACCGCTGGCAGGGCGTTCACTCGGCCCCTGAATCCAAGGGCGGCGGAAGCGCTGCCACTCTAATGGCAGCCCCCGTTCGGGGGTGCGTTCCGCCGGGGCCGTTCCCCCGAGCGGACTAACGGCAGCCGGTCGCCTGACACCGGCGGCCGATTGTCACCGGCCGACCGGCGTCACCAGCCGGAAGAAGAGGAGGACGAGGACTTTCCGGTGACCTTGCGGACGACGTACACAAGTCCGCCGACGAGTGCCACGAACAGCAGCACCTTGAACAGCACGTTCACCAGGAAGAAGACCGCCGACGCGATCATCCCGCCGAAGACGGCCACCGCGATGACCGGGATGGCCACCCACTTCACCCACCAGGGCAGCCCCGCGAGCATGTCCTTTATCGCCGTCATGTTCCCCGCCTCACTCCTCTGTCGTGTGCGCCGCGGTCGAGCGTCGCTGCTTCGATGCTAGGGCGGAGCACCGGGCTCCCGGGGACCCCGCATCCCTTGAAGTCCCCTGAGGCACCCCCTAGGGAACCAGGCTCCGGCCGCACCGGTCCGGGCCGTCAGCTCTCGGGCGGGGAGAACACCACCATGACCCGGAGGTCCTCGGTGATGTGGTGGAACTTGTGCGGGACCCCGGCCGGTACATAGACCACGCTGCCCCGCCCGACCGCCTGGGTCTCGGAGCCGACCGTGATCGCCGCACGGCCGCTGACCACGAAGTAGACCTCGTCCTCCTTGTGCGGCTGCTGGGGGTCCAGCTCGCCCGCGTTGAGGGCGTACAGCCCCACCGACATGTTCCGCTCGCGCAGGAACTGCAGATACGCACCGTCGTTCGCGGCGCGCTCCGCCTCCAGCTCGTCCAGTCGGAATGCCTTCATGAGGTTCGTCCTCGCCCCTGCCTTGTTCCGATCGTGTCTGCCACGATCAGACACATGATGAATTTCCTCGTCAAGACGCTCGCGAACGCGGGTGCCCTGGCCGTCGCTATCTGGCTGGTCGACAACATCACACTGACCGGTGACAGCACCGGCAAGCAGGCGTGGACCCTGCTGCTGGTCGCCCTGCTGTTCGGTGTCGTGAACGTCTTCGTCAAGCCGCTCGTGAAGCTGCTGACGCTGCCGCTGTTCATTCTGACGCTCGGCCTGTTCACCCTGGTCGTGAACGCCCTGATGCTGCTGCTCACTTCGTGGCTCGCGGACAAGCTGGACCTCAGCTTCCATGTGGAGGGCTTCTGGACGGCGGTACTCGGCGGCCTGATCATCTCGGTCGTGTCCTGGGCGCTGAACGTCGTGCTCCCCGACGGCCGGGACTGAAACGCCATGACCGACCAGCGGGGCTGGGGCGACGGCACCAGAGCCGTACGGGCCGGGCTGCCCGAGCCGGAGAAGCACGAGCCGACCCTCCCCGGGCCGGTCTTCGCGGCGCACTACCACCTGCCCGGCGAGCCGACCGGCCCGTACCGGTACGGGCGGGACGAGAACCCGACCTGGACGCACCTGGAACGGGCCATCGGAGAGCTGGAGGCCCCTGGCAGCCCTGATGTGGAGACGGCCGTCTTCGCCTCGGGCATGGCCGCGATCTCCGCCGTGCTCTTCTCGCTGCTCAAGACCGGGGACGTGGCCGTCCTGCCGAGCGACGGCTACCAGTCGCTTGCGCTGCTACGGGAGCAGCTGGAGGCGTACGGGATCGAGGTACGCACCGCCCCGACCGGTGGGGACGCCCAGCTGGACGTGTTGGCGGGGGCGCGCCTGCTGTGGATCGAGACGCCCTCGAACCCGGGCCTCGACGTATGCGACGTACGACGGCTGGTGAAGGCCGCGCACGGCCAGGGCGCACTTGTCGCCGTCGACAACACGCTCGCCACTCCGCTCGGGCAGCGCCCGCTGGAGCTGGGTGCCGACTTCTCGGTTGCCAGCGGCACCAAGGGGCTGACCGGGCACGGCGACATCCTGCTCGGACATGTGGCCTGCCTGGACGCGGATCTCACCGCGGCCGTCCGGCGCTGGCGCAAGCTGGCCGGCGCGATCCCCGGGCCCATGGAGGCGTGGCTGGCGCACCGGTCGCTGGCCACCCTGCAGCTCCGGGTCGACCGGCAGTGCGAGAACGCCCTGCTGCTGGCGCGGGCGCTGGCCGATCGGGACGAAGTCTCGGGGCTGCGTCATCCGGGTCTGCCGGGTGACCCGTCACACGAGGTGGCCGCCGGGCAGATGAGGCGCTTCGGCTCGGTCGTGTCGTTCGCCCTGGCCGACCGGGAGCGGGCGGAACGGTTCCTGGACGCGCTGCGCCTGGTGGACGACGCCACCAGCTTCGGCGGCGTGCGCTCCACTGCGGAGCGGCGCGCCCGGTGGGGCGGGGACGACGTCCCGGAGGGCTTCATCCGCTTCTCCGTGGGCGCCGAAGACCCGGACGACCTGGTGGCGGACGTCCTGCGTGCTCTGGACGCGGCGGCGGGGTAGGGAGCGCTCGACGGATCACGCCGGACTCGGGGCCGGGCGCGCCCCCACGGTTGGCGACCGCGGACTGGTGCGTGCAGATACACGGCGGCGGAGGGCATCGGTGCGGTGCGCCTGCAGCCGCGACGACGCCCCCGGGGGGATACCTCCTGCCCCGCCGCAGCCGGGAGCGTGGGGGCGGCGTGCCGCACGCACCCCGGTCCAGGCGTCTCCCGCCTACACCGCCCAACTAGGCGCCCTACGCAGGAAGGACGGTCCGAGCCTCCCCCCTCGTGGCTCGGACCGTCCTGGTCTGTGTGCCTGTATCAGGCCTGAACCAGGCTAGTTGACCCTACGTCAGTGTCCAATCACACCAGCGACAGCGACCTATCGACATATTTATAGTTGTACGCCTCCGGGAGAGCCGACACGGGGGGAAGCAGGGGGTGGGACTGACATGGACCTGAGCCTGCTGCGGACCTTCGTCACCGTGCACCGCGCGGGCTCCTTCACCCGAGCCGCCGCCCTGCTGGGACTCTCGCAGCCCGCGGTCACCAGCCAGATCCGCTCACTGGAGCGCCAGCTGGGGCGCCCGTTGTTCCTGCGTCAGGCACGGGGCGTCACGCCCACGACCATCGGTGACGAACTCGCCCACCGCGCAGCGCCGCATCTGGACGCCCTCGTCGAGATCACTGAGACAGGGCCGCACGGACGGGCCGGAGCTCGGACGCTGCATCTGGCCGGACCTCCGGAGTTCGTCTCGCTGCGGGTGTTACCCGCGCTGACGCCGCTCGTGTCCGAGGGGCTGACCTTGCGGTCCTCGTTGTTCGGCGCAGCCGAGGAGAGCCTGGACGGACTGGCCGCCGGGCGACATGACCTGGCGGTGGCCACGGCACGGCCACGGGGCGGACTGCTCACAGCGACACCGCTGTGCGACGAGGAGCACGTGCTGGTGGCGGCACCGCGGTGGGCGGCTCGGCTGGGGCCGGACGCCCTGCCAGGTAAGGGGGCTGTGGCACTGGACCGACTGCCGGTGATCGAGGTCCACGAGTCGCTGCCGTTCGTGAGCCGCTACTGGGCGGCGGTCTTCGAGTCCAAACCGGCCGCATCCGGCACGGTCGTGGTGCCGGATCTGCGAGCGGTACTGGCATCCGCTGTCTCGGGTGCCGGTCTGGCCGTTCTGCCCCGCTATCTGTGTGAGAGCGCACTGGCCGACGGCCGTCTGGTGGCGCTGCTCGATCCGCCCGTGCCGCCGCTGCGGACATACTTCCTGGTCGTCCGCACGGGCACGCTCACTCTGGCGCACATCGCACGGGCCCATGAGGTGCTGCTGCGGGCCGCTGCCGACTGGTGACACGGAGTGGCGGGCTCCACCGGGGAGTTTCAGAGCGGGCGGCACGGGCCATTTTCATGCCATGACCGAACGTCCAGTGGTCAAACGCACCGCACGCGCCATCCTCCTCGACGAAAACGACCTGATCCTGATCAAGCGGACCAAACCCGGGATGGATCCGTACTGGCTCACTCCGGGCGGCGGCGTCGAGCCCGGGGACGCTACCGTCGTCGATGCCCTTCACCGCGAGGTCCACGAGGAGCTGGGCGCCAAGATCACCGACGTGGTGCCCTGTTTCGTCGACACCGTCGAGCACATCGAGAACGGCGGCGTCGCCGGGGTGAAGGTCCAGCACTTCTTCGTGTGCCGTCTGGAGTCCATGGACCCGGCGCAGCGACACGGCCCCGAGGTCGACGAGCCTCTCGGTGAGTACGAGATCGTACGGGTGCCGTTCACCCGGCTCGGAATCGCCGGCGTGCATCTGGTGCCCCTGTCACTGCGGCACTACCTCGACGGCAACATCGAGGGAGTACGGGCCATGCACGCACCCGACCTGGGGTGACCGGACCCAGGGGGCGCAGGTACCGGGTAGCGTTCCTTTCGTGAGCGATCTTGAGATCCGACGAGCGACTTCCGACGACATACCGGTGATCGTGGCGATGCTGGCCGACGATCCCCTGGGCTCCCGGCGCGAGTCGCCCGATGACCTCTCCCCGTATCTGCCCGCGTTCGAGCGCGTGGCTGCTGACCCGAACCAGCATCTGGTCGTCGCCGTCCGCGGCGGCCGGGTGATTGGCACACTTCATCTGACGATCATCCCCGGGCTGTCGCGGCGCGGAGCCTCCCGCTCCCTCATCGAGGCGGTCCGCATCCGTGCCGACGCACGCGGCAACGGCCTCGGCACCGACCTCATCCAGTGGGCCATCGATGAATCACGCCGTCAGGGAGCGCAGTTGGTGCAGCTCACATCTGACACCTCCCGCGGAGAAGCGCACCGCTTCTACGAGCGCCTCGGCTTCGTCGCCTCCCACGTCGGTTTCAAAATGACACTGTGAGTACACCGGCGTGCTGTTTCACGTGAAACAGCACGGTCGCAGGTGCGTACGCACTCGCTGACGAACCGCTCACCGTTCACCGGCCGTGAGAAGGAGGTGGACGGCCAGCACCACGATCAGTGTGCTGGACGACAGTGCGGTCACCAGTCGCCCGCGTCTCCCGGTCAGCGCCTTCCCCAGCAGAGCGCCGCCGCCGGCCAGCAGGAGCTGCCAGCTGGCAGACGCCACGAAGGCACCTCCGACGAAGAGGAGCTGCTCCAGGCGTGTGGGATCGGAGGCTGTCCTGGTGGCCAGCACCAGCGCGGTGAAGTAGACCACGGTCACGGGGTTCATCAGCGTGATGCCCAGGAACCCCAGGAAGGCCCGGCCGCCTGTCAGAGCCTGCTGGACCCGCCCGGGATCGCTCCGGTCCCGGCGGTACCGCGTGATCGCCCCGGCCCCGCTCCAGACCGCCAGGCCGACGAGCACGAAGGCGGCAGCCCACCGCAGTGGAACCGTCACAGGCTGAAGGAACGGCACCAGGGCTGCTCCGCCCAAGGCCGCGCCCAGGGCGTACGCGCCATCAGCCGCAGCGACCCCCAGCGCCGCGCAGGCTCCCACCTTCAGACCCGTTCGCGCGGTGACCGCGACCAGATACGCCCCGACGGCCCCGACCGGTACCGCGATGCCGTACCCGGCCACCAGCCCGGAGACCAGCGCCCCCGTCACGGGCGCACAGGCGTCGTACCCCGTTCCCGGGCCGTCGGCTGCTGCTGCTCGCCACGCGAGGAGGCGCGGGAGAGAAGCAGGAGCGGGAGGGCGGAGTTCTTCGTCATGCGCGGCATCCTCGCGACGCCCGGCCGGTGGGGCAAGCCATTTCCGGCCGCCGGGCAGCAGCCTTCGCGACCGGGCACCTCGTTCCTGGATCCGTCAGGTCTGGGCCATGTCGACGAAACGGGAGTAGTGGCCCTGGAAGGCGACCGTGATCGTGGCGGTGGGGCCGTTACGGTGCTTGGCGACGATCAGGTCGGCCTCGCCGGCGCGGGGGGACTCCTTCTCGTAAGCGTCCTCACGGTGGAGCAGGATGACCATGTCCGCGTCCTGCTCGATCGAGCCGGACTCACGGAGGTCCGACACCATCGGTTTCTTGTCGGTGCGCTGCTCGGGGCCACGGTTCAGCTGCGACAGCGCGATCACCGGGACCTCCAGCTCCTTCGCCAGCAGCTTCAGGTTCCGCGACATGTCGGAGACCTCCTGCTGGCGGCTCTCGGCCCGCTTGGAACCGCCGGACTGCATGAGCTGGAGGTAGTCGATGACGACCAGCTTCAGGTTGTTGCGCTGCTTCAGGCGGCGGCACTTTGCACGGATCTCCATCATCGACAGGTTCGGCGAGTCGTCGATGTAGAGCGGCGCCTGCGACACGTCCGGCATCCGACGGGCCAGCCGCGTCCAGTCCTCGTCGGTCATCGTCCCGGACCGCATGTGGTGCAGCGCGACCCGGGCCTCGGCCGACAGCAGACGCATCGCGATCTCGTTGCGCCCCATCTCCAGGGAGAAGATCACGCTGGGCAGGTTGTGCTTGATGGAACAGGCCCGGGCGAAGTCCAGCGCAAGCGTGGACTTACCCATGGCGGGACGGGCAGCGATGACGATCATCTGGCCCGGATGGAGCCCATTGGTGAGAGAGTCGAAGTCCGAGAAGCCGGTGGGGACACCGGTCATCTCACCGCTGCGAGAGCCGATCGCCTCGATCTCGTCGAGCGCGCCCTCCATGATGTCCCCGAGCGGCAGGTAGTCCTCGCTGGTGCGCTGCTCCGTGACCGCGTAGATCTCGGCCTGGGCCGAGTTGACGATCTCGTCGACGTCGCCGTCGGCGGCGTATCCCATCTGCGTGATCTTGGTGCCCGCTTCGACGAGTCTGCGCAGCACGGCCCGCTCGTGGACGATCTCCGCGTAGTACGCGGCGTTCGCCGCGGTCGGCACGGACTGCACGAGGGTGTGGAGGTAGGGAGTACCCCCGACGCGGGTGATCTCCCCGCGCTTGGTGAGTTCGGCGCCCACGGTGATGGGGTCCGCGGGCTCGCCCTTGGCATAGAGATCGAGGATCGCCTGGTAGATCGTCTCGTGGGCAGGCCGGTAGAAGTCGTGGCTCTTGATGACCTCCACGACTTCCGCGATGGCGTCCTTCGACAGCAGCATGCCGCCCAGCACCGACTGCTCGGCGTCCAGGTCCTGCGGTGGGACCCGCTCGAAACCGGCCGCGCCGCCGTCCCAGGGAGCGGCGTCGTCGCCGCCCCGCTCGTGCTGCTCGTCCCGCCCTCGGCCACGACCGCCGCGTGGACCTCCGCGGCCCTCCGGACCGGGGCCCTCACCACGCCGGCGGGAGACGGGCAGACGGTCGCTCGGGCCGCTCTCGGTCCAGGGGTCGTCCAAGGGCTCGGGGATGCTCACCGGCCCACCTCCTCCCGTCCGCACCGGGGCGGACCTTGCCATGCGCCCACTCGGGCGCCGCACAACGGTAGGCCCACCGGGGGCGTCAGCCAATCTGGTTATCCACAGGCCCTGTGAATGAACACTCTGATGCTGTGGACAACTCTCCGGATCCTGTGCACGGAGCGGGGGAAAGCCATGTGGACAAACTCATAAGCTCTTCAGCGCACCCTCTTTGAGCTGCGAGTTTTCCATCCACTGCCTGTGGGGGAGAAAAACTTCCCCAGGCGGCTCAAGATCAGCGCAGGCCTCCCGGGCCCACTCCGGCAGCACGTTCCCATGTAATGACCACAAACACATTGTGTCTATTACCTGTGGACGACTACATTAGCCCTCATGTCCCAGGCTCCCCCGGCCCCGAAGAGTACCCGGCGCCGCCACGACCGAGAGATCCTCGCCCTCGCCCTGCCCGCTTTCGGCGCCCTCGTCGCGGAACCTCTCTTCGTGCTCGCCGACAGTGCCATCATCGGCCATCTCGGCACTCCCCAGCTCGCCGGCCTGGGCGTGGCAGCCACCCTGCTCTCCACCGCCGTGAGCGTCTTCGTGTTCCTCGCTTACGCCACCACCGCCGCGGTCGCCCGGCGGATCGGCGCGGGCGATCTTCCTGCCGCGATTCGTCAGGGCATGGACGGTATCTGGCTCGCCCTGCTCCTGGGACTGGCCGTCGTCGCCGTCACTCTCCCCACCGCCCCCTGGGTCGTCGACATCTTCGGAGCCTCCCCCACGGCCGCCCCGCATGCCATCACCTACCTGCGGATCTCCAGCCTGGGTATCCCCGCCATGCTTGTCGTGCTCGCCGCCACAGGCGTCCTGCGCGGTCTCCAGAACACCCGCACCCCGCTGTATGTCGCCATCGGCGGCTTCAGCGCCAACGTCGCCCTCAACCTCGCCCTGGTCTACGGCATGGGGTTGGGCATCGCCGGGTCGGCCTGGGGCACCGTGATCGCCCAGTGCGGCATGGCGGCGGCGTACCTCGTGGTGGTCGTCCAGGGAGCGCGGCGTCACGGGGCCTCCCTCCGGCCCGATACCGCAGGCATCAGGGCGAGCGCCCAGGCCGGGGTGCCACTGCTGATCCGTACCCTCTCCCTGCGCGCGGTACTGGTGATCGCTACGGCCATCGCGGCCCGCCTGGGCGACACCGAGGTGGCCGCTCACCAGATCATCCTGTCGCTCTGGAGCCTGTCGGCCTTCGCGCTCGACGCCATCGCCATCGCCGGGCAGGCCATCATCGGTCGGTATCTCGGCGCCGGGGACACCGGGGGCGCCCGGGCGGCCTGCCGTCGCATGATGCAGTGGGGTGTGGTCTCGGGGCTGGCCCTGGGCATCCTCCTCGTGGCCGCCCGGCCCGCGCTGATCCCGCTCTTCACCGGCGACGGAGCCGTGCAGGACACGTTGCTGCCCGCGCTCGTGGTCGTCGCTCTCTCACAGCCCGTCGCCGGGGTCGTCTTCGTCCTGGACGGTGTACTGATGGGCGCAGGCGACGGGCCGTACCTGGCCGGGGCGATGGTGGTGACCCTGGTGGCGTTCACTCCGGTCGCCCTGCTGGTGCTGGCCCTGGGCGGCGGGCTGACCGCGCTCTGGTGGGCGATGACCCTGATGATGGCGGTCCGGCTGCTGACACTCTGGCTGCGGACTCGCTCGGGCCACTGGCTCGTCACGGGAGCCACCCGCTGAGTACGCCGTGTTTCACGTGAAACACGGCGCAGTGTCCCTGTCATCCCGACATCATGTTTCACGTGAAACGCAAGAGGGCCGCATCCTCAGGGGATGCGGCCCTCCACGTGCTCAGCTTCGCTGAAGCGTCACTCAGGCGGCGACGACCTCAACGCCGAGGTTCACGGCGACCTCGGGGTGCAGACGCACGGACACCTGGTGCGAGCCCAGGCTCTTGATCGGCGCGCCGAGCTCGACACGACGCTTGTCGACGTCCGGACCGCCCGCGGCCTTGATCGCCGAGGCGACGTCGGCCGGGGTGACGGAGCCGAAGAGGCGGCCGGTGTCGCCGGAGCGAACAGCCAGACGCACCTTCACACCCTCGAGCTGGGCCTTGATCTGGTTGGCCTGCTCGATCGTCGCAATCTCGCGGATCTTGCGGGCGCGGCGGATCTGCGCCACGTCCTTCTCGCCGCCCTTGGTCCAGCGGATCGCGAAACCGCGCGGGACCAGGTAGTTGCGAGCGTAGCCGTCACGGACGTCGACGACGTCGCCGGCGGCACCGAGGCCGGAGACCTCGTGGGTGAGGATGATCTTCATCAGTCGGTCACCCTTCCCTTAGCGCGCGGTGGACGTGTAGGGCAGCAGCGCCATCTCACGGCTGTTCTTGACGGCCGTGGCGACGTCACGCTGGTGCTGCGTGCAGTTGCCGGTCACGCGACGGGCACGGATCTTGCCGCGGTCGGAAATGAACTTCCGCAGCATGTTCGTGTCCTTGTAGTCGACGTACGCGACCTTGTCCTTGCAGAAAGCGCAAACCTTCTTCTTGGGCTTGCGCACAGGCGGCTTCGCCATGTGTATCTCCTGTGTGATCAAGAAGTGGGGTTACGAACCGTCCCCAGAGCCGTGGCTCCTTAGAAGGGGGGCTCGTCCGAGTAGCCGCCGCCGCTGCCGCTGCCGCTGTTGCCGCCCCAGCCGGTGTTGCCACCCTGCTGCGGGCTCGACGGAGCGCTGGAGCCCCAGGGGTCGGCGGGAGCACCGCCGCCGCCCTGCGGACCACCGGCACCCGGGGCGCCGCCCCAGGGGCCGCTGTCCTGCGGACCACCGCTGCCGCCGCCGTAGCCGCCCTGGCCGCGGCCGGTGGTCTTGGTGACCTTGGCCGTGGCGTTGCGGAGGCTCGGGCCGACTTCGTCGACGTCCAGCTCGAAGACCGTGCGCTTGACGCCCTCGCGGTCCTCGTACGACCGCTGCTTCAGGCGGCCCTGCACGACGACGCGCATGCCTCGCTGAAGCGACTCGGCGACGTTCTCGGCCGCCTGGCGCCAGACCGAGCAGGTCAGGAAGAGGCTCTCGCCGTCCTTCCACTCGTTGGTCTGGCGGTCGAAGGTACGGGGAGTGGACGCGACGCGGAACTTCGCGACCGCCGCACCGGACGCCGTGAAGCGCAGCTCGGGGTCGTCGACAAGGTTGCCGACGACCGTGATAACGGTCTCGCCTGCCATGGGTGAACCTCTCGGCGGGATTGCTGCTGGCTGCTTGCTGCTACTCGGACCCGAAGACCTGTGAGCCCGAGGCTCAGTGGGTCTCGGGGCGGAGGACCTTGGTCCGGAGGACCGACTCGTTCAGGTTCATCTGGCGGTCGAGCTCCTTGACGACCGCAGGCTCGGCCTGCAGGTCGATGACCGAGTAGATGCCCTCGGGCTTCTTCTTGATCTCGTAAGCGAGACGACGACGGCCCCAGGTGTCGACCTTCTCGACCTTGCCGTCGGCCTCGCGGACGACGGAGAGGAAGCTCTCGATCAGCGGGGAGACAGCACGCTCTTCGAGATCGGGGTCGAGGATGACCATCACCTCGTAGTGACGCATGTGGAACCCACCTCCTTTGGACTCAGCGGCCACGGTCGTTCCGTGGCAGGAGGGTCGTGATGCGTTCCGCACGGCGTCCGGTCCCGAACATGGGCAGACACCTGTGCAGACGGTACAGAGTACCCGCACACCGGCTTCCGGTTGAAATCCGGTGGCGAGGGGACGCAACCTGTACACAACGGGTACGGGCGGTGCTACATTGCGCCGCCTTCCGGCACAGCCAGGAGGTCTCCCAATGGCTCAGGCATTCCAGCGTCATCCCTCCTCGTCCCTGTTCGCCACCGACGGCAAGCCCCATCCCCTCCAGGACACGCTCATGGTCGTGACCCTGGTCCTGGGAGCGCTGGCCGTCGTCACCGCCCAGTTCCACAACCTCCACCTGCTCGCCTCCTGGTCCGGGCTCATCGGCATCCTCACCGGCGCCTACGGCCAGTTCATCTCCGTGACGACCCGCGAGCGCACCTTCCTGATCGTGGGCCTGGGCGCCTCGGCGGTCGGGTTCTTCCTCGGTATGGCCCGCGGCGGACTCTTCGGCGGAGTCATCGGCTGAACGATCCTGGCGTACGCCCACTCCAGGGCGCTCCTCGCTGCAAGTAGGCTTCGGCGCGAGAGCCGGAACCCCTGACCGATGGGGGACTTACCAGCCGAGGAGCGCCCCGACATGAGCCTGACCCTGAGGACCATCAGCCGAGAGCAGCATCTGGCGTATCTCCAGACCCTGCCCGCGGCGAGTCACTGCCAGGTTCCGGCATGGGCCGATGTGAAGACCGAATGGCGCTCGGAGAGCCTCGGCTGGTTCGACAAGAACAACGAACTGGTCGGCGCCGGACTGGTGTTGTACCGCCAGCTCCCGAAGATCAAGCGTTACCTCGCGTACCTGCCCGAGGGACCGGTCATCAACTGGTACGCGCCGAACCTGGAGGAGTGGCTGCAGCCCATGCTCCAGCACCTCAAGAACCAGGGTGCGTTCTCGGTCAAGATGGGCCCGCCGGTGGTCATCCGCCGGTGGAACGCGCCCGCGATCAAGGCCGGCATCCAGGACCCCGACGTCAAGCGGCTGCGGGACGTCGAGGCCTCGTTCATCGAGCCCCGTGCCTTCGAAGTGGCGGACCGGCTGCGCAAGATGGGCTGGCAGCAGGGCGAGGACGGCGGCGCGGGCTTCGGAGACGTGCAGCCTCGCTACGTCTACCAGGTGCCGCTGGCCAACCGCTCTCTGGACGATGTCTTCAAGGGCTTCAACCAGCTGTGGCGGCGCAACATCAAGAAGGCCGAGAAGGCCGGTGTCGAGGTCGTCCAGGGCGGCTACGAGGATCTGGCCGAGTGGCAGCGGCTGTACGAGATCACGGCCGTGCGCGACAAGTTCCGGCCGCGCCCCATGTCGTACTTCCAGCGCATGTGGACCGTCCTCAACAACGAGGACCCCAACCGGATGCGGCTGTACTTCGCGCGCCACAACGGCGTGAACCTGGCGGCGGCGACGATGCTGGTCGTGGGCGGGCACGTCTGGTACTCGTACGGTGCCTCCGACAACATCGGCCGCGAGGTCCGGCCCTCGAACGCCATGCAGTGGCGGATGCTGCGCGACGCGTACGCCATGGGCGCGACGGTGTACGACCTGCGGGGCATCTCGGACTCGCTGGACGAGACGGACCACCTGTTCGGCCTGATCCAGTTCAAGGTCGGCACCGGCGGCGAGGCGGCCGAGTACGTGGGCGAGTGGGACTTCCCGCTGAACAAGCTGCTGCACAAGGCTCTCGACATCTACATGTCGCGCCGCTGACGCCTCCGTAGGCTCGTACGCGTCTCGCACACCTCAGTCAGTCACCGCCGAAGAAAGGCTCCGGACCGGTCATGGCGCTCTCCCTCTACATCGACACCGCTCGCTGGCGGGCGCACCAGAAGTCCGTGATCGACCAGTTCCCCGGGCTCGTCCCGGTCTGCAAGGGCAACGGGTACGGCTTCGGGCACGAGCGCCTGGCGGAAGAGGTGAACCGCTTCGGCTCCGACATGCTGGCCGTCGGCACCACTTACGAGGCGGCCCGGATGAAGGACTGGTTCGGGGGTGACCTGCTCGTTCTGACCCCGTTCCGGCGGGGCGAGGAGCCGGTGCCGCTGCCGGACCGCGTCATTCGCTCCGTGTCGTCCGTGGACGGCGTGCACGCCCTGGTCGGCGCGCGGGTCGTCATCGAGGTCATGAGCTCCATGAAGCGGCACGGCATCGCGGAGGAGGATCTGGGGCGGCTGCACGCGGCGATCGAGGACGTCCGCCTGGAGGGCTTCGCGATCCATCTGCCCTTGGACCGCACGGACGGCTCTGACGCCATCGAGGAGGTCATGGGCTGGATGGAGCGGCTGCGGGCCGCCCGGTTGCCGCTGCACACCATGTTCGTCAGCCATATGGGCGCCGACGAGCTGGCTCGGCTCCAGCAGCAGTTCCCGCAGACCCGGTTCCGGGCCAGGATCGGCACCCGGCTGTGGCTGGGCGACCACGAGGCGACGGAGTACCGGGGCGCGGTCCTGGACGTCACGCGGGTCTCGAAGGGTGACCGTTTCGGCTACCGGCAGCAGCGCGCCGCGTCCGACGGCTGGCTGGTCGTGGTGGCCGGCGGCACCTCGCACGGGGTCGGTCTGGAGGCGCCGAAGGCCATGCACGGGGTGATGCCGCGTGCCAAGGGCGTGGCCCGGGCCGGTCTGGCGACCGTCAACCGGAACCTTTCACCGTTCGTGTGGGCGGGCAAGCAGCGCTGGTTCGCGGAGCCGCCGCACATGCAGGTGTCCATCCTGTTCGTTCCTTCGGACGCGCAGGAACCGAAGGTCGGTGACGAGCTGGTCGCCCACCTGCGCCACACGACGACGCAGTACGACCGGCTCGTCGACCGCTAGGCGGGTTGCCGGTCCTCCCGCCGGTCGGCCGACGCGTACGCCTCCTGGGCGGGCGTCGGCCCAGCCGCCGCCCGCCCCACCGTGAAGACGTCCTCCGCGCCGTCGAGCACGCCTCCGGACGGGTCGTCGGAGCCGTCCTGCCGCACGGGGTCGTGGCCGGGCCGCAGGATGTCGCGGACGACCATCGCGCACAGGAAGAGCGTGCCGGCCAGGTGCAGGACGATCGCGATGTGGTAGCCCTCCTGCGGCAGGCCCTGCTTGTTGTCGGTCGTGACGTACACCAGGTACATCCAGATACCCAGGAAGTACGCGACCTCGCAGGCCTGCCAGATCAGGAAATCCCGCCAGCGCGGCCGCGCCAGCGCGGCCAGCGGGATCAGCCACAGTACGTACTGCGGTGAGTAGACCTTGTTGGTCAGGATGAACGCGGCCACCACGAGGAAGGCCAGCTGGGCGAAGCGGGGGCGGCGGGGCGCGGCCAGGGCCAGCGCGGCGATGCCCGCACAGGCCAGCAGCATCAGCAGCGTCGCGTACCGGTTGACCGCCTCGACGTCGATGCCCACCCCGAAGCGCTGGGTGATGACCAGCCACACGGAGCCGAAGTCGATGGTGCGCTCCTGGCTGAAGACGTAGAACCGCTTCCAGCCGTCGGGGGCCAGCAGCATCACGGGCAGGTTCACCGCGAGCCACGCCCCGGCCGCACCCAGCAGGGCCAGCGTGAACTCGCGCCACTTCCAGGCCCGCCAGCACAGCACCAGGACCGGCCCCAGCAGCAGGACCGGGTAGAGCTTGGCGGCTGTGGCGAGCCCGAGGAGCACGCCGAAGGCCAGCGCCCGGCCCCGGCTCCACATCAGCATCGCGGCGGCGGTCAGGGCCAGCGCCAGCAGGTCCCAGTTGATCGTCGCGGTGAGCGCGAACGCCGGGGCGAGGGCCATCAGCAGCGCGTCCCACGGGCGGCGGCGATGCGTGCGGGCCACGCACACCGCGATGACCGCGGTGCAGACCAGCAGCATGCCCGCGTTGGCCATCCAGTACATCTGCTCGCGGAACTGCAGGTCACTGCCGCCGGGCGTGAGCCAGGCCGCGACCTGCATGAAGAGCCCCGTCAGCACCGGGTACTCCAGGTACTGCATGTCGCCGGGGAACCGGTCGAAGTACGGGATCAGCCCGTCGGCGAAGCCGCGCCCCACGAACAGGTGCGGGATGTCGGAGTAGCAGGCGTGGGTGTACTGGGACGCGGCGCCCCGGAACCAGGCCCACTCGTAGCAGGGCAGCTTCTGCACCATGCCCAGGGCGAACATGCCGATGGCCACCAGGGCCACCACCCGCACCGGGGTGAGCCGGCTGCCGCCGAGCCGTGCCCAGCGGCCGAGGGGCCCGCCGATCACCTCACTGCCGGTGGCCGCGACCTTGTCGCGGCGGGTGGGGGCCACGACGGGCTCGTCCTGGGCCGCAGTCGTCTGCTGGGGCGTCTGCTGTGGGCTCGGCATGGGGGCTATCCTGCCGCACCGCGCCGGGAGCGCGGCGAGGGCCGCCGCACCGGGGAGCGCGATGCTGTACATCCCCGGTGCGGCGGCCCTCGTCTGGTGCGGGACCGCCCGGACGCCCCTCAGGGGCTGCGGGTGGCGGCGTCAGCCGAACCAGCCGCCTCCGTTTCCGTTGCCGTTTCCGTTGCCGTTGGTCGTGGTGCCGTCGGTCGTGGTGCCGTCGGTCGTGGTCCCGCCGTCCGTGGTGGTCCCGCCGGTGCCGGTGGTGCTGCCGTCGGTGGTCCCGCCGTCGGTGGTCCCGCCCGTCGTCGTACCTCCGGTATCGGTTCCGCCCGTCGTACCTCCGGTATCGGTTCCGCCCGTCGTGCCGCCGGTGGCATCCGGGTCGCAGTCCCAGTCGAGCAGGCTGCAGCTCGACTTGCCCGGCTTGGGTTCCTTGCTGGGCCTGGGCGGCTGCTTCGACTCCTCCGAGATGCTCGGGGAGGGGCTTGTGTCCGGCGTGTCGCTGGGCTCCGGGGCCTCCTCGGTGGGCGAAGGCTTCGGGGTCTTCGCACCGCCGCCGTACACGGGCTCGGCGTCCAGATCCTCCGGCGCGGGGAACTTCTCCGCCGACTGGCCCTTGAGGATCTTGGACATGTACGAGTTCCAGACCGTGGAGGGGAAGCCGGAACCGTGCACCTTCGGCTCACCGCCGGTGCCGAACATGCTCAGGAACTCGCGGTTCTTGTTCGACGCGTCGTCGTCGAAGCGGTACATGTCGATGGCGGTGGCGTACTTCGGGGTGTAGCCGACGAACCAGGCCGACTTGTTGAAGTCGGTCGTACCGGTCTTGCCTCCCATCGGGTGGCCGGGGACCTTGGCGTTCGTGCCGGTGCCCTTCTCCATGACGTCCACCAGCACATCGGTGATGTTGCTGGCGATCGCCGACGTGAAGACCGGCTTCGACTTGTCCTCGTGCTTGAAGATCTCCTTGCCCTGCTTCAGCACCTTCTCGACCGAGTACGGGTCACGCTGCACACCGTTGGCGGCGAAGGTGCCGTAGGCGCTGGCCATACGGATGGCGCTGGGCTCCGAGATGCCGATCGAGAACGACGGGACGTTGCCCGGGCTGAGGCTGCTCTCCAGCAGTCCCGCGTCGATCGCGGCCTTGCGGACCTGCGGGATGCCGACGTCCATGCCGAGCTGCACGAAGGGCGAGTTGGCGGAGTGGATCATCGCTTCGCGCAGGTTGATGTCGTCGTAGCTCTGGTCATCGTCGTTGACCTGGTGCCACTCCCCGCCGTTCTCGTCGTGCCAGATGGAGCCGTCGTAGTTCCTGATCTTCAGTTTGTTCTTGCCGTTGTAGATCGCCGTGTCCGGGTCGATCCGGGTGCGGCTCTCCGGGCCCTGCTGCACGCCGAGGTTCGGATCGCGGACGCCGTCGCGCATCGCGGCGGCGAGGACGAAGGGCTTGAACGTCGATCCGACCTGGGCGCCGGTCGTGTCGGAGTTGTTGGTGAAGTGCTTGGTGGCGTCGGTGCCGCCGTAGATGGCGACGATCGCGCCGGTCTCCGCTTCGACGGTGGCACCGCCGAACTGCACATGGGTGTCCGTCTTGGGCCGCTCTTCCGGCTTGATGTGCTTGTCGTAGACGGCCTTGACCGACTCCTCCATCGCCTTGACCTTCTCCTTCTCGAAGGTCGTGTGGATCTCGAAGCCGCCGTCGGCGAGGTCCTTCGCCGTGTAGCCCTGCTCGTTGGTGTTGACGAAGTTCGCCTTGGCCAGGTCGACCAGATAGCCGATCTGCCCGCTCAGCTCCGCCTTCTTCTTCGGCGGGTCCGGCATCGGGAAGTCCTTGATCTTCGCGCGCTTGGCGGCGTCGAGATGCCCGTCCGCCACCATCTCGTCGAGGATCCAGTTCCACCGCTTGGTGGCGCGCTTCCGGTTCTCCGGCCCCGTGGCGATCGGGTTGAGCTCCGTGGCCCCGTGCGGGTCGTAGAGCGTCGATCCCTTGAGCAGGGAGGTGAGGAACGCGCACTCGCTGGTGGTGAGCTCCTTGGCGTCCTTCCCGTAGTACGTGCGCGCGGCGGCCTGGATGCCGTACGCACCGCGCCCGTAGTACGCGGTGTTCAGATAGCCGGCCATGATCTGCGGCTTGTCCATCTCGTTGTTCACCTTGATGGAGATGAACAGCTCCTTGAACTTCCGCTCAAGGGTCTGGGACTGGTCGTTCAGCCGGTTGTTCTTGACGTACTGCTGGGTGACCGTGGAGCCGCCCTGGGTGTTGCCGCCCTTGGCCATGTTCCAGAAGGCCCGGGCGATGCCCATGGGGTCGACGCCGGAGTTCTCGTAGAAGGTCTTGTCCTCGGCGGAGATCACCGCGTTCTGCATGTCCTTCGGGATGCTGTCGATCCCGATGATCTGGCGGTTCACCTCGCCACCGGTCGCGGCCATCTGAGAGCCGTCCGACCAGTAGTAGACGTTGTTCTGCGCCGTCGCCGCCTCCTCCGGCTTCGGCACGACCACCGTGGCGTAGGCGAACGCCGCGGCACCCACACCGGACCCCACGAAGAAGACGAAGAGCCCGGTCACGAGCTTCCAGGAGGGCAGCCAGCGGCGCCAGCCGTACTTGTCGTACCGCGGGTAGTCGATCAGCCGCTTCTTGCCGGGCCCACCGCCGCGGCCCCGGCCGTCATGGCCCCCGGCGCCGGCGCCGCGCCGAGCGCCGCCTCCCCCGTGGCCCCCGTGTCCGGCGCCCTCGGCGCCGCGCCGCCGACCGCCCCGCTGGGCTGCCCGGCGGGCCTCGGCGCGGCCTCCGGGGGGGGCGACCCTCGCCGTACGGCTCGGAGGGGGATCCTGTACTGACATCACGCCCCCGCGCCGACCGGCGGCCGGAGGGCTGCTCTGCAGCTCGCCGGGCCGCGGCACGGCCGCCACCCTGCGGCTGCGGCGGTTTACGACGGTGCTCGCTCATCGAACGACTACTCCTCGGGCAGGCGCGTACGCCTGGAAGCGGCAGCTGAGTTCCGGTCCCCCCGAAATGGCGCGGACACGCCCGACGGGCTTGTCCGCCATGCCCCCACGACGATGACGTTCCCCGTCGTCACCTGGTTCCCGGTGGTGTGCATGCCGCACAGACTACGCACGGCCAAAACCCCCCTTGACAGCGACTTCACCCCAAACCAGGCAAGTCCTTTACTGCGAATTGGGGATGTGACGCCGTTCACGACCACCCCACTTGTCCGCACTCCGACACCGCTCTATCGTCTTGATGTATCGAGTCGATACATCAGGGCGGTATAGCGAGCGGCGCGGAGAAGGAGACGGCTGATGAGCAGACGCTCCGGCATCCTCGAGTTCGCCGTCCTGGGTCTGCTCCGGGAAGCCCCGATGCACGGGTACGAGCTGCGCAAGCGGCTCAACACCTCACTGGGCATCTTCCGCGCCTTCAGCTACGGGACCCTCTATCCCTGCCTCAAGACGCTGGTCGCCAACGGCTGGTTGATCGAGGAACCGGGAAGCGCCCCCGAAGAAGCCCTGGCCGCCTCCCTCTCCGGACGGCGCGCCAAGATCGTCTACCGGCTGACGGCCGAGGGGAAGGAGCACTTCGAGGAGCTGCTCTCCCACTCCGGTCCGGACTCCTGGGAGGACGAACACTTCGCGGCCCGTTTCGCCTTCTTCGGGCAGACCGAGCGCGAGGTGCGCATGCGGGTCCTGGAGGGCCGTCGCAGCCGCCTTGAGGAACGGCTGGAGAAGATGCGTGCCTCGCTCGCGCGGACGCGTGAGCGTTTGGACGACTACACGCTCGAACTGCAGCGCCACGGCATGGAGTCCGTGGAGCGTGAGGTGCGCTGGCTGAACGAGCTCATCGAGAGCGAGCGCGCCGGGCGGGATCAGCGACGATCCGGTCCGGGGCACTCCGAGGAGCCCGCCGGGCAGCACGGCACATCCGGAGAGACGGGCGGCCTGCCCCGGCACGGGGGCAGTACCCGGCCGGATCCGTCCGACGACACCACCACCTGAGTCCCTGCGCCGCAGGGACTCGTAGAGAACAAACAGGGAGCAACCGGAATGGGTTCGGTTCGCGTAGCCATCGTCGGCGTGGGCAACTGCGCCGCCTCGCTGGTCCAGGGCGTCGAGTACTACAAGGGCGCCGACCCGGCGAGCAAGGTGCCGGGACTGATGCACGTCCAGTTCGGCGACTACCACGTGCGGGACGTCGAGTTCGTCGCCGCCTTCGACGTGGACGCGAAGAAGGTGGGCCTCGACCTCGCAGACGCCATCGGCGCCAGCGAGAACAACACCATCAAGATCTGTGACGTGCCGGCCTCCGGCGTGAAGGTCCAGCGCGGGCACACCCTCGACGGTCTCGGCAAGTACTACCGCCAGACCATCGAGGAGTCCGCCGAGGAGCCCGTCGACGTCGTCCAGGTCCTGAAGGACCGCGAGGTCGACGTGCTGGTCTGCTACCTGCCGGTGGGTTCCGAGGACGCCGCCAAGTACTACGCGCAGTGCGCCATCGATGCCAAGGTCGGCTTTGTGAACGCCCTCCCGGTGTTCATCGCGGGCACCAAGGAATGGGCCGACAAGTTCACCGAGGCCGGCGTCCCGATCGTCGGTGACGACATCAAGTCCCAGGTGGGCGCCACCATCACGCACCGCGTCATGGCGAAGCTGTTCGAGGACCGGGGCGTCATCCTGGACCGCACCATGCAGCTGAACGTCGGCGGCAACATGGACTTCAAGAACATGCTCGAGCGCGAGCGCCTGGAGTCCAAGAAGATCTCCAAAACGCAGGCCGTCACCTCCCAGATCCCGGACCGCGACCTGGGTGAGGACAACGTCCACATCGGCCCGTCCGACTACGTCGCCTGGCTGGACGACCGCAAGTGGGCGTACGTCCGCCTGGAGGGCCGCGCCTTCGGTGACGTGCCGCTGAACCTGGAGTACAAGCTCGAGGTGTGGGACTCGCCGAACTCGGCGGGTGTCATCATCGACGCGCTGCGCGCCGCGAAGATCGCCAAGGACCGGGGTATCGGCGGCCCGATCCTCTCCGCGTCCTCGTACTTCATGAAGTCCCCGCCGGTCCAGTACTTCGACGACGAGGCCCGTGAGAACGTCGAGAAGTTCATCAAGGGCGAGGTCGAGCGCTAGGACCCGCCCCGGAGCACCCTCCTGCGGAGGCCGTGTCTCCCGCCCGAAGGCCCCCGTGGCTCAGCCCGGGGGCCTTCGGCGTATGTGACGCTTGCTGGCATGTCCGTCGTACGTGACCTGCGCGTACTCCTGCGCCTGTCGAACTTCCGCCGCCTGCTCGCCGTACGGCTCCTCTCGCAGGGTGCCGACGGTGTCTACCAGGTGGCGCTGGCCACGTACGTGGTGTTCTCCCCCGAGCGGCAGGCCTCACCCGCGGCCATCGCCTCGGCCATGGCGGTCCTCCTGCTCCCGTACTCCCTTCTGGGCCCCTTCACCGGCGTCCTGCTCGACCGCTGGCGACGCCGCCAGGTCCTGCTGTACGGAAACCTGCTCCGGGCCCTGCTCGCCGCAGGCACCGCGTTGCTGATCCTGGCGTCCGTTCCCGACTGGCTCTTCTATGGCTCCGCGCTGTCGGTCACGGCCGTCAACCGTTTCGTGCTGGCCGGTCTGTCCGCGTCCCTGCCCCGGGTCGTCGACGCCCCCGACCGGCTCGTCATGGCGAACTCGGTGTCCCCGACCGCCGGCACGCTGGCCGCGACAGCGGGCGGCGGCATGGCGTTCCTCGTCCGCCTGGGCGCCCCTCACTCTGACGCACTGGTCGTGCTGCTGGCCGCGGCGCTGTATCTGACCTCGTCGCTCGCCGCGCTGCGCCTGGGGCGGGAGCTGCTCGGTCCGGATCCGGACGCGGTGATACCGGGCATCGGCGCGGCGCTGGCCTCGACGGTACGGGGCCTGTGGCTCGGGCTGCGGCACCTCTGGGAGCGACGGGCGGCGGCACGCGCGCTCGGCGCGATGACCCTGGCCCGGTTCTGTTACGGCGCGCTGACGGTGACCGTGCTGATGCTGGCCCGGTACGCCTGGACCTCGACGGAGTCCGAGGGCCTGGCCCTGCTGGGGCTGGCCGTGGCTGTGTCGGGTGCGGGGTTCTTCACCGCGGCCGTGCTCACCCCATGGTCGGTGGCGAAGCTGGGGACAACCGGATGGATGGCGGTCTGCGCGGCGGTCGCGGCGGTCCTGGAACCTGCCCTCGGGCTTCCCTTTGCACCGGTACCCACGCTGGTCGCCGCGTTCGTGCTGGGCCTCATCTCTCAGGCCATCAAGATCACCACAGACACGGTCGTGCAGAAGGCGGTCGACGACGCCTACCGAGGGCGGGTCTTCGCCCTCTACGACATGCTCTACAACTCGGCGTTCGTCGCGGCAGCAGGTTTCGCCGCGCTGATGCTTCCTCCGGACGGCCGCTCCGCGCCCCTCATCCTCGTCGTTGCCGGACTGTACGCCCTGACCGCGGCCTCACTGGTCCACCGACGCCCCTGACCGTGCCGCGGAGGGCTGTGTTTCACGTGAAACACAGCCCCCTGCCGGGCCTGCCCGGGCCCGTGTCGTGTTTCACGTGAAACACGACACTCGCGTCACCCTCTGGCCGTCCACCACTCCTTGAGGGCGGCGACGGCTGCGTCCTGCCCCATCGGTCCGTTCTCCAGCCGCAGCTCGAGCAGGAACTTGTACGCCTGCCCCACCGCAGGGCCGGGCCCGATACCCAGGACCTCCTGGATCTGGTTGCCATCGAGGTCGGGCCGGATCGCATCCAGCTCCTCCTGCTCCTGGAGCTGCGCGATACGGTCCTCCAGCCCGTCATACGCACGCGACAGCGTCACCGCCTTGCGCTTGTTACGCGTGGTGCAGTCGGAACGTGTCAGCTTGTGCAGCCGGGTCAGCAGGGGGCCGGCATCCCGCACATAACGGCGAACCGCCGAGTCGGTCCACTCTCCGGATCCGTATCCATGGAACCGCAGGTGCAGCTCCACCAGCCGGGACACGTCCTTGACCATGTCGTTCGAGTACTTCAGCGCGGTCATCCGCTTCTTGGTCATCTTTGCCCCGACCACCTCGTGGTGGTGGAACGAGACACGGCCGTCCGGCTCGAAGCGCCGGGTGCGCGGCTTGCCGATGTCGTGCAGGAGCGCCGCCAGCCGCAGGACGAGGTCCGGCCCGTCCTCCTCCAGATCGATGGCCTGCTCCAGCACCGTGAGGGAGTGTTCGTAGACGTCCTTGTGCCGGTGGTGCTCGTCACTCTCCAGCCGCAGGGCGGGCAACTCCGGCAGCATGCGGCCCGCGAGACCGGTGTCGACCAGGAGGGACAGCCCCGTGCGCGGGTGCTCCGACAACAGCAGTTTGTTCAGCTCGTCCCGCACGCGTTCTGCGGAGACGATGTCCAGCCGCTCCGCCATCTCCTTCATCGCGGAGACGACCTCGGGATCAACCTCGAAGTCCAGCTGGGCGGCGAAGCGAGCCGCCCGCATCATCCTCAGCGGGTCGTCCGAGAAGGAGGCCTGCGGGGTGCCCGGCGTCCGCAGGACCCGCTTCGCCAGGTCCTCGAGCCCGCCGTGCGGATCGATGAACTCCTTCTCCGGCAGCGCGACCGCCATCGCGTTGACGGTGAAGTCGCGCCGCACGAGATCCTCCTCGATGGAGTCACCGTAGGAGACCTCGGGCTTACGAGAAGTGCGGTCGTACGCCTCGGACCGATAGGTGGTGACCTCGATCTGGAAGTGCTGTACAGCGTCTCCGACACGGGCGCTCTTCTGCGCTCCCACCGTGCCGAACGCGATCCCGACCTCCCACACGGCGTCCGCCCACGGCCGGACGATCTTCAGGACGTCCTCGGGCCGGGCATCCGTGGTGAAGTCCAGGTCGTTGCCGAGCCTGCCGAGCAGCGCGTCCCGGACCGAGCCGCCGACCAAGGCGAGGCTGAAGCCCGCCTCCTGGAAGCGGCGTGCGAGATCATCGGCCACAGGGGCGACGCGGAGCAGCTCGCTGACCGCGCGGCGCTGCACCTGGCTCAGAACAGTGGGGGTGTCTTCGTTGGCGTTCGGCACGACAGAACAGGGTACGTGCCCCCGCCCGCGGGATCTTCCTTGATTCACGGAGCCCGGACCCGGTCTTCCGATCTTGTAGGCCGCATCCGCAGCACTTCGCCGCAGCGCACCTCGTTACCATGCGTGGACGCGGAAACCGGCAAGGACCGACGGCAACAGACGACGAGGGACGGACGAGCGCGTGGCCGAGGCGGCAGACTTCCCCAGCATCGGTCGCTCCCCTGCCCGCCGTTGGCTGCGCCGGGCAGCGGCCGTCGTCATGGGAGCGCCGCTGCTGACCGGACTGCTTCAGCTGCCCGCCGCCCCGGCGGCCACCGCCGCCGAGGGGACCGGATCGCGCACGGTCGATGTGTCCCTGAACACAGTCCAGCCCAGCGCACCGGTCAAGGGCGACACCCTCACCCTCCGTGGCACGGTGACGAACACCGGCAAACAGGCCGTGGACACCGCGCAGGTCGATGTCCGGGTGGGCTCCCGGCTCTCCAGCCGGGGAGCGATCGAGGACGCCGCCCGGCGCACCGGCTTTGCCTCGGAGCAGGACGGCGACACCGTCGGCGGCGCGTACACGGCGAAGATCCCGGTGATCCCCGCCGGGGCCAGCAGGGACTTCAGCATCCAGGTGCCGGTCGACAAGCTGGATCTGGACGACGCGGGCGTGTACCAGCTGGGGATCTCCCTCTCGGGCAGGACTTCGGATGTCCGGTACGACCGGGTGCTGGGCATCGAGCGGACCTTCCTGCCCTGGCAGCCCACGGCCGCCAAGAAGAAGACCCAGGTCACGATGGTGTGGCCACTGATCTCCTCGGTGCATCTGTCCGCGGAGACCGGCTCGGACGAGCAGCAGACCCCGGTCTTCGAGAATGACGACCTCGCCGCCGAACTGGCGCCGGGCGGTCGGCTGGAGCGGCTCGTGGCGCTCGGCGCCGAGCTGCCCGTCACCTGGCTGATCGACCCGGATCTGCTGGCCACCGCCGAGGCGATGACCGGTGCGTACCGGGTCAGGGACGGGGACACCACGGTCGCAGGCAAGAACCAGGCCGCGGCGAACCAGTGGCTGGACGCGCTGGAGAAGGCCGTGCAGGGCGGCAAGGTGGTGGCCCTGCCGTACGGCGACCCCGATCTTGCATCCCTGGCCCACCGGGGCCGCGAGGTCTCCGGCTCGCTCAGCCATCTGCGGCCCGCCACGGAGCTCGCCCAGTCCACGGTGGAGACGATCCTCCATGTGAAACCGTCGGTCGACTTCGCCTGGCCGGTGAACGGGGCCGTGGACCCGTCCATCGTCGATGTCGCCACCTCGGCCGGTGCCGACAAGGTGATCTCGCGCAGCGACAGCATGCGCGAGAGCCTGTCCTACACCCCCAACGCCGCCCGGCCCGTCGGCGGCGGCACCACGGCCGTCGTGTCCGACGCGCTCCTGTCCACCGCGTTCGAGGGCGACATGGCCCGGGCCGACGACGCCACCCTGGCAGTGCAGAAGTTCCTCGCCCACACCCTGGCCGTCACCCAGGAAAGGCCGAGCACCGCGCGGAACATCGTGATCGTCCCGCAGCGGATGCCGACTGCCTCCCAGGCCGACTCGATGGCTCGGGCCGCTCGAGCCCTGACGGCTCAGCGCTGGACGCAGTCCTCCGGCCTGGTCACCGCCGCGGCGGCCAAGCCGGACCCCGCCGCGACGACGCACGTGCCTTCGGCCCACCGCTACCCGAAGGACCTGCGCCAAGCGGAACTGCCGGTCGCGGCGTACCAGGGGATCAGGGCCACACAGGACACGCTGGACAACTTCCGCGTGATCCTCACCGCCCCGCACCGAGTGGTCACGCCGTTCGGCAACGCGATCAACCGGGAGATGTCCGCGTCCTGGCGGGGCCGCCCGGTGGACGCCCGGCTGTACCGGGACCGCGTGCAGACCGACCTGACGGGCCTCACCGGCGAGGTGCAGCTCATCGAGAAGTCCGATCTGATCCTGTCCGGGCGTAGCGCCACGATCCCGGTGACCGTGCAGAACAAGCTGCTCCAGGGCGTCGACCGGCTGGTTCTGCGGCTGGAGTCGACGAGGCCGACCCGTCTCAAGCTGAACGACGACACCCCACTGGCCGAACTGCCGGTGCGGATCGAGGGCGGCCACAGCCAGTCCGTGAAGTTCACCGCTGCTGCCAACGCGAACGGCCCGGTCCCCATGACCGCGCAGCTCTTCACCGAGGACGGCCGGGCGTACGGCAAGCCCATGCACTTCACCGTCAAGGTCTCGGAGATCACTTCTGCGGTCATGCTGGTGATCGCCGGAGGTGTGCTGCTGCTTGTCCTCGCGGGCGTCAGGATGTACACCCAGCGGAAGCGCGCCGCGGCCCAGGAGGCGGCCGAGGAAGACGACTCCGAGGCTGCAGACGAGGCCGCTGCCGAAGGCTTCGAGTCGGCTGAGGAGGCCGGTGCCGCCGTCGTGCACGGTGAGGACGAGGCGTCCGCGGCACGGAGCGACGACGCCGTGCAGCCGAGTGACCCGGTGCCTGACACCGGACCGCAAAGCGCGGGGCCGTCGGGCCCGGGTGAGAGAGTGGACCGTTGAGCGATGTCGTGGCCGGCCGGCCCGGGACGATGAGGTGGGGTAACCATGAACGCGCCGTACGAGGGTGACCGCGGCCAGGGCCCGGGTGCCGGTGCGCCGTCGGGAGGGACGCCCGGTCAGGTGCCCGCGCCCCTCGGTGAACAGTCCCCGCCTCCACAGGACCCCTACGTCCACGACGCGTACACCCACGACCCGTACCGGGACCATGATCTGTCCGCTCAGGACCCGGTCGACGAGGCCCTCTACGACCGGGCTGCGCACCCCCCGCCCCCACCGGGCACCTATGAGCAGCCCCGGCCGCTCTACCAGCGGCCCACCGCGTCGCAGCACGCCCCCGACCCGCGGCTGTGGGCCCAGACGCCCCCGCCCGAGCCCGAGGGACCGTCCCGTCGCCTGCCGTACGGCGACGACGCCCGGACCGTGGAGTTCACCGGGGTCGACGACCTGGTGACCCGAGCCGGTGACGAGCGGCCCGCGCCCGACGCCTTCGCGCATCTGTACACGGACCAGCAGGTCCAGGGCCGGTCGGCGGCTCCTACCGCGCCCACAGCCCCGACGGTCGAGGCGCCCGCGCCGCACACCGCCCCCGAGCCTGCCGAGGAGCCGCCGCCACCGTCGGCGAAGAAGCCGGGCGGCAAGGCGTCCGGGCTGCTGAAATCGAGCGCCGTCATGGCGGCCGGCACACTCGTGTCCCGGCTGACCGGCTTCCTGCGCACCCTGGTGATCACCGGCGCGCTCGGTGCCGCGACGCTCGGTGACGCCTACACCGTGGCGTACACCCTGCCCACGATGATCTACATCCTGACCGTAGGCGGCGGCCTCAACTCGGTGTTCGTCCCGCAGCTGGTCCGGGCGATGAAGAACGACGAGGACGGCGGCGAGGCGTTCGCCAACCGGCTGCTGACCCTCGTCATGGTCGCGCTCGGCGCGATCGTCGCCATCGCGGTGTTCATCGCCCCGCTCCTGATCCACGCGATGTCCCCGACCATCGCGAACGACCCCGACGCCAACAGCGTCGCCGTGGCCTTCGCACGCTTCTGCCTGCCCACGATCTTCTTCATGGGTGTGCACGTGGTGATGGGTCAGATCCTGAACGCGCGGGGCCGGTTCGGTGCGATGATGTGGACTCCGGTCCTCAACAACATCGTCATGATGGCCACGTTCGGCCTGTTCATCTGGGTGTACGGCGCGTACTCCGAGACCCGGATGGGCGTCGACGTCATCCCCGACGAAGGCGTCCGCCTGCTGGGCATCGGCACCCTGCTGGGCCTCGTCGTACAGGCGCTGGCGATGATCCCGTACCTGCGCGAGGCAGGCTTCCGCTTCCGGCCCCGGTTCGACTGGAAGGGCCAAGGACTCGGCAAGACGGTCAAACTCGCCAAGTGGACCGTGCTGTTCGTCCTCGCCAACCAGGCGGGCGTCGTCGTCGTCACCCAGCTCGCCACGGCGGCCGGAAAGGCCTCCGGCACAGGGGGCGCCGGTATCCTCGCCTACTCCAACGCCCAGCTGATCTGGGGCATGCCGCAGGCCATCATCACCGTCTCCGTCATGGCGGCCCTGCTGCCCCGTATCTCCCGTGCCGCCCACGACAACGACCCCGGCGCTGTGCGGGACGACATCTCGCAGGGCCTGCGGAACTCGGCCGTCGCCATCGTGCCGGTCGCCTTCGGTTTCCTGGCGCTCGGTGTGCCGCTCTGCACGCTGCTGTACGCGTCCAGCGGCCTTGAGGCGGCCACGGGCATGGGCTTCATCCTCATGGCGTTCGGCCTGGGTCTGATCCCCTACTCCGTGCAGTACGTCGTCCTGCGCGGCTTCTACGCCTACGAGGACACCCGGACGCCGTTCTACAACACGGTCATCGTGGCCACGGTCAACGCGGTGGCGTCCGCAGTGTGCTACTTCGTCCTCCCGCCCCGCTGGGCCGTCGTCGGCATGGCCGCGTCGTACGGGCTGGCGTACATGGTGGGTGTCGGCGTCGCATGGCGCCGACTGCGCAACCGGCTCGGCGGCGATCTGGACGGCGCGCACGTGATTCGCACGTACGCCCGCCTCTGCATGGCCTCGCTGCCTGCGGCTCTGCTCGCCGGAGCCGTGGGCTTCGGCGTCCTCTCACTGCTGGGCAAGGACGCCGCGGGTTCGCTCGTGGCCCTGGTAGCCGGTGGAGTCGTCCTTCTCGGGGTGTTCTACGCGGCAGCCCGCAAAATGCGCATCGAGGAACTGAACGCCATGGTCGGCATGGTCCGGGGCCGAATCGGCCGCTAGAACATAGGGCAGTCGCACAACCATCGGCAGCCATCGCGTGTCGTGCATAGCGGCGGACTGTGGGCACAATTGGCTTGGCTGTCGGATAGGGCGCTATGGATGGGGAGGCAGGAACGACGGTGGCGGAACGTAGCACGGCTGCCGTCGACGTGGCCGACAACAGCGGTGACGACCCGCTGACCGCCGAGGCGGACACGACCACGGCCGACGGGGCGGCGGAAACGCAGGATGCGGTGGATACGTCTGCCCGCAACACGGACGGCGAGCAAGGAGCCGACGAACAGCCCGCCATCACCACACCCGAACTCCACAGCGGCCACAAGCTGGCCCGCCGGTACCGGCTGGAGGAGTGCGTCACCCGTCTGGACGGTTTCAGCAGTTGGCGTGCCGTCGACGAGAAACTGCGCCGGGCGGTCGGCGTGCATGTACTGCCCGCCGACCATCCCAGGGCTCGTTCCGTGCTCGCGGCGGCCCGCTCGGCCGCACTGCTCGGCGACCCCCGGTTCGTCCAGGTGCTGGACGCGGTCGAGGAGAACGACCTCGTCTACGTCGTACACGAGTGGCTGCCGGACGCCACGGAGCTGACGACGCTGCTGGCAGCGGGGCCCCTTGAACCGTACGACGCCTATCAGCTCGTCAGCCAGGTCTCCCAGGCCATGGCCGCGGCGCATCGTGAGGGACTGGCGCACCTGCGGCTGACCCCGAGCGCGGTGCTGCGGACCTCCACGGGGCAGTACCGCATCCGGGGGCTGGCGGTGAACGCGGCGCTGCGCGGCATCCGTGAGGACCGGCCCCAGCGCACCGACACCGAGGCCATCGGTGCCCTTCTGTATGCGGCGCTGACGCAGCGCTGGCCGTATGAGAACGATGCCCACGGTCTGTCCGGGCTGCCCAAGGGCGTCGGCCTGATCGCCCCGGACCAGGTGCGGGCGGGAGTGCACCGCGGTCTCTCGGAACTAGCCATGCGGGCCCTCGTCAACGACGGCGCGACCGCCTCCCGCCAGGAGCCCGCCTGCACGACACCCGATGAGCTGGCCGCGGCGGTCGCCGCGATGCCCCGGATCCGGCCGCCGGAGCCCGCGTTCACGCCGCCTCCGGCGGACTACCAGCGCACCACGTACCAGCAGGGCTCCTACGGACGGCCGCCGCAGTATCCGGGCGCGGTGCCCACGCAGCCGGTCATCGTTCCGCCCCCGCCTCTCCAGACCCGCACCGGCCGCGCCCTGAAGTGGGCGGTGTCGGCCCTGCTGATCGCCGCCCTCGGGCTCGGCAGCTGGCAGATCGCGGACCGGCTGCTGGAGCAGGATCCTCCCTCGCCCGGGCCGACCGACAGCCAGACGGCGGACCCCGCTGAGACACCGGACGAGAAGCCGAAGGAACCGGTGCTGCTCCCGGTCCAGACGGCCAAGGAGTACGCCCCGGACAACAACCCGCAGAACGCGAAGGACGTCGACAAGACCTACGACTCCGACCGGCAGAGCTACTGGCGCAGCAGGAGCTACGTGGACGGCCCCGATCTCGCGCCGACGGTGAAGGCCGGCGTGGGAATCGTGTACGACCTCGGATCCGAGAAGGACGTGGCCGCGGCTGCGATAGCGCTTCGCTACAGCGGCGACCACACGAGCATCTCGCTCTACGCCACCGACGGGCTGTCCCCGTCGACACCCGTCAGCGGGATGAAGCAGATCGCGAAGGGACAGACCAAGGGTCAGGCACTCCAACTGACCGCCGAGAAACCGGTGAAGAGCCGCTACGTCCTGCTGTGGATGACGGCGATGCCCTACGCGCCCTACGACCAGTACAGCGGCGCCGGCCACAAGCAGGCGATCACCGACGTCAAGTTCACCGGCTGATCTCAGCCGCTGCTGGGGAGGGCTCACCGTTGGACGACGCCAGACGCGCCGAGTCAAGCGACCAGGAGCTGCTCGCCCAGCATGTCGCCGGGGACCCGGATGCGTTCGGGGAACTGGTGCGGCGGCATCGGGACCGGTTGTGGGCGGTGGCACTGCGGACGCTGGGTGATCGCGAGGAGGCGGCGGACGCCGTTCAGGACGCCCTGGTGTCGGCCTTTCGTGCCGCGCACACCTTCCGGGGCCAGGCGGCCGTGACCACCTGGCTGCATCGCATCACCGTCAACGCCTGTCTCGACCGGGCTCGTAAGACGGCCTCCCGCAGGACCGCGCCGATGGACGACATGGAACGGCTGGAACAGCTGCTGGAACCGCACGAGTCGGCTGAGGCTCCAGCAGAGCGGCGGGACGTCCACCGGGAACTGCTGTCGGCTCTCGCGACGCTTCCCCCCGATCAGCGCGCGGCTCTGGTCCTCGTCGACATGCAGGGATACGCGGTGGCGGAGGCGGCGCACATCCTCGATGTGCCCACCGGGACGATCAAGAGCCGGTGTGCCCGGGGCCGTGCCCGACTGCTTCCCATGCTCACTCATCTGCGCGGTGACACCGGGGGTAACCGTGGTGCCGACGGGGGAAGGAACCGGACGCCGGGGACATCCGTCCCATCGGCGACGGGACCAAGGGATCCAGAACCACATGATCCTGCTGCTGTGAAGGGCGGAGGTGGACGCGCGTGACTTCCGCGGCCGACACAACTCAGCACCCGGATGTCTCGGAGATCTCCGATCTGACCGAAGGCATCCTGCCGCCGTCCCGGACGGCCGATCTGCGGCGTCATCTGGAGAGCTGCGCACTCTGCGCCGATGTACGGACCTCGCTGGAGGAGATCAGAGGGCTGCTGGGCACTCTGCCCGGTGCGGCGCGTATGCCCGCGGACATCGCGGAGCGTATCGACGCCGCCCTCGCCGCTGAGGCCCTACTGGACGCCACAGCGCCACAGGAACCGCGGCGCTCCAACGATGTTTCACGTGAAACAGCCGTGCCCGAGCCCAGGCCCTCCAGGGTGAGCGCCCCGAGTGCCGGAGCCCGCAGGCCGGCCGCCACCGAGACACTCGATCGGCCCGCCGGGCGCCCTGCTGCCGCCACCGGGCCGGGACGCGGCCCGTCCCCCAGGAGGCGGCGCCGACGTGCGGTGCTGAGCGCTGTGTGCGGTCTCGCGGTCGCCGGTCTGGGCTTCGTGTTCTTCCGCGGTGTCCTGGCCGCCGAAGATCCGGGCGCGGTGCGTCAGAGCGACTCCGCCGCCGCGCACAGCGCGGCCGCCCCGTTCTCCGGGGTCCCCCTCTCCGACAAGGTCCGGCAGCTTCTCACCGCGCAGGAGAGCGCGGCCGTCGACGAGGCACCACGGCTCCAGCCCGGTGCCCAGACCGAGGGTGAATCCGGCAACACCACCATGCGAAACGTCCCCCCACTGCCCTCCTGCGTGCAGAAGGGGATCGGGCGCAGTGAACAGCCTCTGGTGTCCGAGCGCGGAGAGTACGAGGGCAGCGCCGCATACCTGGTACTGCTGCCCCAACCAGGCGATCCGTCCCAGGTGGACGTCTACGTCGTGGATGCCGCCTGCACGGTCGCTGACAGCGGCACGACGAGCACGGGTTCCGCCGAGGTACTGCTCAGGCAGACGGCGCCTCGTCCTTGACGCATACGCCTCGATGCCGGGCGGACAGCTGGGGAATGCATGACCCTTAGGATCCGTTGGGTGGGGTGACAGTCTTGACCCGGCCCCGTAGGCAGTAGGCAGTCTGCAGAGACGAGGAAGAAACCCGTGAGCGACGTCCGCAACGTGATCATCATTGGCTCCGGGCCCGCCGGTTACACGGCAGCGCTCTACACGGCGCGCGCGTCGCTGAAGCCGCTGGTCTTCGAAGGAGCCGTCACCGCTGGTGGCGCCCTCATGAACACCACCGACGTGGAGAACTTCCCCGGGTTCCGTGACGGGATCATGGGGCCGGACCTGATGGACAACATGCGGGCCCAGGCCGAGCGCTTCGGTGCCGAGCTGGTCCCGGACGACGTCGTCTCCGTCGACCTCACCGGGGACATCAAGACCGTGACGGATACCGCCGGCACCGTGTACCGGGCCAGGAGCGTCATCGTGACCACTGGCTCCCAGCACCGGAAGCTCGGACTGCCGAACGAGGACGCGCTCTCCGGCCGCGGGGTCTCCTGGTGCGCCACCTGCGACGGGTTCTTCTTCAAGGACCAGGACATCGCTGTGGTCGGCGGCGGTGACACGGCGATGGAGGAAGCCACCTTCCTCTCCCGCTTCGCGAGGTCCGTCACGGTCGTGCACCGCCGGGACGCCCTCCGCGCCTCGAAGGCCATGCAGGAGCGCGCCTTCGCAGACCCGAAGATCACGTTCGCCTGGAACAGCCAGGTCGCGGAGATCCACGGCGAGCAGAAGCTCACGGGCCTGACTCTGCGCGACACCCAGACCGGTGCGACCTCCGATCTGCCGGTGACCGGCCTGTTCATCGCAGTCGGTCACGACCCCCGCACCGAGCTGTTCAAGGGCCAGCTCGAGCTGGACGACGAGGGCTACCTGAAGGTCGATGCGCCGTCCACGCGCACCAACATGAAGGGTGTCTTCGCCGCCGGAGACGTCGTGGACCACACCTACCGTCAGGCCATCACCGCGGCCGGAACCGGTTGCTCGGCCGCGCTCGACGCCGAGCGCTACCTGGCCGCGCTCTCCCACGCGGAGAAGCCGGCCGAGCCCGAGAAGACACCTGTGGTCTGACGCAGTTCCCCACCCCAACACCCCGCATAGCGAAGGAGGCCGCCGTGGCCGGCGACCTGAAGGAAGTGACTGACGCCTCGTTCGAGGAGGACGTCCTCAAGAGCGACAAGCCCGTCCTGGTGGACTTCTGGGCCGCCTGGTGCGGCCCGTGCCGTCAGATCGCGCCGTCGCTGAAGGCGATCGCGGCCGAGCACGGCGAGCAGATCGAGATCGTCAAGCTCAACATCGACGAGAACCCCGCGACAGCCGCCAAGTACGGTGTCATGTCGATCCCGACACTGAACGTCTATCAGGGTGGCGAGGTCGCCAAGACCATCGTCGGGGCCAAGCCCAAGGCGGCCCTCCTGCGCGACCTGGCCGACTTCATCAGCGACGACGCCGCCAAGGTCTGACACTCCTCGTTCACGTGGAACCTCGTTTCACGTGAAACGGGTAAAGGCCCATACGGCGTACGGCCCACCCTCGAACAGAGGGTGGGCCGTACGCCGTATGAGGGCTGCGCGCCGTTTGAGGTCACAGGGGACGCAGGGCGGGCTCCTTCTGGACTGCGCCCAACAGCCGGTCCAGGGCCAGCTCGACGTCTTCCTTCCAGGAGAGCGTGGAGCGCAGCTCAAGCCTCAGTCTGGGGTGGGACGGGTGAGGGCGGACTGTCTTGAACCCCACCGCGAGCAGATGGTCGGCGGGGAGCACGCAGGCCGGTTCATTCCACCGTGCGTCTCCGAAGGCCTCGATCGCCTTGAAGCCCCTGCGCAGCAGATCCTTCGCGACCGTCTGCACCATCACCCGCCCCAGCCCCTGCCCCTGGTATCCAGGCGATATCCAGGCGGTTATCAGCTGCACAGCGTCCGGCGAGACCGGACTCGTCGGAAAGGCGGTGGAGCGAGGCACGTAGGCGGGCGGGGCATACAGCACATAGCCCACTGGCACCTCATCGACGTAGACGACACGGCCGCAGGATCCCCAGTCGAGCAGGACGGCGGAGATCCACGCCTCCTTCTCCAGCTCGGGTGTACCCGCCTTCACCGCGGCTTCTCCGCTGACGGGGTCGAGCTCCCAGAAGACACAGGTGCGGCAGCGCTTGGGGAGGTCCGGAAGGTTGTCCAAGGTGAGTGGTACAAGCCGTCGCCCCATGAAGCCTGTTCCTCACTTCGTACCGATGCGCATACCCGACCGCATCGTATCGATCGGGCGATGACTCGCATACAGGAAAAGACCAAAGGGCGGCGTGCGTTCCGATGTTCATCGGAACGCACGCCGCCCTTTGCGAGACCGAGCGTGAAGCTGAGGGATGTGGTTCTGGTCAGTCCTCGTCGGCGTCGGACTGTTCCGCGAGCCCCTTCTCCAGGACCCGCCCCTCTCCCGGGGCGAGTGAGCCCAAGATCCGGTTCAGGTCCTCCATCGAGGCGAACTCGACGACGATCTTGCCCTTCTTCTGACCGAGGTCGACCTTCACACGGGTCTCGAAACGGTCCGAGAGACGCGTCGCCAGGTCAGTGAGCGCGGGGGAGACACGGCCACCGGCCCGGGGGCCCTTGGCCTTCGGGCGCTTGCGGGTCTCGGACGCCATGAGCGTCACGATCTCCTCGACCGCCCGCACGGACAGACCCTCGGCGACGATCCGGTATGCGAGCTTGTCCTGCTCCTCAGGATCGTCCACCGACAGTAGCGCCCGCGCATGACCGGCCGACAGCACTCCGGCGGCGACCCGGCGCTGGACCGGAGGAGACAGCCGCAGCAGACGCAGCGTGTTGGAGACCTGCGGACGCGACCGTCCGATCCGGTCGGCCAGCTGGTCGTGGGTGCAGTCGAAGTCCCTCAGCAGTTGGTCGTAGGCAGCGGCCTCTTCCAGAGGGTTGAGCTGCGCCCGGTGCAGGTTCTCCAGAAGCGCGTCCAGGAGGAGCTTGTCGTCCTCGGTGGCCCGCACGATGGCGGGGATCCGCTCCAGGCCGGCTTCGCGGCAGGCCCTCCAGCGGCGCTCGCCCATGATGAGTTCATACCGCTCGGATGCCGTCTGTCGTACGACGACCGGCTGCAGAAGGCCGACCTCCTTGATGGAGACCACGAGTTCCGCCAGCGCGTCCTCGTCGAAGACCTCACGCGGCTGCCGCGGATTGGGCGTGATCTCGTCCAGCGACAGCTCTGCGAAATATGCTCCCGCCGGCATCTCCGGCAGATCCGCGGCCTCGGACTGCTGGGGCAACGACACCGCGCCGTCCTCGGCCATCACCGGAGGAAGGGTGGTCACCTTGGCGGCAGCCACACCCCTGTCTCCGGTGAGCGGGGGAATCCCTCCGGGGGACGTGGATGCTGTCCCCGCCGTGGTCTTCTTCCGCTCCTGGGGAGCGGCGGGGATCAGCGCACCCAGTCCACGCCCCAGCCCCCTCCGTCGCTCGCTCATTGGATCCCCTCCGACATGCTGTGCTGATGGTGCTGGTGGTGCTGACCGCCCTGGTGCGCGTGGTGGACGTCATAGTGGACGCCGACGTTGCGGAGGGCGATCTCCCGAGCCGCCTCCAGGTAGGAGAGCGCGCCGCTGGAGCCCGGGTCGTAGGTGAGGACGGTCTGTCCGTAGCTCGGCGCCTCCGAGATGCGGACCGACCTGGGGATACTGGTACGCAGAACCTCGTCCCCGAAGTGGTTGCGCACCTCCTCGGCCACCTGCGACGCCAGCCTCGTCCGGCCGTCGTACATGGTGAGCAGGATCGTGGAGACATGCAGTCCGGGGTTGAGGTGTCCCCGCACCAGCTCGACGTTCCGCAGCAGCTGCCCAAGGCCTTCGAGTGCGTAGTACTCGCACTGGATGGGAATCAGCACCTCGGCACCGGCCACCAGGGCGTTGACCGTCAGCAGTCCGAGCGAGGGCGGGCAGTCGATGAAGATGTAGTCCAGCGGTTGCTCATACGCCTGAATCGCTCGCTGCAGTCGACTCTCCCGCGCCACCAGCGACACCAGTTCGATCTCCGCACCGGCGAGATCGATGGTTGCCGGGGCGCAGAAGAGGCCTTCGACGTCCTGGACGGGCTGCACCACGTCGGAGAGAGGCTTGCTGTCCACCAGGACGTCATAGATGGAGGGGACCTCGGCGTGGTGGTCGATACCGAGGGCCGTCGAGGCGTTGCCCTGAGGGTCGAGGTCGATCACCAGCACCCGTGCACCATGCAGGGCCAGAGAGGCGGCGAGGTTGACCGTTGTCGTGGTCTTCCCCACCCCGCCCTTCTGATTGGCGACGATCATGACACGGGTCTGCTGGGGGCGGGGCAGCCCCTCACCGGCCCGGCCCAGCGCCTGTACCGCCAGCTGGGCGGCCCGGCCGACGGGGGTCTCGTCCACCGAAGGCAATGTTTCACGTGAAACATTGCCCCCGGGCGACTCGCTGCGGGGACCAGGGACCGGTTCGGTCATCGGTCCCGCGATGTTGGCGTCGGACCGCACGGATTCACTCTCCTCGGCTTCAGGCTCACGATGGACAGAGCCTGCCATGCTTTCGGGCTCGTGAACCAGCGAGGCCCCTGCTTCTGTGGAGGAATCCACGGTTGTGGACAATTCCGTAGCCCTCACGGGGGACGTGCGATGTCGGGGTGTGGCGGCCGCACGGCCGCGGCTGATGATTCCCTGCAGCAGTGAGCGACGTTTCACGTGAAACACGATGCACGCGCCACAGGATCAAGGCCTCACGACACTCCGAAATAGGTACGTATGAGGATCAAACCGGGGCGTCATCGCCGTACCCGGTGAGGGGTTCAGCGGCAGCGCCCCGGCGTATTCCACGTCGGCCTCCAACGGTTCGGTGCAGGCCGCAGAAGTTCAGCGGCGGCGCCGGGCCCGGGCCGCCTTGGCCCTCTTTGCCGCGAACCTCACACCGCCAGGGCTCTCCCCGACCTCGACCCGGACCACGGTCGACAGCGGACTGACGATGCCCTCTCCGACGTGCAGGACGGAGGTGCCGACGACACCCAGCTTGCTCAGGGCCGCACGAGCCGCCTGGATCTCCTCCTCGGCGGTATCGCCCTTCAGCGCCAGCATCTCACCGTACGGACGGAGCAGCGGAACGCCCCAGGTGGCCAGACGGTCCAGCGGGGCGACGGCCCGTGCGGTCACGACATGGACGGGAGGCAGCTTGCCGAGCATCTCCTCGGCCCGGCCGCGTACGACCGTCACATGGTCGAGGCCGAGCAGCTCGACGACCTCCTGGAGGAAGGTGGTCCTGCGCAGCAGCGGCTCCAGCAGAGTGATCTTCAGGTCCGGGCGGACCAGGGCAAGTGGGATGCCGGGCAGTCCCGCGCCGGAGCCCACATCGCACACGGTCACACCCTCAGGAACGACCTCGGAGAGTACGGCACAGTTCAGCAGGTGCCGTTCCCACAGACGCGGCACCTCTCGCGGTCCGATCAGTCCGCGCCTGACTCCCGCGTCCGCGAGCAACTCCGCATAACGGACCGCCTCCGGGAAGAACTCACCGAAGACCGTGCGCGCCTCCTCGGGCGCAGGGGGAAGTTCCTCTGCATCCGTCACGGGAACCCGTCCTTCCATACCGCACTACCGCGCTGGGTGGCTGACTATCAGGCTGACAAAGCTCGGCCCCGCCTGCGCAACAGACGGGGCCGACACAACGAACGTGGAGGGTCAGGCGGGAAGCACGATGACGAAGCGCTGCGGCTCCTCGCCCTCGGACTCGCTGCGCAGACCGGCCGCGGCGACCGCGTCGTGCACGACCTTGCGCTCGAAGGGCGTCATCGGCTTGAGCCGTACCGGCTCACCGGTGTTCTTCGCCTCGTCCGCGGCCTTGGCGCCCAGCTCGGTGAGTTCGGCGCGCTTGCGGGCCCGGAAGCCGGCGATGTCCAGCATGAGCCGACTACGGTCCCCGGTCTCCCGGTGCACGGCGAGTCGGGTCAGCTCCTGCAGCGCCTCCAGCACCTCACCGTCGCGGCCCACGAGCTTCTGCAGATCCCGGCCGCTCGCGTCGCTGATGATCGAGACTGCGGCCCGGTCTCCCTCGACGTCCATGTCGATATCGCCGTCCAGGTCAGCGATGTCGAGCAGGCCCTCAAGGTAGTCAGCCGCGATCTCGCCCTCCTGCTCCAGGCGGGTCAGGGTGTCGCCACCCTGGGCGGCGGACGTGGTGCCTTCCGTCACGGATGGACTCCTTCTTACTTCTTGGACGACGGGTGCTTGGGCCGCTGCTGACCCTTGCGCTGTCCGGACTTGGCTTGGCGTGTGGAACCGGACGAGGCCTTGCTCCGCTGCCCCGGAGACGAGGACTCGGACTTCTCTTCCGCCGACTCCTCGGACTTCTTCTCCAGGGACGGCTTGGCGGTGGTCTGCTGCGCGGCGGACTGGCGCTTGGCCTTGGTCTGGCGTTTGGGCTGCTGGCGCCGGGTTCCGGTGGCCTCTGCCTCGGCGACCGCAGGGTCGGCCTTCTCCACCGTGCCGTCGGCCTGGGCGGCGAAGCCCGCCTTGGCGAGGGCGGAGATGAAGCGGCGCTCGTTGTCGTTGCGGTCCGGGCCCTTGGCCACGATCGCCTGGACGACGTTCCGCTTGCGGCGGCCACGCACCTCGCCGTGGTGGGAGACGCTCTTCAGCAGCCGCTGGAGGTAGTGGTCCTGGGCCTGGCTGCCGGGTGTCGGGTTCTGGTTGATCACGTACATCTGCTGGCCCATGGTCCACAGGTTCGTGGTCAGCCAGTAGACGAGGACACCGACGGGGAAGTTGACGCCCATCACGGCGAAGATGACCGGGAAGATGTACATCAGCATCTTCTGCTGCTGCATGTACGGGGTCTTCACCGTCAGGTCGACGTTCTTCTGCATCAGCTGGCGCTGGGTGAAGAACTGCGAGGCCGACATCAGCACGATCATGACCGCGGTGACGATGCGGACGTCCGTCAGCGAGGCCTCGAGCGCCTTGACCTTCTCCGGGGAGTCCATGAACTTCGCGGCGATCGGGGCGCCGAAGATGCGCGCCTCGCGTGCGCTGTTGACCAGGCTCTGATTGAGGCTGCCGATGGTCTCACCGGAAGCGATCTTGCTCAGTACGTGGTACAGCGCGAAGAAGAACGGCGACTGCAGAAGGATGGGGAGGCACGAGGAGAGCGGGTTGGTGCCCGTCTCCTTGTACAGCTTCATCATCTCTTCGGACTGACGCTGCCGGTCGTTCTTGTAGCGCTCCTGGATCGCCTTCATCTTCGGCTGGAGCGCCTGCATGTTCCGCATCGACTTGATCTGCTTCACGAAGAGCGGGATCAGACAGATGCGGATCACGATCACCAGGGACACGATGGAGAGACCCCAGGCCGCCCCCGAGTCGTCCCCGAAGATCGCCCCGAACAGCTTGTGGAACTGAACGATGATCCACGAGACGGGTCCGGTGATGAAGGCGAACAGATTTCCAATCGTGTCCACTAATCAAGCTCCTTGAGCATTGGGCGAGGTCTCGGCGGCCGGGCTCGTCCCGTCGGAGTGCCCGCCCCTGCCACGCAGCCATGCGCGCAGCATCTCGTGCCAGCGGGGCCGCTTGCGCGGCGGTACATGGTCCACACCGCCGGGGGACCACGGGTTGCACCGCAGGATCCGCCAGGCGGTCAGGGCCGTGCCTTTGATGGCGCCGTGCCGGTCGATGGCTGTGTAGCCGTAGTGGGAACACGACGGGTAGTACCTGCAGACGGGGCCCAGCAGCGGGCTGATCGTCCACTGGTAGATCTTGATCAGGGCCAGCAGCGGGTACTTCATCGCGCGCCCCCTCCCAGCCGCCGCAGGGCGGCGTCCAGGTCTCGGGCCAGCTGTGCATGGTCGGCGTCGCCCGCGCCGGGCAGCGCTCGTACTACAACCAGGCTACCGGGGGGCAGCGCGGCGAGTCGCTCACGCATCAGATGGCGCAGACGCCGCTTCACCTGGTTGCGGACGACCGCACCACCCACGGCCTTGCTGACGACGAAACCCGCACGCGTCGGGGGAGCGCTCTCCCCAGGCGCGTGCGGGTCCGTTGTACCGCTGCGTAGATGGACGACGAGGGTCGGACGGCCTGCCCTGCGGCCTCGCCGTACCGCGGTCGCGAAGTCCTCGCGCCGCCTCAGCCGATTCTCGGTAGGCAGCACGTCATGACCTGGCCGCGATCAGGCGGACAGGCGAGCGCGACCCTTGCTGCGGCGGGTCGCCAGGATCGCGCGGCCGGCACGCGTGCGCATCCGCAGACGGAAGCCGTGGGTCTTGGCACGACGGCGGTTGTTCGGCTGGAAGGTGCGCTTGCTCACTCGGGGGCTCCAGAAATGAATCGTGGGGTGGCGGGGCATCGCTTGGCTGTCACCGTGCGCCCACGAGTAGCTCGCAATACGCCCGAGTGCACCGCTATACGATCACCTGAGCGATCTTTGCCCATCGGAGGCAGGCGGCAGCAGCCATCGACAACTCGACCTGGTCACGGTACGCGCGGCTACGCCATCCGGTCAAACCAGCCTCTCGCCGCCAGGTCCTGCGCTGCCACGCACCAGTCACCCACCCGCCCTCTGTACACAGGCTGTGGACAACAACTTGAACCGCGCGAGGCGCCGCGACTACCGTGGCTGAACTCGGATTCCTTTCCTGCCTGTCCTTCCCATCCCGTCCCAAGAAGCGCGCATTCGCGGGACCTGTGAGAGAGCGTGCCCCGTGGCTGACGTACCTGCTGATCTTGCCGCAGTGTGGCCACGCGTCCTCGAGCAGCTGCTCGGAGAGGGGCAGCAGGGCATCGAGCCGAAGGACAAGCAGTGGATCGAACGCTGCCAGCCCCTCGCCCTCGTGGCCGACACCGCGCTGCTCGCCGTCCCCAACGAGTGGGGCAAGCGTGTGCTGGAGGGCCGGCTCGCGCCGTTGATCAGCGACACCCTGAGCCGTGAGTGCGGCCGTCCCATCCGGATCGCGATCACCGTCGACGACTCCGCCGGTGACCAGCCGGGCCCCGGACCGGGGCCCGAGCGGCCCCAGCCCCCGCAGCCGCGCTACGACGAGCGCGGACAGGGAGACGCATACGACGGATACGGGCACCGCCCCTCGATGGAGGACAGCCTGCCGTCGGTCCGCCCCGCCTACCCCGCCGAATACCAGCAGCGCCCGGAGCCAGGCTCCTGGCCGCGCACCCAGGAGGACCTCCCCTGGCAGCAGCCGCGCCACGGCTACCAGGAACGCGACCCGTACGCGACGGCCCGGCCGCAGCAGCCGCACCACGACTACGGGGCACCACGCGGGGGCGAGCAGCCCTCCTCGTACGACTCCGCTCGCGGCGAGCGCCGCGACCTGCCGGAGCCGCCGGGGCAGCACCGCCCGGGCGGCCCCGGCGGAATGAGCGGAACCGGTTCGATGAACGGCCCCGGCGGCGGTGTGCAAGGGGGCGCGGGCGGTAGCGGGGCACCCGGCGAGCAGCACGCGCGCCTGAACCCGAAGTACCTGTTCGACACGTTCGTGATCGGCTCGTCCAACCGGTTCGCGCACGCGGCGGCCGTCGCCGTGGCGGAGGCTCCGGCGAAGGCGTACAACCCCCTCTTCATCTACGGGGAGTCGGGCCTCGGCAAAACGCATCTGCTGCACGCCATCGGCCACTACGCGCGCAGCCTCTACCCGGGGACACGGGTGCGGTACGTGAGCTCGGAGGAGTTCACCAACGAGTTCATCAACTCGATCCGTGACGGCAAGGGCGACACCTTCCGCAAGCGCTACCGCGATGTGGACATCCTGCTGGTCGACGACATCCAGTTCCTGGCGAGCAAGGAGTCGACGCAGGAGGAGTTCTTCCACACCTTCAACACGCTGCACAACGCCAACAAGCAGATCGTGCTGTCCTCGGACCGGCCGCCCAAGCAGCTGATGACCCTGGAGGACCGGCTGCGCAACCGCTTCGAGTGGGGGCTGACGACGGATGTGCAGCCGCCGGAGCTGGAGACGCGTATCGCGATCCTCCGCAAGAAGGCGGTGCAGGAGCAACTGAACGCTCCGCCGGAGGTGCTGGAGTTCATCGCCTCCCGCATCTCCAGGAACATCCGGGAGCTGGAGGGCGCGCTGATCCGCGTGACGGCCTTCGCGAGCCTCAACCGGCAGCCGGTGGACCTGGTGCTCACGGAGAGCGTGCTGAAGGACCTGATCCCCGGCGGTGAGGACACCGCACCGGAGATCACAGCAGGAGCGATCATGGCGGCCACCGCGGACTACTTCGGGCTGACGGTGGAAGACCTGTGCGGCTCGTCGCGGAGCAGAGTGCTGGTCACCGCCCGGCAGATCGCGATGTACCTGTGCCGCGAGCTGACGGACCTGTCACTGCCGAAGATCGGTGCGCAGTTCGGCGGGCGGGACCACACGACCGTGATGCACGCCGACCGCAAGATCCGCGCACTGATGGCGGAGCGTCGGTCCATCTACAACCAGGTGACGGAGCTGACCAACCGCATCAAGAACGGCTGAGAGACCCGGCTGGGAGGCCGGCCGGACCCGCCGAGGGCGTCCGGGGACATGGTCCCTGGGCGCCCTGTGGCGTTCTCGAGCCCGGCAGACAGTGGCCCACAGGGCCGGTGGACAGTGCGGACGGCCGCCGGGCCTGTTCGAATTGCTGTGTGCGCCACGGCGTTCTCCACAGGTCTGGGGGCTAAGCCTCATCCACAGGCTGGGGACTGGTGAGTTATCCGGATGTCATCCACAAGAGGGGTGGTCATATCCTCATCACCGCAGGTCAGAGGCCTGTGGAATTGTGGCTGACGAGACTCCACAGGCTGTGGACAACTTGCTTGCCCACAACAGGCGTCCGACGTTGTCCACCGGCAGCCCACAGGGAACATCCCTTGGTCCACAGCTTCTCCACACGGCTGTCCACTGTTCGGCAACGAAACACTCCGCCTCACCGGCAGGAGTGAAAGCCGTCACACGAAGTTGCTGGGTTGCCCTGTGGGGAACCGGGGTAAAGCTGGGGACGAGGCTGGGGAGAAGTCATGCCTGCCTGTGTATGGGGTGTGCACAACTTCGCCGTTTCCACAGCGCCCCCTGGTTGTCCACCGGTCGCACCCACAGGGGCAGTGGACAAAAAACCAGGTTTGACCTGCGCGAACAGGGTTATCCACCGTTTCCACAAGCCCTACTACTACTCCCACACATAGTTAGCCAGGGAATCGCTTCGAAGCGGGGCCTGTGCACAACTCGAGGCCGGACCTCTGGCCACGGCTTGCGGCGACTTGACCCCGAGCCGCACCGGGTGTCGGTGGCGTGCGTCAGACTGGACCCCGGCATCCACACATCTGCTGCCGCAGCTGCCGCAGAGGAACCGATGCCGACGAGGAAGGCCAGCAGGGCGAGCCAGTGACAGCAGGAGGCGGCTAACCGTGAAAATCCGGGTGGAGCGCGATGTACTCGCGGAGGCGGTGGCCTGGGTGGCCCGCAGCCTCCCGGCCCGTCCGCCCGCGCCTGTGCTCGCGGGCCTTCTCCTGAAGGCGGAGGACGGCGCCCTCAGCTTCTCCAGCTTCGACTACGAGGTCTCGGCGCGGGTCTCGGTGGACGCGGAGGTCGAGGAGGACGGCACGGTGCTCGTCTCCGGCCGCCTGCTCGCCGACATCTGCCGCGCCCTGCCCAACCGGCCCGTGGAGATCTCCACAGACGGTGTACGGGTGACCGTCCTCTGTGGATCCAGCCGCTTCACGCTGCACACCCTCCCGGTGGAGGAGTACCCGGCGCTGCCGCAGATGCCCACCGCGACCGGCACGGTCCCCGGCGAGGTCTTCGCCTCCGCCGCCGCCCAGGTGGCCATCGCCGCCGGCCGGGACGACACGCTGCCCGTGCTCACCGGTGTGCGCATCGAGATCGAAGGCGACACGGTCACCCTGGCCTCCACCGACCGCTACCGCTTCGCGGTCCGCGAGTTCCTGTGGAAGCCGGAGTCCCCGGAGGCCTCGGCCGTCGCGCTGGTGCCCGCCAAGACGCTGCTCGACACCGCGAAGGCACTCACCAGCGGCGACACCGTGACGCTGGCGCTGTCCGGTTCCGGTGCGGGTGAGGGCCTGATCGGTTTCGAGGGCGCGGGCCGCCGTACGACGACCCGGCTGCTGGAAGGCGACCTGCCGAAGTACCGGACGCTGTTCCCGACCGAGTTCAACTCGGTGGCGACGATCGAGACGGCGCCGTTCGTCGAGGCCGTCAAGCGGGTGGCGCTGGTCGCGGAGCGGAACACCCCGGTCCGGCTGAGCTTCGAGCAGGGCGTGCTCATCCTGGAAGCCGGCTCCAGCGACGACGCACAGGCTGTGGAGCGCGTGGACGCCCATCTCGAGGGCGACGAGATCTCGATCGCCTTCAACCCGACGTTCCTGCTGGACGGCCTGAGCGCGATCGACTCACCGGTGGCCCAGCTCTCGTTCACCACGTCCACGAAGCCCGCGCTGCTGAACGGCAAGCCGGCGGTGGACGCGGAGGCGGACCAGGCGTACAAGTACCTGATCATGCCGGTGCGGCTGAGCGGCTGAAGCCCTGGTCGTGACGGTTGACGACTGAGCGGTTGACCCCACAGGTGTGCGCCCGCGTCCGGGCGTAGTCTCGGACGCGGGTACGAACTCGCACACGACGCGTAAGGAAGATCTGATGGAGCTCGGTCTCATCGGCCTCGGCAAGATGGGCGGCAACATGCGCGAGCGCATCCGCCGCGCGGGCCACACCGTTGTCGGGTACGACCGCAACGCCGACCTCGCTGATGTCCACAGCCTCGAGGAGCTTGTGGGCAGGCTCAAGGGTCCGCGCGTCGTGTGGGTCATGGTCCCCGCCGGTGAGGCGACCCAGTCGACGATCGACCAGCTCGCTGAGCTGCTCTCCCCCGGCGACGTCGTCGTCGACGGCGGCAACTCCCGCTGGACCGACGACGAGAAGCACGCCGAGGAGCTGGCCGCCAAGGGGATCGGTTTCGTCGACTGCGGCGTCTCCGGTGGTGTCTGGGGCCTGGAGAACGGCTACGCCCTGATGTACGGCGGTGACGCCGAGCACGTGGCCCGGGTCCAGCCGATCTTCGACGCGCTCAAGCCGGAGGGCGAGTTCGGCTCCGTCCACGCGGGCAAGGTCGGTGCCGGCCACTTCGCGAAGATGGTCCACAACGGCATCGAGTACGCGATGATGCAGGCCTTCGCCGAGGGCTGGGAGCTGCTGGAGGCCGTGGACTCGGTCACCGACGTCCGCGAGATCTTCCGCTCCTGGCAGGAGGGCACGGTCATCCGCTCCTGGCTGCTCGACCTCGCCGTCAACGCGCTGGACGAGGACGAGCACCTCGAGAAGCTGCGCGGCTACGCCCAGGACTCCGGCGAGGGCCGGTGGACGGTGGAGGCCGCCATCGACAACGCCGTACCGCTGCCCGCGATCACCGCATCGCTCTTCGCGCGGTTCGCGTCCCGCCAGGACGACTCCCCGCAGATGAAGATGATCGCCGCGCTGCGCAACCAGTTCGGCGGCCACGCGGTCGAGTCGAAGAAGTAATCCACAGGCTGGGCGGCCCGCCGCCCCTCGGGCGGCGGGCCGCCCAGCCGCCACGCCGGGGAAGGTCGGCGCCACACACCATGCACGTCACGCATCTGTCGCTGGCCGACTTCCGCTCGTACGCCCGGGCCGAGGTTCCTCTCGACCCGGGCGTCAGTGTGTTCGTGGGACCCAACGGCCAGGGCAAGACCAACCTCGTCGAAGCGATCGGGTACCTCGCGACGCTGGGCAGCCACCGGGTGTCGTCCGACGCCCCGCTCGTACGGATGGGAGCCCAGCGGGCCGTCATCCGCGCCGCGGTGCGGCAGGGGGAACGACAGCAGCTCGTCGAGCTGGAGCTGAACCCGGGGCGCGCCAACCGCGCCCGGGTCAACCGGTCCTCGCAGGTCAGACCGCGGGACGTGCTGGGGATCATCCGGACCGTGCTGTTCGCACCCGAGGACCTGGCGCTGGTGAAGGGCGACCCGGGTGAGCGGCGGCGGTTCCTGGACGAGCTGGTCACGGCCCGTACGCCCCGCATGGCCGGGATCCGCTCCGACTACGACCGCGTCCTCAAGCAGCGCAACACGCTGTTGAAGTCCGCCGCGCTGGCACGCAGACACGGCGGCCGGTCCATGGACCTGTCCACGCTGGACGTGTGGGACCAGCACCTGGCCCGGGTCGGGGCGGAGCTGCTCGCCCAGCGGCTGGATCTCGTCGCGACACTGCAGCCGCTGACGGCCAAGGCGTACGAGCAGCTCGCGCCCGGGGGCGGGTCCGTGGCGCTGGAGTACAAGCCGTCCGCCGAGGGGATCGGTGCCGGAGCGGCCGGCCGGGAGGAGCTGTACGGGCAGCTGCTCGCCGCGCTCGCAGGCGTACGCAAGCAGGAGATCGAGCGGGGCGTCACGCTGGTCGGGCCGCACCGCGACGACCTCGTGCTGATGCTCGGGCGGATGCCGGCGAAGGGGTACGCGAGTCACGGGGAGTCCTGGTCGTACGCGCTGGCGCTGCGGCTGGCCTCGTACGATCTGCTGCGCTCGGAACCGTACGGGGGCGGCGAAGCCTCGCCTGAGGGCGGTGGCGGGAGGCGGGCGGGCGAGCCGGTGCTGGTGCTCGACGACGTCTTCGCGGAGCTGGACGCGCGGCGGCGGGAGCGGCTGGCGGAGCTGGTCGCGCCGGGGGAGCAGGTGCTGGTGACGGCGGCTGTCGACGACGATGTGCCGGGCGTGTTGAGGGGCGCGCGGTATGCGGTGTCGGAGGGAACGGTGGAGCGGCTATGAGCGGGCCTTCTCCTCAACAGCCGTCCGGTCCCTCCGCCGCTCCCACGGCTCCCGAGCCGTCCGGTGTCGATCTCGCGCGGGTCGCGTTGCGTGCCGCCAAGGAGCAGGCCAAGGCGCGAGGGGCCGCCGCGCAGCAGAGGAAGCAGGCCAAGCGGGGCGGAGGGCTGCGTTCCGGGGCACGGGCCGACGGGCGGGACCCGTTGCCGCTGGGCGCCGCGATCAACCGGCTGATCACCGAGCGCGGGTGGGAGGCGCCCGCCGCGGTGGGCGGGGTCGTGGGGCGCTGGCCGCAGATCGTGGGCGAGGACCTGGCGAAGCACTGTGTGCCGGTGCGGTATGACGACGACCCGGATGTGCGGGTGCTGACCGTGCAGTGCGACTCGACGGCGTGGGCGACGCAGCTGCGGCTGCTGGCGCCGACGCTGGTGGCGCGGCTGAACGAGGATCTGGGGCACGGGACGGTGCGGGTGATCAAGGTGCTGGGGCCCGGGAGCGGGCCTCGGCGGGGCTATGGGCCGCTGCGGGCGCCGGGCAGTCAGGGGCCGGGCGACACGTACGGCTGACGGGTGCCGGGGGCCGTCCCCCGGTGTGCCCCCTTCCCGCAGCGGGCGCCGCTGCGGCCACCCGCTCCGCCCTGTGTGACGCCTGGAGGCGGGGGAACGGAACCCCTGCCTCCAGGCGTCCTTTCATGAGCTGTCGCTCACCGTCGCCGGTGGTTGACATCCCGAAGCGCTGAGTGCCCGTGTGAGCCTCCTGGAGCCCCTTCCCGGATATGGGGAGTCGGCCGCCGCCGGTTCAGAGCGGCACATGCGGACTCAGGTACCGGCAAACCCCCATGAGTGTCAGTGCTACCGGTAGACTGGTGGGTAATCCCGCCCACTGCGGAACATGTCGAACGACGCAGCCACATCCGGGTACCCGGAGCCGTGGCTCGCGCTGTGCCAGAAAGGGCGCTTCGTGGCCGATTCCGGCAACCCCAACGAGAACATCCTGTCCACCGAGGCCCTGGCCGGAGCCGCTGAGGCATCAGCGGCGTCGTACGACGCCAGTGCGATCACCGTCCTCGAAGGTCTGGACGCGGTCCGCAAGCGTCCCGGCATGTACATCGGCTCGACCGGTGAGCGGGGCCTGCACCACCTGGTCCAGGAGGTCGTCGACAACTCCGTCGACGAGGCGCTGGCCGGCCACGCGGACACCATCGACGTGACGATCCTCGCCGACGGCGGCGTCCGGGTCGTCGACAACGGCCGTGGCATCCCGGTGGGCATCGTGCCGTCCGAGGGCAAGCCGGCTGTCGAGGTCGTGCTGACCGTGCTGCACGCGGGCGGCAAGTTCGGCGGCGGCGGCTACGCGGTCTCCGGTGGTCTGCACGGCGTCGGCGTCTCCGTGGTGAACGCCCTGTCGACGAGGGTCGCTGTCGAGGTCAGGACCGACGGCTACCGCTGGACGCAGGACTACAAGCTCGGCGTCCCGACCGCTCCGCTCGCCAAGCACGAGGCCACTGAGGAGCACGGCACCTCGGTCACCTTCTGGGCCGACCCGGACATCTTCGAGACCACCGACTACTCCTTCGAGACGCTCTCGCGCCGCTTCCAGGAGATGGCCTTCCTCAACAAGGGGCTCACCCTGCGGCTGACCGACGAGCGGGAGTCCGCGAAGGCGACGATGAACGCCGACGACCCCGACGCCGCCGAGTCAGCCGGGGAGGCGCCCGCGCGGACCGTGACGTACCACTACGAGGGCGGCATCGTCGACTTCGTGACGTACCTCAACTCCCGCAAGGGCGAGGTCATCCACCCGTCGGTCATCGACCTCGAAGCGGAGGACAAGGAGAAGAACCTGTCCGTCGAGGTCGCGATGCAGTGGAACTCGCAGTACACCGAGGGTGTCTACTCGTTCGCGAACATCATCCACACCCACGAGGGCGGTACGCACGAGGAGGGCTTCCGTGCGGCGCTGACCGCCCTGATCAACCGGTACGCGCGCGACAAGAAGCTGCTGCGTGAGAAGGACGACAACCTCACCGGTGACGACATCCGCGAGGGCCTGACCGCGATCATTTCGGTCAAGCTCAGCGAGCCCCAGTTCGAGGGCCAGACCAAGACCAAGCTGGGCAACACCGAGGCGAAGACCTTCGTCCAGAAGGTCGTCCACGAGCACCTCACCGACTGGCTGGACCGCAACCCCAACGAGGCCGCGGACATCATCCGCAAGGCGATCCAGGCCGCCACCGCCCGGGTCGCCGCCCGTAAGGCCCGCGACCTCACGCGCCGCAAGGGTCTGCTGGAGTCCGCGTCGCTGCCCGGCAAGCTTTCCGACTGCCAGTCGAACGACCCCACCAAGTGCGAGATCTTCATCGTCGAGGGTGACTCCGCCGGCGGCTCGGCGAAGTCCGGCCGGAACCCGCAGTACCAGGCGATCCTGCCGATCCGCGGCAAGATCCTGAACGTCGAGAAGGCCCGCGTCGACAAGATCCTCCAGAACCAGGAGATCCAGGCGCTGATCTCGGCCTTCGGCACCGGGGTCCACGAGGACTTCGACATCGAGAAGCTCCGCTACCACAAGATCATTCTGATGGCGGACGCCGACGTCGACGGCCAGCACATCAACACCCTGCTGCTGACCTTCCTGTTCCGCTTCATGCGGCCACTGGTCGAGGCCGGGCACGTGTACCTGTCCCGCCCGCCGCTCTACAAGATCAAGTGGGGCCGGGACGACCACCAGTACGCGTACTCGGACCGTGAACGCGACGCCCTGATCGAGCTGGGCCGCCAGGGCGGCAAGCGGATCAAGGAGGACTCGATCCAGCGCTTCAAGGGTCTGGGCGAGATGAACGCCGAGGAACTGCGCGTCACGACGATGGACATCGAGCACCGGGTGCTCGGCCAGGTGACCCTGGACGACGCCGCGCAGGCGGACGACCTGTTCTCGGTGCTGATGGGCGAGGACGTCGAGGCGCGGCGCTCCTTCATCCAGCGCAACGCCAAGGACGTCCGCTTCCTCGACATCTGAGTCGGTCTCGGCTGACCGTACGAAAGGACTGATGACCGGCCATGGCCGACGAGAACACCCCCGCGACCCCGGACGCCCCGACCCCGGAGCCCGCGACCGAGACGACCACCGAGGTCGTCACCGCCGAAGGGGCCGAGGGCGAGCAGCACCGCATCGAGCCCGTCGGGCTCGAGACGGAGATGCAGCGCTCCTACCTCGACTACGCGATGTCCGTCATCGTGTCGCGTGCGCTGCCCGACGTCAGGGACGGCCTCAAGCCCGTCCACCGGCGTGTGCTGTACGCGATGTACGACGGCGGGTACCGGCCCGAGAAGGGCTTCTACAAGTGTGCCCGCGTCGTCGGTGACGTCATGGGCACGTACCACCCGCACGGTGACTCCTCCATCTACGACGCACTGGTCCGGCTGGCCCAGCCGTGGTCGATGCGCATGCCGCTGGTGGACTCCAACGGCAACTTCGGCTCCCCGGGCAACGACCCGGCCGCCGCCATGCGCTACACCGAGTGCAAGATGGCACCGCTGTCCATGGAGATGCTCCGGGACATCGACGAGGACACCGTCGACTTCCAGGACAACTACGACGGCCGTAACCAGGAGCCGACGGTCCTGCCGTCCCGCTTCCCGAACCTCCTGGTCAACGGTTCCGCGGGCATCGCGGTCGGCATGGCGACCAACATCCCGCCGCACAACCTGCGCGAGGTCGCGGCCGGGGCCCAGTGGGCGCTGGAGCACCCCGACGCCTCGCACGAGGAGCTGCTGGACGCGCTCATCGAGCGCATCAAGGGCCCCGACTTCCCCACCGGCGCCCTCGTCGTCGGCCGCAAGGGCATCGAGGAGGCGTACCGCACCGGCCGCGGCTCCATCACGATGCGCGCGGTCGTCGAGGTCGAGGAGATCCAGAACCGCCAGTGCCTGGTGGTCACCGAGCTGCCCTACCAGGTCAACCCGGACAACCTGGCGCAGAAGATCGCGGACCTGGTGAAGGACGGGAAGGTCGGGGGCATCGCGGACGTCCGTGACGAGACCTCGTCCCGCACCGGCCAGCGCCTGGTCATCGTCCTCAAGCGGGACGCGGTCGCCAAGGTCGTCCTGAACAACCTCTACAAGCACACCGACCTCCAGTCGAACTTCGGCGCCAACATGCTCGCGCTGGTCGACGGTGTGCCGCGCACCCTCTCCCTGGACGCGTTCATCCGCCACTGGGTGACGCACCAGATCGAGGTCATCGTCCGTCGGACCCGGTTCCGGCTGCGCAAGGCCGAGGAGCGGGCGCACATCCTGCGTGGTCTGCTCAAGGCACTGGACGCGATCGACGAGGTCATCGCGCTCATCCGGCGCAGCCAGACCGTGGAGATCGCCCGCGACGGCCTGATGGGCCTGCTGGAGATCGACGAGATCCAGGCCAACGCCATCCTGGAGATGCAGCTGCGCCGGCTGGCGGCCCTGGAGCGCCAGAAGATCGTCGCGGAGCACGACGAACTCCAGGCGAAGATCAGCGAGTACAACCAGATCCTCGCCTCCGAGGTCCGCCAGCGGCAGATCGTCAGCGAGGAGCTCACCGCGCTCGTCGAGAAGTTCGGGGACGACCGCCGTACCCAGCTCGTGCCCTTCGACGGCGACATGTCCATCGAGGACCTCATCGCCGAGGAGGACATCGTCGTCACGGTCACCCGCGGCGGCTACATCAAGCGGACCAAGACCGACGACTACCGGGCTCAGAAGCGCGGCGGCAAGGGCGTGCGGGGCACGAAGCTGAAGGAAGACGACATCGTCGACCACTTCTTCGTCTCCACCACGCACCACTGGCTGCTCTTCTTCACCAACAAGGGCCGGGTCTACCGCGCCAAGGCGTACGAGCTGCCGGACGCCGGGCGGGACGCACGCGGGCAGCATGTGGCGAACCTGCTGGCCTTCCAGCCGGACGAGCAGATCGCTCAGATCCTCGCGATCCGCAACTACGAGGCGGCGCCCTACCTGGTCCTCGCGACCCGGGCCGGCCTGGTGAAGAAGACCCCGCTCAAGGACTACGACTCGCCCCGCTCGGGCGGTGTCATCGCGATCAATCTCCGCGAGCGGGACAACGGCGCCGAGGGCACTGCCGACGAGCTGATCGGTGCGGAGCTGGCGTCCGCCGAGGACGACCTGCTGCTGATCAGCAAGAAGGCGCAGTCCATCCGGTTCACCGCGACGGACGATGCGCTGCGCCCGATGGGCCGCGCCACCTCCGGTGTGAAGGGCATGAGCTTCCGCGAGGGCGACGAACTGCTGTCGATGAACGTGGTCCGGCCCGGTACCTTCGTCTTCACCGCGACGGACGGCGGGTACGCCAAGCGGACCTCCGTCGACGAATACCGCGTGCAGGGGCGTGGCGGCCTCGGCATCAAGGCTGCGAAGATCGTGGAGGACCGCGGCTCGCTCGTCGGCGCACTGGTGGTGGAGGAGAACGACGAGATCCTCGCCATCACACTGTCCGGTGGTGTGATTCGTACGCGAGTCAGCGGAGTCAGGGAGACCGGCCGTGACACCATGGGCGTCCAGCTGATCAACCTGAGCAAGCGCGATGCCGTCGTAGGTATCGCTCGGAACGCCGAGGCCGGTGCCGAGGCCGAGGAAGTCGACGCGACCGACGAGGTCGAGGCGGCCGAGTCGGGCGACGGTACGACCGCGGGGGCGGCGACCCAGGTAGCCGAGGTGGTCGAGGGCGAGCGGTCCTCGGCCGGGGAGAACAACGAGGAGTAGAACGTGAGCGGAGCCACGGGCACCGGATCGGCCGCATCGGCCGCTTCAGGAGCCGCCGCTTCAGGACAGAGCGGTGCCCGTGGCCCCGCCACGGACTCCCAGGGGGTTGCGGTGACCGACACCCGGGGGGCGAAGCCCCCCTACGACACCTTCGACGACGGCCCGCTGCCCGGTGCGCGGCCGTCGTCCGCCCAGCAGAAGGCTCAGCCGTACCACCCGCCCTAGGCGTACGACGCCCAGGGCGAAGGTGGCGCGCGGCTGCCGCGCACGGGCGCGAAGACCACTCCGCGGACCCGCAAGGCGCGGCTGCGGGTGGCCAAGGCCGATCCCTGGTCGGTGATGAAGGTCAGCTTCCTGCTGTCCATCGCCCTGGGCATCTGCACGGTCGTCGCCTCGGCCGTGCTCTGGATGGTCATGGACGCCATGGGCGTCTTCTCCACGGTGGGCGCCACGATCAGCGACGCCACCGGGTCCACGGCCAGCAACGGCTTCGATCTCCAGGCCTTCCTGTCGCTGCCCCGCGTGCTGATGTTCACGTCGGTGATCGCGGTCATCGACGTGGTCCTCGCGACCGCGCTGGCCACGCTGGGCGCCTTCATCTACAACCTGGCGGCCGGCTTCGTCGGCGGCGTGGAGCTGACGCTGGCCGAGGACGAGTAGGGCTTCAGGGGTCCCTCCGGCCGCGATTTGGGCTGGAGCCGTCTCGTGCGCTAATCTTCAGGGGTCAGCGCGCGGGACACACTCCGCAGAGCGCGGCGGGGCTATAGCTCAGTTGGTTAGAGCGCATCCCTGATAAGGATGAGGCCACAGGTTCAAATCCTGTTAGCCCCACAGAAGCAGTACGAACGCAGAGGGCGTCTCCCCGGTGGGAGGCGCCCTTTCTGTTGTGTCCGGGAGTCCTGCGCGGTGCTTCCGGATTCTGTGTGGTGCCTTCGCCTATCCGATTCGCAGGAGCGCGGGAAATTCGGAGTACTTGATTCCGGATAGTGGCTTCGATTTCCGTTGCCCACCCTGACAGTTGGGTGATGTTGCGGCGTGATAACGTTTCGGTCGACCACGGCGGGGGCGTGTTTTCTGCTCCCGCCATTTACAAATGAATGGCAGGCGAAGTGAAGACGCGAAAGCGTTCTGCAGTCGGTGTGGGGGTTGTCCTCACCTCGGCCGTCATGGTGCTCGGGGGAGCCACCAGCTCTTGGGCCGGGACCACGGTCACGGCCAAGACCACGGATGACAATCCTGGGGGATATGCCACCTTCCTGCACAACGGGAATACCTTCAAGGTCACCGATATGCAGAAGGACGGCCTGCGGGCCTCCGGCTATATAAAGTTCAACGGAAAGACCCATCGTCTGGACGACGCGAATGGGGCCAAGACCCTTTCCAGCGCCGGTTCGGTGACGCGTCACTACAGCATGAAGGAAGGCACATACGTGCAGATCCGCGTGTGCCTCCGGGACGGAGCCAACGGGCGGGCCCGCTTCTGCAGCGCGTGGAAGAGCGCGCTGGCCTGAGTCCGGTGAGCGCGGCATGAGCGTGTGACACCGCGCGGCAGGGCCGTGTGGAGCGGCTTCGGGCGGTGTGCGGGGGTCTGTGCGGAGACGTACGGGCCCCCGTGCTGCTGGCCTTTCGTACGGCTGTCCGGGCCAGGTCACCGATTGGTATCGGTTGGTGTGTATAGTCGGGCGCCATAAGGTCCCCTACGTCAACGAAGGACGAGGTCGCGCGGTGAAGAAGCTTCTCCTGGTCGCACTGGCCGCCATCGGCGGGCTCCTCGTGTACCGCCAGATCCAGGCGGACCGCGCCGAGCAGGACCTGTGGACGGAGGCGACTGACTCCGTGGCCACAGGTTCGTGACGCGCGCGCAGTTCGTGAAGGACCCCGGCCGCCGGTGAGCGGCCGGGGTTCTGTGTTGTCGGGGGCGGTGGGGCAGGATGGTGCCGCCCATGGAGACGACGAGGGGGAGCACGTGGTGAGGCGTGTGGCTGCCGGGGCTTCCGCGCGGAAGACGGCCGCCGGGACCGCGGTACTGAGCGTACTCGCGACCGGTGCGCTGCTCGGGCTGGTCGCGGCGCAGGACGCCAGGGCGGAGTCGGCGGCGCCCGGGGGCGGTTCCTCGTACTCCTACGGGTTCGCCGAGGACGCCAGGACACTGCAGGGGGCCTCCAGCACGGGAGACGCGCCCCCGCTGGAGCAGGGGGCCGTCTACAGGGCTTCCCTGGAAAAGGACGCGACGCTCATCTACCGCGTGGATCTGGACGCCGGGACGCAGGCGTACGCCTCCGCAGTCGCCGTTCCGCCGACGGGTACCGAGATCATGTTCCAGGACGGGATCAAGGTCGCGCTCCAGGACCAGGACGGCAACAACTGCAGCAGTACGGACACCGGCTTCGGGAGCGCCCGGTTCTCCCGGCCGATCGCCGCATACGCCTCCCGCAGGCTGGACGGGAAGGACGGGGACCCGTGCCAGGGAGCCGGGTCGTACTTCTTCGTCGTGGAGCGCAAGGGCGAGGACGGGTCCTCCGCCGATCCCTGGGACGTGGAGATCCGGCTCACGCCGGAGCCGAAGCTCGCGGAGGCCGGGCCGACGACCGCGCCCTCCGTCTGGCCCAGCGCCTCCCCCGACGCGCCTGCGGGCGGCCCGCGCGAACGGCAGGGCGGCAGCGGCTTCCACACGGCGCCCGGGCTGGAACAGGGCGAGTGGAGCGACAAGATCGAGCCGGGGGAGAGCCGCTTCTACCGGGTGCCGGTGGACTGGGGCCGGCAGCTGTTCGTCAGCGCCAACCTGGGCAGCTCGCCCGGAGACGGGTATGTGAGCGACGCGCTCAAGGCGACTCTGTACAGCCCTGCACTCGGGCTGGTCGGCAGCATGGACTCGCTGTACTACAGCGGCAAGCAGCAGACGATCGCCTTCGAACCGCTGCCCCCTGTGGCGTACGAGAACCGTTTCAGCTCCGACACCGAGACGAGCGCCATGCGGTTCGCGGGCTGGTACTACCTGCGCGTCACGCTGAACCCCGAGGTCGGGGAGAAGTTCGGGGACCATCCGTACGGGCTGACGTTGAAGGTCGACCTGGAGGGGAAGGCCGAGGCGGGGCCGCGGTACGCCGGGGACGCCGGGATCTTCAAGGTGACCGAGGACGACCTGCGGGCCGCGGCGGAAGGACAGAGCGGCCCGCAGGCGGCGGAACGCGGCTCCGCGATGCGGGTGTTGGCCGTGGGCGGCATCGGGACGGGCACCGTGCTGCTGACGGGGCTCGGCGTGTGGACGCTGATGGGGCGTCGGCGGGCCGGTGGCGTTCCCGCCGGGGTTCCCGCTGTCGGTGAGGCCACTGTGGGGGATGCGGCTACGCCTACGCGGCCGTACGGGGCCGGGGACCGGAGCCCGTAGACCACCTGGCCCTCAGAGCTGTGTGAGAGCCCAGAAGCCGACTGCAAGGCAGGTCAGGGCCACGAGCAGCACCGGTATCGCCACCGCGCGTGGCGGGCCCGGGCGCTTCGCCGGGACGGCGGTGGCCGGGGGCGTGGCGGGCTGCGGATGGGCGGGGGCCTGGTACGGCTGGAGCGCGTAGGGCTGCGGGGGCTGCTGGTACGCGCCGCGGACGTGGGCCGTCGCCGTCGCCGCGTCCGCCGCCACGCCCTCGGGCTGAGTCGGCGGCTGGGACAGCGCGGGCGCGGGCTGCGGGGCGGGCCGGTGCGGTGGCGGCTGGCGGGGTACGGAAAGCTGTCGGGGCGCCGCGGGCGGCTGGGGCGGGGGCGCCAGGTGGAAGCTGCCCGTCTCCGAGGGGGACGTCGGCGGTACGGGCGGGAGCGGCGCGGGGCCCTCGGGGCCGTACCCCGGTGGCAGCGGTCCGATCTGGTCGAAGACCTCGACCGGCTCCTCCTCGGACGTCACCTCGGGCAGCATCTCGACGGCGGACGTCAGCGCCTTGCGCGCCCCTGTGGCGGTACGGAACCGTGCCTCGGGGTCGGGCTGGAGCAGGCCCGCGAGGACCTGCCACAGCGGCTCCGGGACGCCCTCGGGCGCGCCCGGCGTGCCCCACGCCTGGAAGTACTCCACAAGCGCGTCGGCGTCCGGCTTCTGACCCTGCAGCAGGAACAGGCCGACCAGCCCGACCGCGAACAGGTCGGCCGGGAAGTCGGGCTCGGCGCCCATCAGTTGCTCCGGAGCGAAGTAACCGGGCGTTCCCACGACGAAGTTGGTCTCCGTCAGGCGCGGCTCGCCCTTGCGCATGGAGATGCCGAAGTCGGACAGCCGCAGATGCGGGCGGCCCGTCCCGGTGACCTCCATCAGGATGTTCGCGGGCTTGATGTCGCGGTGCACGACCCCCTCTGCGTGCACCGCGGCGAGCCCGGACAGCAGCTGGTCCAGCAGCGTGCAGACGAACCGGGGCGGCAGCGGGCCGTAGTCCCCGATCACGTGCGCCAGCGAGCCGCCGCTGACCAGGTCCATGGTGAACAGGACCTTGTCGTCGTCGGCGGCCCAGCTCGCCGGGGCCAGGACGTGCGGGTGGTCGATGCGCAGAGCCTGCTCGCGGACGAACCGCAGCAGGGTGTGGGCGTCGCTCTGCTGGAGGACCTTCGCGGCCACGTAGCGCCGCCGCCGCTGGTCCCAGGCGCGCCAGACCGCGCCCACGCCGCCCCGCCCGATCGGGTCGATCAGCTCGTACCGTCCCGCGAAGACCTCACCCATCGCGCTGCGCCCGCTCCCCGTTCCTGCTGCCGCCGTTTGCCGACCGCCGCCGGCTCCTGCCGGTGTGCGCCGTCAGCTCTGGTGCGCCTCGTAGTGCGCGACCGCGTCCGCGGTGCGCCCGGCGCCGTACACCCGGAGAAACTCTGCCAGTTCGGGGTGCGTGGGGGCGAGCGAGTCGGCCGCGTCGATGATGTCACCGGCGGCGGCGACCGAACGCAGCAGGGACTGGATCTCGCGGACCACACGGCGGACGGTCGGGGCACCGGAGCTGTTGTTGGTCTGGCTGGAGGCGGTCAGTACGGAGCCGCCCTGCGACTTCTTGATCTCCTCCATGCGCTCGGTGGCCTCGACCGCGCTGACGCTGCCGTCCGAGACCTGGCTCGCGAGCTCCTGGAGTGCCTGGACCCGCTGCACGACGGCCGGGTTGCCGATCTTGGCGCGCTGGCCGCTCATCAGCTGCGACAGCATCGGCGCGGACAGCCCCAGCACGGCCGCGAGCCGCGCCTGGTTCAGCCCGAGATCGTCGATGAGCCGGCGGAACAGGGCGCCCAGAGGCTCCCCGTACCAGCTGCGCTGAAGCTCCCTCGCTCTGGTGGTGGCTTCCTGCTGTGCGCTTACGTCCATGTGCGTCTCCCCATCGCGCTGCGGTTCGCTGCTGCGAACCTCGCGGAGCATCTTACGGAGCGTGGTTGTTCACGGGGAGTCCCTGTACCTTTTGCGGGACACCCGGGATGACCCGGTACTCTGTTCTGCGACCACTCGGCGACGGGTGGCGCGGGGCCTTAGCTCAGTTGGTAGAGCGCTGTCTTTGCATGGCAGATGTCAGGGGTTCGACTCCCCTAGGCTCCACTCGTGAGTGCCCTCTGATCTGCGGAAACGTGGTTGGAGGGCATTTTTCGCCGCCCATGTGCCGGCACGTCGGTGCCCACACCGAGCAGGCAGGTCCCGACTCCCGAGGATTCGGGGCCCATGCCTCTCCCCCCTGCGAATCACCTGGCATGGCGGACGTCTGCCGTCATCACCTCGCCGGACCGTCGGGCCCCCGTTCGCCGCCGGACACCCGGCACAGGATCCGGAGTCCGGCACGGGCCCGGTGCGGGCGTGGCCCACGATCGTCGCGCCCGGGCACTCGCTCGCCTCCGAGGACGGGCCCGAGCCGAGATCGTGACCGTCCGGCCTCCCGGCCGTCGTCAGTCCGACCGGTCAGCTCGGCGGCGGTTCCACGCCCGTGGCCGACGCCGTTCCCGCCTGGATCACTGACCGTGCGGCAGGTGCCTGTTCCGGATGGGCCGAGGCGTCGCGAGGTACCGGACGACGCAGTCCCGGAGCAGCAGGCGGGTGCGTGCGCGACCCAGGCCGTGCAGGCGCAGATGCGGCGGTGCCGGGGTGCGTGCACAGCGGGACGGCTCCGGTCAGGAACGGGGTCGGTCGGCCTCCGCCGTGGTGCATCCCTGTGGGCAGGCAGGGCCCGGCGAAGATCGGCTCGGGCAGGAGGCCGAAGGCGTTCACCGGGACCGGCCCGTTCCGCGCCAGGCGTCCGGTGGAGTGTTCCCGCAGGCCGGGGGAGCCGGTTCGGCTAGGGCGGGTGTCAGGTCGCCGGAGCGGGTCAGGGTGCGCGGGTGCCGTTTTGCTGCGGTGTGAGGGACCGGTCGGCGAGATCACCCGCATTCTGCACGTCCTTCTCCCGCGCGGCCTGATCCGGTAGGAGCCCGCGACCTCGGAGGGCCCCGCAGACCCGTCGCTGAACACCGTGCGGCACGCCGTGCTGGCCGCGGCGGCGCCGCCCGGCGTGTCAGCGGGGGCCTCCGTGATCACCGTGAGGTGCCTGTCGGCGGTTTCGTCGCTCTGAGGGGCCGAAAGAGTGGTGTTCATCTGAAGATCTGTGCGCCGACGGCGTCGCTGCTCCCCTTTTCGAGCTGCGTACACATCATGAGGAATGTATGCACATCGTCCGATCCGACGTGATGGGAAAGCGAGGGGTCATGGCCGCCGACATGGTCAAGCAGTTCCGTACCGCGATCTTCTCTCTCCTGCGGGGGCTCCTCGCCCTGCTCGGCTTCCGGCCGACAGCCGCAGCGAAGGCCGCTCCGGCGCTGTCGGCAGTGTCGGCCGCGCTGCCGGTACGGACGGTCTCGCTGCCCGCGCAGCGCACGGACGCCTGTCCGGTACGGAAACGGGCCCTGCCGCCCACCATGAAGCAGCGCATCCGGGCCGAGGCGCACGGGACGTCGCCGGCGGTGCGGCGGCCGTCGGGTGCTGCACCGGCCGATGCGGCACCCGACGGGGTTCCCGCCGCCGACTAGCGCCTTCTAGTCCGGTTTCCCGCCCTCGGTCTCGCCGCTGCCGTCCACCGACGTGATCGGCGCACGGCCCCCGACCTCCGTCGGCTCCGGGGGTTCGGACAGCCAGTCGGGACTGCCCTGCCGCTCCCACCACACCCACGCCGCCACGGCCCCGCCGAAGAGCACGCCCAGCACGGCCAGGCCCTTGAGCGCACGGCCCGCCCTCGCGCGGCGCTCGTGTCTCCGTACGAGCTTTCTGATCTCCTCGGGCGACACCTGGCCCCGCAGCGCGGCGATCGCGGCGGCGGACCGTGCCAGGGCCTCCTCGCGTACCGGCCCGGCCGCGGCGACGGCCTGCTCCACCTTAGGACCGGCGAAGTCGGCGGCGTGGCGGGCGGCCACGCGGGTGCGGAGCGCGGCGGTCTGCGCGGCCTCCTCCACCTTCGGCGGCACGTGCGGTGCCACGTACGCCGAGTACTGCGCGCGTGCCTGGTGCGCGGTCTGATGGGCGGCCCTGGAGACCTTCGGGGCCATTCTGACGCGTGCTTCGTGCGCGTAGTGGGCGGCCTGTACCTTGGCCGCGCTGGCGTAGGGCGCCACCACGTCCGCGGCGTGCAGCACATTCTCCTTCGCCGTACCGGTCGCGGCGCGCACGCCGTCCATGCGGGTCACGGCAGCCTCCTTCGCTTTCCGTCCTCATGGGGCGCGACGCCCCTTGCCGGGCCTGACGTCCTCATTCCGGGCTTCACGCCCTTTTCGGAATCATGCCCTCCGGTGCGGCGGTCGGCATGCGGGGCGGGCATCCGGGGCAACGCCCCACCCGTCGGCGGGCGTGATCGTGCGAGGATTCGAGTGGAAAGAGCAGACCCTAAGGAAGGCACATCGTGGCCGAGCAGCTTTACGCCACCCTGAAGACCAACCGCGGCGACATCGCCATCCGGCTCCTGCCGGACCACGCGCCCGTGACGGTCAGGAACTTCGTGGAGCTCGCCAAGGGCGAGCGTGAGTGGACGAACCCGGCGACGGGCCAGAAGTCCACGGATCCCCTGTACGACGGCACGGTCTTCCACCGGGTGATCAGTGGTTTCATGATCCAGGGCGGTGACCCGCTGGGTAACGGCACCGGTGGCCCGGGCTACGAGTTCAAGGACGAGTTCCACCCGGACCTCGCCTTCACCAAGCCCTACCTGCTGGCCATGGCGAACGCTGGCCCGGGCACCAACGGCTCGCAGTTCTTCGTCACCGTCGCGCCGACGACCTGGCTGACCGGCAAGCACACCATCTTCGGCGAGGTCGCCGACGAGGCGAGCAAGAAGGTCGTCGACGCCATCGCCGCGACCCAGACCAACCCGCGCACCGACCGTCCGGTGGACGACGTGGTCATCGAGTCCGTGGTGATCGAGTCCCGCAAGAGCTGACCCACGGCCCGGCCGTCCCACGGCTGGTCCCTGGTCGCCAGGGAACCTTTTCGCCCCGCCCATCCGTAAGGATGAGCGGGGCGTCGGCACGCACGACGCACGACGACGAGGGGAAACCCCATGGAGCAGAACCAGGCCCCGAACGGGCTGTCCGGCTGCTACCGCCACCCCGGGGTGGAGACCGGTATCCGCTGCACCCGCTGCGAGCGGCCCATCTGCCCCGACTGCATGGTCGAGGCGTCCGTGGGGTTCCAGTGCCCCGAGTGTGTGCGGGGCGGCTCCGGGACGGGGCACGCTCCGGACGCGAGCCGTCCGAGGACGCTCACGGGCGGTGCCGTGACGGCAGGGGACCCGCATCTCGTCACCAAGATCCTGATCGGGATCAACCTGGTGGTCTTCCTCGCGGGGCGGCTCGTCGAGGGGCTGGTGCCGGAGCTGACTCAGGTCGGGTACGCCTTCGACCCGGAGCTCGGCCGGGTGGTCGGGGTCGCGGACGGTGAGTGGTACCGCCTGGTGACCTCGATGTTCCTGCACGAGGAGTTCTGGCACATCGGGATGAACATGCTGCTCCTGTGGGTGCTGGGCGGGCCGCTGGAGGTCGCCTTCGGGCGGGTGCGCTATCTCGCGCTGTACCTGCTGTCCGGGCTCGGCGGCAGTGCGCTCAGCTATGTGATCGCGGAGCCGAACGTCGGCGGGCTCGGCGCCTCGGGCGCGGGCTTCGGACTGATCGGCGCCACCTTCGTGGTGATGCGGCGGCTGCGGTACGACCTGCGCCCGGTACTGGCGCTGATCGGCCTCAACGTGCTGATCACGGTCGTCTTCCGCGACTCGATCGGCTGGCACGCGCACCTGGGGGGCTTCGTCGCCGGTGCGATCATCGCGTACGCCATGGTGCACGCGCCCCGCACCCAGCGGGCCCTGGTGCAGTGGGGCGTCTGTGCGCTGGTGCTGGCGGCGGTCGTCGTGACGGTCGTGCTCAGGACCGCCGCGATCACCTGAGGGATGTGTATCCCCAGCGTGTGGGGAGTTGTCCACAGCCGGTGACCGGGTGCTGGGCACAGCGTGGACATCCCGTCCGGACGGATGTGCCCCTCGTCACTGAACTGGGGTTTTCCCGGAGGGCGGGTGCCGCGAGAGTGCGGTCGACGGGTGTCTCAGGACGCCGGTGCGGTCACACCGGCGTCAACCTGATGCAAGTTATCCACAGATCGTCTGACCTTTTCCACGGCTGTGCACAACGCTGTGGATAACTCGGTGGAGGGCTTGACGTCGCAGCCCTCCACCGGCTACGCGTCCGTGGCGCTCGCGGCTACTTCCACTGGGTGGAGACGGCGAACCCGCCCGCGATGAAGCCGAAGCCCACCACGATGTTCCAGTTGCCCAGCGACTCGACGGGCAGCCTTCCGTCGGTGACATAGAAGACGACGATCCAGGCCAGCCCGATCGCGAAGAGCGCCAGCATCACCGGAGCGACCCAGCTGCGCTGAGTCAGCTTGATCGTGGTCGCCTGCTTGGCGGCGGGCGGCGGCGTGTAGTCGGCCTTCTTGCGGATCCGTGACTTCGGCACGAGGGACTCTCCTGTCGATGCGCTGCGTGACCGCGCAGGAACGTTGGGCTTCAACTGGTACCGGGGCGGAGAGCGAAGGGCTGCTGCCCGCCCGGGCGTCCGTTAGCGTAGTGCTTCGACGACGCCTAAGGAGATAAGGGTACGTTGAGCAATTCCGCCGACTCGCCCACGGAGCCGGTCCGGCACCGACGCTGGCGGCCGGTACGGCTGCTCACCGCTGCCGTCTTCGCGCTCGCGGGCCTGCTCTTCGTCACCAGCTTCAACACCGCCAAGGGCACCAACATCCGCACGGACGACTCCCTGCTGCGCCTCTCCGACCTGGTGCGCCAGCGCAGCGACCGGAACGGCGAACTGGAGGAGTCGACCGCCGCCGTACGGGACGAGGTCGACGCCCTGGCCCGCCGCGACGCCGGGTCCAGCGCCGCCGAGGACGCCCGGCTCGGCGCCCTGGAGAGGGCCGCGGGCACGACGGAGGTCAGCGGACAGGGCCTCACCGTCACCCTCAAGGACGCCCCGCAGGACGCCCGGGCCGCCCCCGGCTACCCGGAACCCCGCGCCGACGACCTGGTCATCCACCAGCAGGACCTGCAGGCCGTCGTGAACGCCCTGTGGGCGGGGGGCGCCAAGGGGATCAAGGTCATGGACCAGCGGCTGATCTCCACCAGCGCGGTGCGCTGCGTCGGCAACACCCTGCTGCTCCAGGGGCGGGTCTACTCCCCGCCGTACGAGGTCACCGCCGTCGGCGACGCGAAGAAACTGCGCAAGGCGCTCGACGAGTCACCGGCGATCCAGAACTACCTGCTCTACGTGAAGGCGTACGGACTGGGCTGGAAGGTCGACGAACGCGGCGCGACCACTCTGCCCGGCTATTCCGGCACCCTGGACCTCCACTACGCGACGCCGGTCGCGTAGGGCATCCGCGGCATACGTCCGCGTGGTGCGTCACAGGCTTTCCACAGGTTCCCCAGGACAGGGGGAACGGGCCGTACTCTGGTGCGGTATCGAAGGGCATTCGAAGGAAGGACCAGCGGACGTCATGTACGGCTGGATCTGGCGGCATCTCCCAGGAAACGCATGGGTGCGGGCGCTTCTCTCGCTCCTGCTGATCCTCGGGGTCGTCTATCTGCTCTTCCAATACGTGTTCCCCTGGGCGGAACCCCTGCTTCCGTTCAACGATGTGACGGTGGACGGTCAGTGAGCGCACGCATCCTCGTCGTCGACAACTACGACAGCTTCGTCTTCAACCTGGTCCAGTACCTCTACCAGCTCGGTGCCGAGTGCGAGGTCCGCCGCAACGACGAGGTCGAACCGGGCCACGCCCAGGACGGCTTCGACGGTGTGCTGCTGTCGCCCGGCCCCGGCGCCCCCGAACAAGCCGGTGTCTGTGTCGACATGGTGCGCCACTGCGCCGCCACGGGCGTCCCGGTCTTCGGTGTCTGCCTCGGCATGCAGTCGATGGCCGTCGCGTACGGCGGCGTCGTGGACCGCGCCCCCGAGCTGCTGCACGGCAAGACGTCGCCGGTCGTCCACGAGGGCAAGGGCGTCTTCGCCGGTCTGCCCTCGCCGTTCACCGCGACCCGCTACCACTCGCTGGCCGCCGAGCCGGCCGCGCTGCCGGACGTCCTGGAGGTCACGGCGCGCACGGAGGACGGGATCATCATGGGGCTGCGCCACCGTGTACACGCCGTGGAGGGCGTCCAGTTCCACCCGGAGTCCGTGCTCACCGAGCACGGTCACCTGATGCTCGCCAACTGGCTGGAGCACTGCGGCGACACCGGTGCGGTCGGCCGTTCGACGGGCCTCGCGCCGGTGGTGGGCAAGGCCGTCGCGTGACCTCGCCCTGGTTCCGGGCATCGAACATGCCCGAGACGCCTCAGGAGCCGTACGGGGGGCGGGAGCCGTCCGGGGGCCAGAGGGGGTACGAGGGCCAGGAGGGGGACGACGGGTACGGGACGCCCCAGACCGCGCCCCCGCCCCAGCCGCCCGAGCCGCAGCCGTACGACCCGTACGCGGCCCCGCAAGGGCACCAGCAGTACCAGCAGCCGTACGGGCCCGCGCCGGTGGCGGAGCCGTACCCCCCGCAGCCGTACCAGCCGGAGGGGCACGGGGGGACGGAGACGTACCGGCCGGAGCCGTATCCCGCAGAGCCGTATCCCTCGGAGACGTACGGAACGGAGACGACGTACGGCGGGAGTGGCTACGCGACGGAGGTGCCGGTCCGGCATGACGGCACGGTCCCGATGCCCGTGGTGGAGCCGCCGCGAATAGCAGACGGACAGCCCGCGGCCGGCGAGGCCGAGCCGTACGGGCCCGAGCCGTCGGTCGGGGGCCGGGCCGAGCGGCGGCGTGCCGCCAAGTCCGGTGGCCGCCGCCGCAACGTCCCCATGCCCGTCTCCGCCGCCGCCTCGGCCGGGTCCGCGTCGGAGGCGCCGATGACGCGGCTGGAGGCCCGCCGGGCCGCGCGTGCCGCGAAGGACGGCTTCGGGGTCATCGCCAGCCGGGCGGTGGGCGAGATCTTCATCACCTTCGGCGTACTGATGCTGCTGTTCGTCGTCTACCAACTGGTGTGGACGAACGTGCAGGCCGGTCTGGAGGCAGGCAAGGAGAAGGACCGCATCACCGAGAACTGGGCCAACGGCGACGGCAAGGAGCAGAAGGCCTTCGCGCCGGGGCAGGGCTTCGCCATCCTCCACATCCCGAAGCTCGACGTGGTCGTGCCCGTCGCGGAGGGCATCGACAAGGAGCGGGTCCTCGACAAGGGCATGGTCGGCCACTACGGGGAAGGAACCCTCAAGACGGCCATGCCGTCCGACAAGGAGGGCAACTTCGCGGTCGCCGGCCACCGCAACACCCACGGCGAGCCGTTCCGCTACATCAACCAGCTCCGGCCCGGCGACCCCATCGTCGTCGAGACCCGGGACCGGTACTACGTCTACGAGATGGCGAGCATCCTGCCGCAGACCCCGCCCTCCAACGTCTCGGTGCTCAAACCGGTGCCCGACGGGTCCGGTTTCACGGAACCCGGCCGGTACATCACGCTGACCACCTGCACCCCGGAGTTCACGAGCACGTACCGCATGATCGTGTGGGGCAAGCTGGTCGAGGAACAGCCCCGGGACAAGGGCGAGCCGAAGGCTCTGGCAGGCTGACGCACGCCGTCGGGCCGGTGGGCCCGGCCTGGGACCTCAAGACGGGAAGTAGCAGAGCAGTGGCACGTGTGCGCAACCGGATCGCAGCCGTCGTCAGCGTCTTCGGAGAACTGCTGATCACTGTGGGCGTGCTGATGGGCCTGTTCGTCGCCTACTCGCTGTGGTGGACCAACGTCCTCGCGGACCGGGAGGCCGGCAAGCAGAGCGACGCGGTCCGGCAGCGCTGGACGGAGACCGACACGGGACCCGGCGCGCTGGACACCCGGGACGGCATCGGCTTCCTGCACGTCCCGGCCATGGACAACGGTGAGGTGCTGGTCAAGGAGGGCACCGACGAGAAGGTGCTCAACGACGGCGTCGCCGGCTATTACACGGACCCCGTCAAGTCGGCGCTGCCGCAGGACGAGAAGGGCAACTTCACGCTGGCCGCCCACCGCGACGGGCACGGCGCGAAGTTCCACGACATCGACAAGCTGAAGTTCGGTGACTCGATCGTCTTCGAGACGAAGGACACCTGGTACATCTACAAGGTGTACAAGACCCTTCCGGAGACCTCGAAGTACAACGTGGAGGTCCTGAACCCGGTCCCGAAGCAGTCCGGCAAGACCAAGGCGGGCCGCTACATCACCCTGACGACCTGCACCCCGGTCCTCACCTCCAAGCACCGCTACATCGTCTGGGGCGAGCTGGAGCGCACGGAGAAGGTCGACAAGGACCGCACGAAGCCCGCGGAGCTGCGCGGCTGAAGGAGAAGTCCGGGCGGTACGGGGCCTCGGGCGCTGCGGGGCTTCGTACGGTACGAGGAAGGGCCCGGGAACCTTGCGCGGTTCCCGGGCCCTTCCTGTGGGTTCTGAGGGCGTCAGCCGCTCACTCCTCCTCGGTCCGGACCTCTGTCTCCGGGGTGCCGAAGCCGAACAGGCCGCCCTGGTTGCCCCCGTCGTTGCTGCCGTCGTCACCGGTGCCCCGGTTGTCGCCACCGGTCAGGCTGCGGGTCTTGATTTCGACCGGGGTGCCCGGGTCGATCCGCTTGCCCGCCTTGGGGTCCTGGTCGACGACGAGGGCGTTCGGGTCGTTCGGCCCCTCGACGATCGCCAGCTGGAGTCCGCGTGCGCCGGCCTCCTGCTGGGCCTGGGACAGCAGCCTGCCCTTCAGGGCCGGCACCTGCACCTTCTGCACCTGGGGGCCCTTGGAGACCTTCAGGGTGACGTTGCTGCCCTTCGCGGCCTGCTCGCCGCCGGCCGGCGACTGCTCGATGACCGTGCCGGCCGGCTGGTCGTTGTCCACCTCGTCGCGGAGGACATTGAACTTCAGGCCCTCAAGCTGGGCCTTGGCGGTGTCGAACTGCTGGGTGACCACGTTCGGCACGGGCACCTTGGCCTGCGTGGCGATGGTGATCGTGACCTCGCTGCCCTTCTCGGCCTCCGTGTTCCCGTCCGGGCTCTGGCGGATGACGGAGCCCTCGGTCTTGTCGGACTCCTCCCGCTCCACGGTGACCTTGAAGCCCTCGTTCTTGAGGTTGGTGCTCGCCAGGTCCTCGTCCTGCTGGAGAACGCTCGGTACCTTGACCATCGGGGCGCCTTCGGACACCCACACCTCGATCGGGGTGTTCTCCTCGACCTTGGTGCTGCCGTCGGCCTCCGGCTGCTGGCGGCAGATGGAGCCCTTCGGCTGGTCCTCGCAGCGCTCCGTGCCCCCGTCCTTGAGCGTGACGCTGGCGTTCTCCGCCGACTTCCGGGCCTGCTCCATGGTCTGGCCCACCAGGTTGGGGATCACGACCTCACGCGGGCCGTTGTCGGGCGCGAAGATCGACCGTCCGATCAGGACGGCGCCGACGAGCACCAGGATGCCCGCCACGGCCAGCAGGACCGTGGAGAGGCTGGACTTCTTCTGCGGCGGACGGCGGCGTCCGGCGCCCCGGTCGTCGTAGCCGAAGCCGCCGTCGTCCGGGTTCATGGGCGGCAGCATCGACGTCTGCGCGGCCGGGTCGGCCTGGTGCATCGCGGCCGTCGGCTGGTCCGGGTGCGGGTAGCCGTAGCCGCCGGGGGCGCCCATGGCCCCCATCGCGGCGGTCGCGGCGACCGGCTGGCGGCCCTCCAGGCACGCCTCGATGTCGGCGCGCATCTCGTCGGCCGACTGGTACCGGTAGTCCGGGTCCTTGACCAGGGCCTTCAGTACGATCGCGTCCATCTCGGGCGTGATCTCGGGGTCGAAGGAACTGGGCGGCTGCGGCTCCTCCCGTACATGCTGGTAGGCGACCGCGACCGGTGAGTCCCCGATGAACGGCGGGCGCACGGTCAGCAGCTCGTACAGCAGACAGCCGGTGGAGTACAGGTCGGAGCGGGCGTCGACGGTCTCGCCCTTGGCCTGCTCCGGGGAGAGGTACTGGGCGGTGCCGATCACGGCCGCCGTCTGTGTCATGGTCATCCCGGCGTCGCCCATCGCGCGCGCGATGCCGAAGTCCATGACCTTGACCTGGCCGGTCCGCGTCAGCATGACGTTCGCCGGCTTGATGTCGCGGTGGACGATGCCGGCGCGGTGCGAGTACTCCAGGGCCTGGAGGATGCCGACGGTCATCTCCAGCGTGCGCTCGGGGAGCAGCTTGCGCCCGGAGTGGAGCAGCTCACGCAGGGTGGAGCCGTCGACGTACTCCATCACGATGTACGGGATGGAGACCCCGTCGACGTAGTCCTCGCCGGTGTCGTACACGGCGACGATCGCCGGGTGGTTGAGCGAGGCGGCGGACTGGGCCTCACGGCGGAACCGGGCCTGGAAGGACGGGTCCCGGGCCAGGTCGACCCGCAGCGTCTTCACGGCGACGGTGCGGCCGAGCCGGGTGTCGTGGGCGAGGTAGACCTCGGCCATGCCACCACGGCCGAGCACCGAGCCCAGCTCGTACCGGCCGCCGAGGCGACGCGGCTCTTCCATAACTGTTCCAGCCCTCTCCGTCAGTCCCGACCGCACCCGTCTGTGTGGTCCGGCGGTGTGCTGTTCGGGCAAAGGCTACCGGCCGCGGGTGGCTGATCACTTCGTGACCGGAAGCTGATACGGGACCGGTACACAGTCGCCAGGGGCATCGCGGGGGCTTCACGGACGTCATGCGGTGTCGCGCATGTCACGTCTCCGGCGTCGGTCCGGCGGGTGTCCGTTCGGCGTGGTGCGGGTCACTGCTTGCTGTCGAGCACCGCCTTCATCACCGCGCGGGCGATGGGCGCGGCCTGGCCGCCGCCGCTGATGTCCTCACGGGTGGCGTCGGAGTCCTCGACGATGACGGCCACGGCGACCGGGGAGCCGCTGTCGGTCTTCGCGTACGAGATGAACCAGGCGTAGGGGCGGGCCTTGTTCTTCTCGCCGTGCTGGGCGGTGCCGGTCTTGCCGCCGACCTTGACGCCGGGGATGCGGGCCTTGGTGCCGGTGCCCTCCTCGACCGTGACCTCCATCATCTTCTGCACGAGCTGCGCGGTCTCGGCGGACATCGGCCGGCTCATCTCCTCGGGCTCGAAACCTTCGAGCACGTCGAGGCTCGGGGTCACCAGGCGGTCCACCATGTACGGCTTCATCAGCTTGCCGTCGTTGGCGATGGCGGCGGTGACCATGGCCATCTGGAGCGGGGTGGTCGCGGTGTTGAACTGGCCGATGGCGGACTGGGCGTTGCCGCCGCGGTCCATGTTCTTGTCGTACACGGAGGCGACCGCGCGGACCGGGGTGAAGACCTCCGAGTTGAAACCGAACTTCTCGGACATCTCGACCATCTTGTCCCGGCCGACCTCGTCACCGAGCTTCGCGAAGACGGAGTTGCAGGACCACTGCATCGCGTACTGCAGCGTGGCGTTCTCGCAGCCCCGGGCGTGGTTCTTCATCGGCGTCCGGGACAGCGGGATCATGTACGGCTCGGGGGTGTCCGTCTTGGCTTCGATGTCCTTGACGATGCCGGCCTCGATGGCCGCGGCGGCCGTGACCACCTTGAACGTGGAGCCAGGGGGGTAGATCTCGCGCAGTACGCGGTTGTTCCTCGGCTTGTCGGGGTCCTTCTCCAGCTTGTTCCATGCCTCGCCGTCGGCCTTCGTGCGGCCCGCGATGGTGCCCGGGTCGTACGAGGGGGTGGAGGCCAGCGCCAGGATCTTCCCGGTCTGCGGGTCGATGGCCGCGACGGCGCCCTTCTTCTTGCCGAGCCCCTCGTAGGCGGCCTTCTGGGCGGCGCCGTTGAGGGTCGTGACGACGTTGCCGCCCTGCTTGGTCTCGCCGGTGAACATGGCGAGGGTGCGGTCGAAGAACAGCCGGTCGTCGTTGCCGGTGAGGATGGGGTCGTAGATGGACTCCAGCTTGTCCGAGCCGAAGACGCTGGAGGCGTACCCGGTGACGGGCGCCCACATGGGGCCGTTCACGTAGGTGCGCCGGTACTTGTACATCGAGTCGTCGCTCTCGACGGACCCCGTGATGGGCTTGTCCTCCACGATGATGTTGCCGCGGGGGTAGCTGTACCGCTCGATGGCCGTGCGCTTGTTGTCCTTGTGGGAGTTCAGCTCGTCACTGCGGACGAACTGGAGCCAGTTGTCCCGGAGGAGCAGCGCGAGCACCAGCAGGCCGCAGAAGATCGCGATATGGCGCAGGGGCTTGTTCACTGTCGGACCACCTGGGTCATCTCGGCGTCGGGGTTCGGGGCGGGTGCGGGGGCCGGACGGCGCGCGGTGTCGCTGATCCGCAGCAGGATCGCGATGAGCGCCCAGTTCGCGATGACGGACGAGCCGCCGTACGCGAGGAACGGCATGGTCATACCGGTCAGCGGGATGAGGCCCATCACACCGCCGGCGACGACGAAGATCTGGAGCGCGAAGGCGCCGGACAGGCCGCAGGCGAGCAGCTTGCCGAACGGGTCGCGGGCAGCGAGCGCGGTGCGCAGACCGCGCTCGACGATCAGGCCGTACAGGAGGAGGAAGGCCATGACACCGGCCAGGCCCAGCTCCTCTCCGACGGTGGCGAAGATGAAGTCGGAGTTGGCGGCGAAGCCGACGAGGTCGGAGTTGCCCTGGCCGAGGCCGGTGCCGATGGTGCCACCGGAACCGAACGCCATCTGGACCTGTGTCATCTGGTCACAGGCCCAGGCCATGTTGGTGCCCTCGGGCGCGGTCTTCAGGCATTCGAACGGATCGAGCCAGGCGGCGACACGGGACTTGACGTGGGTCGCGGTCGAACCGACCACGACCGCGCCGCCCACGGCCATCAGCAGACCCATGACGATCCAGCTGGTCCGCTCGGTCGCCACGTACAGCACGATCACGAACATGCCGAAGAACAGCAGTGACGAACCGAGGTCGTTCTCGAAGACCAGGATCAGCAGGCTGAGCGCCCAGATGGTGATGATCGGGCCGAGGTCGCGGCCCCGGGGCAGGTAGAGGCCCATGAAGCGGCGGCTGGCCAGGGCGAGCGCGTCACGCTTCACCATCAGATATCCGGAGAAGAAGACCGCGAGCACGATCTTGGCGAACTCTCCCGGCTGGACGGAGAAGCCCGCGATGTTGATCCAGATCTTGGCGCCGAAGCTGTCCGTGCCGAGGCCCGGGACGATCGGCAGGAGCAGCAGGACGATCGCCACCATCATCGAGATGTACGTGTAGCGCTGGAGCACCCGGTGGTCCTTGAGGAACACCAGCACGGCCAGGAACATCGCGATACCGATCGCGGAGTACATCAGCTGCTTGGGCGCGTCCGGGCTGAACGTGGCGTACTGGGCCTGGATCCGCGGCGACTGGTCGAGTCTCCAGATCAGCACCAGGCCCAGCCCGTTGAGCAGGGTCGCCAGCGGCAGCAGCAGCGGGTCGGCGTACTTCGCGAAGCGCCGTACCAGCAGGTGGGCGATTCCGGCGAGCAGTCCGAGGCCGATGCCGTAGCCGAGCATGCCGGCGGGCACCTCGCCGTCGATGGCGAGGCCGACGTTCAGGTACGCGAGGACCGGGATGGCGACGGCGAACGCGAGGAGCAGCAGCTCGGTGTTGCGGCGGCTCGGTGCGTCGATCGCGCCGATGGTGGTCGTGTTGGTGACAACGCTCATGGTGGTGGAAAGGCCCCCCTACGGGTGCTTACTGCTTGCCGCAGTTCGAGGCCGCCCGCTTCTCCTCCTCCGTGAGGGTGGGACCCGGGGAGGGAGTGGCCGCGGTGGGCGTGGTCGTGGGCTTGGCGTCGGTCTTCTCGCCGTCCTGCTGTTCCCCCTCGGGCTTCTGCTCCCCGGACGGGGAGGAGGACGGGGCCGGGGAGGCGGCGGGGGGCGGGGCGGCGGCCGACTGCTCGGCGGCCTCGCGGGCCTCCGCGCGCTTGCGGCAGGCACTGGCCTGGACGCCCAGCTCCTTGATCTTGGCCTCCGCCTTGGCGAGGCTGCCGCCGGCGATCGTGTCCTCGACCTGCTTCTGGTAGTACGAGGGGAGGTACTTGAGTTCGATGTCGGGGTGGTCCTTCTCGACCTCCGACAGCGAGACCCACATCAGGTCCTGGCTGATGCCCCGGTAGAGGGCGACATGGCCCTTGTTGGCACCCACGTAGTACTGGGTCTGGGTCCAGCGCCAGCCGGCGTACCCGCCCCCGCCGAGCAGGGCGAGGACCAGCACCATCAGGAAGATCCGCTTGAACCAGCCGCCTTTCTTGCGGGGCTTGGCGAGATCCTCGTCCCGGTACGCGCCGTGGGAGTCGTTCTCCGGGGGCATGCCGCCGTAGTCGATGTCCTCGCCGCTGCCGGGCGGGCCGAAGCCCCCGGGGGGCGGCTGCGGGGCCTGGCGGCCCAGCCCGGCGGCCCGTCCGGCGGGGGTCTGCATGGCCCCGCCGTCGTTGAGCTGCTGCTGGTTCTCGGCCACGGCGCCGACGATCACCGGGGCGTCGCTGAGCTGTCCGGCGAGGGTGTCGCCGCCGTCGACGTCCAGGACGTCCGCGATGATCACGGTGATGTTGTCCGGGCCGCCGCCGCGCAGGGCGAGCTGGATCAGCTCCTGGACGGTCTCCTGGGGCCCCTGGTAACTGGCGAGGGTCTCCTCCATCGTCTGGTGGGAGACGACTCCGGACAGGCCGTCGGAGCAGACCAGATAGCGGTCGCCGGCCCGGACCTCGCGGATCGACAGGTCCGGCTCGACGTGGTCACCGCTGCCGAGCGCGCGCATGAGGAGCGAGCGCTGCGGGTGGGTGGTGGCCTCTTCCTCGGTGATACGGCCCTCGTCGACCAGCCGCTGCACCCAGGTGTGGTCCTGGGTGATCTGAGTGAGGACGCCGTCGCGGAGGAGGTACGCACGGGAGTCTCCGACATGGACGAGGCCGAGGCGCTGGCCGGTCCACAGCAGGGCGGTGAGCGTGGTGCCCATGCCCTCCAGCTGCGGGTCCTCCTCGACCATCATGCGGAGCTGGTCGTTGGCCCGCTGCACCGCCGTGCCGAGCGAGGTGAGGATGTCGGAGCCGGGAATGTCGTCGTCGAGCGTGACGAGGGTGGAGATCACCTCGGAGGAGGCGACTTCGCCGGCGGCCTGCCCGCCCATGCCGTCCGCGATGGCGAGCAGCCGGGGTCCGGCGTAGCCGGAGTCCTCGTTGCCCTCGCGGATCATTCCTTTGTGAGACCCGGCGGCGAAGCGCAGTGACAGACTCATGCGCACCTCACCCGTCGGCTCGGGGTACAGCCGGTCTGGTCGAGCCACACTGCCCACCCTCCGGTCGGGAGCCCCGCCCGGTCCGCGGGGACCGCTGCGGCTCGCTCGCTCCGCTCGCGCCTATTCATGATGTAGCACTACTTCCGCAGCTCGATGACGGTCTTGCCGATGCGGATCGGCGCACCCAGCGGAATCGGGGTCGGCGTGGTGAGTCGAGTCCGGTCGAGGTACGTGCCGTTGGTGGACCCCAGGTCCTCGACGATCCACTGACCGTCGTGGTCCGGATAGATCCTGGCATGCCGGCTGGAGGCGTAGTCGTCGTCCAGCACGATCGTGGAGTCGTGCGCCCGGCCCAGCGTGATCGTCTGGCCCTGGAGGGCGACCGTCGTGCCGGTGAGCGTGCCCTCGGAGACGACCAGCTTCGTGGGGGCGCCGCGCCGCTGCCGCTGCTGCGGCGGGGCGCTCTGGCGGCCTTCGGAGCGGGGGCGGGCGCTCTCCCGGCGCGCGCCGCGCTGCGTGACCCGTGTACCGAACAGGTCGCTGCGGATGACCTGGACGGCCACGATGACGAACAGCCACAGTACGGCGAGGAAACCCAACCGCATGACCGTGAGGGTCAGCTCTGACATTGCCCCCGCTTCACCCTTCGGCTTGCCGGTAAATGATGGTGGTGCTGCCCACGACGATCCGCGAGCCGTCGCGGAGCGTAGCGTGAGTGGTCTGCTGTCCGTCCACCACGATGCCGTTGGTGGACCCGAGATCCTGGATCGTCGAGGGCGTTCCGGTCCGGATCTCGCAGTGGCGGCGGGATACTCCCGGATCGTCGATCCGCACGTCGGCGTCCGTGCTGCGGCCCAGGACCAGGGTGGGGCGGGAGATCTGGTGCCGGGTGCCGTTGATCTCGATCCAGCGGCGCACCTGGGCGCCCGGCACCTGGCCGGTGGAGCCCGGCGGACGGTGCGCCGAGGACGCGCCCGGACGGTGCTGGCCGGGGGCCGGGCCGGCGCCCGGCGGGGGCGCGGGCGGCATCGGCGGAGCGCCGGCCGGAGGGTAGCCGTAGCCGCCGGGACGGCCGCCCTGGCCGGGCGGCGGGGCGGTGGGGCCTCCCGGGCCCTGGGGGCCCTGCGCGCCCGCGCCGGGGGAGCCGTCGGCGGGCTGGGCGTCCGCGGAGGAGCTGGACGCGAGGGTGCGGCTGCGGACCCGGTACAGGCCGGTGTCGAGATCGTCGGCCTTCTCCAGGTGGACCTTGATGGGGCCCATGAAGGTGTACCGCTGCTGCTTCGCGTAGTCCCGGACCAGTCCGGCCAGCTCGTCCCCGAGCTGCCCGGAGTAGGGGCTGAGGCGCTCGTAGTCGGGGGTGCTCAGCTCGACGATGAAGTCGTTGGGGACGACCGTGCGGTCCCGGTTCCAGATCGTCGCGTTGTTGTCACACTCGCGCTGGAGGGCGCCGGCGATCTCGACCGGCTGGACCTCGGACTTGAAGACCTTGGCGAAGGTGCCGTTGACCAGGCCTTCGAGACGCTGCTCGAACCTCTTCAGGACTCCCATCGGGCACCTCCTCCGTCGTTGCCGCCCTGGTACTGCTTACTGATCGTATCCACGCGTCGGGAAATCGGCTGGTTCCCCTTCTCTGCCCTGTGGATGAGTGTCACCTCTCACATCTCCCACACGGATCGTAGAGGCGCCCTGTGGACAGTGTCCCGCACCTTCCGGATACCTCGGAGGGACGGGGGTCGGGGGTTCCGGGCGGGGGCTGTTCCGCTGTCCCCCTTCCTCTTCCTCTGTCCCGCTCGTCCTCTGTGTCCCCGCGGTTCCGTGCCCGACTCGGCGGCCCCGATGCCTCGGGGGGTGCCCCTCGGTACCGTCGCCGCCGGGGACGGCGGGCGTCTCCTCTACCTCCTTGTGCGTCTGCCGGGCCCTCGAAACAACGGATGTGAATCCATCCCCGATGGCGTGCTAATCTTCAGATGTCGCCAGGCGGTCGCACCAAAACGGTGGAGGCCGAAGGTTACGACACCCAGATGCGCGGGTGGCGGAATAGGCAGACGCGCTGGATTCAGGTTCCAGTGCCCGCAAGGGCGTGGGGGTTCAACTCCCCCCTCGCGCACGAGGGGACACCGACGAAAGTGTCCTCGTAGCACCGACGAAACGGTCGGCATCGTGATCACGATGCCGACCGTTTCGCTTTCCCTACTGGTCAGGTGGGGTGTGGCGCGGCTTGCACGCGTGACTGCCCGGCGGCTGGGGAGCCGCCGGGCAGTCGTGTTCTGGGTCTTCGGTTGTTGACCTTCAGCTGGCTTGCTGGGGTATGACCCCTCTCACGCGGTCGTCTCGGTGAGGTACCCCTCGGGGGTCCAGGTGCCCAGGGGTTTGGTCTTGCGACGGCGGGTGGGGCGGCGGTGGGGGCGGTTGCCGTGGAGCGCGATGCTGCCGGCCCAGGTGGCGAGCTTGCGTTTGTTGGCGTGGGCGAGCTGGAAGGCCAGCAGGATGGCCTGGGCGGCGATGCCGCGGATGCGGCGGGTGCCGCCGGACTCGAGGCACTCGTAGAGGGGGTCCTTGCCGAAGCCGTTCATGCCCTCGATGGCGTTGCGGAGCCGGAAGTAGACGCGCTGCCATTCCGCGGTGCCGTACTGGAGGGGCTGCCAGAGCTGGGCGCCGGCCTCGGGCGGGAGGGTGATGGTGCGCTGGGTGCAGGCGGTGGGCGAGCCGACGGGGCTGGGAGCGGGGTCGATGAGGGGCAGGTGGATGCCCCGGCCGAGGGTGTAGGGCTTGAGAGGGCACTGGGTGCGGTTGGCCTCGGCGGGGCACATCATGCGGCGGTGGCCCTCGGCGTCAGCGCGCTGCTTGGGCATGAAGAGGTAGGTGGTGCGCTGCCGGATCCGGTTGATCCAGGTCTGCTTGTCGATCTTCTTGGCGACGAGGTCCTTGCTGGCGTCCTTGAGGGGCTGGGGCATGGAGGGGCAGTACCAGTTGCCCTCGACGAGTTCTGCCCCGGCGAACTGGGCCTGCACGCCGAGCTGGTCCTTGGCGTAGTCGTAGACGGGCTGGTAGCCCACGGCGCGGATGGGGAGCTGGAACTTGTCCGGTTTCTGGTCGGGGTAGAGGCGGTCGCCGGCGAGGTAGCCGCGGGGGTAGCGGGGATCGACCTGCTGGAGGGCTTCGAGGGCGACTTCAGCGGGGCGGTGGCTGGGCTTGTCGAGGGAGAACGCGACGACCAGGGACGGGACGACGTCGGGGTTGGCCGAGCCGTCGGGCAGCGGTGTGCCGTCGTGGTCGGGGTCGCGTGCGACGACGAGACACGCGTCGTAGCCGTACAGGCGCTTCTTGATGCGCTCCTGTGTTGGTGCGTCTGTCAGGAGGGGGTCTTTGTGTTTGGTGGTGCGGACGTACCAGCCGGCGTCGGGGTCGCTCGCCGTGACCGGGCTGTCGGAGGACAGGCCTTTCGCGTACGTGCCGATGACGGTGGCGTCCAGGGCGGCCGACCCGTTCCAGCGGCCTTCCAGCAGAGGGTGGGCGTCGAGGAGGGACATGGAGAGGATCCGGTTGGCGACCCGCAGCATGAGCGAGCGCCTGCCGGCGAGCTCGTCGGGGTCTGCCTCGCCGAGGAGGCGGGCTACGAGCTCGCGGTCCAGGCGGTGGTTCTTGGGCAGCGGCGAGGGATCCACGGCTTCCTCGATGCGGTGGAAGAGGCGGCGGACGACGTGGTACCCGGCTTCGAAGCCCCGGAAGTGGTCGGCATAGCGGGAGATGCCGAGCTGCTCGCGCACCTCGTCGGACAGGGCGAAGAAGAGCAGGTTCGCCACCGAGGTCAGGGTCACCGTGCCGGCGTTGCGCGCGGCGGCCAGCCACATGCCCAGGAACAGCGCCCGCACGGTGAGTGTCCGCTTGCGGCCGGTGGACTGGGCGACGAGGGGTTCGACCTCGGAGACGAGACCGGAGTCGTCCAGCGCGGCCAGTACCTCGTGCACCTCGGCGTCGGGAACGGGCAGGCGGCGGGTACGGAGCTTGGCGAGGTGATCCTCGCGGTCGAGACTGCTGGTCATCTACAGCTCCCTGAGCATGGCGGCGGCCTGGTCGGGCGGGAGGTTGCGGACGTAGGGCAGGATCCGGTCGATCGAGCGCAGGGTGGTCAGGCCGGCGGCGGCCATCAGCGTGGGCAGGTACATGCGGGCCTCGACGGCGTCGACGAGCCAGGTGGCGCGGGTCCGGCCCATCACCAGGGCCGGTGTGCCGGGGGTGCGCTTGGTACGGGCGAGGAAGTTGGTGACGGTGTTCGTGCCCCGGGCGTGGCTCGCGGGGCGGAAGAGGTAGCGGGCCTGGCCGGGGAGACAGGCCCAGGCGGTGGCCTCGGTGAGGACCGGCGCCCAGGCGTTGCGGCACAGCACGATCCGCTTGCGCCGTCCGCGGACCGAGACGGCGACCGCGCCGTTGGGCGCTTCGCGGATGTCGTGGGTGCGCAGCGGGATGATCTCGGGTGAGTCCAGGCCGCAGCCGAGGCCGAGGGCGAGCAGGGTCAGAGAGCCGTAGCGCAGTTCGTCGGTGGGCTGGACGCGGGCGGAGGCGTACAGCAGGGCCTGCTCCGGCTTGGTGTAGGGGCGGGAGGGATCGGAGCCGGTGTACGAGGCCGGAGTACCGGTGATCAGGTCGGGGCCGAGCAGGGCGAGGCGGAGCTTGTTGAGGCGGCAGCGGCGGTTGGAACGGGACGACTTCTCGGCGTGCAGGTAGCCGGTCGCCAGGTACCACTCGATCGCCTCACGGGTGAGCAACTGCTCGGCTTTCGTGGGCTGTCCGCAGGCGTCCGCGTGAGCGGCGGCGTACGCCAGGGCGCCGAGCCAGTCACGGGCCTGTTTCGGCGTGCCGGGCTTGGCCTTGGCGACCGCGCGACGGCAGTCCGCGCCGATCCGCTCCCAGACGGGGCTGGGGAGCTTGGGCCGGTACTGCTCGATCGCATCCATCGTGACTCTCCACCAGGAATAGACCCCGGGCGGGGTGATATTCCAATAACATTCGGTGAGAGTGGCGGCCGCCGTCATCCCGGGAGGTCCGTATGGGCGAGACTCTTTGCCGTGCCACAAGGAGACAAGCGCAGCCGCAGGCCCGTCGGGTACGTCCTCGAGGGCACCTGGCCGGGCGCTGTGCTCGATGACCACCACGGGGCGCGGGTCGCCCAGGAAGTCGCCGCGCGGCTGCGGAAAGTTGTCGACGCGAACGGCTGGTCGATGGTGGAGGTGGCCAGGCTGACGGGTGTCGACCGGCTGACCGTCACGCGCGTGCTCGCCGGACAGGTGTGGCCCGACCTGCTGACGATCGCGACTTTGGAGAAGGCGCTCGACGTGGACCTGTGGCCCGGACGTGAACCGGGCAATCCACCGCGATGAAATCGCATGGGCATTCGGCTCCTCGAAAGAGGCAGGGCGGAATGGCCGAATGCCGTACACACCCGGGCGGAGCCGGGTAGTGTCGGAAACGGCCTTAGCGGGCTATGACCGCCGCCGCAGACCCAGGGGGGCAACCCTGGGCCGTCCTACGCGGCGGCGGTTATTAAGTTGTACGAGTGCACCTGCGGCGATGATTGCCCACAGGTGCCTATGTCAGGCGAATCTCCAGTTCATGAGGGGCCGGTAGTAGGTGTGGAAGTCGCCTTCGACGGTCACCCGTTCCAGGGCGCCGCGCCGGGCGAGGTTGCGGAGGTTCTCGCGCAGCGCACGGCGGGCGGCGCCGTCACTCTCGCTGACACCGAGGAGCTCGGCGACATCACCAGTGCCCCAATTGGTGTCGGGCCGCTGGGCCATCACCGTGAGGATCTGCTTCATCCGGGCGCCCCGGACGATCACCTCGGCGGGGGCGTCGTCCTGCATGTCGGACGGCAGGCCCGTATCGTCGGCGGGGGTGGCCTCCTGGGGCGGGGGGTGAGGGCCGGGGGCTGCATCACGCTCCGGTTCAGAGGGGTCCGTGTGCGGCGACGCGGCGTGCGGCGGAGGGTCCGGCGGGACGATCTTGAGCTGGGGGCCCGGCTGGCCGGCCGTTGAGGCGCCTGAGCCGTCCTGCCGCGGACCGAACGTCTCGTGAGCGGTCTTCAGCGCGGACCGTGCTGTCGTCACGGCCGCCCAGACTTCCTCCCGCCCCGAGGCGAGCCGCATGCGACGCTCCCTGAGCAGTCGCAGCGACTGCTCAGCCTCGTCGATACCGGCGTCGCACTCCTTCAGCGCCGCGTCGAACTTCCGGGCCCACCGTTCGAGGGCGTCCGGAGAATCATCCGGGATGACCTGCTCAGTCACCTGAAAGGACATGGCGCCACGGTAGAGGCAGGAAGCCATATATGTCCTGCCTTCTTCACGACTGGCAGCAGCATCCGATGGACAAGGGAATCGTTGTGCCGTTTTGTCCTGGTTGCATATTCGTTGCTCGAATGAATTGGCGATGAAATCGGGTTCGCTGGCTTGTGGTTTCCTCGGGGAGTTCTGGGTAGATGGCCAACGCGACCACACGGGCTGTCGCCGTCCCGGTACAGATGGCCCTCAGGGGGTCATGCCCTGTTTCGGTGGCGCTGTGTATCGCCAGGGAGCGGCGAGGTCGTCGAGCAGTGCGCGGGTGAGGTGCTCGGTGCCGTCCCGGATGGCACGCACGGCCCCACTGCGCAGGAGGTAGCCCAAGCGGTCGGCCCGGCCGCCGGTGAGCCGGTGCAGATGACCGGCGAGGCCCGGGAGAGTACCCATCGTGTGCCTGCGCAGCCGGAGGGCCGATTCCGCCCGCGCCAGGTAATCAGTCCAGGCCTGGTCGTACCGCATCGGGGCCAGCGTCAGGTGCAGCAGACGGCGGCTGGGGCCGAGGCCGGGCAGGGCAGCCGTGTGGCCGGCGAACACGAAGGTGGCCGGAATCCGATCGCACAGGTAGTCCACGGTGTCGGACAACGGGGTGGCCGAGCCCCTCGCTGTGTGGAGGTACTCGAACTCGTCCACCAGGACCAGCCCCGTCCCCAGCCGGGCCAGTGCCTCGCTCGTCTCCCGGGCCAGAACCGCCATCCCGGCCCGCTCGCGGACCGGGACCGCGGCCTGCCGGGCCAGTTCCGCCAGGAACACGCGTGGGGTCGTGGCCGGCGGCACCCGGACATAGACGACCGGCAGGCGGGTGCTGCCGGTGGGGAGCTGTGTCCTCGCCGTGTAGCTCCGGCCGAGCGCCAGCAGCGCCGTGGTCTTGCCTGTGCCGGATTCACCGGTCACCACGAGGCCACGGCGAGCCCCGGAGGTGTGCTCGTTGAGCAGCACCAGTTCCTCGGCCCGGCGGACCGTGGCCTCGACATCGGGGGTCGGGAGAGGGAGCCGGGCGTGGTACTCGATGCGCGCCTGGTCCAGCGCCCTGGCGGAGGGTGTCGTACCCGGTTCCAGCGGCGGGGTCTGGGCGATGAAGGGAGAACCGACGGATGAGGACGGAGGAAGGGGATCGGCACACTTGCTCAGCGGCAGCAGAGGCGCGGGCGCGGTGGCGGGCACGGCGACCCACGAGTCCTGCGCCGTGCGAGCCCACACCTGCCGGGTGTCGTGCGGGTCCCGGCGTACCTCGACTGGTTGCTGGCCGCGCAGCGCGTCCAGGCCAGGGCTGTTGTAGTGGTGCCCGTGCACGTGCAGACCGGTCGCGGTCACGCGCCGACGCCCGCCGGGCAGCAGGCCGGCGAACGCCTGCGGGGAGGGAGGCGCGGCGACCCAGCCCGCCCGGGCGGTGAGTACCGCGTACCTGTGCGCCCTGCTGCGCGCACACTCCGGCATAGCGAACTCGGGGGCCTGACGATGGAGTTCGCCGTGATTCCATTCCTCTTGGGTCCACGCGTCGAGCAGGTCCTGCACCATGACCACGGGCCACCCGGCGTCCCGGGCCTGGTCGCCCTGCACGGACCGCAACCAGGTGCCGAACTGTGAGGCCAGCTGCCGGGCCGCGACCTCGGCGCGGCGTCGCGGATACAGAAGCGAACCGGGCGCCGCGCGCACGAGAACACCATGACGGCGGCACGCGTCCGCCAGCCGGGGGAAACCGGGCGCCCGGTCCCAGAACAAGGTCTGCGGCCGGACGAGCGGGGGCAGCGCATGCCCGGCGTGCAGTCCGTCCGGAGCCGGGGCTTCGTGCTCGCAGAGCCAGTTCACTCGCCGGTCCGGGGGCATCCAGATCCGGGCCAGCAGCGCGGCCCCGTCCACGGGCCGTGCACTCTCGCGTACGACGGCGGTCAGAAGCACCTCGGTGTCGACGTCCAGGACGAACACCACCTCCAGGTCCCGCCGCTCGCCGTGCGGGAGCGGCAGCGGGGGAAGCCGCACGGCGTCCACGACGACCTGTCGTCCTGGCCATTGCTCCGGACTGGCGATCAGGCCCGCGGCATCCAACTCCGTGTACAGGCGATGGAAGGTCGTCCGCGACGGCAGCGTCAGGCCCCCTGAACCAGCCTCCGCCGCGAGGATCTGTCCGACCCGGCGACGGACTGCCTCGATCCCCGGCCGATCCCCGGGTGACTCCGCCACCACCTGGCGCACCGCGTCCACAAGGCGTGGATCCCACCTCGCGCCGAGCTCCTCGCGTCGCCCCGCCCGGCCGTCCGCCAGTCCGGTCGGCCCTTCCGCCTCGTACCGCTGCCGCTTGCGCCGGACGGTGCGGGCGGACGCTCCTCGTATCCCTGCTTGCCGCAGTTCCTCGGACTTCGCTTCCTCCCGCTCGCCCAGCGTGCGCCGTGCCGGATCGAACTCGGGCCTCGGCCGCGCACCCGGCGGGGCCCCAGGGGGCAGCCCGGTCAGGACCTCGACGATGTGGGGAAGCCACCAGCGGGCCCGTTCGGCGGCGTCACCCTCGGGCCGGGGCGGGCCGGGCACGGGTGCTTGCGCCGCCTGGTCCAGCACCGAGAATCCCCGGCTTCGCAGCAGCGTCACCACGTCCGCGTGCCGCTCGCCTCCCACTCCGTCCGTCAGCGTCAGGACCCGGCCGTACACACCGGTGACGGTATACGCCCGCCCGTCGAGGCGGACCCGGTCACCCACGCCCAACCAGTCCGGCCACACCGCGTTCATTGGCACCCTCGGTCCGGATACGGGGCCGGTCCGAGCCGCACCGAGCCGCGCCCCCGTCGTGTTCACACCACGACGCGAGCGCTCCTCGGCCCCGCTCGGACCGGCCAGCCGTGGCGTTCAGTGAACTGGAGCCGGAGGAAGCCGACTCGGGCCGCCTCGGCATCCAGTTCACTGAACGCCCTGACGGGCAGATCCTGCCCCACACCACCCGGATGGAACACCCGAGGTGATATTCCAATATCGACGGGCGAGGGTGGCCGTATGACGCATCCCGCACACTGGGGCACCGCCGTCCGTGGCGCATGCCGCACGCTGCTGATCGTGTTGCTGTCGCACGACAGCAACACGATCCTCCTCGAGCACCGGCGCGGTGAGCCGACCTGGTGGCCGCTGCGCGTCGACGTACCGTCACATCGCTCCTACGCGCGTGCCGCCCACCAGTGGCAGCGGCAGTGGGGCAGGCGCTCGGGCATACGCCGAGGCTCGGTGGCCGGGCGGCTGACAGCCGGGGCGGTCTCGGGACGCCATGACTACCACCTGGTCATCCTCAAGCTCTCCCGGGAGGAAGATCCGGAGCTCTTCTCGTCCCGCGGGAGGTGGTGGCCGATCGTGGACGTCCATTCCGCGGTTGTGTTCCCCAGGGAACTCGGCGTCCTGATGGCTGGCTACGTCGGGGGATGGATCCCGGACGGCCCCATCACTCTGGACGCCTGAGGTTGACGTGAACATACCTCCCGCGATCGGCTGCGCCCCAAGCGAACGCCTTCGTGGGCCTAACGAGCTCGTGCACGGTAAGCGGTGAGGCGTCGAGTCTGGATGGTCGATCACGGTCGGGTGGTGGGGAACTCGGCGCGTGCGGTGATCATCGGAAATCGGCGCATCACAGGTCTGACGGCCGGAGTGATTGCTGAACTCGTCAAGGAGATCGGCCCGTTGTGGCAGGAGTGTCACCAGGCGAGGCTTGCCGCTCGCCCGCGGCAGCGGGCCGTGGGCGCCGGTGCGAAACACCGGCTGGTGTTCGTCGATCGGCTCCTGGCCACGCTCGTCCATCTTCGTCATGGGGTCACCCATGACGTGCTTGCCTGCTGGTTCGGAGTGGACCGCTCCACTATCACCCGGACATCGGTGAGGTGCGGCTCCTGCTCGCCGAGCGGGGCTGCACCGTCAGCCCCGACGTGCGGTTGCGGTCTCTGGCCGAGGTCGTCGACCATCTCGGCGCGAGCAGGACAACTGGCATCGTCGACGGTACCGAGATCCGGGTCCGCCGCCCGGCCGCCGGACGCAAGGACCGGGCCAAGTTCATCTCCGGCAAGAACAAGCAGAACGCCGTCAAGTCCATGGTGGTCACGGACGGCGAAGGCCGGGTGCTGTGGTGCAGCCCGGCCCGTCCCGCAAGTTGCGCGGACGTCACCCACGCCCGCCAGTTGGGACTGGTCAAGCTCCTGTCCGACGGGCCCGCAGTCGAGGTTCTCGCCGATGCCGGCTACCAGGGACTGGGAGCCCAGACGGGGGGCCGGGTGGTGACACCACCGCACCGCAAGTTCAAAATGAACGCCCCCGAGTGGTACGAGGAGATGTACGAGCGCCAGCGCAAAGCGCACTCCTCACGACGTATCCGTGTTGAGCACGGCATCGCCCACCTGAAGAACTGACGGGCCCTGGCCCGCCACCTCGGCCGCCGCGAGCACATGAGCGACACCATCCAAGCGATCGCCGGCCTGCTGTCCCACCAGCAGACCGTGGACCTGAACCCGACACGGCAGACGTGAACCCAGGTCACACCGAAGTCCATAACGCCTCACCGCTTACCGTGCACGAGCTCGTTAGCGGAGAATTGTGGGTTCGCAGGCAAGGGGGTCACCTCAGTAAGCCCCGGAGCGGGCATTGTGCATGGACAGCACACGACGTATCTCTCATCGCATCCGGCGCAGTACGTTCAAGGCTCGAGTGGACCAACAGCGTACCTGTGACAGGTGCCCGACCCCTTGAGGCGATTACGCCTTGCGGAGACGAAAGCGAGGCCCATGAGTCCTCCTTGAGCGTCTCATCGTCGGACGTGTCTGCCTCGCCCCGCGCGAAGTCGACGGCCGGGACCTCGTCCGCGATGAGTGCCGCTCTCTCGGTGAGAGCCGTGGCCGTTGCACGGGAGGCGGAGGTCCAAGGGAGTGTTCGTGATGATGACCTCCTCGGGAGTGAGCCTGACCGGCTCGCCGTTCACCTCCAGCTGCGCCTCGCCGCTGCGCAGCGCCAGCGACAGCGCCACCGCGGCGGCCGCGGCCATCGCCCTCGCCATGTCCGGCACGCCATTGCCAAACCGTTTCTCCAGGGCTCGGAAGTTTGCCTTCGCGGTCGTGTCGACCAACGAGCCGCCCACCTCGCTCAGCGAGGCCAGCGAGCTGACGTTCAGCTCCTCTGTGATCTGGGCCCGGAGCTCGTCCGACAGCGCCGCGAACCCGCTCGCCGCCACCAGCGCCCGCGACAGTGCTTGACGGGACTTCACCCCGACTCCGCCCACATGGCACGGCCCAGCTCGACCAGCCGCCGGACCAGCACCATCTGTCCCGGCAGCGTCGGATTGATCAGTGCCGCGTCCGCCCCCGGCCACGTCGACAGATGCACCGTCTCCGGCGCCTCCAGCGTCACCGGGACCACCAAATCTCGCCTCACCTGCTCGGTGATGAACGGGGTCAGCGGGCCCATCAGGCGGATGATCGTCTCGATCACCTCGTGCAGTGTCCGCAGTGCCGCCTTGTCGCCCTGCCGGAATCGGTGCCGCGAGCGGCGCACGTACCAGTTCGACAGGTCGTCGGCGAATGCCGAGAGCAGCTTGTCGGCGCGCTGTGTGTCGTACGCCTCCATCGCCTCGGTGACCTGGGCCACCAGCGCGTTCAGCTAGCTCAGCGCCCAGCGGCACTGGACCGTGCGGTCGGCTGGCGCCGGGTCGGCCGTGCTCGGCGCCCAGCCCGACGTCCGTGCGTACAGGGCCTGGAAGGCGACCGTGTTCCAGTACGTCTGGAGCGTCTTGCGCGCGATCTCCCGGGTCGTGCCGTGGCCAACGTGCCGCGCCGCTCACGCCGAACCGCCCGCCGCCATGAACCAGCGCACCGTCCTGTTGCGCGGCTCCCAGCTCGATGACCCCGACCCCATCGACGTACTGTGCAGCGTGTTCCCCGGGTCCGACGGCAAGTACCTCAAGAGCATCCCCATGGCCGACGAGGTGTGGGAACGGATCCGCGGTCGGGCCGCCACGGCTGGGAAGACCCCGGAGGACTTCGTGAGTGAGGCTGTCGCGCGGGCTCTCGCCCGTGAACGCTCGGACCGCGCACAGCTGGACGGCTCGCTCGACGGACTGTTGCACGCGTACACCGCCGAGGAGGTCAGATCGACCGCCAGGCTGAGCAGCCCGCGAGCTGATGCGCCGTTCGCTGACAAACAGTGGCGGAATCAGCTCATGGCACCGGGCCAAGCAGTACCGGACGGGATCCCCGCGCAGTATCTCGACCAGTTCGCCACGTCCGCCCGCCAGGTGCGAACTTCACCCGCGCCCCATGTCGTCGACCAGACTTCTCAGCGGGAGTGCCAGGCATTCAGCGCGGCAAACCGCCCAGCATGGAACACCAAGGGGCCGATCTGTCCCGTCAGTGCGCCTGCAGTCACCTGGGCGATCACCAGGCTGTGGTCCCCGGCCGGGTGGATCTGTGAGATCTCGCAGTCTAGCCAGGCCAGTCCGTCCGCCGCGATGGGATGACCGGCGTAGCTCTGGGCCCAGTTCCGGCCGGAGAACCGGTTGACGGCGCGCGTGGAGAACGTCCGGCACAGCTCCGCGTGCTGGTCGCCGAGGATCGTCACGGCGAAGCGTCCCGAAGCGCGGATGGACGGCCACGTGGTCGAGGTGTGCGCGGTGCACAGTGCGACCAGCGGTGGGTCCAGTGACACGGAGGTGAAGGAGTTGACGGCAAGGCCCATGGGACCTTCCGGGGTCTGTGCCGTGATCAGTGCGACTCCCGTCGCGAACTGGCCCAGGATGTCTCTGAAAGAGCGCTGCTCCAGCATCTGTCCTTCCGCTCTGTTCTTCCGTCCGCGTGCGGATGCGACTGCTCTACGGCTCGCTGCGGGAGGGGAAGGCGAACTCGTCCCAGATCCTGGACGTGATCCGGTCCTCGTAACGGGGGCCGTCAGGCAGTGACGCACGTGTCTCAGCCAGTTTCGCGGCATTGTGATCCCGGGCCTGTTCCGTCGTCCAAGGACGGGCGCCCAGGGCGGTTGCCCACAGCGGAGTGATCGCGGCGCCGCGCAGAATCTTCGCTTCATAGGCCGATGTGCCCAGGTGCAGGCGTCGCATCCCGCTCTGGTAGGCGTGCTCGATGGGGGCGTAGTAGCCGAGCGTGAAGTACTCGGCGCCGTCGCGGAGCCGGTCGTAGTCGAACCCGACGGCTCTGCCGTAGATCGTGTCGCCGGCTTCGTAGGCCAGACAGAAGCCGACGGTCTCATCGCCGTCGACGCACTCGTAGAGGACCCCCGTGTTCCCGGTGGCCTCGTTCTGCACCTTGAGCAGATTGGTCATCGACTGCGGTGAGACGTCGAAACCATACCGGTTCTGGGTCTTGCTCAGCAGGTCTCCGGCGACGGAGAGCCGCTCGCCCAGCGGGCGGCGCCGTACGGTGTAGCCGGTCCGGTCGAAGCGCCGACGGTCCCGCATGATCTGCCGGCGTCGGCCGGTGGTCGCCAGATAGTCCTCGAACGACTGACCGTGCAGGTCGATGGCGCAGTCACCGCGCAGCACCCTGGGGACGGTCTGTGCCCAGGGGCGCAGCAGTTCCACGTCCTCGTCGGAGAAGTAGAGCCACCATGAGACCCCGTCGGCGTCCTGGTCGGCCATGGCCTGTACCTGGTCGACCAGCAGGCCTACGGCGGTGCCACGCTGCTCGGGGGACAGAACGTCATCATCCAGCAGGACGCGGCTCTGGTAGCCCCGCGTGCCGCCGACCAGCAGGACGGGGGTGTCGTCACTGACCGCACCGGGAAACATGGCGGCCACGTTGTAATGCTTGTTGGCCGGGCGGGGGGTCAGGAACGTGGGGAGAGCGGCGATCAGCCGGCCGCCGTCCGAGACGGTGATGAACCGGCAGCGTTGCTCGGGGTTCATCTTCTCCTGGAAGCGCAGCCACCCCGTCCCCATGTAGAAGGACTTGGGGGCCGCCAGCGCGTCCCAGGCTCGCGTGTCCAGGGAGTCCACGCTCTCGTACACATCAACGCGCATCGTCGTGCTTTCTCGCAGAGGGGCGGAACTCGGCCGCGTCGGCGCCGCGGCTGAGTTCTCCGGTGGGTAGGGGTCAGGAGACGAGCGGGCCGCTCAGGTCGTCCACCGTCGTGGCGAGGGTCGGCCGGATGAACGCCATGGCCCGCACGTCCGTGTGCCACCAGCCGAAAGGCGAGCTCTGCGAGTAGGTCATTCCTCCGAGCGCCCTGCTGATGTGCTGCAAGGTGTGCTCGGCCTGCTCGCTCACGGCCAGCTTGGCCACGCGCGCCATGCGCCCGAAGTCCTCGGAGGACGTATCGGCCTCCGTGGCGCGGAGCACACCCTCGAATGCCTGCTCCACCAGCCAGCCGGCGGCCTGCGCCCGGGCCCACTCCACCGACTCGAGGCTGGACCGGGTGCCTCCTCGCGCCCGTACGTGTTCCGTGGCCTCGGCCACGGCGGCCCGGACGATGCCGACGAACGGTGCGAGACGGGACCCGATCGTCGGGCTGGACGACATCCGGTTGATCAGCTCCTGGCGCCCGGGCCACGTCACACGCTGCACGGGGGCGTTGTCCAGCACGACTGCGTGGCTCCCCGAAGCCGTCATGCCGAGGCCGTCCCAGACGCGGCTGACGGTGACCCCGGGCAGCTTCTCCCGGTTCCGCAGGTCGAGAACGAACAGCTCCGGCCGGTCCTCTCCCTCCACAACCGCGTTGGTCAGCATGAACGACACATGGTCCCAGCCGCTTCCCGAGGATTTCGCCCCGGAGATCGACCACTTGCCGTCGGAGTCCTGCTTCGCGGTGCTGCGGATCACGCCGTCCCGCTCGGAGAGAAGGACGCCCCAGGCCCCGGCGCCGGACCCCAGGAGGCCGAGGTACTCCTGGCGTTGCCGCAGCCACGCCGCATCGACCTCCTCCTCACGGAAATCGGTGAGCCAGCCGGTGACGAACATCGCGACCGGCTCCATGGAAAGGATCAGCGCGAGCGAACTGTCGCCGGCGGCGAGGGAGCTGATGGCCTCGGCCACCGCCCGTGTCGACCGGGTGGTGGACGACCACAGTCCACCCATCGACTCCGGGACCAGCAGCTGATGGAAGCCGGTCTCGGCCACCGCGGCGAAGTCGTCGGCCGACAGCTCCCTGGCCCCGGACCGCTGACGGCGCTGAGAGGCGAGACGTTGCGCGAGGCTCTCGACGTGGTGGAGCACACCACTGACGGACAAACTCATAAGGCCTCCTCGGCCGGGGAATGGAAAAGGGGATGTCAGGCTGGATCGGGGCGCGATCGGTGAGCTATGCCAGGCACCAGTCGAGTACGGCCATCGCGCTCGCCAGCTTCATCTGTGCCTGGTCCCAGGCGATCGACCGTGGCCCGTCGAGCACGGAACTGGTGACCTCCTCGCCGCGGCGGGCCGGCAGGTCGTGCATGAACAGGGCGTCCGGCCACCGCGCCATCAAGTGCTCGTCGACCGTGAACGGCAGGAACGCCGTCCGCCAGTCGGGATCGCTCTTGGTGGTCCCGGTGGTCTGCCACTGGGTGGTGTAGACGACGTCAACACCACCGTCGATGTCGTCGACCCGGTGTACTTCGATGATCTCGCTCCCCGACGCCTCCCCGGTCTTCTGGGCGTGGGTGAGGACCGTGGGGTCGAGCCCGTACCCGGGAGGTGTCGCGATGGTCAGCGTGACCCCGGAAACCAGCGCCAGGCCGAGCGCCAGGGCCGCGGCCGTGTTGTTGCCCTCCCCGAGATAGGCGAGGTGCAGTCCTCGCAGGGAACCGAAACGGTGGGAGAGCATGGCGATGTCGCTGATGCCCTGGGTCGGGTGCTCCTCGCGCACCATCGCGTTGACGACGGGGATCGAGGCCGCGCGCGAGAGTTCGCGCAGATCGTCCTCACCGACGGAACTCCTGACCACCAGGGCGTCGAGCATGCCACCCAGGATCCGCCCGGTGTCCGACAGACGTTCGCCCGTGGCGAGTTGCAGATCGTTCGGCCCGAAGGCGATGACGGTGGCGCCCAGACGCACCGCGCCACTCGTGAACGCGGTCCGGGTGCGTGTCGAGGTGTGGGTGAACAGCGTTCCCACCACGCGGTCCCGCAGGGGCCGTTCCCGCGGGCGCCGGTCCTCGTACCACTCGCACGAGCGGCGGACAAGCGTCTGAAGATCCTCAGGGGCCAGGTCGTGCAGGGAGATGAGGCTGCGGGGAGCGCGCGGTGGGGCTTCCGCCTGCACGGACGTGGGGTGTGTCATCGCTTCACCTCCAGTTTCCTCGGTGTCCGGATCTGCCGCCACATGCTCACGCGACTGCCCCGTCTCGGTCACCCAGGAGGTCGACGACCGCTCCCAGGCCCGCTGCCTCGGCCTGTACGGCCACCTCCTGGCAGACGGCCACGTCGAGGATCGCCATGCCGAAGGGGTTGCTCACCACGAGGCCGTTCCGCGGGCGGATCGCCTCTTCCCGGCCGAGCAGCACGTCTCCGTACCGCCGTGCCAGGGCGCGGCCCTGGCCAGCCGCGGCCTCGGCGTCGGCCACCACGTCACCTGCCTGCATCACCGCCCCGAGGATGCGGCGCGGATTGTCGCGGACGAGGTCGATGTCGTCGACGTAGACCGCATCGGCCTCCAGGAACACGGCCGGCGTCACATCGTCGAGCGACACATGCGCGATGAACGTCCCGGGCGCGAACCAGTGGGGCGGAATGTACGGCTCGGAGGAGACCGTCAGCGTGACGACCACGTGGCTCGCCTTCACGCACGACTCGGCGTCCGTGTGCTCGGTGATCTTCAACTCCGGGCAGTCGGCGGTGAGATCGCCGGCGAGCGCGGTGGCCCGGGCGGGGTCGATGTCGAACAGGTGTATGTCCCGGACCGCGGGGAAGTACCGGGCGATCAGCCTCGCATGCATGGCCGCGAGGGTGCCGCACCCGATGATGCTCACAGCGTCGAAGCCGACGGGGCCGAGCGTGCGCAGACTGGACACCGTGTACGAGGCGGTGCGCAGCGCACTGATGTGACCGGCCTCGACCAGGGTGACCGGACGGGCCGTCTCGGGATCGAACAACACCGTGAAGCCGCCCGCGCGCTCGATGCCCAGGGCGGGATTGGTCACCGAGGCGTTGATCAGCTTGATGCCGTAGGCCCTGCCTTCACCGTGCTGCACGGATCCGAGCATCGCGACCGAGCGTGTGTAGGCGCCGGCTGAGTTCTCCCAGGCCATGTAGCCCTCGGCAGGCAGGTCGGACTGGCCCAGTGTGTGCGCGCGGACTGCGGACTCGACCACGTTCACGGGATCGATCTCGGCCAGGCAGCGCGTCACCGTGGCGCGGTCGAGGATCCTGATATGGTCTGGCTTCACTTTTCTCGCTCCCCTTGGCTGTGCGGGACGGGTTGTTGGGCGGCTACGGATCCCGGTTGGGCGAGGACCGCGTTCAGGAAGGTCAGCCGGTCGGCGATCTCGTCGTCCAGTTGGCGCTTGGTGGAACCCACGCCGTGCCCGGCGTGCTTCTCCACGCGCAGCAGCACCGGATGCCCGGAGGTGGACGAGTGCTGGAGGTGGGCCGCGAGCTTGGCGGGCTGGAAGGGGGTGACGCGGGGGTCGTTCAGCCCCATGGTGATGAGGACCGGCGGGTAGGCGGCCGCGGTCACCCGGTGGCAGACGTCGGAGACGAGCAGGGCGGCAAGGCCCTCCTCAGTCGTCACGGTTCCGTACTCGGGGATGTTGGGCGGGCCGTTCTCGTGCATTTCGAGCCGGAGCGTCGTGGTGACCGGGACGCGCAGCACCACGGCGGCGAAGCGGTCCGGCGAGCGGACCATCGCGCCCGCAGCGGTCAGCCCTCCGGCGCTGGTGCCTTCGGCGGCCAGTCGGTCGGTGGACGTCCAGCCGGCGTCGACCAGGTGACCGGCACAGTCGAGGAAGTCGGCGATGGTGCGTTCCTGCCCGGTGCCGTGCCCGGCCTGCGCCCACCGCTCGCCGCCCTCACCGCCTCCGCGTACGTGGCCCGTCGCCCAGATCCCGCCGCCCGCGACCCATTCGACCAGCGCCGGGTTGAAGGCCGCTCGCAGGGTGATGCCGAAGAATCCGTAGGCGTTCAGCAGTGCGGGCGAGGATCCGTCGAGCCGCTGGTCCACGCGGTGGACGACGGTCATGGGAACCTCGACACCGTCCGACGCGAGCACCGTCACCGTGCTCGTCGTGACGTCGTTCCGCTCCACGGGAGAGGGAGGCACCCAGCCGGTGTCCGCGCACTCCGCCGAGTCGGCGGCCACCCGCAGCAGGCGCAGCTGGTGCGTCCATGACGACAGCCCGATCAGGCATTCTCCGGTGACGGGGTCGGGCGCCCACTCGGTGACGCTGCCCAGGTGCGGCAGCCGTATGGTTGCTCGCTCTCCGGTGGACGGCCGCAGCCGGATGACGGCGGAGGACCCGCCGTCGAGGCAGCGGAGCATGACCGAGTCGCCCAGCACGCAGAAGTCCTCGATGACCGGTCCGTTCTCGAGGACGAGCGTGTGCCGGGCGTCGCCGGCCAGCGGGCCGACGACGATCCGGCCGCGGCCGTCGTCGCCGGGGACCAGGACGTATGCCTCGTCGTGCGCCACATGCCAGGCCATTGCGGCGTCGGACACCTTGCGCCACGCGTCCGTCGGTCCGTCGAGACGACGGGCGTAGACCGTGCCTGTGCGCTCGCAGCCGGAACGGATGCCCACCACGAGCCAGTGGCCGTCGCCGGAGAACGTCACGACCGGGGTGTCGTCCGGCGTGGAGGCGAGGGCGCCCACGTAGTTCAGCGGGTGCACGGCGACCTGGCCGGTGCCGGCGTCGATCTCGTACATCCCGGCAGCCACGTTCTGGTACTTGGCGAGGCCCGAGTCGGCGCCGAGGCGCTGGTAGACGAACCGGCGTGAGTCCGGGTGCCAGGAGATGCCCGGGTGCCGCAGCCGGGTCATCCGCGAGGTGGCGGCTCCTGGCAGGGACACCGGCAGCAGCGTTCCGTTCACGGCGTCGACGACGTACAGCGTCGAGAGTTCCGAACCGTTGGCCGACAGGCCGTACGCGACGAACCGGCCGTCGGGGGAGACGTTGTACCAGTCGATCGACACGTGGTGGGCCCCGTCCACCGTGTGATGTACGGCCGGATCGACCACGACCCGTTCCTCGCCGCCCGAGCGGGGCCGGGCGATGAGGCGATGGACCGGTGCGTCGACGTCGCGCCGGAGGAGGAACACATGGTCCCCGCCGTACTGCACGTTGACGACATGCGCGTCGGCGGCACTGAGGGAGGCACAGCGTTCCCTCAGTCCGCTGCGTCCTGGCCGTGTGTCCAGGAACTCCTCGCAGGAACGGGATTGCTCTTCGAGCCAGGATCCCAGTTCGGCCGTCTCCGTCTCCGTCCAGCGGTACGGGTCCTGGATCGACACCCCGTGGTGGACGTCGGTGACCGGGGACCTGCGCGCGGCCGACGGGAGCGCGCGGGGGCGCAGGTCGTGTGATTCAGTCATCGTCGCCTCCGGTCGTGAGACCCAGTCGCCTGCCGAGTGCGGTGACGAGCGCCGGAAGCCGGTCGGAGGACCACATGCTGTAGTGATCACCCGGCACGGTGTCCACGATGACGCTCAGTCCCGCCCGTTCCCACGACCGCTGCGGACCGTCGGTGCCCTCCGGCTGCTCGGCCGCCTGGATCAGCTGGACGGGGCCGTCGTAGGACGCGCTCCGGTAGCGGGCGATCGCCCGCAGGTTCGCGCCGTACAGCGCGCGGAGCCGCTGCCAGCTTGCCGTCGACAGTTCCTCCGGCAGCACGCCCCGCCGCTGGAGTTCACCCAGTACACCGGCATCGTCGCCGAGGTCGTGGCATGCTTCCGGCTGCCCGGTGAGGTCCCGGACGATCCCGGCCAGCACCTCACGGTCGGACAGCTCCGCGCCGACCGTCCGCGGATCGGGCAACTCCGCGTCGATCACCACCAGTCGGGCCACCTCGGCGCCCTGTTCCGTCAGCTGGCGGGCCATTTCGAAGGCGATGAGCCCGCCCATGGACCAGCCACCCAGGAGGTAGGGGCCGTCCGGGCGGACGGCCCGGACAGCCGCCACGTACCTGCGGGCCATGTCCTCGATCGTCGCCAGCGGTTGCTCGCCGGGCGCCAGGCCGACGGCCTCGATGCCGTAGAAGGGCCTGTCGTCCGGCAGCAGCCTGGCCAGTTCGGCATAGCACATGGTGGTTCCGCCCACCGGATGTACGCAGAAGAAGGCAGGCTCTGAGCCGGTTTCCCTGATCGCCACCACGGGGGAGCGGTCCGCCTGGGCCGCCCCGCCCGCCTCGATCAGCGCGGCGAGACCGCTGGGGGTCGCGTCGGCGAAGAACGACGACAGGGACACCTCGACGTCGAAGCGCCGCGCGACGGCCGTCGTCAGACGGATCGCCAGGAAGGAGTTGCCCCCGCACTGGAAGAAGTCGTCGTCAGCAGTGATGCCGGTCCGGTCCAGGACGGTGGCGAACAGGCCACCGATCTCGGCCTCCACGCCCTCCCGGAGCGGCCGGCCCTGCCGTGCGCCGACCGGCTGCGAGACCGGCTCGGTCGCGGTGAGCGCCTTGCGGTCGACCTTGCCGTTCGCTGTCAGCGGCAGCTCAGGCACGAGGTGGATCGCCGTGGGAACCATGTACGGCGGGAGCGTCGCGGCGAGGTTGCGGCGCAGCTCCTCCCCGTCGACCTCGCCGTGCGCCGGCACCACATGGGCGATCAGCGAGCTGCCTCCCGTACCCGCCGACCGGACGGTGGCGACGCCCTCACGGACCGCCGGCTCCCTGCCCAGGGCAGCGTCGATCTCGCCCAGCTCGATCCGGTGGCCGTTGACCTTCACCTGGAAATCGTCCCGGCCCAGGAACTCGATGTTGCCGTCCGGCAGGACGCGCCCCTGGTCACCGGTGAGGTAGAGCTGTTCGCCGGAGACCGGGTCGTGGACGAACCGCTCGGCGCTCCGTTCCCCGTCGCGCCAGTATCCGCGGGCCAGACCGATGCCGCCGATCGCGATCTCGCCGGTGGCCCACTGCGGTCGCGGCGCTCCGAGGTGGTCCAGTACGTACATGCGCTGGTTGGTCATCGCCTTGCCGTAGGGGATGCTCCTCCAGTGCGGGGGCACCTCGCCCACGCGGTACATCACCGACCAGATCGAGGCCTCGGTGGCGCCGCCCATGCTGATGACGTCGGTCGCCGGCCAGATTTGCCGGATCCGGTCCGGCAGCGTCACCGGAATCCAGTCCCCGCTCATCAGCACCGCTCGCAGCGGGAGAGCCGCGTCGTCCGGTGCCTGTTCGGCGTGGTCGACGAGGATCTCCGCCAGGGCCGGGACACTGTTCCACACGGTCACATCCTCGCTCCGCGCGGTCTGCGTCCAGCGTGCCGGATCACGGGACCAGCGCCGGTCGGGAAGGACCAGGGCGGCGCCCGCGGCGAGCACTCCGAAGATGTCGTAGACGGACAGGTCGAAGCTCAGGGACGACAGGCCCAGAACCCTGTCCTCGGGGCCCAGGCGGATCAGGTCGGAGACGTCACGCACGGTGTTTACGGCACCTTGGTGAGCCACTTCGACGCCCTTGGGCAGGCCCGTGGAGCCGGACGTATAGATAACGTACGCGGCGTCCTCGGGGGTCTGCCGTGGTTCGGCCGACGGGACGACCGCAGCGGCCCCGGTCAGGTCCACGAGCAGCCGTTCCCGGCCGTCCCAGATGTCCTCGCCGACATCGGCCCACGACTGGGTGAGGGCGGCCCTCGTCGTCGCCTGGGCCAGCAGGTGGCTGATGCGCTGCCCCGGCAGCTCCGCGTCGATCGGGAGGTAGGCGGCACCCGCCCGGAGGACACCGAGCACCGCCGCCACTTGCTCCCACCCCTTCCGGGCGACCACGGGTACCAGGTCACCGGGGCCGGCGCCGCGCTCGATCAGCCAGTTCGCGACGGATTCGGCGCGGCCGGCCAGCTCGCCGTAGGACATCCGCGTCGTGCCGTCGACGAGGGCGAGCCGATCGGGAGCTTCGGCGGCGCGGGAGAAGAACGGCGTGTGCAGCAGACCGCTCGCATCCAGTGTGAGCGAGGAACACACGGGCTCGATCCGCGTGCTGCGCGGCAGATGCGACGACGCGGCCACCGGCTCGCGCCACGAGCCCTCGTCGGCCAGCGTGTCCAGCAGCCGGGTGAACGCGGCGAACGCGGCCTCGACGAATCCCTCGGGGAAGGAGGCGTCGACGGTGTCCCAGTTCGCGACGAGTCCTCCGCCGTACTCGTACACCTGGTGATCCAGATACACCTGGGGTGTCTGCAGGCCGCTGTCGATGACCGAGGCCTCGAAGGGGAGATCGTCCAGGAACGCCGTGTCCACGTCGAGCACGCTCGCGAACACGACCGGGAACACGGCCCGCTGGGACCAGCCCTGCACCCGGGCCGCCTCGCGCGCCACCCGGACACCGTCGACGTCACCGTGCTGGAGGTCCTCCAGCAGCCGGGCCTGGACCGCGCGGCACCGGTCGGCGAAGGCCATCGCTCCCCGGCAGTCCACTTCCAGGGGCAGCGTGCTGCTGAGGTTGCCGACGACGCGCTCGGCACCCGAGACCTCCGGCAACCGCCAGGACGACAGTACGTTGAGTGTGAACCAGGGCGACTTGGCCCAGTGCGCCAGAACCTCGGAGAACGCGGTGAGCAGAGCGGCGCTGGGAGTCACCCCGGCCTGCGCGGCGTGCCGCTTGAACGCGGCCCACCGGGTGGGTGTCAAGCGTGCGACACGCCGGGTGAAGCGTCCCGCGCGGGCCGGTATCCGGCTGTTGACGGGAAGTTCCGGTGCTGGCGGCAAGGAGTGCAGCCGCTGCTTCCAGTAGTCCCAGGAAGTCCGGACGGACCCCACACGGCCGTCGAGCATCGCCGTGACGTAGTCGCGGTAGGTGAGAGCGCCCTGCTCTCGGGACGCGGCCCGGTCCCGGTACAACTCCAGCCAGTCGCTCAGCAGCGCATGCTCCGAGTAACCGTCCGCCGCGAGCAGGCCGACACTGATGTGCACACGGTGAACACCGCCGTCCAGCACGTGGACCACGATCTCCAGCTGCGGCGCACGATCGGGAGCAGGCCCTTCCGCGGACATCCGCCGCGACACCTTCTCGGTCGTCCCGGCGACGTCCTCGGCGCTCCGGCCGCGCAGGTCCTCGACGACGATGCCAGCCTTCGCGGCGGGCAGCACCTGCTGACGTCCGTCGGGGCCGATCACGAGACGCAGCGCGTCGTGCCGTTCGACGAGCCGTTGCAGTGCCTGCTCCGCACGGTTCAGGTCGAGACCGTTGCACTCCACCGCCAGATAGACATGGGCACGTACACCGCCGAGCTCGAACGCCTCGGTGCGCCCGACCCAGTACGCCTGCTGCAACGGCGTCAGTTCGAACGCCTCGTGCGCCTCGCCGGGGTTGGCCCGCAACGCGCCGGCCGGAGGTGGTCCGGGCACCGCCCGAGCCGCGGTCTCGACGAATCCGGCCAGCTGTCGCACCGTGGGGTGCTGGAACAGGTCGGCCAGCGAGATCATCACACCCAGCCTGCGCTGCACGGCGACGACGAGACGGGCCGCGAGAACGGAATGACCGCCGAGTTCCATGAAGGTGCGGTCCAGAGGAACCCTGGACAGGCCCAGGTTCTCCGACCAGAGCCGCGCGAGCACTGCCTCCAGCTCACTGCGGGGTGTGTCGTCCGTCTCGCCGCCCACCAGGTCCCGCTCGGTGACCGGAGGCAGGGCCTTGCGGTCCACCTTTCCGCTGGACCCGACGGGAAGCGCGTCGAGCGTCACGTAGGCGGCGGGCCGCATCTGCTCGGGGAGATGCTCGGCGACATGCCCGCGGAGCACCGCGGAGTCCACGGCACGACCGTCGCGGGGTGACACGTACGCGGCCAGCCTGGTATCTGTGACGTCGCCGGCGTGCGCGTACGCCACGACGACACAGTCGTGGACATCCCGGTGGCCCCGAACGACGCGCTCGATCTCGTCGACCTCGATCCGGTGGCCCCGGACCTTGACCGTCAGATCGATGCGGCCCAGGAAATCGAGCGAGCCGTCCGCACGCCAGCGCGCCTTGTCCCCGGTGCGGTACATCAGCGCCCCCGGAGACCCGGCGAACGGGTCCTCGACGAACTTCGCCGCCGTCAGGTCCGGCCGGCCCAGGTATCCGCGGCCCACACCGACCCCGCCGACGTAGAGCTCACCGGGCACGCCCACCGGGAGGACCTCACCTCCGTCGCCGAGAACGTAGACCGAGATGCCCGGGATCGGACGGCCGATCGGGACGATCGCGGGCAGCTCGGGTGACCACTTGCGGACGACGAGATGGCACTGGTCGTCACTGCACTCCGTGGACCCGTACGTGTTGAGGAGCGGCACGTCGGGACAAGTCTCGAACCAGAGCTGTACGAGGTCCTCGGGCAGGGCGTCACCGGTCGGCACCATCCAGCGCAAGTTTGGCAGCGGCGCCCGCTCGCCACCGGCGGGAGCCGGGAGCGCGGCGACCAAAGACCGGAGCATGGCCGGGACCAACTGGACCACGGTGACACGGAGACGGTTCAGGGCGTCGACGAGGCGTAGTGGATCCGCGACATGCTCGTCGTCGAGGACCTGGACATGCGCACCGCGCAGCAGCGGGGCCAGGCACTGCCAGACGACGATGTCGAAGCAGGGCGGTGCGCTCTGGGCCACGACATCGTCGCAGCCGATGGCCAGGTCGTGGAGCTTGGCCTCCATGTGGGTGACCATGCCCCGGTTCTCGACCATGGCGCCCTTGGGCTCCCCCGTCGATCCGGAGGTGAACATGAGGTACGCCAGGGAGTCCTGCGCACAGCAGGGGCCGTCGGCCCGTGCCTGCGGGGAGTCCGGCCCGCCGGCGCCCGCCGAGGTCACGTCGACGACCGCGGGCCCGCCGTCGAGGCGCCGCAGCACGTCGTCGAGGGCCTCCCTGTGGCGCTCCGCCGAGAGCACGGCCACGCAGCCGGCCTCCCGCACCACCCGCGCGTGGTGCTCGGTCGGCCGTGCGAGGTCGAGCAGGACGAAGGCCGCTCCCGCGCGAAGCACACCGAGCATCGCGGCGACGAAGTCGATGCCCCTGTCGAGCAGGATCGCCACCGTACGATCCCGGCCCGCGCCCACGGCCCGCACAGCCTCCGCGATCTCCACCGAACGCTGCTGTACCCGGGCATAGTCGACACTTCCCTGGCGGTCTGTCACCGCGGGCCTGAGCGGCGTGTTCGCCACCTGCTTGTCGAACAGACGGATGAAGCATTCCGATCTGGGCGCCGGGCCGCCGGCGCTCAACGTCCATAGCAGATCGTCGCGTTCGCCGTCGGACAGCAGCGGAAGGGACCCCGCGGCACGGCCGGGATTGGCGGCCGCGGCCGCGAGTGCCACCGTCAGTTCGGCGGCGATGCCGCGGGCGGTGGCCGGCCCGAGGGAGCCGGTCGTCAGCTCCACACGGCAGCGGATGCTGGACTCGTCGGCGAGGACGTCCAGAACCGCGGAGGAACCATTGCCACTCGGCGCGCCACGCGACGGGAGGTCCGCGGCGTTCCAGCGGAACTCCACCCGGAGCGCGTCCGACGGCTCACGGTCGTCCGCCGGCGCGAGCGCAGTTGCGGGCGGGGCGTCCTCCACGACCCGCACGATCTCCGCGAACGGGGCACTCGACGAGTACGGCACGTGCACGGCACGTACGGCGGCGTCGGTCTCCTCCCCACCGGACACCTCGTGCGTCTCCACGTCGGAAACGTCGAGATGGCGTGCGACGAGGCTCGCCCACACGGCGTGGAGGACGGCACCGGGCTGTGCGCCGAGGTGGCGCGCCGTCCGGTACAGCGCCGTCACCGTCGCTGGCGCCAGAGCGATGTGATGGTGGTCGCGATCGATGGAACTGGTCATGCGTTCTCCCCTGACATCGGTCGGCCGTCGGGCCGTTCTCCCGCCGCCGGCGACATCGCGCCCGCCCATGCGTCCGCCACGGCGGGCAACGCGCCAGGCAGCTCGGCGATCGACTTCAGTACTGAGGTCCGGCCGGGAGGCGTGTCCGCCGCCTCGGCCATACCGGTGAGCACCCGGACGCTCCGCGCCCCGCAGCGCGCGGCCGCGACCAGATCGCTTGTGCTGTCTCCGACGACCAGGAGCGAGGCGGGTTCCACTCCGAGACGACGCGCGGCCAGCACGAGCATGAAGGGGTCGGGCTTGCCGACCACGGAAGCCCTCGCGCCGGTGGACCGCTCCAGCGCGGCCACCAGAGCCCCGGCTCCTGGTGCCGTCTCGGTGTCCGAGGCCGGATAGGCGCTGTCCGCGTTGGTGGCGATGAACCGGGCTCCATGTCTGATGGCCGTGTGCGCGGCCCGCAGGCGGTCGTACGACAGCTGCTGGTCGAGTCCCACGACGACGGCGTCCGCCCGCGCGCCCGGCTCGGGTTCGACCAGCTCAAGGGCCGGGCAGGCGGCGCTCAGCTCAGCGACGATCGCCTCGGGCCCCAGCACCATGGCCGTCCTTGGCGCGTCGATGTGAGAGGCGACCGTGTGGGCGGCGGCGAAGCCCGACGTGATGACATCGTCCTCGGTCGCCGGGAAGCCCATCGAGGACAGCACATGGGCTCGCTGCGCCCGGGTCAGGGTGGCGTCGTTGGTCGCGAAGACCACCCGGTGTCCGTCGGCTCGCAGCCGTGCGACGGCCTCGACGGCTCCGTCGATCGGCGTCGACTCGTAGTACAGCGTGCCGTCCAGGTCCAGGACGCAGTCGGTCACCGAGCCTGCCTTCCCGCTGGACCGGCGGCAGACCCAGCCGGCTCGCCTTCCGTCGCCTCCAGGTGCCGGCGACGGGCCTGCAGTTCCTCGCTGTTGGCCAGCGCGAGGCGCACCACGGCGGGGCCCAGACGGCGCTGGATCGCCTCGGTCAGTTCCTCACGCCCGCCCTGGAAGCCTGGGTTCAGATGGTCGGCGGACGACCACTCCGGCTCCACTCCGACTGCCCGGAGCCGCTCGTCGACCTCGCCGTCCGACAGCTCGGGTTGGAATGTGGCGAGCAGGGCCGCCGCACTGGACACGAACTCGGCGTGTCGCGGATAGGCATAGGTGTGTTCCCAGCCCAGGCAGCCGAAGGCGATCCGTACGGTGCAGTCGGTGAAGCCGTTGGAGACACCCGGCGAGAGACACACCTTGGCGGTGCGCAAGAAATGCTTGGTCACATCCACGCTGTCGCTGATCTTCACGCCTTCCGGAGTGACCAGGCCGGCCATTCCTTCGCAGCTGACCAAGACGGAGTGAGAGGCTTTCGGATGGTGGGCCACCGTTAGCAGCGGCTGGTCCGGTTCGAAACCCAGTGCCGTTGCCACCTTCTCGTTGATATCGTCGATCAGCGTGGCCACCAGATCCGCCCGCGCCATGCATTCGGCGATGTTTCCCTGCAAATATTCTACCGGGGCCCTCAGTGCCGCAAGCGCCATTGCCTTGGCGATGTGCGGAACGGTTATCGAGGTGGCCATGGTGTAGTAGTTCATGCGGTCGACTATAAACTTTGGCCCGCACCCCCAGCCAATTCGCATATTGGCCAGTCCATAAGCCTTGGAGCCGCCGTTAATGGTGACCACCCGCTGGCTCATCTTCGGTAGACTCGCCAGATGGACAGAGCTGTTCCCGGCGAACTCGGTGCCGCGGAAGATGGCGTCCTCAAGGACGAGTAGATCACGCTCTTCGATGAATTCCGCTATATCGGCCAGCTCCTCCCTCCCGTAGACCGCCCCGGTGTAACTCGGGCTGAAAAGAATAATCCCCTTGGGCGTGCGGATCTCGCCGGTGTCGACGTGCCGGCGGTAGAACTCCTCCAGGTCGGCCCGGGTGAACTTGTAGTCGTTGGAGCGCTGCGTCTCCACCGTCTCCAGGTGCACGGAGCTGATGTCTGCCCACATGTTCACGGCCTGGTAGTAGCCCTGCGGCACCAGGAAGACGTCGCCGGCGTCACCCACGGCGTGAAAGAACGCCAGGAAGAGCCGAGTGTTTCCGCTGTCGATACAGAGGTTCTCGGCGGCGTCCTCCGGTATCCCAGCCTTCTTGAACGTAGCCTTCAGTTCTTCTTCGAACGCTGGAAAGGGCCGCAGGTACAGGTAGTTGTCGAGCGATGATTCCGCGGTGTCGAGCAAGGCCCGGACGCCCGCTGCCACAACGGAATGGTGTGGCCTGCGCACACCTTCTCCGTGAGCGAGCGAAATCACATCCGGATTCATCCAACCGCCGTTGCCCGAATCGTCGTCGGCGGCACTGATGGCGTCTCGGGCGCGCATGAAGGACTGGATGGCGCGGTGGGATCGGTCGTGTTTGGCGAGAAGGTGTTCATGAGCAGAGGTCGTCACTCGGACCGACTCCTTGTGAATTCAGTTCGGCACATAGTTCTCGGAACTGCCGCCGCGGTGACCCTACCGGTCCTGCGGTTTCCCGCTCAAGCCTTGCAGAGGCAGCCGAAGATGAATATGGTTGGCGAAGTTTTCGCCGGAGATCGCGCTTGTTGCCACGTGCTTAAAGGGATGGCTATGACGTCTTTTTACCAATGGGAATGCTGGCGGTGCCAGCGCCTCTTTGCTGCGGCTGAGGTTCGATACCTCTGCCCTGTGTGCTCTGAATGGTCACCACTCACCATGGTTCCCGACTATGCGGCGGCAGGCCGTGGGCGCCCGGTTTCCGACGTGCTCGGAGGCGATTTCTCGATGTGGCGCTACCGGGCGCTGCTGCCCCTCCCGGAAGGCGGCCCGGCCCATCCCCTTGAGACCGGTTACGGCGTCGGGGGCACCCCGCTGGTCGACGCTCCGAGGCTCGCCGACGAGTTCGGCGTCAAGCGTCTGTGGGTCAAGGACGAAGGCCGTAATCCGACCGGTTCGCTGAAGGACCGGGCCAGCGCGCTCGTGGTCGCGGCAGCCGTCCGAACCGGCCAGGACGTGGTGTGCACCGCATCCTCGGGCAACGCCGCGGCCGCCCTCGCCGGCTGTTGTGCCGCAGCGGGGATCACCTGTGTGGTGTTCGTTCCCAGTGACACGGCACCGGCCAAGATACGACAGCTCCTCGCCTACGGTGCGTCGGTGTTCGCGGTGCGAGACGGATACGAGGCGGCCGTTCAGCTGAGCTACGAGGCCGCCGACCGGTTCGGCTGGCTGTGCCGCAGTACGGCGTACAACCCGCTGACGGCCGAGGGGAAGAAGACGGCGGCGTTCGAGATCATCGAACAACTCGGCTTCCGTGCCCCGTCCGTCGTGCTCGTCCCCGCGGGCGACGGCAACATCCTGACGGGCCTTTACCGCGGGTTCGTCGACGCGGTCCGCATGGGCTGGGCCGAGGCTGTGCCGCGCCTGGTCGCCGTTCAGTCCGAGCAGGCACCGGCGCTGTATCGGGCCTGGCAGAGCGGTCATGTCGAGGTGGAGTCGTACGACGCCGTGAGCATTGCCGAGAGCATCAACGTCGCTCTTCCGCAGGACGGTTTCCGTGCGCTGCGCGCGGTACGGGAGAGCGGGGGCAGCGTGATCACGGTCCCCGACAGCATGCTCGGAGCCGCAGTACATCGACTCGCACAAGGATCGGGCGTCTTCGCGGAGCCTTCCGCAGCCACGGCGCTGGCCGGCCTTGCCGGACTGAAGGGGTGGGGTCAGCTCGCCGCTGATGACGAGGTCGTGCTTGTCAGCACCGGCAATGGGCTGAAGCACGCGGTCCCCGGTGCGCCTGTTGATCCACAAGTGATCACCATCGGTGCGGAGTTGGTCGCGGTCGAGCGGGTCTGGAAGGAAGCAAGGGCCAGAGACTGAGGCCCCTGGGTGGATGGCGGCGCACCTCATGGCGACGGTCATGCGACACCAGCCGTGCTCGTGCGCCTGCCGGGTTCGGATGCGACGGCGGGAGGGGAGAGGAGCAGGTGGTCCACGGCGGACAGTCGAAACTCGCCGTCCAGACTGAGCCGCGCCTCGTTCGCGAGCACCCGCATGGGGCCGTCGGCACTGGAGCCCAGGGAGCTCAGTACGGCCGCGGCTCCGGTGAAGTCGGAAGCGGTGGGACATCGTGTGGGGGTGACGACGCAGGTCATCCGTGCCCGGAGCGCCGCGGTCAGCCCGGCGACGTTGTCCTCGATCACCAGGCATCCGGAGAAGGCGACCCCGACGAGCGATGCCGCGCGGACGTAGACGTCGGGAGCCGGCTTCTTCGACCTGACGTTGTCTCCGCTCACAATCGTCGCCTGGGCGGCGAGCTGGTCGCCGAGGGCATGACGGACCACGGCCGTGACCGAGCGAGAGGAGCCCGACGAGGCGACGGCCAGGGCCCATCCCGACTCGACGGCCTCGCGTGCGAGCCGACGAACACCGGCTCGCACCCTGATCTCGCCGTGTTCCACCATGGCCACGTACAGATCCGTCTTGAGTTTGTGCCAGGTACGGATCAACGTCTGAATCTCGCGCTCGCCCGACGGTACGTCAACCGCGGCCCGGAACGAAGCGTCCTGCCACAGACTGGCAAGCCGCTCCTTTCCCCCTGAGATGGCCAGTTTGGCGGCGTACTGCTCCGCGGTCCACTGCCAGGGGACACCCAGGCGGCGCCACATCTCGTTGAAGGCTCGCAGATGGCCGGTCTGCTCGGCGTCGACGAGGACGCCGTCGCAGTCCAGGATCAGTGCACGTCGCACGACCGCCCCCTACTGCCGAGTGCTTCCACGAAACCGGCGACCACCGCTTCCGTCCGGGCGGAGAAGTTCTGGAGCAGGTCGATGGGTTCCACGGCCGCCGAGCTGGGACCGGGACTGAGCGCACCGCGGAAGGCGGACTTCACCATGCTGGACACGTTGACCTTCGCGATGCCGCAGGTGACGGCTTTCTTCAGCGTCGGGGCATCGAGCCCGCTGCCGCCATGCAGGACCAGAGGAAGGCCGACGTTCTCCGATAGAGCGGCGAGGCCGTCGAGGTCAAGGACCACGGGCGCCTCGGACAGGCCGTGCAATGTACCCGCAGCCGGGCTGAAGCACGTGACGCCGGTCTGACCGACGAACGTCACCGAGCGGTCGACAGCCACCCTGACCTGCGGTGGGCCGACCTCGTGCACGGACCCGATCCGGTCGATCTCACCCTCGATGTCGAAGCCGCGTTCGGCTCCGCGCACCACCAGGTCGCGCGTCAGCCGTACGGCCGTCTCGAAATCCATGGAAGACGCGTCGAACAGGGCGGAGTCCCACCCCTCCTCCATACAGGCGGTCACCAGGTCCGGATCGGCACAGTGATCTAGGTGGAGTAGTGCCGAGACGTGCCGCTGCGACACGAGTCCCACGAAGAGTTGCCGTATCCGTCGCGGGCCCCAGGCGCGCAGGGTCCGCGTCGAGATCTGAACGATCACAGGCGACGAGAGACGCTCGCCGGCGGCGAGGACCGCATCCATGCCTACGGCGTCAAAAACGTTACAAGCCGGTACCGCATACCCGCCCGATCTTGCCGAACGCAAAACGGAACCCAGCGCTAATCTAGACATGCGACGTGAATCCCCCTAAGTGTCGAAGCCGATGCAGGAATGTGCGGAGAAGTCGGAAATAAAGTCGGCACATCCCGCTCCATGCAGCTGCGGCAAACCATGAGCCTGCACTGCGAGCGGACTTGGATCCAACCGTCTCCGTTGTGATGATCATCACATGCAAGCGCACCTCTCCAAGTGTGATCAAGGTGTTAGCTTGTGGCCGATTGACTCCACCAAGTTCATTGAAAGCCACGGGGGTTGGGTACCCGCCCTAGGCTCATGGCCAGCCGGAACGCGCGGTGGTCTCGAGGGTGTAACGGAGATTTCTTGACCATCTCTTGGTTCTTCCTTGGGTGCTCCAGGGTGTAGTTGACGCTCGAGCCCTGATGGGCGCGCCATGATGTTAGCGAGCATAAATGCACGAAATTGGGGGATTTCGGGTGAAGACTGCCTTCTTTATTGAGAGCAACATGACGGGCTATGGGCCCGAAGGTGTACGGCTTACCAAGGAGAAGGGCTATCGGGCCCACTTCGTCACCCGTGACCCTTCGGAGTACGTGAAGGTCGCTCCGAACCCGGTTGCCATCGCCGACACCCACAGCGTGGTCGACACCTACGACGTGGTGAAGCTCATGCACTTCTTCACCGACCATCAGCCGGATGCGGTGATCGCGTTCGACGACTACCGGCTGGTGCAGGCTGCGCTGATAGCCGAGCGCCTCGGCCTGCCACACGCCTCAGTCGACGGATTGCTCAACTGCCACTTCAAGGACCGGGCCCGCAGCCTGACCAAGGGCATCGGGCACTCTGTGGCGGCCGCCCGGGTGCCGCTGGACAAGCCGGGCGGCGCATCCCCTGTCGGATACCCGTGCGTAGTGAAACCCGTGGACGACAGTGGCAGCACCGGGGTTCGGGTCTGCTCATCCGACGACGACTACCACGCGGCTCTGCGCGCCATCGCCGCCCACCCGGTGAACCTCCGCAGCTACCGCTGCGTGCCGTACGCCCTAGTGGAAGAGTTCGTCGACGGGCCAGAGTTCACCGCCGAGCTCATGTGGGACGACCATACCGACGGCTGGCGAATCCTCGGGTTCACCAAGAAGCTGATGGCTGAACTTCCCTACCGGGTGGAGCTCGGGGCCATGTTCCCATACCACTTCGAGACGGCTGAGGACGACGAGAGCGTCGCGCGGGTCGTCGTCAGTTGGCTTGATGCGGTGGGGCACCGCCGGGGAGCTGCGCACGTCGAGTTCAAGATCGTGAATGGTGTGCCGGCGATGATCGAGATCAACCCGCGACTTGGCGGCGACCAGATCAGGGAGCTTATGCGGCTCACCATCGGCCAGGACTCCATCGACCTGTACACGCGTCTCTATCTGGGGCTCCCGGCCCGCGACCCGTCTCCTGACGCCCGCGGTGGATACGCCACCAGTTTCTATCTGACACCCCGACGCACTGGACTAGTCACGTCCGTGACGCCGCCGTCCGAACTGCCTGCCGGAATCGTCCGCAGCACCTTCACCTCGGAACGCATGCAGATCAGAGGAGTGGTAGACAACGACGATCGCCTCGGTTACGCCATCTCCTGGGCCGATGAATTCGACACCTCACTGGCGATCGCCGAATCTTACCTCGCCTCGGTAGAGGTTCAGTACGCCTGACGCGGGGCGAATGCTGAATCGAGGAAAATCGGACCGGCAAGGAAGCATCTGAGGGGGATTCTTGCTGCACGACTCCATTGTGGACTGTATCGGCTGTACCCCGATGGTCCACCTGAGGCGCCTATTCCCGACAGGGCCGCAGGTATTCGCCAAGCTTGAGCTGCTCAACCCTGCGGGAAGTGTCAAGGATCGCACCGCTCGGCACATCATCGAAACCGGTGTACGCGAGGGTCTTCTTCATCCCGGAGCGCATATCGTCGAGAGCACCTCCGGAAATTTCGGTGTCGCGCTGGCCATGATGTCCAGAATTCATGGCCTACGCCTCACTTTGGTGGTTGATCCTCATATTACGGCGAGTAATTTAGGGATTCTAAAAAGTTATGGTGCCCAGGTCGAGATGGTCGAAGAGGCCGCCGAGGGTGGGTACCTACCGGCACGTATCGCGCGAGTCAAAAAAATATTGGCTGCCGATCGTTCGGCGGTCTGGATCAACCAGTACGCCAATTCCCTGGGACCCGAGGCTCATTACCGCGGCACTGCGGAGGAGATAGTCAGGGATCTGCCGCGCTCCCCGGACTATCTGGTGGTAGCGGTGAGCACCACCGGGACGCTGAACGGACTGGCGCGTCGACTCAAGGAGCGTTCGGAAGGGCTTCAGGTGGTCGCTGTCGACGCCGTCGGGTCGATCGTGTTTGGCAACCCTCCGGGGCCGCGCCGACTTCCCGGAATCGGTTCGAGCCGGGTACCTGAATTGCTGGACAAGGCTCTGATCGACCGTGTTGTCGAAGTGACGGACCGTGAATCGATCGAGGCCTGCCACGATCTGCTGTCCAAGGAGGCGATTTTCGCCGGGGGATCCTCCGGATCGGTCATCGCCGCCATTCAGAAAATCGTCCCGTCGATACCCCCCACATCCTCCGTCGTCACACTCTTCCCTGACCGAGGAGACCGGTACATCGACCTGGTCTACGACGCGGCGGCCTCCGAGCCTCTGCCGCCGGAGGCATGCATCGAGGGCACGGACTCCCTGGTCGGCGCGAGGACGGCCTCATGACAGGCCTGCCGCCCGGCGGCACCGCAGACGCCCGTGAGGAGGGCTGTGTCGTCCTGATCGGCGCAAGTCCGCTCGGTGGCCGGGCGATTGCTGCTCTCGGCATGCCGTACGTTCTTGTGTGCGACCCGGACGAGGACGAGACGCCCGCGGTCGAGCAGTCCCTGGCCGTGCACCGAGTGCCTTACCGCACCGCCCCCCTCGCCGTACGCGAACTCCCCAGGCCGGCCGGTGTTCGTGCTGTCATCTCGTTCACCGAGCTGGGTCAGCTCCCGGCTGCGGAGCTGGCGCAACACTGGTCGGTGGGTGGTGTTCCGGTCGCCGCGGTGCGCGGATCCCGGGACAAACTGCTGATGCGGCAGCTGTTGACGCGGGCCGGGCATCACCTGCCGTTCGGACCGCTCAAGCACGTCAGCGACGTCGACACCACCGCATACCCGTTGATCGTCAAACCTGTCTCGGGGGTGGCGGGCGTGGGAGTCCACCTGGTGACCACTGCTCGCGAATTGCGTGCGGCGCTGCTGACCACCAACGAGCCCTTGATGTGGGAGCGGTACGCGGTCGGACGGGAGCTGTCCGTCGAGACGGTCAGCCAGGGCGGCCGGCATGTCGTGCTGGGCATCACCCGCAAAGTCACCACAGGCGCACCGCACTTCGTGGAATACGCCCACCACGCTCCGGCCCCACTGGCACCCGGTGAGGCACGCGTGGTCGCTGCGACGGTGACCGATTGCCTGGACGCCATAGGACTGACCGTGGGCCCTGCGCACACCGAGGTGGTCCTGGGCGCCGATGGCGTCACGGTCGTGGAGACGCACACCCGGCCGGGGGGCGGACGGATACCGCTGATCACCGAACTCGTGTCGGGTCTCGATCAGTACGAGCTTGCCGTCCGGGCAGTCTGCGGCCGCCCGCTGCCGGACACGGTGCCGGGCGTCGGGGCGGCGGGCGTCCGCTTCTTCTCCGGACCGCTCGGAGAGGTCGCCGAGGTCGTCGGTGTCCCTGACGCGGAGAAGCACGAGGGTGTCGTCGAGGTCGGCCTGGAACTCGCGGAGGGCAAGGTGATCCGGGCCTGGGAGAACAACCTGGATCGCGTGGGCTTCGTGGTCTGTGAAGGCCGCGACCAGGACGAGGTCGACACCCGACTCGAACGCGCCGTCTCCGCGATCCGACTGGTCACCCGCTGACATCCGTCCCGGCGACGGGACCACATCATCACTTTTCGATCTACCCTGAGGAGCCCCAGATGAGGGACGCCCATCTGCTCATCATTGGCCCGGGCAACGTCGGTGCGCACACGCTTGATCTGCTGGCACGCCGGCCTGACAGCCCCCGGATCACGCTTGCCGGACGGAACGAGGAACATCTGATCCGTCAGGTCAACCTCTCGCGCATGGTCGCAACCCAGCTCGGCCACACCCCCCGGCTGGACCACGCGGTCATCGATGTCCACGACATCGACCGGACCGCCGAGACCCTCGCCGAACTGCGCCCAGACATCATTTTCAGCACCGTCAGCCTGCAGGCGTGGTGGGTCATCAACGAACTACCGAAGGATCTGCTGACCCGGCTCGACGAGGCGGAGATCGGACCGTGGCTGCCCATGCAGCTCACCCTGATCCACAAGGTGATGCAGGCGGTGAAGGCCAGTGGCATCGACACGGCGGTTGTCAACGCCGCGCTTCCCGACGCCACCCATACGATCCTCGACAAGGTGGGCCTCGCTCCGACGATCGGCATCGGCAACGTCGCGAACATCGTGCCCGCCTTGCGGTACGCGGCCGCGGACCAGCTCGGCACCTCCGTGGAGCAGGTCGATCTGCGCGTGGTCATGGAGGTGTTCGTCAGCCACCGCGTGCCTCGCACCGGAGAGCCGGGAGGCGCGCCGTACCGCATCGGCGTGCTGCAGAACGGCGAGGACGTCACCCACCGGGTCGACGTCGCGGAGCTGTTGGAGGCGGTCGCGTCGCGCTACCGGCGGCTGGGCGGCATGCGCGGTGCCGTCCTCACCTCCGCGTCCGCGGTTACGGTGATCGAAGCGCTGGCCTCCGCGGAGCCGCGCCTGGTCCATGCTCCCGGCCCTGCCGCACTGATCGGCGGTTACCCGGTCGCCGTATCGGCCAAGGGTGTGGACGTCCGGCTGCCCGACGGTCTCTCGCTGGAGCAGGCGGTCGACATCAACAAGCAGGCGCTGTGGCACGACGGGATCGCGGAGATCCGCGAGGACGGCAGCGTCCGCTACAGCGACCCGCACATGGACATCGTGAAGAGCATGCTCGGCTACGACGTCCGGGAGATGAAGCTGGAGGATTCCGAGGCCTGCGCACAGGAACTGGCCGCCAGGTACAGTGCGTTCAAGAAGAGCCTCGGCTAATGAGCAGGATTCTCATCCTGGGCGGCTCGGTCTTCCTGGGCCAGGCCGTAGCCGAGGCGGCACTGCGCCGCGGGCACAAGGTTACCACCTTCAACCGTGGCCGCTCGGGCACCGACGTCGAGGGCGTGGAGACGGTGCGGGGCGATCGGGACGAGCCGGGTGACCTCGAACGACTCGTGGCCGGCCGGCGCTGGGACGCCATCGTCGACACCTGCGGATTCGTCCCCCGCTCGGTCTCCACCGGCGCCGCGGTGCTGTCCTCGCACGCGGACCACTACGTGTTCGTGTCCTCAGTGAGCGCCTTCCAGGACTGGCCGGCCCACCCCATCGACGAACGTTCACCGCGGTGGGACTGCGCCTCGGACGCCGACGAGCCGGACGGCACGTACGGGCCGTACAAGGCCGGCTGTGAACGCGCTGTGCGGGAACACTTCGTCGGCACCGTCTGCGTGGTCAGCCCAGGCATCATCGTGGGCCCCGGCGAAAACGTGGGTCGGCTGCCCTGGTGGCTGCGCCGCGTCGCGGCCGGCGGCGCGCCCGCTCCGGGCACCGGTGACCGCGAGATCCAGCTCATCGACGTACGGGATCTCGCGGAGTTCCTCGTCAGCAGGGCCGAACGGCCGGCCGACGGCGACCTGCTGGCGACGGCGCCGCTGGGCCAGGCGACATTCGCCGAGTGGCTCGCCCTGTGCACCGAGGTGACCGGCGCGCAGAGCGGCGAGGACCTGATGCGGATGGACGAGGACTTCCTGCTGGAGCAGGGGGTCGCCCCCTGGACGGAACTGCCTTTGTGGGCGCCCGCGAGGGCCGACTGGCGGCATGCCTGGTCCGTGTCGAGCGCCGCGGCGTTCGCTGAGGGACTGACGTGCAGGCCGCTGGCGGAGACGGTCGCCGACACGTGGGAGTGGCTGCGCCGCACCCCGGAGTTCCGCGGCAAGCCGAAGATCGGCATGGACCCCGCCAAGGAACGGCGCCTGGTTGCCGCATGGCGGGCACGAGAAGCTGGAAGAGGGGAAGCAGCCGGATGAGTACCGATCTGCTGTACATAGAAGTCAATCTCACCGGTTACGGCACCCACGGCATCCGTCGGGCCCAGGAGCAGGGGCTGACGACCGGCCTGGTCTGCCGCGACCCCCAGGAATACAGCCGCCTCGACCCGGACCCGACCCGGCTCGTGGACACGGTCGAGTGCGTGGACACCTACGACACGTCCCAGCTCATGCGCCTGGTCTGCGCCCTGCAGCCCCGCGCCGTCATCGCCTACGACGACTACCGCCTCCTCCAGACCGCGCTGGTCGCGCAGAGCCTCGGCCTGCCGGGCCCGGACCCGGTGGGCATCCTGAACTGCCGGTACAAGGACCTGACCCGGAAGGCCACCGCCGGTATCGGCCGGGACGTCCAGCACACCCTGGTGCCCGTGGACGGGACCGTGACCGGTTCTCCCCTCGGCTACCCGTGCGTGGTCAAGCCGGTCGACGACAGTGCCAGCTCCGGGGTGCGGGTCTGCCGTACGGACGAGGAGTTCAAGGCGGCGACGGGATCGGCGATCGACCACAGCACACACGGACGGGGATACCGCTGCCTCGACGCCGTGCTCGTTGAGGAGTACGTGGAGGGTGCGGAGTACAGCGCCGAACTGCTGTGGGACGACCAGGCGCAGGCCTGGCGGCTCCTCGGATTCGCCGAGACGCTGCTCAGTCGGCCGCCGAAGTGCAAGGAGCTCGCGCACGTCTTCCCCGCCCGCCTGGACCCCGACACCGCGAAGTTGGCAGAGGAGACCGTGCTGGAGTGGCTGGACGCCACCGGGCACCGCGGGACGGCCGCACACGTCGAGTTCAAGATCGACGATGAAGGCCGTCCGGCCCTCATGGAGATCAACCCCCGACTCGGCGGGGGCGACATTCGGCTGCTCATCGAGGCGACGACGGGGCTCGACGTGGTCGACCTCTACCAGCAGCTCTGGATGGGACGCCCGGTGACGCTGCCCGACCGTCCTTGGGACGGCGCCCCCTACTCCGTCATCCGCTATCTCACCCCGCCCGCGGACGGTGTGGTGCGGCGGATCGGAAGGCCGGAGAGCCAGGACGAGGCCGTTCTGGACTTCGGCATCCAGGACATCGGCCCGGACGGGGTCCAGGCGACGAACACCTCCCGCCTGGGCTGGGTCATCACCCGTCACGACGATGCCGAGACCGCCGTCGACGCCGCGCGGGCCTTCCACGCCTCGCTGTCCTTCGAGTGACACACACGGCCCATCCACGACTCACGGGGAGGTGCTGACCGGTGCCCCACACATACAACATGCCGACACACGGGCTCGATCGCACGCGAGCGGAGCACGCCGTTGTCATCGGTGCGGGCGTGGGCGGCATGCTGACCGCGTTCTGCCTCGCCCGCAGAGGCATCCGGGTGACGGTCCTCGAACGGGACGGATCGACGGTGCCGGACACCCCGTCCGCGGCGGGCGACTGGCCGCGCGCCGGGGTGCCGCATCTGCACCAGACACATGGGTTCCTCGGCGCGTTCCACTCGGTGCTGCGCGACGAACTGCCGGATGTCCTTTCGCAGTTGCTCACCGCAGGTGCCGAGCGGGGCGACTTCGCGAAAATGGCCGCGGACCACGGTTTCACTCCTGAGGCTGGTGCGGACGTCGCGGTACTGATGGCCCGGCGCAGCACGGTCGAGCAGGTACTGCGCCGGCGGCTGACCCGGGAACCGGGCGTCGCGCTGCACGCGGGCGCCGCGGTGGACGAGATCCTTGTTGCCCGGGGGAGGGTGCAGGGTGTAGGGGTCACCGGGCACGACGTCGACGCCGACGTGGTGATCGATGCCTCCGGTCGGCGGGCTTCCCCGTGGGCCTCCTGGTACGAAACGGTGGGCGACAATCAGGGTGAGCTGGCCTACATCACTCGTATGTACCGGCTCGCCGACGGAGCCGACCCCGGTCCTCTCTCCCGGGTCAGCGGCGCGGGCGTCATCGGCGACGGCTACCACACCGTGATCAATGTCCACGACAACCGCACGTTCTCTGGCGTGCTGGCCTGTTCGCCGCGTGACCGGGAGCTGCTGTCCGCCCGTGACACGCGCGTCTTCGAAGGGCTCATGGAGTCCATACCGAAGACCGGCCCCTGGTTCGACGCGGGAAGGTCGTTGCCGATCTCCCCGCCACGGGTCATGTCGAACATGCGCAACACGGTACGTCGGCTCTCCGAGAACGCGCCGGACGGCTTCTTCGCGGTGGGGGACGCCCTGGCCACCACGGATCCGAGCCGCGGCTTCGGGGCGTCCGTCGCGGCGGTCGGCTCCGTGTGGCTCGCCCAGGCGATTGCCGAGCACCGCGACGACGTCCGCGCCGCACGCGAGGCGTTCCTGGCACGGCTCACTCCCTGGCTGCTCGACTGGTACGAGGACACGGTGGCGCACACCGACACCCGAGCACGGCGATGGTCCGCGCTCCTGGCCGGCGAGCGCGTCCCGCCGACCATCCCGGTGCCCGACCGGCTGCCCGCCTTCATCGCCTTCCAACTGCCGTCGGCCGACGAGCAGGAGTGGTGGCAGAAGCGCCGCTACAGCCAACTCCTGGAAACCCCCGCGTCACTGGCGCGACGGTATGCCGACGGTGCGGCCGGGACGAAGCCGGAATCGATCCAGATCTACATGACCGACGTGCCGAGCCGCGTGGAAGTTGTGGAGAGAGCAACGGAGTTGCGGGCCCGCCACGGTGTCCCCGCTGACCCCGGCGCGTACGTCGAACCGGTCGGTACCGGGAGGCACGTGTGATCCTGGGACAGGTGCGGTCGGTCAGCATCGGCCGCGCGAAAGCACCCGCATTCGAAGGACCGCGGGCCACCACCGGCATCGACAAACGCCCCGTGTCCGGGCCCGTGGCGGTGACCCGGGGCGGGCTGGCCGGTGATGAACAGGCGGATCAGGTGCATCACGGCGGGCGCGACCAGGCCGTGTACGCCTACGCCGCCGAGGACCACGTGTGGTGGGCCGATCACCTGGGCACAGCGCGCCCTGACGGCGCGTTCGGGGAGAACCTTACGACGGTCGGCTTCGACGTCAATGCCGCGGTGATCGGCGAGTGCTGGCGCATCGGCAGCACTCTGCTGCAGATCACGTCACCGCGTATCCCGTGCCGGATGTTCGCCGGCTGGATAGGCGAGGAGCAGTGGATGAAGCGGTTCGCCCACGCCGCCCGGCCGGGAGCGTATCTGCGCGTTCTGGAACAGGGATCGATCTCGGCGACCGACGCGATCCACCTGGTCGACCGACCCGCCGAGAGCCTGACGCTGGCCGAGGCGATCACCGCCTACTACGGCGACCGGGAGCTGTTGCCCCGCCTCCGGGCTGCTCCCGCTCTCGCCACACGCTGGCGTGCGATGGCCGAGGAACGCCTGCAGACAGGCAAGCTGCTGCGCCTTCCCGACCGGAAGCCCAGCGCCGAGAACGAGTAATTGTCCCTGCCGTGTGCGAGGAACCGTATGCGTGTACTCATGATCGGGCTCAACGGTGGCTTTCGCCACATGGTCAGCAAGAGGCCCGACCTCGAACTCTGCGTTCTGGAAGAAGCGGAGATCATCGAAGCGAACCCCACCGCCTTCAAGGCTCCCTGGATCAAGGAGGTGCGGGTCGGCGCCTATCAGCAATGTGATGAGGCCGCGCAGGTGGCGCGGGCCTGGCACGCCGATGCCCCCTTCGACGTGGTGCTGCCGGGCATGGAATACGCCGTGCGTCCCGCTTACGGTCTGGCAAGGGAGTGGGGGCTCGGCGAACCGGGCGACGGCGCCACTCGTGCCTGCACCGACAAGCTGTTGCTCCGGCAGGTCGCGCGTGCGGCCGGAGTCGCGCAACCGAGGTATGCCGAGGCGGCTTCCGTCGACGACGCGAAGGCCTTCTTCGAGGGTCGGCCGATCGTTCTGAAGCCTTCCAACCGCCGCGCCTCGGTCGGCGTCATACGCGTCGACACGATCGACGAGATCAAGTCCGCCTGGCGAGAGATGACGACCGCCGGTGAGGGTTTCCGCACGGTGGGCAGAGAGCTGGCCTGGAGATACCAGTGCGAGGAGTACATCGACGGTCCGGAGATCTCCGTCGAGAGTGTCGTCTTTCGGGGCGAGGTGCTCTTTGAGAACATCACGGCCAAGCGGACCGTGGGCGGTCGGTACTTCACCGAGATCGGACACGTCACCCCGGCCCCAGTGGACGACCGGCAGCGGCGGCTGATCCTGGACAAGGTGCACCGGCTGCTTACCGCGATGGACGTGGTGTCTGGCGTCTTCCATTCGGAATGGCGTATCAGCGACGGTGTGCCGCACCTCGTCGAATGCGCGGCCCGGCCCCCGGGGGATCTCATCCCCGAACTGATCAGGCGCAGCCAGGGTGTCGACCTCTACGAAGCCTTCGTCGACGTTCTGGCGGGCCAGCGGCCTGCCTTGCGGACCAACCTGAGATCGGTGACGGCCGTGCAGTTCTTCCGGCCGCCCGCAGGAAAGTTCGTCGAACTGCGCGGGGAAGAGGCTCTGAGGAATTCACCGTACGTTTTCGACTACGAGGTAAATCTGCAGAGCGGACAGCAGGTGCCCGACTTTTCCAATTCATGGCAACGTGCCGGATATTTCGCATTGGAGTGTCCAGATGGTGCCGTTCTGGCCAGCGAGATAGAAGTGTTGAACCGTGGCCTGGAATTCATCGTCGAGTAGGCAAGCCCAGGAGATCAGAGAATGGAATTTCAGGCCTTGAGATCATTGGTGCCCGGCTCGAGAAAAGGGGTGGCAGGTGGTAGTGGAGTGAAGAAGGCACCCGCCGGTGATACCTATCGAGCTACTCGGCCGCAGCAGATACTGCTCTTCGCGCTCCTGATCAACGCGACGGGAAGCGGTCTGTACGTGGCCAGTGCTCCCATCTACCTGGTTCGTTATGCGGAACTCAGTGAGTATGAGGCCGGACTCGGCTTCACCATCGGCTCCGCGATCGCGCTGGTCATGATGGCCCACTTCGGGTATATCTGCGACCGCATGGGCGCGAAGTTGCTCTACATCGTCTCCTGCGTCGCTTACGCCGGTGCGATGGTGGCATTCGCCCAGGTCCGCGACATGCTGACCTTCACAGTGGTCGCCACGGCAACCGGCATCACATCCGGTGCGAGCGCTGTCGCGCGGCCCGCGTTGGTGCGTCAGATGTCGAACGGCCACCTCCGATGGTTCCGGACGCGAAATCGAGTGGTTAACAACCTCGGCATGGCGCTGGGCGCCGCCGGCGCCATCGCGGCACTCAAGGTCGACACCCTGTTCGCCTTCCAGGTGATCTACCTGATCAACGCTGCTTCCTTCGTGGTCTGTTCCGCCTTCGTGCTTCTGGCGGTCAGGTCGGCGGGCGGTGTGGTGGAGGCTCGGCCGACCACGCGTAAGTGGGTCGCGTTCCGCGATCGTCAGTTCCTTCGCGGCACCGTGCTCAACGGAATTATCGCGCTGCAATACCCGATGCTCACGTTCGCGATGCCGCTCTGGGCCGTCGAAGTGATCGGTTCTCCGCCATGGCTCGCCTCCGGGTACGTCCTGCTCAACACCGTTCTCATCGTCCTTCTTCAGAGCCGGATCAGCAGAGGCATCCAGTCCCTCCCGCTCGCCGGAAAAGCAATGAAGCACAGCGGAGTAATCTTCACCCTCAATGTTGTGCTGATCGTCATCGCGCCCCTGCTTTCCCCGCTCATGGCGACCATTGTCCTCGGGCTCTCCGTCCTGGTGCACAGCATCGGTGAGGCGTTGCACGCCGCCGCCTCGCAAGAGGTGTACTACGGGATGTCCACGGACGAGTCGCAGGCGGAATACGCCGGCGTCTTCTGGATCGGACAGGGACTCGCCCTCACTGCCGGCCCTGCTCTTCTGGCCGTCCTCTGCTTCGGGCTCGGAACTCCCGGCTGGCTGATGCTCGCAGCGATCTTCCTGGTCACCGGTTGGGTCTCGCCGCGGATCCTCGCGGGAGGACGGCGGCCCAGCGAACAGTCCGCGAGTCATGCGCCCGTGATGTCGGCGGACATGTCAGTGGAAGGAGTGAAGTCATGACCACCTCCGGGCGCCCTCTGCTCCTGGGAGTCGATCGCTACGTGCTGCGCGCGTGTGAGCGACGGGACGCTCCTGCCGTTCTCGTCTATGGGCCGAACTGGCGCGACAGCGGGATTCCCCGTCTGTCTGCGAATGTGACCACGGTCTTCACCGAAGACGAGCGCAGCCCCGAAGCGGTGCTGTCGGCACTTACCAGAGCCGGCCTGTCCGGTGAGCAGTTCACGTCGGTGTCGACGACCAATGAATTCGCTCTGGTCAACGCGGCCGCCCTTGCGCGGGTCCTCGGATGTTCCGGCCCTGCCCCGGAGGTGGCGGTACGCTTCCGCGACAAATTCGTGCAGAAGGAAGTGGTCCGACACCAGGGAATTCCCGCGGCGCGGTCCGTAGTGGTGCAGGACCTTTATGACGACATACCCTCGGCCCTTCCTTTCGAGCGCTGTGTCATCAAGCCCGTCATGGGTGCCGCGACGCGCCAGACCGCCACCCTGAGCAGCGTGGCCGATCTGCGGAACGCAGTCCGGGACTTCCGTTCCCAGAGCCGCTCCGCCCGGACGTTCGTCATCGAGGAGTTCCAGGAGGGAGACGAGTGGCTGGTCGACGGGGTGGTGCACGACGGCGAGGTGATTTTCTACTCTGTCGCGGAATACGCACAGCCTTGTCTTCGCGCCGTGGAGGTACAGGCGCCACTGGAGATACGGCGATTCGACCCGGGGACAGAGTCGTGGACCTACAAGCTGGCCGATCCTGTAATCCAGGCGGCCGTCGCGGCACTGGGCCTGACCGACGGCGTGTTTCACATGGAGTTGTTCCACGACAACGGTGAAGTCTTCTTCAGCGAGTGCGCCGCGCGCCGGGGAGGTGCCCTCGTACACGAGCAGGTCGAGTGCAAGTTCGGTGTCGATCTCGGTGACGCGGCTCTCTCTCTTGCACGGGGTGAGCGGCCGGACGTCAGCGTCACGGAGAGCCCCGGCATTGTCGGCAGCACGTACATCAAGGCGCCGCCTGGCGTCCTCTTCAGGGTGCCCTCATGCGAGGAGGTCATGAGCCTTCCCGATGTGGAGTACGCGGTGCTCACCTACTCCGTGGGAGCGACCTTGCCCGCGTCCATCTCCGACACCACGACCCGCGTCGGCCAGGTCATGCTCAGGACCTCGACAGTGGAGGAGTTCCACCGGCGGACGGAGGAGGTGTTGTCCTGGTTCGACAGCCGCGTCACGGTCGTGCCGCCTGGTCTCAGGGTCCGGGAACTTCGGGCCATGCAGCCTGCCCTGGGGTACACCAACGAGCTTCTGGCCATGTACCGAAGGCAGGAGGAGTAACTCCCTCGTCGGGGAATCCGGTGGGACGGGCACGTCCCGGCCTCACTGCTCCGGACCGGTGCGTGTGCCGTCGGCTGTCGTAGCCTCGCGAGACCGATCGATGCGAGCTGTGACGGTACGTACGATCGCCGGCTGGAGGACCGCGAGGACGAGGCATACGGCGGCCATGGCCGTCCACAATGTGGCGGGTCCTGCCAGGTGCAGCAGCTGTGTACCGGTGATGGGTGCTGCGACGCCGGCGATCCCCCAGGTGAGCCCGTACATCGCCATGTAGCGGCCGGAGAGGTGGGGAGGAGCCAGATCCGCCACGATGGCGTAGATCCGCCCGACGAGCAGCAGATCGCCGAGACTCCACACGAGCGTGGCGACGAGATGGGCGGCGAGTGTATGCGCCTGTGCATAGCCAAGCAGACCGAGGGCCATGAGGCCGTAGCCCAACGCCAGTGCCCGAGACGCGGGAAGCGTGGACAGACGGGTGAAGCGCAGCAGGGGCGGGCCCGCCATTATGGTGAGGGCCGATGCGGTGGACAGCAGACCGGCGTCACCCGCTTCGAGGCCGCGATCCACCAGTGACAGCGGCAACGCGATCATGACCTGGAGGTAGACGAGCGCGAGGAGCGTCCCGCAGGCGAACATGACCCTGAGGGACGGATCGCGCCAGGGGCTGTCCGCTCGGTGATTTTCAGTCACGCCCCCGCTCGGTACCGGATGGTCCGAGGGCAGTGTGAGGTGCATGGTGACCGCGCAGACCAGGCACGTCACGGCATCGACGACGAACAGCCAGCGCAGGTCCCACTGCCCCAGTGCCGCCGCGAGCAGGCCGGCTGCCATGCCCGCTACGGCCAGAGCCGCGTTCAGCATGCTGTAGGCGCGCACCCGTTCGCGGGTGGCGGCTACGGTATCGGCGATCATCGCCTGGCTCGGTGGTTCGTACACCTCGAATGCGAGCCCCAGCAGGATGGCGAACATCGCGACGACAGGCAGGCTGTCCGAGGCCGCGATTCCCAACTGCGCCGCGGCGCACGCGATCAACCCCACAGTGATCGTTCGACGACGCCCTACGCGGTCGGCCAGGTATCCACCGATCAGGCGGGAAGGGATGCTGGCGAGGCCGAACGCCGCCGAGATGAAGCCCGCGGTGGCAACGCTTGCGTCGAAGCGCGTGGTGAGCGATACGGTGAGGAACGGCAGCGAGAACGCGCCGAGGCGGTTCACCGCGCGCGCGGCGATGAGCAGGCGTACTTCGCGAGGCAGCGGCTGTTGGGCGCGGGTCCGCATGGGACTCCATCCGTGACTGGTGAATGAGTTAATGTCAGTGACGGAAGCTAGGCCCGGAGGGGGTGACTGGTCAAGTGATGTTCGACAGTCACGTGGCGACGCTGCTCACGGTGGCGGAATCACTGGTGAACGAGCTGACGGATGGCGCCCGTCGCGGCAAGCCATACGTCGCGCCCGTGGGCGACGATCTGCCCGTGGCAGTGGGACGAGCGCTGCCTCCCACGACCAACCCGGAGGACCTCGACAATCCGCAGGCAGCCTTTCTCGCCCGGGTTGCCCAGCAGATGAGGGGGGTGTTCGAGGCCGTGGAGGAAGGTCGCATTGACGACGCCGCTGAGATCGTCAATGCGTTGTTGCGTGCCACGGGCGCACGCCCGCAGTTGGACCGAGTTCCTGGGGAGCCTTGGCAGCTGCACTTCCACGGCCATGACGACTCTCTCGCCGTAGGGTGGAGTGCGGGATGTGCTACCGCGCTCGCCCTTGCTGCGGGAAGTGATCTGGCGGGTCGGCTGGGTGTCTGTGCTGCTCCGAGGTGCGACCGGGTATTCGTTGACAGTTCGCGCAATTCCGGTCGCCAATTCTGCTCGGTCACTTGCCAGAACCGTGTCAAGGCCGCCGCGTACCGGGCGCGCGGGACTCGTCGATCGCGATCAGCTGGCTGAAGGTCGGTTCGGGCGCCGTCCGCTTGCACGGTCCCTAGTCGATCTCATCGTCCTAGTGGCTGGCAGCTGTGCCTGACTGCAGGTGCAGCATGCTGCGGAAGGAATGCGTATCACAGCAGCTCGTCGGACGGTATTGTCCGACGCAGCGTGAGCGCCAAGTGACCACCTCGGATATCAAGGCCTGCCGCGATCTCACTGCCGAAATGGGCGGGTCAACGTAGGTCGCGTGTAACTCGGTCGGCGGTGTGTAGCTCACCGTACCGGGATGGCCACTGTGTCCGCCCAGCCGAGGCCCGATTCTCCCCGTGAGGCGGCTAGGTTCACCACGGAGCCACCCCAATGCGGGAACCAAGCCTGTTATCGCTCGGCGTCCATTGTCTTATTCGCCCACCACCGCGAACGCGTCGATCTCCATGAGGAACTCCGGCCCTGCCAGTGCAGCGACCTGGACCGCTGTCGACGCCGGGCGCTGATCGGATATGAACTCGGATCGGGCGGCGCGAATGGCCGCCATGTGCGACATGTCCGTGACGAAATAGGTGAGCTTGACAACGTCGTCGAAGGTTGCCCCGGCGGCGGCCAGGCAACGTCTGAGGTTCTCGAACACCTGGCGGGCCTGTGCCTCGGGGTCGCCCTCGCCGACGAGCTTCCCGCTCTCGTCCAGAGCGAGCTGGCCGGCCACGGCAACGAAGCGGCCGGTGGCCGCCACCACGTGGCTGAACTGCTTGGCAGGGACGACGCCGTCGAGGGCAGAGATCCTGGTCAGCTCACTCATGCGGCCATGGTAGGCCAGAGGGACCGACAACGCCGAGATGGGTTGAAGAGTTGGCCAGCGGCGGAAGCCCAGCAGGCCGTGCAGGGATGAGCTGTGGGAAGACATTGCTCCTGTCTTCGTGGGCAGTGGCACAAACGGTGACGGCGGAGCTCACGTGACCCCACCATCCCTGCCCCAGCCTCTGGCCTGGATCGTGGGAAAGTCGAACCGACAGCGCGGGAAACGATCTTCGTCGGTACTCACATAGACCCTGACCAGCCAGTTCCGTCGGTGCCCCACGAGACGAAACGGGTCTCGCCAGGACGAAAGTCCGGGCGGGGCCCGTTTCGCGTTGTCCACAGGCGGGTTGTCCACAGAGACCGACGGGCTTCCGGAGGCCGGGTACGGTCGGGGCAGTTGTGGCGAGAGCGTGATGTGAGTACGTGAACGGGGGGCTCATGGACGAGATCCGGGTGGCGGTGCCCGCGCAGCGGGCGGGCGACGGTGGCGTTGACGGTGCGGTGCCTGCGGGCGGGCGGATTCCCGTGGTGCCCGGGTTCGCGCGGCGGTGGGCCGGGGCGTACGCGGAGGGCGGGAGCGACGGGCCGAAGGCGCGCGGCAAGGCGCTGCGGGAGCGGGTGCCCCGGGCGTCGCACGACGCACTGGTGACGGCCGCGGGGCGGCCGGACGCGGTGCGGGCGGTGGAGGAGTCCAGCCGGGGGCGGGTTCCGGAACTGGCGCCTATACGGGTGGGGCGGATGGCGGCGACGCCGTTCTCGTTCCTGCGCGGGGCGGCGGCGCTGATGGGGCACGACCTGGCGGTGACCCCGGTGACCGGGGTGGGCACGCAGATCTGCGGCGACGCGCACGCGGCGAACTTCGGGCTGTACGGCGACCAGCGTGGGCGGCTGGTCATCGACCTGAACGACTTCGACGAGACCGTGGTCGGTCCCTGGGAGTGGGACGTCAAGCGGCTGGCCGCGTCCCTGGTGCTGGCCGGGCGTGAGACCGGGGCGTCCGAGGACGTGTGCCGGGCGGCCGCGTACGACGCGGTAGGCGCGTACCGGCGGACCATGCGGCTGCTGGCCAGGATGCCGGTCCTGGACGCCTGGAACGCCATCGCCGACGAGGAACTGGTCTCGCACACGGACGCCCGGGACCTGCTGGGCACGCTGGAGCGGGTGTCGGAGAAGGCGCGGCGGAACACGAGCGCCCGGTTCGCTGCCAAGTCGACGGAGGCCTGCGACGACCATGTGCGGCGGTTCGTGGACGCGCCGCCCGTGCTGCGGCGGGTGCCGGACGGGGAGGCGGCGGCGGTCGCGGCCTCGCTGGGCCCGTACCTGGAGACGCTGCCGCCGGACCGGCGCCCGCTGCTGGCCCGGTACGCGATCCACGATGTGGCGTTCCGCGTGGTCGGTACGGGGAGCGTGGGCACCCGGTCGTACGTGGTGCTGCTGCTGGACCACCGGGGCGAGCCACTGGTGCTCCAGGTGAAGGAGGCGCGGCCCTCCGCGCTGCTGCCGTACCTGCCGGCGGCGGGGTTCGCCGGGCACCACCTGGCGGGGGACGGGACCTCGGACGCCGGGGCCTCCGGGGCCGGGCACGAGGGGCGGCGGGTCGTCCTCGGGCAGAAGCGGATGCAGATCGTCAGCGACAGTCTGCTCGGCTGGACGAGCATGGACGGCCGCGACTACCAGGTGCGGCAGTTCCGGAACCGGAAGGGCAGCGTGGATCCGGCGGCGCTGTCCGCCGACCAGATGGACGACTACGGACGGATGACGGGCGCCCTCCTGGCGCGGGCGCACGCGCACAGCGCGGACCCGCGGCTCATAGCGGCGTACTGCGGCAAGAACGATGAACTCGACGCCGCTGTCGCGCGGTTCGCCGTCGCCTATGCCGACCGTACCGAGGCCGACCACGCGGACCTGGCCGCCGCCGTGCGGAGCGGGCGTGTCGCGGCCGAGACGGGAGTGTGACGGGCGGGTGTGACGGGCGGGGGCCCGGCGCCCGTAGTCTGGTCGGGTGACGACCCCGAGCGACGACGTGAACGGCGCCGAGACGGCCGAGAACGCCGAGAGTCCGGTGAGCCCTCAGAGCCCTGAGGTGGCCCCGGAGACCGCGAACGCGGCGGACCGGGAGCCTGAGGCTCCGGCGGACGCCGAGGTGCCTCCCGGCGGCGAGGCGCCTGAGGCGCGGCTGGCGCGGGCGGTGCGGGCGGCGGAGCAGGCGCTGATCGAGTTCGAGATCGCCGTGGAGACCTTCCGTGTGGAGGTGGAGAACTTCTCGCGACTGCACCACCAGCGGCTCGGCCCCGTGTACGCGCGTCTGGAGGAGCTGGACGCGCTGATCGCAGAGGCGCGGGCCGCCCGGACCGGCGACCCGGAGGACCTGCGCAAGGCTCAGGAGCTGCGGGCGATGGTGATGCCGATGCCCGGTGTCGACGACCTGTTCCACGAGTGGATCGACTCCGACGGTCTCTCCCCGGAGGCCGCGGCGATGCTCAACGAGCAGTCCGTGCAGGCGCCCAAGCGGGTCCGGCCGGGCGACGAGGCACGCAGGCTCTACCGCGAGCTGGTCCGCAAGGCACATCCGGACCTGGCCCGGGAGGATGCGGAGCGCACGCGGCGCGACGAGTTCATCACCCGGGTCAACGCCGCCTACGCGCGCGGGGACGAGGCGCTGCTGCGCGAGCTGGCGGAGGAGTGGGCCGCGGGCCCCGCGCCCGTCGTGCCGGAGGTGAGCGCGAGCGAGGAGCTCTATGCCCGCCTGGAGTGGCTGGCTCGGCGCAAGGAGTTGCTGGCGGAACTCGCCCGGGAGCTGGAGGAGAGCGCGATCGGGTCGATGCTGAGGCTGGCGCCCGGGGACCCGGACCGTCTGCTCGACGAGGTTGCCGAGCAGCTGCGGGCCCAGGTGTCGGAGCGCGAGGCGGAGCTGGCGGGGCTCCAGGCATCCTGAGGCAGCATGGAACCCTGGGCCCGGCCCCCCAGGGCGCCCGCGCGACGCCCTGACGTACTGATGCCCCGTTGTCACGAGAGAAGGCTTGATCGATGAACTTCGCACCGCTGCCCACCGTGGACGTCGCGTCCGTACCCGCCGACGCGCTGGTGCTGGACGTCCGTGAGGACGACGAGTGGACGGCCGGGCATGTGGAGGGCGCGATGCATGTGCCGATGAGCGACTTCGTGGCCCGCTTCGGCGAGGTGACGGAGGCGGTGGCGGCCGGGCGGCGTGCCTATGTGATGTGCCGGGTCGGGGGCCGCTCCGCGCAGGTCACCCAGTACCTGGTGCAGCAGGGCATCGACGCGGTGAACGTCGAGGGCGGCATGCTGGCGTGGCAGGGCGCCGGGCGTCCCATGGTCACGGACGGCGGCGCCGCGGCGGTCGTCCTGTAGCCGCGACCCCGGACACGTGCGTGTCCGCCGACCCCTGGTGTGCGGGGTCGGCGGTCGTGTGGTCCTGGCCGTCAGCCGCACCGGCCGGGCGCGGCCGTCTCGGCCGTGCCCGGCCGGGCCGGTTGAGTGGGCGGCCCGAGCCGTCTCGGCCGCCTCAGCGGTCGAAGTCGAGTTCCACTTCACCCGTCAGCGGGTGCGACTGACAGGCCAGTACATAGCCCGACTCCGTCTCTTCGGCCTCCAGCGCGTAGTTGCGTTCCATCCGGACCTCGCCTGAGACCAGGAACGCCCGGCAGGTGCCGCAGACACCGCCCTTGCAGGCGTACGGGGCGTCGGCGCGGCTGCGCAGCACGGTCTCCAGCAGGGTCTCGCCCTCCTGCACCGGCCAGCGGCCGGAGCGGCCGTCGAGGGTGGCGGTGAGCGTGGCCTGGGAGGCCTCGCCCGGTACCCGGGCGCGGGACGTCCCGGCGCCGTCGTCCACATGGAAGATCTCCTGGTGGACGCGGGCCTTCGGCACTCCCAGCTCCCGCAGGGCCCGCTCGGCGCTCTGCACCAGGCCGAACGGCCCGCACAGGAACCAGCCGTCGATGTCCGCGACCGGCAGGAGCGCGGGCAGCAGTCCGTTGAGCCGGTCCTCGTCCAGCCGCCCGGACGGCAGCCCGCTCTGCTGCTCCTCCCGGGACAGCACGGTCACGAGCTGGAACCGGTCCGGGTAGCGGTCCTTCAGGTCCGCCGCCTCGTCCAGGAACATCGTCGACGCGGCCGTACGGTCGCTGCGGATCAGACAGAACCGGGCCTCGGGCTCACGCGCCAGCAAGGTGGCCGCGATCGACAGCACGGGCGTGATGCCGCTGCCGCCGACGACCGCCGCGAAGTGCCCCGGCCGGGGCTCCAGCACGAAGCGGCCCATGGGCTCCATGACCTCGACGGTGTCCCCCGCCGCGAGTTCCTTCAGCGCGTAGGTGGAGAACTCGCCGCCGTCGACCAGCCGGATCCCCACCCGGAGCACCGGATCCGCACCCGGCGGCACGGCCGGGGAGCAGATCGAGTAGGTGCGGCGGATCTCCTCGCCGTCGGCCGGTTTCCGGCGCAGCGTCACATGCTGGCCGGGCGTGTGGCGGAAGGCCTCCCGCAGCTCGGCGGGGACGGCGAAGGTGACGGCCACCGAGTCGTCCGTGAGCTGTTCGACCTCGCTCACCCGGAGCGGATGGAACATCTACAACTCCTTGAAGTGATCGAAGGGTTCGCGGCAGCTGACACAGCGGCGCAGCGCCTTGCACGCGGTGGAGGAGAACCTGCTGAGCAGTTCGGTGTCGGTGGAGCCGCAGTGCGGGCAGCGGATCGCGAGGTTCAGCGCGACCGGTCCGCCCTCGTCGTGGCGCCGGGGCGGGGCGATGCCGAACTCGGTCAGCTTGCGGCGCCCCTCCTCCGTGATGTCGTCGGTGGACCAGGCGGGCGACAGGACCGTGACCACGGACACCTCGGGTATGCCGTGTTCGTGGAGGACCCGCTCGATGTCGGCCGACATCGTCTCGACGGCAGGGCAGCCGGTGTAGGTGGGGGTCAGCTCCACCTTCACGCTTCCAGGGCCGAGGACCTCCACGCCCCGTAGTACGCCCAGCTCCTCCAGGGTGAGCACGGGCAGCTCGGGGTCGGGGACCGAGCCGGCCAGCCGGCTCAGCTCCGCTTCCAGCGGGGTGGTGGTCACCATGACGCCCCCGGGTGGCTGCGGTGCAGGTGCTGCATCTCCGCGAGCATCCGTCCGAACGGTTCGGTGTGGATGCCCTGCCGTCCGGCGCCCGCGCTCCACGCGGTGACGCGAGGTCCCTCGGGAACGGTGAGAGTGGCCCGCTCCAGCACGGCTGAGACGGACGCCAGCCAGTCCGACTCCAGCTCCCGCCAGTCGATGGCCAGGCCCTCGACGGGCTGGAACAGCTCGCCCGTGTAGCGCCACAGCGTGTCGACGGCGCGCTGTATGCGGTCGTGGCTCTCCGCTGTGCCGTCACCGAGTCTCAGGGTCCACTGCTCGGCGTGGTCCTGGTGGTAGGCCACCTCCTTGACCGCCTTGGCGGCCAGCGCGGTGAGTTCCTCGTGGATGCCGACGGTGCCGTCGGCCGGGCCCGCCGCCATGCGGCCGTACAGGAGCCGCTGGTAGGTGGAGAAGTAGAGCTGGCGGGTGATCGTGTGGGCGAAGTCGCCGTTGGGCTGCTCGACGAGCTGCGCGTTGCGGAAGGCCCGCTCCTCCCGGAGGAAGGCCAGCTTGTCCTCGTCGCCCACCAGGGAGAGCAGCACCCGGGCCTGGCCGAGCAGGTCCAGCGCGATGTTCGCGAGGGCGACCTCCTCCTCCAGGACGGGAGCGTGTCCCGCCCACTCCCCGAGCCGCTGGGACAGCACGAGGGCGTCGTCGCCGAGGGCGAGGGCCGCGGAGTCCAGGGACGTGGTCACAGGTGCTGCACCCCCTCGGGGATCTCGTAGAAGGTCGGGTGCCGGTACGGCTTGTCGGCGGACGGCTCGAAGAACGGGTCCTTCTCGTCTGGGGACGAGGCCGTGATCGCGGAGGACGGCACGACCCACAGGGAGACGCCCTCGTTGCGCCGGGTGTACAGGTCGCGGGCGTTGCGCAGGGCCATCTCCGCGTCCGGGGCGTGCAGGCTGCCGGCATGGGTGTGGGACAGCCCGCGGCGTGAGCGGACGAACACCTCCCACAGCGGCCAGTCGCTGGTCGTCATGCCGTCGCCTCCCCGTTCTTCACGGACTCGTCGTTCTTCACGGACTCGTGGTCCTCGGTCTGATCACTGTGCTTCGCGGCGTAGGCGCCCGCCGCCTTCCGGACCCAGGCTCCCTCTTCGTGGGCGCGGCGCCGCTGCGTGATCCGCTGTTCGTTGCACGGCCCGTTGCCCTTGAGGACCTGCTGGAACTCGGTCCAGTCGATCGCTCCGAAGTCGTGGTGCCCGCGTTCTTCGTTCCACCGCAGGTCCGGGTCCGGGAGGGTGAGCCCCAAGGACTCGGCCTGCGGGACACAGATGTCGACGAAGCGCTGGCGCAGCTCGTCGTTGGAGTGGCGCTTGATCTTCCAGGCCATGGACTGGGCGGAGTGCGACGACTCGCCGTCGGGCGGCCCGAACATCATCAGGGACGGCCACCACCAGCGGTCCACCGCGTCCTGCGCCATCGCATGCTGTTCCGGCGTGCCCTGGGAGAGGGCGAGCAGTGCCTCGTACCCCTGGCGCTGGTGGAAGGACTCCTCCTTGCAGATCCGGACCATCGCGCGGGCGTACGGGCCGTACGAGCAGCGGCACAGCGGCACCTGGTTGGTGATCGCGGCGCCGTCCACCAGCCAACCGATGGCCCCGACGTCGGCCCAGGTCAGCGTGGGGTAGTTGAAGATCGAGGAGTACTTCTGGCGACCCGCGTGGAGCTTGTCCAGCAGCTCGTCACGGCCGGTGCCCAGGGTTTCGGCGGCGCTGTACAAGTACAGCCCGTGCCCCGCCTCGTCCTGCACCTTGGCCATGAGGATGGCCTTGCGGCGCAGGGAGGGCGCGCGGGTGATCCAGTTAGCCTCCGGCTGCATGCCGATGATCTCGGAGTGGGCGTGCTGAGCTATCTGCCGGACCAGCGTCGCCCGGTACGCGTCCGGCATCCAGTCGCGCGGTTCGATGCGCTCGTCCGCGGCGATGGCCGCGTCGAACACCGCCTCGTACGCCTGCTGCGAGTCCGCGGTCACTGCCGTCATCGGGCCCCCTACCGACCGATCGTTCGGTTGAATGACTTCAATGGTGAGTCGACGGCCCGTATGGTGTCAACCCTGTGGATAACTGCGGGGACGACGCGGATCGGGGCGGGATGGAGTCGAACGACGAGCGGCGCGGGGGGGCGGGCGGATCCGCGCCACCCGCGGAAGGCCCCGGGGCGGCCGCGGAGGACTCCGGGCTGGCCGCGCTGTCCCTCCCGTACAAGGCCGCGGCGGTGGTCGTGCTGCTGGGGGTCGGGCTTCTCGCCTGCGTCCACATGGGGGTGGTCTTCCTGCACGTCGCGCCGGCGAACACGCTGTCGAAGAAGCACGGGGACACGATCAACGACTGGGTCCTGCCGGAGTTCGAGCAGAACTGGAAGCTGTTCGCTCCCAACCCGCTCCAGCAGAACATCGCGGTGCAGGTCCGCGCCGACGTCCTGGTCGACGGGGAGCGCAGACTGACGCGCTGGATCGACCTGTCCGCGCTGGACGGTGAGGCGATCCGCGGCAACCCCTTCCCCAGTCATGTCGACCAGAACGAACTGCGACGGGCCTGGGACTTCTATGTGAACTGGCACGACAACGACAACAAGGCCACGGGGCCGCGCGGCGAGCTGGCGGAGCGCTACCTGCGACGGATCGCGATGCTGCGGCTGGCAGGCCAGGACCTGGGCGGGACCGTCGAGCGGATACAGCTGCGGTCCGCGACCAAGGGCATCGCCGCGCCGCCGTGGAGCGACGAGAAGATCGACACGCGTCCCTACTACCGGGAGCTGTCCTGGTGGAGCGTGACCGGCGCCGACCTGCCGCTCGGCGGAAGCGGCGGGCAGGACGGAAAGGCGGCGGCCCGGTGACCACGAGCAGCACCAGCCCCGCGTCCGCCCCGCCTGAGCCCAGCGTCTTCGACCGGCGGGTCGTCCCGCTGGTCCGGAAGGTGACGGGAGGCGTCCTCGGCCCGTATCAGGCGGCGGTCGTCCGGATCGGCTTCGCCGCGACCTGGCTGCTCTTCCTGCTGCGTGAGTTTCCGCACCGGCGCGAGCTCTACGGCCCCGACAGCCCCTGGGGCTGGGGCATGGCCCGGGAGCTGATCGCTGACAACCACGCCTTCACGCTCCTGATGTGGACCGACTCGGCCGTGTGGTTCGAGGCCGTCTACGCGCTCGCCGTGCTCGCCGCCGCCCTGCTGATGGTCGGCTGGCGCACCCGGGTGTCGTCGGTGCTCTTCATGGTGGGCGTGCTGTCGCTGCAGAATCGCTCCGTCTTCATGGGTGACGGCGGTGACAACGTCGTCCATCTGATGGCGATCTACCTGACGCTGACCCGCTGTGGGCAGGTCTGGTCGCTGGACGCCCGCCGCCGGGCCCGCGCCGCCGGAGGAACGGTGAGCGGTGCCCCCGGACGGGTCCCACTGGACGTCACCGGTGTGGTGCTGTGGTCGCTGCTGGGCTTCGGGCTTGTCGCCGCGACGCAGTTCCGGAACGCCTCGGGCGAGACCTGGTTCCTGCTGTTCCTGTGGCTTCTGTGGATCGCGCAGGGCGCGTGGTGGCTCGTGGAGCAGTTCGCTCCCGCCCAGCCGCGCATCCTGCTCGACATCGTCGGCAACGTGGTGCACAACGTCACCCTCGCCGTGATCATGGCGGAGGTCTGCCTGATCTACGCGACGGCAGGCTGGTACAAGATCCAGGGTTCGCGCTGGCAGGACGGCACCGCGCTCTACTACCCGCTCAAACTTGACTACTTCTCGCCGTGGCCGGCCTTCTCCGACCTGCTGGCCAGGGGCAGCGTCGTCGTCATGCTCATCACCTACGGCACGGTGATCGTGCAGGTGGCGTTCCCCTTCACGCTGCTGAACCGACGCGTCAAGAACGTGCTGCTGGTGGCGATGATGGCCGAGCACGCGGGGATCGCGGTCCTCCTCGGCCTGCCGGTCTTCTCCCTGGCGATGATCGCCGCCGACGCGGTGTTCCTGCCGACCGTGTTCCTGCTGTGGCTGGACCGCCGCGTGCGGGGCTCCGTCGGACGGCTGTGGCCGGGCGGGCGCGGCGGCAGGGGCAGCGCCGTGGGCGGTGGTACGGGCGGCGGTGGAGGCGGGACCGCCGTCGGAGCGGAGGTGCCGGGGCAGCGCCCCGCCACAGGTGAGCCCGCGGGCCGTACCCTCGTCGGGTGAGCAGCGAGACCCCCATGGCCGAGACCGGCCCCGCCGAGACCCCCGGGGTCTCCGGCAGGGATGCCGAACCCCTTCAGTACGACGACGGCTTCGGCTCCCAGGTCGGTGTCGGACCGCACCCGCTGCCCTGGCCGGGGGACGAGCGGTACGACCCGGAGCTGCTCGCCCGGGGCGACCGGCGCAATGTCGTCGACCGCTACCGCTACTGGACGCGTGAGGCGATCGTCGAGGACCTGGACACCCACCGCCACGACTTCCATGTGGCGGTGGAGAACTGGAGCCACGACTTCAACATCGGTTCCGTCGTCCGCACCGCCAACGCCTTCCTGGCGCGGGAGGTCCACATCGTCGGGCGGCGGCGCTGGAACCGGCGCGGCGCGATGGTCACCGACCGGTACCAGCACGTCCGGCATCACCCGGACACGGCGTCGCTGACTGCCTGGGCCGACGCCGAAGGCCTGCCGGTCATCGGGATAGACAACCTGCCGGGCGCCGTCCCGCTGGAGCGGACCGTGCTGCCCCGGCGCTGCGTGCTGCTCTTCGGGCAGGAGGGCCCGGGCCTCACCGAGGAGGCCCGGAAGCACGCCCGTACGGTGTGCTCGATCGCCCAGTTCGGGTCGACCCGCTCCATCAACGCCGGAGCAGCCGCGGCGATCGCCATGCACGCGTGGGTGCAGCGGTACGCGGAGATCGCCGGGCCCTCCGACTGAGCCCTCAGGAAGGGCGGGTCACGCGGGGCGGCGGACCTCCACCACGCGGAAGCGGTTCGCGACGAACGCGCTGTCACACAGCGCGGCGTTGGCCGCCGGGTTGCCGCCGGATCCGTGGAAGTCGGAGAACGCGGCCGTCTGGTTCACGTACACACCACCCGTGAGGTTCAGCGACAGCTGCGCCGACTCCTCCAGGCAGACCTCCTCGACCGCGCGCTCCACGTCCGCCGAGGCCGTGTACGCGCCGACCGTCATGGCGCCCTTCTCGCGCACCGTGCGCCGCAGCAGCTCCAGTGCGTCGTCCGTCGAGTCCACGGACACGGCGAAGGAGACCGGGCCGAAGCACTCCGCCATGTACGCGGCCTCCGAGTCCGGCTTGGAGCCGTCCAGCTTGACCATGAGCGGTGTGCGGACCACGGCGTCCGGGAAGTCCGGGTTGACGATCTCGCGGGAGGCCAGGGCGACCTCCCCCAGTCCGGCGGCAGCCTCCAGGCGGGCCTTCACGTCCGGGTTGACCAGCGCGCCGAGCAGGGCGTTGGCGCGGGCGTCGTCGCCCAGCAGGCCGTCCACAGCCGCCGCCAGGTCGGTGACCACCTCGTCGTACGACTTGTGGCCGGCGTCCGTGGAGATCCCCTCGCGCGGGATGAGCAGGTTCTGCGGGGTCGTGCACATCTGGCCGCTGTACAGGGACAGCGAGAACGCCAGGTTGGAGAGCATGCCCTTGTAGTCGTCGGTGGAGTCGACGACGACGGTGTTGACGCCCGCCTTCTCCGTGTAGACCTGTGCCTGGCGGGCGTTCTGCTCCAGCCAGTCACCGAACGACGTGGAACCGGTGTAGTCGATGATCCGGATCTCGGGGCGGACGGCCAGGGTCTTCGCGATGCCCTCGCCGGGCCGTTCGACCGCCAGCGCCACCAGGTTCGGGTCGAAGCCCGCCTCCGCCAGCACGTCCCGGGCCACCCGCACCGTCAGCGCCAGCGGCAGCACCGCGCGCGGGTGCGGCTTCACCAGCACCGCGTTGCCCGTCGCCAGCGAGGCGAACAGGCCCGGGTAGCCGTTCCATGTCGGGAACGTGTTGCAGCCGACCATCAGCGCGATGCCCCGGCCGACCGGTGTGAACGCCTTGCGCAGCTCCAGCGGGTCCCGCTTGCCCTGCGGCTTGGACCACTCGGCCTCGCCCGGGGTGCGGGTCTGCTCCGCGTACGCGTAGGCCACCGCCTCCATGCCGCGGTCCTGCGCGTGCGGGCCGCCGGCCTGGAACGCCATCATGAACGCCTGGCCGCTGGTGTGCATCACGGCGTGCGCGAACTCGTGCGTACGGGCGCTGATGCGGGCCAGGATCTCCAGGCAGACCAGCGCACGGGTCTCCGCGCCGGCGTCCCGCCAGGCGGCCATGCCCGCGCGCATCGCGGGGAGCAGGACGTCCACATCGGCGTGCGGGTACTCGACTCCGAGCGCCGGTCCGTAGGGGGAGACCTCGCCGCCAGTCCAGCCGTCGGTGCCCGGCTGGTCCAGCTCGATGCGGCTCCCGAGCGTCGCCTGGTGGGCGGCCAGGCCGTCGGAGGCGCTCAGCGAGCCGTTCTCCCCGTATGCCTTGGGGTGCTCCGGGTGCGGGGACCAGTAGGCGCGCGTCCGGATCGCCTCCAGGGCCTGGTCGAGCGTGGGACGGTGCCTCTCGGCCAGGTGGGCGGGGGTGAGCTGCGCGGCGGCCATGGCGTACCAACTCCTCGGTGAGCTGGGCAGGGAAGGGCGGACAGAGCTAGAGTAACCGAACGATCGGTCGGGACAAGGGGGTCTCTCGGACTTGTGGATAACTCATCGGGGAGGATCACTGGCATGACCGACACCGAGCCCACCACACGGATCGCCGGGACGGCCGCGCACGCGCTCGCCCCGGAAAGCACCGTCGCCGTCGTCGGTACGGGCACCATGGGCCAGGGCATCGCGCAGGTCGCGCTGGTCGCCGGCCATCCCGTACGCCTCTACGACGCCCTGCCGGACCGCGCCGACGAGGCCGCGACGGCCCTCCTCGCGCGACTGGACCGGCTCGTCGCCAAGGGCCGTCTCACCCCGGACGAGCGGGACTCCGCCGCCGCGAGGCTCCGGCCCGCCGCCGCGCTCGAGGAACTGGCCGACGCCGCCCTGGTGATCGAGGCGATCGTGGAGCGCCTCGACGTCAAGCAGGAGCTGTTCGGGGCCCTGGAGAAGATCGTCGCGGAGCACTGCCTCCTCGCCACCAACACCTCCTCCTTGTCCGTCACCGCCATCGCCGGGGGGCTGCGGCTGCCCGGCCGTTTCGTCGGGATGCACTTCTTCAACCCGGCACCGCTGCTGCCGCTCGTCGAGATCGTCAGCGGCTTCGCGACCGACGGCACCGCCGCCACGCGCGCGTACGAGACGGTCGCCGCCTGGGGCAAGACGCCGGTGCGCTGCGCCGACACCCCCGGCTTCATCGTCAACCGGGTCGCCCGCCCCTTCTACGCGGAGGCGTTCCGGGTGTACGAGGAGCGCGGCGCCGACCCGGCGACGATCGACGCGGTCCTGCGCGAGTGCGGCGGCTTCAGGATGGGCCCGTTCGAACTCACCGACCTGATCGGGCAGGACGTCAACGAGGCCGTCACCCGTTCGGTGTGGGACTCCTTCTTCCAGGACCCGAAGTTCACGCCGTCCCTCGCCCAGCGCCGCCTGGTCGAGTCGGGTCGCCTGGGCCGCAAGACCGGCCGGGGCTGGTTCCCGTACGAGGAGGGGGCCGAGCGCCCACAGCCGCGCACGGCACCTGCGGCGGAGCCGCCACGCAACGTCGTCGTCCGCGGCGACCTCGGACCGGCGGAACCCCTGGTGGAGCTGATCGAACAGGCCGGGATCGAGGTCCGGCGACGGAGCGGCGACGGCTCCATCGACCTGCCGTCCGACGGTCGGCTCTGCCTGGCCGACGGCGAGACGTCCTCCGAGTACCCGGACGACCAGATCATCTACTTCGACCTCGCCCTGGACTACTCCGCTGCCACCCGCATCGCGTTGTCCACCGCCGGGGCCACCGACCCCGGCGCGCTGGACGAGGCCGTCGGCCTGTTCCAGGCACTCGGCAAACAGGTGTCCGTCATCGGGGACGTCCCCGGCATGATCGTCGCCAGGACCGTGGCCATGCTGGCCGATGTCGCTGTGGACGCCGTGGAGCGCGGTGTGGCCACAGCCGAGGACGTCGACACCGCCATGCGGCTCGGCGTGAACTACCCGGTCGGCCCCCTCGCATGGGGGGAACAGGTCGGCTACGCGCACGTGTGCTCCCTTCTTGAGAAGCTGCACACGCGCTATCCCACCGGGCGCTACGCACCCTCACTCGGGACCGCTCGGCGGAGCCGCGCCGAGGACCAGAAGGATCAGTGATGACCACCCCCAGGCGGGACACGTACACCCCCGAGACGCTGCTGTCCGTGGCCGTCCGGGTCTTCAACGAACGCGGCTACGACGGCACGTCCATGGAGCACCTCTCCAAGGCGGCGGGGATCTCCAAGTCGTCCATCTACCACCATGTGTCGGGCAAGGAGGAGCTGCTGCGGCGGGCGGTCAGCCGCGCCCTGGAGGGGCTGTTCGCCGTCCTCGACGAGGAGCCCGCGCTGCAGGGCCGGGCCGTCGAGCGGGTCGAGTACGTGACCCGTCGCACCGTCGAGGTGCTGATGGACGAGCTGCCCTATGTGACGCTGCTGCTACGCGTGCGCGGCAACACCAGGACCGAGCGGTGGGCCCTGGAGCGGCGCCGGGAGTTCGACCAGCGGGTCGCGGACCTGATGAAGGCAGCCGCCGCCGACGGCGACCTCCGTGCCGACGTGGAGATACGGCTGGCGACCCGCCTGCTGTTCGGAATGGTGAACTCGCTGGTCGAGTGGTACCGGCCGGAACACGGGGACGGCGCCGAGCGGCAGCAGCTCGCGGACGCGGTCGTCCACATGGCGTTCGACGGGCTGCGTACCGTTCGCTGAGCGCTTTCGCGCCGAACACCGCCGGGGTGCCCCGTACGGGGCACCCCGGCGGTGTTTCTCCCGCGGTTCATATCTCGTCCGGCGTGAGCCTGCGGTTGAGGTCGGTCTCCTCGAACACCAGCAGGGTGCGGGTCGACAGCACCTCGGGTATGGACTGGAGTCTGGTCAGCACCAGCTCGCGCAGCGTGCGGTTGTCCGGGGTGTGGACCAGCAGCAGCACGTCGAAGTCACCGCTGACCAGCGCGATGTGCGCGGCACCCGGCAGCGACTGGAGCTTCTCGCGGACCGTGCGCCACGAGTTCTGCACGATCTTGAGCGTGATGTAGGCCGAGGCGCCCTGACCGGCGCGCTCGTGGTTGACGCGGGCGCTGAATCCGCGGATCACCCCGTCGTCGATCAGCCGGTTGATCCGTGCGTACGCGTTCGCGCGTGACACGTGGACCCGGTCGGCCACGGACCGCACCGAGGCCCGTCCGTCGGTCTGGAGGATCCGAAGGATGTCGCGGTCGATGGCGTCGAGCGGGCGTGGCGGCGCCGCGTGGTCGTCGCCCTGCGAGGCCCGGTCCCAGCCGTTGGCCATTTGTTCAGCTGCCATGTCCCCCCACCTCTCTGTCGTGGACGACCTGCCTCTATCCCAGGCTGTGGAGAACCGTTTGTCCACAGGCTCGGGGTGCCTGTGGCCAAAATGGCTCCACGACCGAACAATCGGTAGGTGAGGCGCGCCACACTCCGCGCCGCCCCTGGGTCCTTATGCCCACTCCCACGAGGAGGTGCCGTCATGACGGTCCAAGAGCTGCCCGGCGCGGCCTCTTACCGGCCCACGCCCCCGCCGGCGTGGAAGCCCCGCACGGATCCCGCGCCGCTGCTCCCGGACCCCGAGCCGTACCGGGTGCTGGGCACGGACGCCGTGACCGGGTTCGCCCCCGAACTGCTGCGCCGGCTCCACTCGGAGCTGGTGCGCGGGCGCCGCTACAACGCCCAGGCGACCGCGCTCACCAAGCAGGGCCGCCTGGCGGTGTACCCGTCCACCACCGGCCAGGAGGCGTGCGAGGTGGCCGCCGCGCTGGTGCTGGAGGAGCGCGACTGGCTCTTCCCGTCGTACCGCGACACCCTGGCGGCCGTGGCGCGCGGCCTGGACCCGGTCCAGGCACTGACCCTGCTGCGCGGCGACTGGCACACCGGCTACGACCCGCGCGAGCACCGCATCGCACCCCTGTGCACCCCGCTCGCCACCCAGCTCCCGCACGCGGTGGGCCTGGCGCACGCGGCCCGGCTCAAGGGCGACGACGTCGTGGCCCTGGCCATGGTCGGTGACGGCGGCACCAGCGAGGGCGACTTCCACGAGGCGCTGAACTTCGCGGCGGTGTGGCAGGCCCCGGTGGTCTTCCTCGTCCAGAACAACGGCTTCGCGATCTCCGTCCCGCTGGCCAAGCAGACCGCGGCCCCGTCCCTGGCTCACAAGGCGGTCGGATACGGCATGCCGGGCAGGCTCGTCGACGGGAACGACGCGGTCGCCGTGCACCAGGTGCTCTCCGAAGCGGTCGCGCGCGCCCGGCGCGGCGGCGGCCCCACCCTCGTCGAGGCTGTGACCTACCGGATCGACGCCCACACCAACGCCGACGACGCCACCCGCTACCGCGGGGACAGCGAGGTCGAGACCTGGCGGCAGCACGACCCCATCCAGCTGCTGGAGCGCGAGCTGACCGAGCGCGGCCTGCTCGACGAGGACGGCATACGGCAGGCCGCGGAGGATGCCGAGGCCATGGCCGCGCGCCTGCGGGAGCGGATGAACGCGGACGCCGAGCTCAACCCGATGGACCTGTTCGACCACGTCTTCGCCGACCAGACGACGCAGCTGCACGAGCAGGCGGAGCAGCTGCGTGCCGAGCTGGACGCCGAAGCGGAAGGTGACGTGCGATGACCACCGTGGCAGCCAAGCCCGCCACCATGGCCCAGGCCCTGCAGCGCGCCATGCGGGACGCGATGGCCGAGGACCCCACCGTTCATGTGATGGGCGAGGACGTCGGCACTCTCGGCGGCGTCTTCCGTGTCACCGACGGGCTCGCCAAGGAGTTCGGCGAGGACCGGTGCACCGACACCCCGCTGGCCGAGGCCGGCATCCTCGGCACCGCCGTCGGCATGGCGATGTACGGGCTGCGGCCGGTCGTCGAGATGCAGTTCGACGCGTTCGCCTACCCGGCTTTCGAGCAGCTCATCAGCCACGTCGCGCGCTGGCGCAACCGGACGCGGGGCGCGATGCCGCTGCCGATCGTCATACGCGTCCCCTACGGCGGCGGCATCGGCGGCGTCGAGCACCACAGCGACTCGTCCGAGGCGTACTACATGGCGACTCCGGGGCTCCATGTAGTGACGCCCGCGACCGTCCCGGACGCCTACGGCCTGCTGCGCGCGGCCATCGCCTCCGACGACCCGGTCGTCTTCCTGGAGCCGAAGCGGCTCTACTGGTCCAAGGCCGACTGGTCGCCCGAGACGCCCGCCCCGGTCGAGCCGATCGGCCGTGCCGCGGTCCGCCGCACCGGCCGCAGCGCCACCCTCATCACGTACGGCCCGTCCGTGCCCGTCTGTCTGGAGGCCGCCGAGGCCGCGCGGGCCGAGGGCTGGGACCTGGAGGTCGTCGACCTGCGCTCCCTGGTGCCGTTCGACGACGAGACGGTCTGCGCGTCGGTGCGGCGCACCGGGCGCGCGGTCGTCGTGCACGAGGCCAACGGGTTCGCCGGGCCGGGCGCCGAGATCGCCGCGCGGGTCACCGAGCGCTGCTTCCACCACCTGGAGGCACCCGTGCTGCGCGTGGCCGGGTTCGACATCCCGTACCCGCCGCCGATGCTGGAGCGGCACCACCTTCCCGGTGTCGACCGGATCCTCGACGCGGTCGGCCGACTGCAGTGGGAGGCGGAGAGCTGATGCCGCAGGTGCTGGAATTCAAGCTGCCCGACCTCGGAGAAGGGCTCACCGAGGCGGAGATCGTGCGCTGGCTGGTCGCCGTCGGGGACGTCGTCGCCATCGACCAGCCGGTCGTCGAGGTCGAGACCGCCAAGGCCATGGTCGAGGTGCCCTGCCCGTACGGCGGCGTGGTCACCGCCCGGTACGGCGAGGAGGGCGAGGAGCTGCCCGTGGGCGCCCCGCTGCTCACCGTCGCCGTCGGCGCGGAGTCGCTGCCCGAGGGTGCCGTCGCCGCGGGCGGGGGGAGCGTGGCCGAGTCCGCGCCCGCCGCGGAGGAGACGTCCGGGAACGTGCTCGTCGGGTACGGAACCGGGGCGCCCGCCGCGCGGCGGCGCCGGATCCGCGCGGGCGTGTCCCCCACGGCGCCCGCGCGGACCGTGCCCGAGCCGCCGGCGCCCGCGCCGGTGGTGGTGGACGGGCCCGTGCCGGTCATCTCGCCGCTTGTGCGGAGGCTTGCCAGGGAGCGGGGTATCGACCTGCGGACGGTACGCGGATCCGGGCCGGACGGGCTGATAC
>NZ_JADWYO010000003.1 GCF_022414595.1 Streptomyces sp. MUM 203J | reverse complement strand
AGCCGGGGCCGACGCCCGCACGCCTGCCACGGCGGCGGGGCCGCCCGCGGCGGGTTCGGGACCGCCGGGCACGGGTGCGGTCTCCCTGCCGTCGGCCCGGCCGGGGCCCGGCACGTCGACCCCGGCGGCCGGCTCGGCCGCGCCTCCGCCCTGCGGCTCGGTGGCAGTTTCCTTCGCCGGATCGGTCACATCGTGAAACGTATTTTCGGCCGAGGTGGGCGTCAATCCCGCGACCGGGTCAGAATGGCCGCATGAGCACGCCCGGCAAGGCCGACCCCCTGGAGCAGACCCTGCACGCCGCCCGTGCGCTGGTCCTCGCCGACCTGACCGCGAGGGACGTCGCGGAGGCGGAGATCGTGTCTCTCGTCGAGGACGCAGTCGCGGGGCGGCGCTGGTGGCTGGAGCAGTGGCCGGAGGGCTCGTCGTACGTCTCAGGGCTCGTCGCCCAGGACGTGCAGGACGCGCTGCTGGAGCGGTACGGGCGGTGGCCGCTCTGTCCGGTCTGCGACTCGGGCGACCCGCACGCCCTGGACGTGGAACCGGAGCTGGGCCCGGACCCGCACTGGGTGTGCGGCAGGGCGGGCGTGGTCGTCGCACCGGTGGGCGGGCTCACGTGACGATCTACATCGACCCGCCGAACTGGCCCGGTCACGGCCGTATGTGGTCGCACATGATCAGCGACGTGTCGTTCGAGGAGCTGCACGAGGCCGCCGCGGCGATCGGCGCCCCGCCGCACGCCTTCGACGGCGACCACTACGACATCCCGTCGTACCGCTACGCCGACGCGGTCGCCGCGGGCGCGGTCGAGATCGGCTCCAAGGAGCTGGTCCGGCTGCTCACCACCGCGGGACTGCGCCGCCCGAAACACCGCCCGGCGCCCCACCGCTGAGCCCAGGCCCCCGGCGGCCGGCCCCTCATCCCCCGAGCCGCTCCAGCTCGGCCGTCATGTTCCGCCGGGCCGCCGCCTCCCACTGCTCCGCCCCGTACGGTGTGCGGAACAGCCCTGGCAGCTCCAGGAGTTGGCGCAGCACCGCCGCCCGCCCCTCCCGGAACGCCTCGTCCGGCACGAACCCGTACTCCTCCCGTACCGCCGCGGTGTACGCCGCGTACGTGTCCGGCTCGGCGGCGAGGACCGCGAGGTCGGCGTCGCACAGGGCCTCGCCGTTCCGGTCTCCGGGGGCGGGGTCGTGAGTGACCGTGAGCCGCACGAGGCGGGCGACCTCCGCCGTACGGGACGGGTCGACGTCCAGTTCGGGCAGGGCGAGTTCGGCCAGGCGGGCGCTGCGTTCCTCGTTGGTGGACCGGTCCGGCAGGTAGTAGGCGTCGTGGAACCAGGCGGCGAGCCGGACGGCGGGCAGGTCCTCGGCGTGGCCGGCCAGCTCGTCGACGCGCCGGAGCACGGCGAGGAGATGGTCCGTGGTGTGGTACCGCCGGTGCGGCTCGGCCCAGCGGCGCAGCAGCTCGTGCGCGTAGCGCCCGGCCTCCGGGCTCTCCCCTGCGGCCTGCCGCACGGTGTCCGCCCAGCGGCGGAGCAGCTCGTCGTGTGCGGGGTGCGGGGCCAGTGATCGCGGCATTCCCGCATTGTGCCCCCACGCCGGCCCGCACCGCGTGGCGGGGGCGGGCCCGTCGGTCCGGCGAACGCGGGCACCGGCGGTCAGAGGCCGGCGAGCAGGCCGCGGAGCGGGGCCGGAACCCGGTCGGGGGCGAGGGCCTCGGCCAGGACCCGGCCGTAGTGGATCTTGCGCCCCTTCTTCGTACCGAGGAAGCGCCTGAACTGCTGCTGCGGGGTGCGGCCCCGCTGTGCGGGCTGGCGCAGAAAGGTCTGCAGAGCGCGCAGGTCGCCTTCCGCCCGGACGAGTTCCTCCACCCGTGTCACCCCCAGCGCACGGATCAGCTCGTCCTCCAGATCCGCCGCGCAGACGAAGAAGCCGTGCGGTGCCGCACCGGCCCCCTCGAAGCCGCGGACGTAGTAGGGAAGCTCCGCCTCGTCGCACAGCCCCGTGAGGCGGAGGCCGAGGCCCGGTGCACCGAGGAGCCGGGCGAAACGCCCGACGTTCATCGCACCGCCCATCGACAGGACGCAGACCCCTTCGGCCGCCAGATCCCGGCCCCGGCTCCCGGCCAGTGCGTCGACCGCTGCGACATCGCTCCGCCCTTCCAGCAGCACGGCCGTCCGGACGGACAGCCGCGCGGCCAGTGCGCGTGCGGGTTCGCCGGGGCCCCCCGCCGCCCACGCGGTGACCGCCTCCCGGAACGTCTCCATCTCGGTCATCGGACGAGTCTCGTCGAGTCCCGGCGGCACGGCCAGGGATTTTCCCCGGGCTCCGGGGCCCCGGGCCGTGCGGTACGCGGCTGCGCGGACGGCGCGACGGGCGTCCCACCATGTCAGGTGGGACGCCCGTCGCCCGCGGTCGGAATGCTCGTGCGCGCGCTCAGCGTGCCTCCCTGAACCCCCTCAGCCGCAGGCTGTTGCCCACCACGAAGACCGACGAGAAGGCCATCGCCGCGCCCGCGATCATCGGGTTCAGGAGGCCGGCCACCGCCAACGGCAGGGCCGCGATGTTGTAGGCGAAGGCCCAGAAGAGGTTGCCCTTGATGGTGCCGAGGGTGCGGCGGGAGAGGCGGATCGCGTCGACGGCGGCGCGCAGGTCACCCCGTACGAGGGTCAGGTCGCCCGCCTCGATCGCGGCGTCCGTGCCGGTGCCCATCGCGAGCCCCAGGTCGGCCTGGGCGAGCGCCGCCGCGTCGTTGACGCCGTCGCCCACCATCGCGACGGTCCGTCCTTCGGCCTGGAGCCGCTTGACGACCTCGACCTTGTCCTCGGGCATGACCTCCGCGATGACGTGCTCCGCGTCGATACCGACCTCGCGGGCGACCGCCTCCGCCACGGTCCGGTTGTCGCCGGTCAGAAGGACCGGGGTCAGGCCCAGCTCCCGCAGGCGGCGGATCGCCTCCGCGCTGGTGTCCTTGACCGCGTCCGCGACCTCCAGCACCGCCCTCGCCTCGCCGTCCCACGCGACGGCGATCGCGGTACGGCCCTGCGCCTCGGCCTCCTGCTTGGCGCGGGCGAGCGGGGCCGGAAGCCCGATGGCCCACTCCTCCAGCAGCTTCTCCCGCCCCACCAGCACCGCGTGCCCCTCGACGACGCCCTGCACGCCCAGACCCGCGACGTTCACGAAGTCCTCGGGCGCCGGCAGCTCGCCCACCTGCTCGGCGGCCCCGGCGGCGACGGCCTGGGCGATGGGGTGCTCGGAGGCGTGCTCCAGGGCCCCGGCGAGCCGCAGCACCTCGGCCTCGGTGACCCCGTCCGCCGCGCGGACACCCAGCAGGGTCATCCGGCCCGTCGTCACCGTGCCGGTCTTGTCGAGCACGATGGTGTCGGCCTTGCGGGTGTTCTCCAGCACCTCCGGGCCCTTGATCAGGATGCCGAGCTGGGCGCCCCGCCCCGTACCGACCATGAGCGCGGTCGGCGTGGCGAGCCCGAGGGCGCAGGGGCAGGCGATGATCAGCACGGCGACGGCGGCGGTGAACGCGGCGGTCAGCCCGGCGCCGAGCGCGAGCCACACGCCGAGCGTGCCGAGGGCCAGCAGGATGACGACGGGCACGAAGACGGCGGAGATCCGGTCCGCGAGCCGCTGAGCGGCGGCCTTGCCGTTCTGCGCGTCCTCCACCAGCTTCGCCATGCGGGCGAGCTGGGTGTCGGCGCCGATCCTGGTGGCCTCGACGACCAGGCGGCCCCCGGCGTTGAGCGTGGCACCCGTGACCGGGTCGCCGACGGCGACCTCGACGGGGACGGACTCGCCGGTCAGCATGGAGGCGTCGACGGCGGAGGAGCCCTCGACGACCGTGCCGTCGGTGGCGATCTTCTCACCGGGGCGGACGAGGAAGCGGTCCCCGACGCGCAGGTCGGCGGTCGGGATCCGCTGCTCGCGGCCCTCACGCAGGACGGTGACCTCCTTGGCGCCCAGCTCCAGCAGGGCGCGCAGCGCGGCGCCCGCCTTCCGCTTGGAGCGGGCCTCGAAGTAGCGCCCGGCCAGGATGAAGGCGGTGACTCCGGCGGCGGCCTCCAGGTAGATGTTCCCGGCGCCGTCACCGCGCGAGACGGTCAGTTCGAAGGGGTGGGACATGCCGGGCATGCCCGCCGTACCGAAGAACAGCGCCCACAGGGACCAGAGGAACGCGGCCGAGGTGCCGACCGAGATCAGCGTGTCCATGGTGGCGGCGCCGTGCCGGAGGTTGGTCCAGGCGGCGCGGTGGAACGGCCAGCCCGCGTAGACGACGACGGGCGCGGCGAGGGTGAGGGAGAGCCACTGCCAGTACGTGAACTGGAGGGGCGGGATCATCGCCATGGCGATGACGGGGACGGAGAGGGCGAGCGCGGTGAGCAGTCGCTGCCGCAGGGCCAGCAGCTCGGGGTCGTCGCCGTCTCCGCCCTCCTCCGGGGCTTCGTCCGGCGCGGCGGGTGCGGGGGGCTCCGGTTCCTTCGCGGTGTAGCCGGTGGCCTCGACGGTGGCGATGAGGTCCCGCACGGAGACGTCGGCGCCGCGGTAGGCGACCTTGGCCTTCTCCGTGGCGTAGTTCACGGTCGCCTCGACGCCGTCCATGCGGTTGAGCTTCTTCTCGACGCGGGCGGCGCAGGAGGCGCAGGTCATGCCGCCGATGACGAGTTCGACCTCGGCGGTGGCGGCACCGGTGGCGCCCGTGGGCCCTGTGGCGGTCGTGCGACTGCTCATGACTGCGCGCTCCTTGGTCGTTCCAGGGTTCAGCATACCCCGAGGGGGTAACTCCGACTATCCAAGTTATACCCCAGGGGGGTATCAAGGAGCAAGGGTCCACCGGCCCGGAACCCGCCCCCGCCCGCCTGTCGCGCATTAGGCTGAGCCCGGTATTGGACTAGACCTGTAGGTCGACGTAGGCGGTAGCCGCCGTCGCTCGCTTCCGGAGGATGGGAAACCCATGAGCAACCGTGCAGTCCTGGAGGTGATCGCCCTCGACGCCGAGGACGCGATCGCGGCGCAGGCCGGAGGAGCGGACCGCCTGGAGCTGGTCACCGACATAGCGGCGGACGGCCTCTCGCCGTCCCGCGAGACGTACGCGAGCATCCGTGCCGCCGTCGACATCCCGCTGCGGGTGATGATCCGCCTCACGGACGGCTTCGCGGCGGACGACACGGAGGCGCTGCTGCGGGTCGCGGGCGAGCTGCGCGCGGAGGGCGCGGACGAGTTCGTGCTGGGCTTCCTGGACGCGGAGGGCCGGGTCGACCTGACGGCCCTGGAGCGGCTGACGGCCGTACTGGACGGGTGCCGCTGGACGTTCCACCGGGCGATCGACCACGCGGCCGACCGCCAGGCGCTGCGCAAGGAACTGGCGGGCTTCCCCGGCCTGGACACCTACCTGACCGCCGGGGCGGCGGCGGGGGTCGACGAGGGGCTGCCGGTCCTGCTGGCCGAGGCGGCGCTGCCGGGCGAACCGCAGCTCCTGGTCGGTGGCGGGCTCTCCCTGGAGCACGTCCCCGCACTGCGGGCCGCCGGGATCGAGGCCTTCCACATCGGCGGCGCGGCCCGCCCGGCCGGCTGGGCCTCCCCGGTGGCCCGGGGCGCGGTGGGGACGTGGCGGCGGGCGCTGGACGAGGCGCCGGAGGCCGCCGGGGCGTGACCCGGCACCGGCCGGACAGGCGGCGCCCGCAGCTTCCGGGGCCTCCGCGACCTCGGGGTCCCATGGCCGCGCCTGCGGCCACGGGAAGGCGAGACGGCCCGGACGGCCACGGCAGGGCCGACGGCCCGGTCATGTGCGACTAGGCGACCGGCGTCACCGGCGCGGTCACCTTCGTTCGCGGCCAGGACGGCATCTTCGAGAAAGCCCCTGCGGCTCCTGGTGCGCGCCCAACCGGGCACGCGGCGATCACCTGACGCAGCTCACGCCCCGGCAGAAGCGCCACCGTCCACAGCCGCCGGCGCCGCGCCAGGCCCGGCGGCTGTACCGTGGGCGGCCATCCACTCACCGAGCGCGGCGAAGTCGCCGTCCGTGAGCCCGACGGCGGGATCGACGCGCAACAGCAGGGCGGCTTCCGGGTGCTCCGACTCGACCCACTCCCGGTCGAAGTCCCCGATCTCGTCGTCGGCCCAGGCGAACGCCCGCCCGGCAGCGGCCGCAACGAGCGCCCGCGTCTTCCAGTGCAGGGTTCCAGGCTGGTCGTCGTCCTCCGGAAGCTCCGCCACCGGCAGCTCCGGCAGCCCGAGCCGGGGGCCCACCACCTCGTTGGCCTCGTGCATCCAGGCGGTGGCCCAGACCAGATCGCACGGCAGCGCCAGCAGACGCGGCCCGTGCGAAGGATCGAGCCGGGCCAACTGCGGGTTGCCCTCGTGCTGCCAGTGCGCGTCACTGCCACGGGTGGGCACCGGAGCACCCCCATACGGCAGGAGGGTCCCGTCGATGTCCAGGAACAGCAGCGGCCGGTTCACGGCATCGGTCATGTACGCACGGTACCGCTGGGGGCCTGGGGGCTCCGGACCGCCAGAACCCCTGCCGCGTCGCGCGGAAGTGCGGCTACGACCTGACCGCGCGTCCGCCCGACCGCCATGTCCACGCCCTGGAGGCCACCGGACTCCGGCATCCCGGCCGCCCGGCAGGACAGGGACAGTCAGCCCCCGGGGCCGACGGGCCGGCGACCGGTCAGCCGCCCCACCTCCCCGTCACGCCGTCCGGTGGCGCGCACTGCGGGGCCCCTCCCCGCCCTTCGGGGCCAGGCCCCTCACACCCGCTCCGGCCACTGGTCCTGCGGAAGGACGGACGACCGGAGCGGGTACCACCGGTCAGCCGATGGCATACGAGGACAAGCGCCCTCGCCAGGTCACACCGAGGTACGACGGTCCTCACCCGGCAGGCCGGGCGGCCCACCGTCTCCAGACACGACGGGACGCTCCGGGCCCAGTGCCCGGGCGATGATCCGCGCCGCGTCCTCGGGCAGCATCCCCACATCGACGTACACCCGCCCCGGATGCGTCACGATCGGCCGAACCCTCCGGCACACCGCAGGTTCCAGCCCCAACCGCGCCACCCCAGACCTCAGTTCGTCGGCCGCCGCCTCCGCCCGCGCCCAGCACTCCCGCCACCGCTCCAGCTCCATCGCCACCCTCAGTGCCCCTTCCCGTGCGCCGCGATCTCCACGTTGCAGTCCGACACCGCCGAGAAGTCCCCCCGCCTCCACGCCTCCACCCGCTGCCGGGCCAACGCGGCACACACGTCACACCCCTGTACGGGCTTTGGAGGTCTGGGCGGAAGGGGCAGCTCAACGGGTCCCGCCATCGTCGTCTGCGTACTGCGCATGAGCCCCTCCTTGCTCCGACTGCCCTGCGAACGTACCACTATTCGCGAATAGCGGAAAGGTTGCCCTGTGAGGCCCGCCTAGAGTGAGTCGCCTACGGTTACGTGCAGAGGTCACCGGCGACAGCAGGAGGGCACCATGGGCGGCAGGGGCGACTGGGTCAGCACGTCGATGCCGTATCTCACGCCGCGTACGAACGGGCAGGCCGACGCCTGGACCGAGGAAACCGCCGCTCGGGGCCGCAAGGGCACGCAGCGTGTCGTCTTCGCCGGAGAGGTCCCAGCAGGCGAGGAGGTAGCCGCGCTGCTCGGGCTGGCCGACGGCGATCCGGTGGTCATGCGCCGCCGCATCATCGAACTCGACGGTGAGCCGTGCGAGGTGACCGACACGTACTACCCGGCCGACATCGCCCGCGGCACCGCCCTCGCCGGAACGGCGAAGATCCGTGGCGGCGCGGTGTCCCTGCTGGCCGAACTCGGACACATCGGCGTCCGCGTACGCGAAGACGTCACCGCGCGCCTGGCGACGGACAAGGAACGAGAAGCCCTCCAGACCTCCCCGGACCAGCCTGTCCTGCGCCTGGCACGACTCACGCTCGATGCGAACGACCGCCCCATCCAGGCCGACCTGATGACCATGCCTGCCCACCGGCAGCGCCTTCGCTATGAGATGAGCATCGGGTGACCGCGCACCACGGCGATCCAGACCCCCGCGACCACCGCTCCCTCCACGAACGCATCGCCGCCGACCTGCGCGACGAAATCATGAGCGGCGACCTGGCACCGGGAGCCAAGGTGCCGTCCACCGTGCAGCTCAAGGAGCGGTTCGACGCCTCGAACGCAACCATCCAGAAGGCTCTGCAACTCCTCAAGGACGAAGGCCTGGTCATCGGTCGGGCCGGGGCAGCTGTAACTGTTCGAGAACACCGCCAGCGCACCATGCGCCCCGCCGCTTACATGGCCCCAGCTCCGCGGGGCGAACCGTTCCGCTGGCACACCGAAGCGACAAGGCACGGCGGTCAAGCCCGAAGCACCCTGCTGGAGGTGGCACAAGCCGTGCCCCCGGCCGACGTCCGGGAACTCCTCGGCCTCGACGACGGCGAGACGGCCGTCCTGCGCCGCCAGCTCCTCACCATCGACGAAGAACCGGTCGAACTCGTCGCCTCCTACTACCCTGCGGACATCGCCCGAGGCACCCCCGTCACGGAGAACCGCAAGATCCGTGGCGGAACCCCCACCCTCCTTGCGGACCTGGGGTTCCCACCGCGCGTGAGTGTGGACCGCGTATCCGCCCGCATCCCCACCCAGGAACAGGCAGCAGCCCTTCGACTTCCCGGCAATCTGCCCGTCCTTCGAACTCTGCGGGTCGTCTACAGCGACAACGAGCGGCCCGTCGAAGCCACCGTCATGGTCAAGGCAGGACATCTCCACGAACTCCAGTACGAGTTCACGCCGGACTCTCCGGTTCACCCTGGTCCATCCAACCGATCCCAGTAGGTGGTGAACGGCACGACCACCTACCCGGTCCCGATGGTTCTGGTACGCGGCAGGGGCGCTACGGGCGCCTCAGGCGAGACCCTCGCGACCGGTCAAGGCGCGCCGCCCGTGCCGGAGGGGCGGCCGATGCCCGGATTCGCCCTCGTCACCTGCGACTGGTGCGACCGCGTCTTCCACAGCCCCGAAGGCGCCCGCTGCCGCTCCTGCCGCAGTTCCCGAACGCTCAGTTCGCCCGTTCGTAGTGGTAGCCGTCGCCGTGGGCGGGGCCTACGTCGTGGCGGATGCCGGTGGGGGTGGCGAGGGCGAAGTAGGAGGGGTCCTGGGCGGCGCAGTAACTGGCGGAGCGGGCGCGGTCCACGGTTGCCGTGCCGACGTTGATACGGCGGCCGTTGTCCGTCACCGAGACGAGCTTGGCCACGTGTTCGCAGTGGGCGCCGTTGACGTCGGTGACCAGTCTGACGGCGGTCTGGCCGGGAGCGACCCGGTAGACGGTCACCGTCTGGGGCTGGTTGACGTTGTACTGGCCGGAGTACGTCCAGGTGCCGACGAAGGACGACGGGATCCTGTTGTCGGGGGCGGGGGCGGGGGCGGGGGCGGGGGTTGAGGAGGGGCCGGGGGCGGGGGCGGTGCCAGGGTTCGTCCCGGAGCCGGAACCAGAGCCGGAACCGGAGCCGGATCCGGAATCGGAACCGGAACCGGAGTCCGAACCCGAACCGGAACCCGAACCCGAACCGGAGCCGGTGGCAGGCGGCGCGTCGCCTGCCCGGGTGGGTGCGGAGCCACCGGATGCGGCGCCTCGCACGGCGTCGTCCTCCGCCCCGCCGTTCGGAGACGATCCGTCGCCCTTCTCGCCGTCCTTCCCGGGGCCGGGCGAGCCCTCCCCCGCCGTCCCGCTCTGCGAGGAGGAGGGCGTGGGGCCGCCCGAGGCGCGGGTCGACGGTGCGGGTGCGTCCGGCGGCGGAGCCGCGCCGCCGCGGTCCCGGCCCGGCGCGGCCTGCCGCACCCGGTCCTGGTCGTCGGGGAGGACGAAGGGCACGGCGACACCGGTTCCGACGACCACCGCGACGGCTACGGGCAGGATGACCCATCGTCTGCGGGACCGGCCGGGGGGCGTGCCTCCTGCCGGCGGCCGGTCCCCGGGTGCCGGGTCCGGGCGGAGGCCGAGGGTGCCCTGGTCGGCGGCTGCCGGGCCTGCCTCCGGCGCTTCCGGCTCCGGCGCGGTCAGTGCCTCCGCGTCCAGCAGTCTCGCCGCCTGACGGGCCAGCTGGGCCACCAGTTCCGGCGGGAGCCACGCGTCTCCCGTGCCGTGGGTGCCCGCCAGGGGGTCCTCGCCCAGCAGCGTGTCCACGTCGGGGCGTTCCGCGGGGTCCTTCTGCAGGCAGCGGGCTACGAACGCGCGGAGCCGGTCGTCCTTCACCCGGTGCAGTTCCGGTTCGTCCTCGACGATCCCGTACATGACCGCGTGCTGGTTCCCGGCACCGTGGCCGAACGGCAGGCGGGCCGTCGCCGCGTACATCAGGACGCAGCCCAGCGCGAAGACGTCCGCCTCGGGTCCGAGCGGTCTGCCGCGCACCTGTTCCGGGGCCATGAAGCCCGGCGAGCCGACCACCATGCCGGTGCTGGTCACCAGGGACTCCGCCGACGGCTGCATGGCCCGGGCGATGCCGAAGTCGATGACCTTCGGGCCCTCCACGGTGAGCAGCACGTTCGAGGGCTTCAGGTCGCGGTGCAGGATCCCGGCGGCGTGGATGCCGCGCAGGGCCCGCAGCAGGCCGTCCGCCAGGGCGCGCAGGGTGGCGGGCGGGAGGGGACCGTACTGCCGGACGACCTGTTCCAGCGACGGCCCCGGCACGAAGCCGGTCGCCACCCAGGGCCGCTCCGCGTCGGGGTCCGCGTCCAGGACGGGTGCCGTGAAATGCTCCCCGACCTTCCGCGCGGCCTTGATCTCGCGCCGGAAGCGGGCCCGGAACTGTTCGTCCGCCGCGTGCTCCTCATTCACCACCTTGACCGCGACCGTACGGCCGCCCCCGGAACGGGCCAGGTACACCCGGCCCATCCCGCCGGACCCGAGCCGCCCCAGCAGCCGATAACCGCCGATGCGGTCCGGATCGCCCGGGGCCAGCGCCTCCATGCCGGGTACGCCTCCGGTCCCACCGCCACCGGCGGGGCCCGCGCCCTGCCGCGCGCCGCCCTCGGCCCCGCCGGTGCCCCGGCCGGTGCCGTCGCCCGGCCGGTCCGTGCCCCGCCGGTCGTCCTCGGGCGCGTCCCGTCGCCCCTCCGCGCCCTCGCCGCGCAATTCGCCCATGTCCCCCGCCTGGTCCCGCGCCGTCCGCCTGCCTGATCGGTCGTCGAACGCGCAGCAGCCTAGCGGGGGTTGAAGCTGTCAGGCAGCGGCGCCCGGCAGGGACAGGCCGCACCGCCCCCCGGCGCCCGGCAGGGACAGGCCGCACGGGCGACCGGCCGCCGGGGGGAGACCGCCGCATGTGCAGCGGCCGACTGCTCCGCCCCCGTCAGGCGCCGCCCCCCAGCGCCTCCGGCAGCCCCGCCGCGTGCACCACCCGCAGCCCCGACACCGCCCTGGTCAGCGCCACGTACAGGCGCCGCAGTCCGGTGCGCTCGTCCGGTTCCGCGTCCACCACCGCCGCGGGCTCGTCCAGCACCACGTAGTCGTACTCCAGGCCCTTCGCCAGCGAGGCCGGGACCAGCGTCAGACGGGCGTCCGGCCGGGTCTCCTCGCCCGGTGACAGATACGGCACCCCCGCCGCGGCCAGCGCCGCGGCCAGCGCGTCGGTCCTCGGATCCGCCGCGATCAGCGCGATGGACCCCTCCCGTTCCAGGGACTCCACGCAGGCCGCCACCACCTCCGCGTCCCGCGCGTCGACCGGCACCTCCCGCACCTCCATCGAGCCCGGGTTCTCCCGCACCGACCGCACCTCGGCCAGGCCCGGCGCGATGTGCGGCAGCAGCCGGGAGGCGTACGCGATCACGTCACGCGGCACGCGGAAGCCCGCCGTCAGCTCCTCCAGCCGCCCCTCGGGCTTGCCCAGGTGCGCCAGCGCCTCCGCCCAGCTCCGCGTCGCCCACGGCGTCGTGCCCTGCGCCAGGTCCCCCAGCACCGTGGCCGAGCCCGTCGAACAGCGCCGCCCCACCGCCCGGTACTGCATCGGGGACAGGTCCTGCGCCTCGTCCAGCACCACATGGCCCAGCGACTGCGTCCGCGCGATCAGGTCCGCGGCCTCGTCCACCAGCACCGCGTCCGCCGCCGACCACCGCGCCGAGCGGACGCTCCTCGGGGGCTTCTGCCAGAGGACGGTCTTCTGCTCGTCGGCCGTGAGGACACCCTCCGCGTGCGCCGACAGGAACTCCGCGTCCGACAGCAGTCTCAGCACCAGCTTCGCCGGGTCCACCTGCGGCCACAGGGTCCGGACCGCCGCCTTCACCGCCGTGTTCCGCGCCACCGCGTCCTGCACCCGGTCGTCCGGCGCCTCGCCCGCCGCCTCCATCCGCACCAGCACCGCGTGCGCGATCCGCTGCGGCAGCGCCTCGCGGGCCGCGCCGTACCGCATGTCGCGCGCCAGCAGCTCCCGTACGATCTCCTCGACTTCGTACGCGGGGATGCGCCAGCGGCGCGAGCCGCGGACGACCACCACGGGCTCCGTCGGCAGGGTCACATGGGACCGCAGCGCCCGCCGCAGCACCTCCGCCATCCGGGCGTCGCCCTTCAGCACGGCGGCCGCCGCGTCGTCGGCGCCCCGGACCTCGACATGGGCGGACACGAGGTCCTCGACCGTCGCCTGCCTGACCTCCAACTCGCCCAGAGCGGGCAGCACCTGCTCGATGTAGTGGAGGAACGAGCGGTTCGGGCCGATCACCAGGGTGCCCGTGCGGGCCAGCCGCTCCCGGTGCGCGTACAGCAGGTACGCCACCCGGTGCAGGCCCACCGCCGTCTTGCCGGTCCCCGGGCCTCCCTGCACGCAGACCGTCCCGCCGAGGCCGCTGCGCACGATCTCGTCCTGCTCCGGCTGGATCGTGGCCACGATGTCCCGCATCGGGCCCACGCGCGGGCGCTCGATCTCCGTCTGGAGCAGCCGGCTCGTACGCTCCTCCTCCGCCGGGTCGGTGAGGTTCTCGTCCTCGTACGCCGTCAGCTCGCCGCCCGTGTAGCCGAAGCGGCGCCGGAGCCGTACGTCCTGCGGGTTCTTCTTCGACGCCCGGTAGAAGGGCTGCGACACCGGCGCCCGCCAGTCGATCACCATCGGGTCGCCGTCCGCGTCGTGGACGTGCCGCCGTCCGATGTAGAAGCGCTGGCCCTGCTGGGTGGTGGGCAGGTAGTCGACGCGGCCGAAGAACAGCGGGGTGTCGGCGTGGTCCGCGAGGGCCTTGATGCGGTCCTCGATCTGCCGGGTCAGGATCTGCGCGTTGACCCAGTTGGCCGTCACGTCCCGGATGTCGAGCGCCTCCACGTCCTCGCGCATGGCCCGCAGGGCGGTCCGGGACGACGCCAGATGGGCGCGCTCGCGGGCGAGGGGGTCGGAGTCGGGGGTGCTGGCTGCGGACATGGGAGGGCCTCCGGCGTACTGACTTCGGAATGACGGGGCCCTCCGGTTTCCGAGCGGAGGGCGGCGCTCCCTGGCGACGCGGGAGGCGGGCAAGGGAGGGAGTTTAGTGGCGGGCGCGCGGAGCCGCGAACGGTTTCCGCCAGGGCCGCCGGTCCGCCCCGTAGGGGATCCGTAGGGGTCGGCGTCTGACCTGAGTCGTACGCGGGGGCCCGCCCGGTTCCGTCCCGGGAGCGACGAGACCGGGCCCGGGACGCAGCACGATGGACGCATGACCTCCACCACCGTCTCCCCTGCCCCGGGCCCCGCCCTCGGCGCCACCGCGCTGGGCAGCGCCTCCAGGCCCGCCGTCCTCCCTGGTGACGTCTTCCGTGCCCTGCGCGTCCTCGCGTCCACCGCGTTCGAGGTGGCCGTGCTCGGCCGGTACGACGAGGAGGCCGCCGGTGTCGTCAGGCGCTCGCTCCCCCGCCACCTCCGGGAATCCCGTCATCGCCCCGGCTGAGCACATCGCTCGCGTCGATGATCCGGTACGCGTACCCCTGCTCCGCCAGGAACCGCTGGCGGTGCGCCGCGAAGTCCTGGTCGATGGTGTCCCGCGCGACCACCGAGTAGAAGTGCGCCTGGTGCCCGTCCGCCTTGGGCCGCAGCACCCGGCCGAGCCGCTGCGCCTCCTCCTGCCGGGACCCGAAGGTGCCGGACACCTGGATGGCGACGGTCGCCTCCGGCAGGTCGATCGAGAAGTTCGCGACCTTGGACACCACGAGGACGTTGATCTCGCCTTCGCGGAACGCGTCGAAGAGCTTCTCCCGCTGGGCGTTGGACGTCTCGCCCTTGATGACCGGCGCGTCCAGATGCTCCCCCAGCTCGTCGAGCTGGTCGATGTACTGGCCGATGACCAGGATCTGCTGCCCCTCGAACTTCCTGACGAGGGCCTCGGTCACCCGCCGCTTGGTGTCCGTCGTGGCGCAGAAGCGGTACTTCTCCTCGCTCTCGGCGGTCGCGTACGCGAGCCGCTCCGAGTCGGTCAGGTCGACCCGCACCTCCACGCAGTCGGCGGGCGCGATGTAGCCCTGCGACTCGATCTCCTTCCAGGGTGCGTCGAACCGCTTGGGCCCGATGAGCGAGAAGACGTCCGACTCGCGGCCGTCCTCCCGTACGAGGGTCGCGGTGAGACCGAGGCGGCGCCGGGCCTGGAGGTCGGCGGTGAACTTGAAGACGGGCGCGGGCAGCAGATGCACCTCGTCGTAGACGATCAGGCCCCAGTCCCGGGAGTCGAACAGCTCCAGGTGCGGGTAGACGCCCTTCCGCTTGGTCGTCAGCACCTGGTACGTGGCGATGGTGACCGGCCGGATCTCCTTCCTGGTCCCGCTGTACTCGCCCACCTCGTCCTCCGTGAGGGAGGTCCGCTTCACCAGCTCGTGCTTCCACTGGCGGGCCGAGACGGTGTTGGTGACCAGGATCAGCGTGGTGGCCTTGGCCTTCGCCATGGCCCCGGCTCCGACGAGCGTCTTCCCGGCGCCGCAGGGGAGGACGACCACACCGGAGCCGCCGTGCCAGAAGCCCTCGACGGCCTGCTGCTGGTAGGGGCGCAGCGACCAGCCGTCCTCCTCCAGGTCGATGCGGTGGGCCTCGCCGTCGACGTACCCGGCGAGGTCCTCGGCGGGCCAGCCGAGCTTCAGCAGGGTCTGCTTGATCTGGCCGCGCTCGGAGGGGTGGACGGCGACGGTGTCCTGGTCGAGCCGGGTGCCGACGAGCGGCTTGATCCGCTTGGAGCGCAGGATCTCCTCCAGCACCGGGCGGTCCGTGGTGGTGAGGACCAGGCCGTGCACGGGGTGCTTGCTGAGGGTGAGCCGCCCGTAGCGGGCCATGGTCTCCGCGACGTCGACGAGCAGCGCGTGCGGGACGGGGTAGCGGGAGAACTCGACGAGCGCGTCCACGACCTGCTCGGCGTCGTGCCCGGCGGCGCGGGCGTTCCACAGGCCGAGGGGCGTGATCCGGTACGTGTGGATGTGCTCGGGCGCGCGTTCCAGCTCCGCGAACGGCGCGATGGCACGACGGCAGGCGTCGGCCTGCTCGTGGTCGACTTCGAGCAGCAGTGTCTTGTCGCTCTGGACGATCAGGCAGGACACGCGCACACCTCCGGCGGATTGCGTAAGCAGCCGATTTTACCGGGACGGCCCCCGCGTGCGCGGGGCGTGAGCGGGTGGGCGCGGGCGGTGTGCGGGGCGCCCGGCGCTCAGCGGGTCAGGGCGGCGTCCGCGATCACCGCGTCGACGAGCCCCCGCCCTTCCTCCCGCGCTGCCGCGCCCTGACCGCCCCCGCCGTCCTTGTCGCCTTTGTCCTGGGCGAGGCCGATGAGGAAGGCCGAGCGGTCGTCGTCCACCGAGATGATCGTCATCCGGAGGTGGAGGGTGCCGCAGGCCGGGCGGGTCACCTCGACGACCACCGTGTGGGCGGGCCGGTCGCCGACGGCCGTCGCCTCGGAGCGCCGGAGCGTCTTGCCTCCGTCCGGGCAGAAGAACTCGGCGTTCGAGTAGGCCGCGCGCTCCGTCTGCTGCTTCAGCCGGGCCTGCGGGATGCCCCCGGCACGGCCTGCGAGCACCGATCCGCCCGAGCCTCCGGCGCCCCCGGGCCCCTCCCCCGTGACCGCAGAGGTGAAGGCGTCGAGCAGCTTGTCCTCGTTGCGCTGCCAGCCCTCCGGGATCGCGTAGGAGAGCCCGGCCTTCCCGTCGTTCACGCGCGGACGCCCGGCGAACGGACCGTCCCCGTCGCGCATCGCCCACCACGCCACCGCCCCGCCGACGAGGACCAGCAGGAACGCCACGACGACCGCGACCACCTTCCCCGGCCGCACCGGCAGGGGCCGGCCGGCGGAGTCGTACGGCTGACCGGGACTCGGCGGACACGGGGTCGTCGGCGAAGGCGTCGTCATGCCCCCACCTTCCCCGGCCGGGCCCGCGCGGACCTGAGCGCTCGTACTCAGAGCGGTACTCACGACCGGGGGCCCGCCGTCCTGCGGCACCCGGCGCGAGCGCGGGACACCGGTCGTGGTGCTGGTGCCGGACTGTCGGCGGTCGTACCCGTCCGGCACCCTGCCTCAGGACCGGCCTGGAGGGGACTCCGGCTCCCGGGTACGTCCGAGGTGGGTGCGGAGCAGGTCGTCATGGCGGCCCGGGAGGACCAGTTCGAGGCGGTGCGGCAGGCCCTGCGGGGAAGGCGGAGGTGTGCGGCGCCGGGTGAAGTACAGGACGGTGCGCCCGGCAGGCCCGTCGGCGGGGTTGTGGCCGCCGCCGTCCGGGTGGAGACCGCAGTGGTCGCGGAGCAGGGCGCACAGTCCCGGCAGGTGCCGGGGGGCCTCCTCGGTCGTCACGGCCAGGTGGTCCTCGCGGCGGTGCAGACGCTCGTCCCGTGCCACGTCGTCGAAGCTGCGGTCGGGGTCGGCCAGGACGAACGCCTCGATCACCCGGGGAGCGCCCCCGGGTCCCGCCACCGGGATGTACAGAATGCGTACGTCCGGTTGGGCGGTGCGGCCGAGGCGGCGGCGTACGCGTTCGCGGACGACCGTGCTGGGCAGCGGCGGGCGGCTGGGCAGGCCTCGGCGGGCGAGTTCCGCACGGGCCGCGTCGAGGCCGACGGGGAAGATCATCATGGCGAGGTGGTCGACCCGGCATGCCGTGGCGAGCTGTTCGAGCGCTCGGGGCGGTGCGGTACCGGGGAGGACCCCGGCCAGGGCGGTCCGCGTGCAGAGGGTGCGCAGGAGCCGGGCGGCGCGCTCCAGACGGCGCAGATCCTGGTCGTCGAGCGGTGTGGGACCGGCCGTGGGCACGGCGGGGCGGGGGTTCACGGGGCTCCGTCGTTCGCGAGGCGGGTGACCGTTTCGGTGGTGAAGTAGGCGCCGGACGAGGTCTCGGTCAGCCGCCGGGCCAGCACGGCGACGGCGTCGGCGGCGGCCTCGGGCGGCACGCCCCGGCCGGCCTCGATCTGCCCGCGCAGCCACAGGTGCGCCCGGCCGCGCCACGTCGCGGGGTCGGCCTCCCCGGCGAGGACGGCGTCCGTGAATCCGGTGAGGACGATGCCGGGGTGCAGGGACGCGGTGAGGACACCGGTGCCGCGCAGTTCCTGTCCGAGGTTCTCGGTCAGTTTGATGACGGCGGCCTTGGACACGGAGTACGCCGACACGTGCGGCCAGCGGTGCATCCCCGCGTGGCTGGCCAGGTTGACGATCCGTCCGGTGTGCCGGGCCAGCATGGCCGGCAGCAGGGCGTGGGTGGCCAGCAGCACCCCGCGCACGTTGGTGTCCATCGCCGCCCACCACGCCTCGGGGTCGCATTCCCACAGCGGCCCGAACGGCCCCTCGACTCCGGCGTTGTTGACCAGCAGGTCCACCGTGCCGAGTGCGTCGCGCAGCTCGTCCAGCGCCGTCCGCAGGTCGTCGGCCCGGGTGACGTCGGCGGCCCGGCCGTACGCCGTGCAGCCGGCGCTGCGCAGTGTGGTGACGGCGTCGTGGACGCCGCGCTCCGAACGCGCCACCAGAGCCACGCGCACGCCGTCCTGGGCCAGTCTGCGGGCGACGGCGAACCCCAGGCCGCGGCTGCCGCCCGTCACCAGCGCCGTGCGGATCGCGGCGGTCACCGGGGCTCCGCCGGGACGGTGAGCAGCCTGCGGACGATCTTCCCGGAGGCGGTGCGGGGGATGGCAGTGACCCGGTGCACGGTCCGGACGCGCTTGTACGGCGCGACCCGGGCGTTGACGAAGGCGGCGAGTTCGGCGTCCGCCACGGGGGCGCACAGCACGACGTAGGCCACGGGCGCCTCGCCCGTCACCGGGTCGGGGACCGCGGCCACGGCGGCGTCGGCGACCGCCGGATGGCGCTGCATCAGCTCCTCCAGCTCCGCCGGAGCCACCTGGTAGCCGTTGACCTTGATCAGCTCCTTGCACCGGCCGGTGATCCGCAGCGTGCCGCGCTCCAGGGACACCAGGTCTCCGGTGCGCAGCCAGCCGTCCGCGTCGACGGCGTCACGCGCCACCTGAGGCCCGCGCACCCACAGCTCCCCCTGGACGAGCCGGTGCTCCACGCCCGCGACGAGGGGCGCCGTCCGGCCCGGTTCCGGTGTGTCGTCGTCGGCGGCGACCGCGAGGTACCCGGCCGTCTCGGTGAGGCCGTAGCCCATCCGCACCGGGGCACCCAGAACCCGGCGGGCGTCGGCGAGCAGACCGGGCGCCGCGGGAGCGCCTCCGGTGACGACGCCGCGCAGCCGGTCCAGGTTCACCGGGGCCTCCCGTTGCGCGGCGCACAGGGTGCGCAGCTGGGGCGGTACGGCGAAGAGCCGGGTGACGCCGTGCTCCGCCGCCGCCCGCAGGGCCGGTCCCGGCCGGTACCTCGCCAGGGTGACGACCGTGCCGCCGCAGCGCAGTGTGTGATGGAGCACCGCCTGGAGGCCGTAGGCGTGGGCGAAGGGCAGGACGGCGAGCACCCGGTCGTCCGGGGCCAGTGGCAGGGCGGCCGTACCGGCGGTCAGGGCGGCGATCATGTTGCGGTGGCTGAGGCGGACCGTCTTCGGCAGGCCGGTCGTACCGCTGGAGGAGGCGACCACGGCCGTTCCGGCTTCCCGGAGGGAGTCGCTCGCCTCCCTCGCGTGCGGGCCCGCTCCGGTCCCGGCGTTCTCCGGGGCGACGGCAGGCGGGGCGGTCAGCCGTTCCAGGGGTGCGGCCCGCCTCCCTTCGCCGTCCGTGGCGTCGATGAGCCAGCCGGCTCCGGCCTGTTCCAGCTGGCGTCGCGCCTCGTCGGCCGTGTGGGCGGGGTTCACGGGGACGACGCTGCCGCCCGCTGTCAGCACGGCGTGCAGCGCGACCACGAAGTCGATGCCGTTCGACAGCCGCAGCCCCACGGTGTCCCCCTGCCGCAGCCCGAGTCCCAGCAGGCCGTCCGCGGTCCGGCGCACGGCGTCGCCGAGTTCGCGACGGCTGACGCGGCGTCCCGTGTCGGCCTCCACCACCGCTTCCGCATCCCCCGGCCGGGCACCGGCGGCCAGGACGTAGGGCGTCAGCCGCGGCGTCACTCCTCGCCCCCGGCTTCTCCGGCCGCCGCGGCGGGGCGCGCCGCAAGGACCTCCATGTCCAGCGGCAGCGTGGCCCGCCCGGGCTCCAGCCCCGCCCGGGCGAAGAGCCGCTGGTACTCCTGCGGGGTGCGTTCCCGTCCGCTGCTGGTGTTGACCAGCATGTGCAGGTTCCACGCCGTGGCCAGGTCCACGGTGCCGTCCTGCGATCCGAGCGGCTGCTCCGGCAGCGGCCGCTCCACCACCAGCACGACACCACCCGGCACCAGGGCGTCGGCGCAGGCACGCAGCAGCGCGACGCACCGGTCGTCGTCCCAGTCGTGCAGGATGCGGGAGAGGATGTGGACGTCGCAGCCCGGGGGCAGCGGACCGGTGAAGAAGTCGGCCCCCACGAAGGCGAACCGGTCGGCGACTCCCGCCTCGCTCATGCGGGTGCCGCACAGCTCGGACACGTGGGGCTGGTCCACCACCACGCCCCGCAGCCACCGGCACTGCGCCAGCAGCGCGCCGTCACCCCCTCCGACGTCGAGCACGCGGCGGGCGCCCCGGAAGTCGTGGGCTTCGGCCAGCGACTCGAAGAAGACGTCCCCGAACGCCATGGCTCCGGCGAACCGTTCCGCCATGTCGGGCCGCTCCGCCATGTGGTCGAACGCCGGCGCGCCGAACACCCGGGCAAAGCCCTCCTGTCCGGTGCGTACGGCGTACGGCAGCTCGTGCCACGACTGGTGGAACTCGTCTCCGTACAGCAGGGCCAGCTCCCGGGCCGATCCCGGAACTCCGGTGCGCAGCAGGGCACCCAGCGGGGTCAGCGCATAGCCGTCGTCCCGCGGCTCGACCACCCCCAGCCCGGCGAGGAAGAGCAGCAGGCGTTCGGTGGCGCCGGGATCGGCGGCGATCCGCCCGGCCGCCTGCCGCGCCGGGAGAGCGCCGTCGGCGAGAGCGTCCACGAGCCCTAACTCCACAGCGGTACGCACGGCTTGAGTGGTCCAGGCCCCGGTCAGCAGTCCGAGCATCCGACGGCGCAGACCCGCCTGCGCGCCTTGGTGCGTCAGCACGTGGCGCTCGTCATCGTCGTGATCATCACGCGCCGCATTCTGTGTATCGGCATGAAGTCGGCACAAATCACACCGCGTCGTTTCACCCGTTCAGGCGATCTTGGGCAGCGTCTCTGACCGATGGTGCGACGGGTGTCCGAGCCCGGCGGCGCCACCGGCCGGAGCCCGGCTGATCGCATCAGGAAGGAAGGGAAGCGAGCCGCCCGTCCGGGCGGGTGCGCCCGGACGGGCGGGCCTGCATCGCGGCGGGGGCCGGTCGCCGCAGGGCGCGGCGGCCTGTGCGACGGTGACGGTCCTCGACCACGTACCCGGAGCCGCCCCTCCGGGCAGCCGGGACGGCGGCAGACGGGTGAAGTCGGCCGTGCGAATGCCCCATACCCCGGTGACCAGTTCGGCCGGAGGCTCGGCGAACAGGCTTACACAGCTGACGGGTTCCACGCCGCGGCCGACCGGGCGGGCGCCGGTCCGGTAGGCGAGCGTCGAGTTGACGTTACGTCAGAACGCACTTCCTTCAGGTGTGGTGACGGCGACACCGTCGGGCGGAGACGAACCTGTCGCGCGAACCGGGCGCGCGGCATGTGAATGGCCCCTCTGCGGGTGACGCGGCAACGGAACCGGGGAATGCCGAATACGCACGGCATCGAGACGGCAGGCAGGCCACGAGAATCCCGTCACATTCCCGGGCACCGGAATTCCGTACAGGAGAGAACAGCAATCACACTGCCGTCCAGAAAATATGAATGGCTGTCAGTCATCAGAGATCTTCCGCCAGCTCGGCCACGCCCGTGATCCGGTGCAGCGGATAGGTCCGCACCTCGTCGGCCGTGTGGTCGTACGCGGTGACGAAGCCGCCCTCGACCCGGATGGGTGCGATGACGCGCTGGCTCGCGGCGCCGTCCGCGTTGACGTACCCGATCCAGACGGCGGCACTGGTGAGCGCGGCGGCCTGGACAGTCGCGAGGGTGTCGGCGGGCGAGGTCCGGGGCAGCCCGCCCGGCTGGACAGGGGGCGCGGCGGGCTCGGCCTTGCGCGGGGCGGTGGCGGCCCGGTCACCGGCCCGGATCGCGTGCACGGCGGCCCCGAGCAGCGTGTCGTCCGGGAGGGGCGGCCCCTCGGGGACGGGCGCGGGGGCGGTACGCGGAGGGGTGCGGTACGCGTCGGCGCGCGTCACCAGCACGTCCCCCTCGGCCGACTCGGCGGCGGGGGCGTACCCCATGGACCGCAGCCCCTCCAGCAGGGCGGCGGGGTCGGCCTGGGAGGCGAGGACGGTGGGCGCGAGGCGCCGCAGCCCCAGGGGCCCGGACCGGCGGTCTGCCAGGATCTCTCCCAGCAGGGCGTCGTCGTCACACCGTACGTACGAGGACGCGGCCCCCACCCGCACATGCCCGTGTTTCCGGGCGACGTCGTCGATCAGGTAGGCGAGCGGCTGCGGGACCGGTGTACGCGCGTGCTCGGCCAGGAAGGCGTGCAGTTCGGCGGCCGTCCGCCCGGCGTCGAGGGCCCGCCGTACGGACCCGGGTGTGAACCGGTACACGGTGGCTCCGCCCTTGGACTCGACGTCCGCGAGCACGGCCAGCGTGTCGGCCAGCGGCCGGCGCAGCGGCCCGGGCGCGACGGCGGTCAGGTCGGCCTGCAGCAGCACATGGTCCACGGGCTCGGGCAGCAGCGGCGCCAGCAGCGCGACGGCGGCATCGGGCCCCGTCCCGGCGCGCGCGTCCGCCGTGGTCCCGGCGTCCGTGCCCGTCAGCGCCCGCCCGTGCGAGGACAGCGCCCCGCGCCCGGTCACGCCCAGCAGTTCGGCCTCCTCCATGGCCCACCCGGCCAGCCGCGCCCGCAAGTCGACGGCGCCCTCCCGGCCGCCCCGGGGCTCGGCCCCCCGCAGCGGCCGCTCCCACCGCAGCCGCGCCAGCACGGCCCCCGCGTCCGGCGCGGCCCCCTCCGGCAGCGCCCCCAGCAGTTCCAGCACCCGCCGCCGCACCTCGGGGGCGGCCGACCGGTCCAGATCGGGTCCCAGCGCGGCGAGGGTCCGCCCCTTGGCGTCCTGGCTCCCCACCAGTCCCGGCGTGCGCGTCCCAGCGAGCCACACCACCGCCAGCTCGGCCCAGCGCCGCGCGGCCGGCAGCTCCCGCCACTCGTCACAGGCGGGCGTGGGCGCGTACCGCTCGTCCGCCTCGCCGTCCGACGCGATCAGCCCGGCCCCGTACAGCAGCTCCAGCCAGAAGGCGCCGACGGGCTCCGGCACGTCGAGCGAGGCAGCGGTCCGCCGCAGATCCCGCACCGACAGGCCCCCGGCCCGCAGTACAGCGGGCCCGCCCTGGTCCCACTCCTTGAGCAGTTCCTCCACGGTCGCGAGCGCGGTGTGCGCCTGCCCGGCCGCCGTACTGTCCACAACCTGTGGACGGTGTTCCCGTACGGGCTCGACGGCAGGCGGCAGCGGCTCCACCACCCGGTGCGCCCGCCCTCCCCGCAGATGCAGCGCGGCCTCACGCGGCAGGACGACGGTCCGCGCGGAGGTGGGCAGCAACAGCCCCCGGTCGCGCAGCCAGCGCACGGGTGGCGCGGGACTGGCGGTCACCTCCCCGTACGGCGGCCCCCACACCAGCCGGTCGAGCACGGCCAGCGCCTCGGCGGGCGCCTCGTCCAGCAGCCGCCCCATCCGCTCCCGGTCGGCGAAGAGCCCGGCCAGGGCGGCGACGGCGGAAACCGGATCATGTGTGGAGGCCAGCCCCAGCGCCTGCAGGATCTCCTGCAGGCGCTGGGGCGACATCCCGGCAGTGGCCTCCGCGACGGCCGGACCGAGCCCGGTGGGCGAGGGATGCTGCGGCGACGGGGTCAGCAGCTCCCGCGCGGTCCGTACGAGCCGGAGACGCTCGTCCCCGCCCCAGACCAGCGCCTGCTCGCGCAACGTGCCGAGTGCAGCCGGGAGCGCGCGCTCGACCCCGGGATCCCCGCCCTCCCCCGCCATCAGCCGCGAAAGGTCCTCGTACGAGGCGGGATCCGGCGCCACGGCCAGCGCCTCGGCGACCTGCAGGGCGAACCGGTCCAGCCGCTCCAGCGCCCGTACGACGGAGGCCCGGGTCCCGGCGCGGGTGGCGAGCTGCGTCAGGTCGCCCGGCACGGGCGCGAGCAGATCGGGCCGCGCCCGCAGCAGCGCGGCGAGCCGCCGGTCGTCCCGCACCCGCAGCTCTTCGGCCAGCGTCCGCGGCGCACCGCCCCGCATGGCATCCCCCACAGCGGGCGCCACCCCGCCGGCCTGCTCTGCTTCCCGCTCGGCCACGCGCGCCTCCAGTCCCGTCCCGGAACGTTCCCGTCCCGCCAGTGCCCCGCAGCCGACCCCGTGAGGGTCGCGTCATCCGCACCACGTTAGCCCCTGCCCGGGGCACAGGCGCTAACGTCGACGCGTCGGCCACGGCGGGCTCACGGAGAGGTTGCGAGCGAGTGGGCATCGAGAGCGACCAGTTGGTCTTCGACTATCTGAGCCGGGTCGGGGACCTGGCACAGCAGCGGCACGTGCCCGCGAAGCAGCGGATGAACCTCGTCGCGTCCCTGCGCGACGAGATCGCCCGGCAGCGCGAGGACGGCACCGGCACGGACACCCCGGGGACGGTACGGCGCATCCTGGACGGCCTGGGCACGCCCGACGCGGTGGTGACGGCGGTGGCCCGCGGCGCGTTGAACGTCCCGGGGCAGCGCACGGCCCGGACGCCCAGGCCGGCGTCCGACGCGGCCTTCGCCATGGAGGGGGCGGACCTCCCGTCCCCCCGCCCCGAGGACCAGCCGGTCCGGGACCCGCTGCCGGAGCCCGAGTGGTGGCGCGTGAACGGCGACATGCCCGAAACGCCCCCGGATCCGTCGCTGGCGCCGGTACCGGGCTTCATGGGCGGCGTGGAGATCCCGGAGATACTGGAGCACCCGAAGAAGCCGGAGCCGGAGAAGAAGACCGAGCCCCCCGCGGCCGACGGCCCCCGCTTCCTCCCCGCCTTCCTGAAGCGCCGAAGAGCACAGCTCCGGGCGGCTCCCGGAGAAGAGCCCTCCGACGCCCCGCCCCCCGCCCGGAGACCCGCCCTCCCCCGCAACCCCTTCCTCCTCCTGGCCTCGGTTCTCCTCGTCGTGGGAGTGGTGCTGGGCTCATGGCCGGCGCTGGCCGGCGGCTGGGCGATGGCGTACGCCTCCCGCAAGCTGAGCCGCGCCCAGGCCAAGTGGGCGGTCTTCGGCCTCCCGGGCCTGGCGGCGGCGGGCGGTGCGGTCTGGCTGTGGGGCCGGCTGGACGGCCGCTGGGGCGACCAGGTCCCGTCGGGCGGTGAGGCCCTGAGCGAGGCCCTGACGGCGACCTGGCCGTGGGTGATCCGGGCGGCGGCCCTGGCATCGGCGCTGTACCTGCTGTGGCGGGCGCGCCGCGCCTGACGCCCGCCCCCGCTCTAGGCAGAGGCGCGGGGGACGACCCGGATGTTGAAGGTGTGGGATCCCAGACCGCCCGCGATGCCCATGAAGAGCAGGGCGAAATGCTCCTGTCCGCGTGCGGTGGTGATGTCCCCGATGTCCAGGTGCGACGACGGCGGCCAGCCGAGGTCGGTGAGGAGGAGGCCGGTGGTCCGTTTGGCTTCGGCGTCGTCGCCGGAGAGGAAGACGGTGCTCGGCCCGTCGAGACCGTCCGGTGCGGTCATCGCGGTGGAATCCATGGTGCACAGCGTCTTGACGACGGGGGTCTGGGGGAAGGCCGCCTGGATCTGCTCTGCCAGGCTGCTGTTGGGGTGGGAGAGTTCGGTGAAGTCCTCGGAGAGGCCGACCCCGATGTCGATCAGCGGGGTCCCGGCCAGCGCCGGTGCCCCGATGGAGTGCAGCAGTTCCAGGGAGACGTTCCCCGGGGTGGCGTTGACGAGTACCTCCGCATGGGCGGCGGTGTCGTTCAGGCCCGCCACGGGGAGGCCGAGGCCGGTCCGGTCCTCGGGCCGACGCGAACCGAGGAGCACATCGTGTCCTGCGGCACTCCAGCCATGGGCCAGTGCCCGGGCGACGTTGCCGGTTCCAAGTAGTCCTAAGCGCATGCCGAGACACTAACTTCCGCTGTTCCGGGGCGGATCGGCCCTCGGGCCCAGGTATACCGGCACCAAGGTCCTAGCCCGTCCGGCTGAGGGAACCGTGCGGACCGCGCATCGAAGAACCCTCCCCGCAAAGGAGTTGCTCCTCCCCTGATCCCGGCGGGACCGCACAGCGCCCGCGGGCTGTGCGGTCCCGGCAGAGAGAGCATCCATCGCGGATCGGCGCGCGCGAGGACCCGGGAGCACCTGCTGGCCGCCGGTCGCCCCGGTGCGGCGTGCGTTCGCCTGCTCCCGCACCGCCCGCGGGGTCCGCGGCGCCGCCGGCCGTCGGCTCGTCCGCCCCGAGCGCCGGCGCCGCACACCCGCGGACCGCGGGGTCAGGGTGCGTGAGGGCGTCCCGCAGCAGTGCGGTCGCCTCGGCGCCCGGGATCTCCGCGAGGCTCTCCACGGCACGCTTCCGCACCTCGGCCACGGGGGAGCCGAGGCCTTCCGCCAGCAGCGCCGGTGCGCCGTCGCCCGCATGGGCCAGGGCCCATCGGAGGGCTCCGGCGACGTTCGGGTCCGGCTCGCTCAGCACCGCCTCGACCAGTGCCTCCACCGGCACCGGAACCTCCTCGACCGCGGACAGGGCCGCGCGCTGGCGCTGCCCGGCGCTCTCCGAGCCGAGGGCGTGGAGGAGCGCGACGGTCTGGAGGACGTCCTCCCACCCGGCTGGTTCCGCGGCACCGATCCGCCGCAGGCGCCCGAGCAACTCCTCCTCCGCCGCGATGCGTTCCCGCGACCGGCGGATCAGGTCGTCGACGAGGCCCGAGGGCTTGAAGCCCGGGTCGTCCAGCGCGCGCCCGACGTCCCTCAGCGACAGCCCCAACGACCGCAGGCTCTCCACGTGGAAGATCCGCCGGACGTCCTCACCGGAGTACTCGCGGTAGCCGGATGCGGTACGGCCCGTCGGCCGCACCAGGCCGAGCGCTTCGTAGTGCCTGAGCATGCGGGCACTGACCCCGGACCGCCGGGCCACCTCACCGATCAGCACCGCCCGCTCACCCCTCCCGGCCCGTCGCGCCGAGCGCCACGACGCGCTTCGCCTCCTCGGCCGCGAGCTCGAACCCGGCGTCCGGGTCCCGCCGCAGCCGTTCCGTCGCGACCGCGTGCCCACGCACCCGGGGATCGGGATCCGTCAGCGCGGCCCGAAGCAGCGGCACCGTCACGTCACCCAGGGCGATCAGCGCCCGGCTGAGACTCGACTGCGTCGCCCGCTCGCCGCGCCCGAGCTGTGTCGCCAACACCCCGGCCAGTGCGGCTTCCTCCCCCTCGGGCACCAGGACGACCGCCGCCCGCCAGGCACTTCGCGCCACCTCGTCGTCGGCGTCCGCCAGCAGCGCCCGGGTGATCGCCGGCCACGCCCGCCGGTCCCCGATCTTGGACAGCGTGTGCAGGGCCTGGCTCCGTGCCTGTACGCGTTCCGAGCGGAGTTCGCCGACGAGCCTCGGGACGGTCCTCGACGGTGGGTGGCGGGTGAGTGCCCAGGTCAGCATCTCCCGAACGGAGAACTCGGGCTCGACCGCGCACCGTTCGACGAGCCGGTCGACACACCGCGGGTCCGGGGTCGTGCCGACGGCCAGCGCCGCCCGCAGCCTCACCGACGCGCTGTGGTTCTCCAGCGCCCGGAGGGCGCTCACCGTGCTCGTGTCCTGTTCCGGCAGGGTCATCGGGACCACCTCCTCGACCGCAGTGAAGACCTTGTCACCGTGTCAAGGTCAAGCGGGCGTCCCCGCGGGCTGCGCCGTGCGGGCTCCGCCGGAGCGGGGGCACCGGATCAGGACCGTCCGCGCGGCGCCTCGTCGTCCGGGGTGTCCGGGCTCGCGAAGTGGAACGGCACCGAGAGGAACCCGGCCGGCGCGCGCCCGGCCCGCTCGGCCGCGGCTGCCGACGGGTGCGCCCGGCCGCGGGGACCGTCGCCGAGAAACCGCACGGCCGCATCGGCGTGGACGGTGGCCAGGCGGTGATCGCCCGGCGGGTCGGCGGTGACGGCCAGGAGGAGTACGAACCAGTCGTGGACGGTGTCCCCGTCCCACACCGCCTCGACCGCCGCGACCGGGCCGGGGGCGGAGGAGGCGCGGGCGGCCAGGGACTCCACGTCCAGCGGGTCGTCCGGGGTGCGGGCGATCCGGTCACCGTGGCGGGCGTACCGCCGGTGCACGACGAGCTGGGCCTCGTGCAGACCAAGGCCCTGGGCGCGGCCCGCCTCCCAGACGGTGCGGACGGCGTGCAGGCGGGCGTCCTGGAGGACGTACGCGTCGACCTGCGCGCGGATCCCGGCAGGCAGCCGATCCCACCACCCGGCCCCTTCGGTCCTGGCCCCGTCTCCCATCCGCTGATCCCCTCAGACGCGGGCGCGGGACCCCGTCGGCCTCCCGTACGCCCGTGGCCGCGCACCGCCGGGCGCCGCGGCCGTGAGGGCCCCGGTCGCGCCCAGGGACTGGGGGAGGTTCCCTGCCCGCCGGTCTGGACGTTCCGTCGGCAACGCACCGCCCGGCGGCGTCCGAAAACCGACTGCCCACGCCTCCTCGGCACAATGAGCCCATGACACGCGCACTCACCGTCGGCTTCGACCTCGACATGACGCTCATCGACTCCCGCCCCGGTATCCGGGCCACCTACCGGGAGCTGTCGGCCCGCACGGGAGTGTGGATCGACGCCGATCTGGCGGTCTCCCGGCTCGGTCCGCCTCTGGAGAAGGAGCTCGCCAACTGGTTCCCGGAGGAACGGATCGCGGACATGGTGGACGCCTTCCGTGAGATCTATCCCACACACGCGGTGACGCCGTCGCCCGCACTGCCCGGCGCCGAGGGTGCAATTCAAGCCGTTCGCGCGGCGGGCGGGCGCTCGCTCGTGGTCACCGCCAAGAACGAGCCCCACGCCAGGCTCCACCTCACACACCTGGGCCTCGGCCCCGACAAGGTGGTGGGCGGTCTGTGGGCCGAGGCCAAGGCGGAGGCCCTGAAGGAGAACCACGCGCGCGTGTACGTGGGCGACCACCTGGGGGACATACGCGGCGCCCGCGCGGCGGGCGCCCTCGCGGTCTCCGTGGCGACGGGGCCCTACGACGAGGAGGCCCTGCGGGCGGCGGGCGCGGACGTCGTCCTGCCTGATCTGACGGCCTTTCCCGCCTGGTGGGCGGCCTACGCGGAGCGGACCGCTCCCCTGGCCTGACGGCGCTGCGCCGCGATCGAACGGAACACCCCGGCACCGGAGATCAGAAAACCGACGCCCATGAGCATGCACACGCCGTACGCGACCGGGGGGAAGGGATCCGTTCCCAGGAAGAGCGGTGCCATGGTGACGAGTGTGGCGACCGCGCCGATGACGAAGACGACGGCACCGGCACGGATCAGCCCGTCCCCGGGCGCGGGGGCGCTCTCGGTGGTTTCACTACGCATTCAGCCAGGGTAGTTCCCAGGCCGGAGGAACGAACCGGGGACGTCTTGTCACGACGCCCGGGACCATTAGCCTTATTCGATGGCGGGTCCGGTGCGACCCGCTGTAGTGCTATCCAGAGCCGTTTTCCCGGCGTGCCCCATCGAGTACGAAGACGAGGAACAGGACGTGCCTACCGGCAAGGTCAAGTGGTTCAACAGCGAGAAGGGCTTCGGCTTTCTCTCCCGCGACGACGGCGGCGACGTCTTCGTGCACTCGTCCGTGCTCCCTTCGGGGGTCGACACCCTGAAGCCCGGGCAGCGCGTGGAGTTCGGCGTGGTGGCGGGCCAGCGGGGCGACCAGGCACTGTCCCTGACGGTTCTGGAGCCCGCGCCCTCGGTCGCGGCGGCGCAGCGGCGGAAGCCGGACGAGCTGGCGTCGATCGTGCAGGATCTGACGACGCTGCTGGAGAACATCACGCCGATGCTGGAGCGGGGCCGGTACCCCGACAAGGCGCACGGCAGGAAGATCGCGGGCCTGCTGCGCGCGGTGGCGGACCAGCTGGACGTCTGACCCCGGCCGAGCTCAGGGAAACGTCAACGACTCCGCGGACACCTGCGGCACCAGGTCCTGCGCGGCGGCCTCGGCCAGCAGCGTCCGCACCGCCTCGTACCCCTCCGCGCCCAGGTCCTCCGTGAAGTCGTTGACGTAGAGGCCGATATGGCGGGCGGTCACCTCGGGTGACATCTCCTGGGCGTGGGCCCGCACATAGGCGCCGGACGCGGACGGATCCGCCCAGGCGGCCCGTACCGACGCGCGGGCCGCGTCCGCGAGGCGCCGCAGCGCGGGCCCGCCCAGGGAGCGCTTCGCGACGATCGCGCCCAGCGGGATGGGCAGGCCCGTCTTGGCCTCCCAGTGTTCTCCCATGTCGGCCAGGCTGTGGAGCCCGTACGACGCGTAGGTGAAGCGGGCCTCGTGGATGACCAGTCCCGCGTCGACGCGGCCGTCCCGTACCGCCGGCATGATCTCGTGGAACGGCAGCACGACCACCCGCCCCACGCCCCCCGGCACCGCCCGCGCCGCCCACAGGCGGAAGAGCAGATACGCGGTGGAGCGCTCGCTCGGGACGGCGACCGTACGGCCGGACAGGTCCGTCCCCGGCTCCCGCGCAAGGACCAGAGGCCCGCAGCCGCGTCCCAGCGCGCCGCCGCAGGGCAGCAGGGCGTACTCGTCCAGGATCCACGGCAGCACCGCGTACGACACCTTCAGCACGTCCAGTTCGCCGCGCTCGGCCAGGTCGTTGGTGACGTCGATGTCCGCGAAGGTGACGTCCAGCTCCGGGGCGCCGGGCACCAGGCCGTGCGCCCACGCGTGGAAGACGAACGTGTCGTTGGGGCAGGGGGAGTACGCGATACGCGTCGTGCCGGTCACGGGGCTCGGTCCTCCAGCAGGTCCGGGAAGGGGAAGCTCGCGCTCAGCGCCTCGAACGCGGCGCTCAGCCCGTCCAGCGCCTCGCCGATCCGCCAGGCGGCGCGGTCGCGGGGGCCGACGGCGTTGGAGACGGCCCGCAGTTCGACGGCGGGCACTCCGTGCGCGGCGGCGGCCTCGGCCACACCGAAGCCCTCCATGGCCTCCGCCCCGGCACCGGGGTGACGGGCGGCCAGCTCGGCGGCGCGCGCGGCGGTGCCGGTGACGGTGGAGACGGTGAGCACGGGCGCGACGAGGCACACCGGCGGCCGCGTCCCGTGCCGTACCGCGTCCGCGAGCGCCCTGACGAGCGCGGGCGGCGGCACATGCACGGACCGGCCGAAGCCGAGCCGCTCGACGGCGAGATACCCCTCGGGGGTCTCGGCGCCCAGATCGGCGGCGACGATCGCGTCGGACACCACGAGGGTCCCGAGAGGCGCGCGCGGCACGAACCCGCCGCCGATCCCGGCGGAGATCACCAGACCGTACGGGTGGGGCGCGGCGGCCAGCGCGGTGGCCGCACCGACGGCGGCCGCGGCGGGCCCGACCCCGGCGTCGACCACGTCGATGACGACCCCGCCGGTCAGGGCGTGGCTCGTCAGGACGGAGCCGGTCGGGAGGGGCCGGGTGGTGCGGGTGGCGGAGGCGGGAAGGCCGCGGGCGACGGAGGACGCCTCCGCCGCCACCGCGGTCACGACCAGGACGCGCAGCGTCACACCCGCTTGAAGGTGAAGCGGTAGACGCCGATCGCCTTGTTCTTGTCCGTCTCCAGGATCGCGATCTCCGCGGTGTCCGCGACCTCGCCCGTCGGGCTGGAGAAGAACGGGCTGGCGGAGATCGAACGGTACGTCTTCTTGTACGGCTCCTGCTCGGCGCGCTGGCCGTTGATCAGCAGCGTCCAGCCGTTCTCCGCGACCTCCGGGTCGACGCCGAAGCGGACCCGGTCGTCCACCGACATCTCGATGGTCTTGCCGTCCTTCGCGGTGACGCACTTCTCGATCTGCGACTCCTTGAGCCCCTCGGTGTCGTAGCACCCGGAGGCGGCCTCGGTGTTCACCGAGGTGGTGCCGACCGTCACGGTCGCGAGAGGCGTCGGCTTATCGCAGGCGGACAGGACGAGCAGGCCGGCGGAGACGGCACCCAGAGCGACGCCGGCCCGGCGGGCCCTTCCGGAGAGGAACGCAACGGTCATGGGGCGAAGGCTATCGGGCCGGGCCACCGGTGGCGCGAGCGGGGCTCGCACGACGCGCGGGCGACGCGGCGACGACTCCGGCGAACGGCCCTGGCCCCGTCACCCGCGCACCGGCGGACCGGCCGCCGTCCGGCCCTCCGAGGACCAGCCGCCACCACCCGGACGCCCCGGCCCGGCCACCCGCACCCCCGCCACCGGGCCGCCGCCCGTCCCGCACACCGGAACACACCACCCCGACGGCACCCGGACGGCGGGGCGCACACGACACGGCGGCGACCCCGGCCCGTCACCGTCACCCGGATGCCCGCCGGGCCCGCCTCCCCGCGGCGGCGCACCACCGTGCCCGCCGCCGTGCCGCGCCGAGACGATCAGGCCGCGGCCCGCGACCGCCACCCCGAGCGCCAGGATGGCCGCCGCGACCGACATGCCGAGCGCGCCGTTCAGCGGCAGGGCGATCCCCACCGCGCCGCCGACCACCCACGCCATCTGGAGCAGCGTCTCCGACCGGGCGAACGCGGAGGTCCGTACCGATTCGGGCACGTCCCGCTGGATCAGCGCGTCCAGCGACAGCTTCGACAGCGCCTGCGCCAGCCCGGCCGTCGCGGCGAGCAGCGCGATCACCAGCCCGCTGAAGAACACGGCGGCCAGCACCGCGGCGGCCAGCAGCAGCGTCAGCATGGTCGCGATGATCACCTCGGGCGCGCGGGCCCTGAGCCAGGACCCGATCGCCGTGCCGCACGCGTTCCCCGTGCCCGCCGCGACACCCACGACGGCCAGGGACACCGCCGCGCTCTGCCCGCCGAGCGGGTGGACGCGCAGCAGGAAGGCCAGGAAGAAGATCAGGAACCCGGAGAGCCCCCTGATCGCGGCGTTCGCCTGAAGCGCGTGCAGGACCGCCGGGCCGACCGTCCGGAGGCTGGGCTTCTGCTCGCCGTGCGTCAGCATGTGCGCCTTGCGCTCACCCTTGGCGGAGTCGACCTTGTGCGGCAGCGTGAACGCCAGGAACGTCCCCACGACGAACAGCGTGAAAGCCCCGTAGAGGGGCCATTCGGGGCCGATGCGGTGCAGCCCGACGCCGATGGGTGCGGCGAGTCCGGTGGCGAGGAGCCCCGCGAGGGTGACGCGGGAGTTGGCCTTCACCAGCGAGAAGCGGGGCGGGAGCAGCCTCGGGACGACAGCCGAGCGGACCACTCCGTACGCCTTGGAGGCGACGAGCACGCCGAGGGCGGCCGGGTACAGCTCCAGGCCGCCGGTGGCGACGGCGCCGGACAGGGCGATCGCGAGCAGCGCGCGGGCCAGCATGGCCCCGGCCATGGCGGCACGGCGGCCGTGCGGGATGTGGTCGAGGAGAGGGCCGATGACCGGCGCGAGGAGGGTGAAGGGCGCGAGGGTGACCGCCAGGTAGAGGGCGACCCGGCCCCTCGCCTCGTCCGTGGGGACGGAGAAGAAGACCGTCGACGCGAGCGCGACGGTGATCAGGACGTCACCGGCGCCGTTGACGGCGTGCAGCTCGATCAGTTTGCCGAGCCCGGACTCCCCGGCCCCCTGCGCGTGCGTGGCCCGCCGGACGCCCCGCGCGGTGGCGGTGAACGGCAGGTGCAGTGCCCGCCCGACCCGCCGGGCACCCCCGGCCTTGTGGGCACGGGGCCCGGGAGGCGGCGGGAGCGTTCCGTCCGGCGGCGGCCCGGGAGGCGGGGGCGGCGGGGAGCCGCCGGGCGTCACGGGCCCCGTGGGCGGCTCCGGATGTGCGGGCGTCTCCGGGTTCCCGGGCTCGGCGGCGCCGCCCAGGCGGGAGGGGTCTGGGCGCTTCGGAGGCTCCGGTGACCCGGGCGACGGCCGTGCGCGTACCACGTGGCCATACTGCCCCACTTGCGGCTTTCGTGAACGGCCGAACGGGCGGCGAGGGGCACCCGACGGGGCTCTCGTCCAGGCCTCCGTACGGCTCCGCCATGCGTGAGCACCCCCCGACTTGGGACGCGCATGTGGGCCCCGGGCGGTGGAAGAGGTAGCGTGCGTAGCGCGCCACCGGCGGAAAAGCCTCGGCCGCGCGCCGCTTCGGCATCCCGCAGAATGGATGACGTGAGGTGTGCCCGAGCACGTCGGGCGTGGACGTCGATGCGGTCCTGGGGTCCGCTCCGCCCGTCGCCCGTGCTGTCGCGCATCGGCCGGTGCACCTGTGAGACGGCGTAGGAGAGAAGCGAGACCTGTGAGTGCTGCGACGACGCGAAGCCGTACCCGGCGTACCCCCGCCCTCGACCGCCTGTGCGCCGAGGCGGTAGATCTCGCCCGGGACGCCGCGAACGAGGCCGCCGCACCCGGCGTCGTCGGGGACCATGTGGAGGCGGTCGCCGAAGGGGACCGGGTCGTCACGCACTTCTTCGCGTGCCAGGAGGCGGGCTACCGCGGCTGGCGCTGGGCGGTGACGATCGCCCGGGCGTCACGCGCGAAGTCCGTGACCGTGGACGAGACGGTCCTGCTGCCGGGCCCGGACGCGCTCCTCGCCCCCGAGTGGGTGCCGTGGAGCGAGCGGCTGCGCCCCGGCGACATGGGCCCGGGCGACCTGCTGCCGACCGAGGCGGAGGACCTGCGGCTGGAGCCGGGCTACTCCGGTGAGGACGAGGCGCCGCCGAACTCCGCGGTGTCCGCGGAGATGACGGATCTGGCGGACACGGAGGACGCCGAGTTCGTGACCCGAACCCCGTCGCGGGGCGCGATCGCGGCCGTGGCGGAGGACCTCGGCATGCGCCGGGCCCGCGTCCTGTCCCGCTACGGCCTGCACGTGGCGGCGGACCGCTGGGAGGAGGCGCACGGGGCGAAGACGCCGATGGCCCAGGCGGCCCCCGCGTCCTGTGTGTCCTGCGGCTTCCTGATGCGCCTGGGCGGCTCGCTGGGCCAGGCCTTCGGGGTCTGCGCGAACGAGTTCTCCCCGGCGGACGGCCGGGTCGTCTCCCTCGACTACGGCTGCGGCGGCCACTCCGAGGCGGCGGTCATGCCGAAGCCCCCGCGCCCGGCGCCGCCGGTGCTGGACTCCGTGGCCTCCGACGAGTTCCCCCTCCGCCCCGCCCGCGACAGCGGCTCGGTCCCGGAGACCCCGGACACGGCCTCGGAGGACCTCGGCCACAGCTGAGCCCCTGGGGCCGGACTCGGGCGCGTCCGGCGATCGGGGACGAGCAGCCGGGTCCCCCCAGGGGGCGCGGGCGCCCGCACGGCTCGGGGCGCGGTACCTTCGGCGGCGGAGGGTCCCGTACGAGCAGAAGCGGAGCACATCGTGAGCCTGAGGCCGACCGCCGCACCCGAGGCCGCCGATCCGTTCGGGACCGCCCGGCTGCGGCGCGGGGTGCTCGACGCCTGGGGAGCGGGTCCCGCGCGGTTCCGCGAGGACGCCAACGCCGAGGAGGAGCTGAGTCTCGGCGGCTACCGCGACCGGCTCGTCGTCGAACTGGCCCAGAACGCCGCCGACGCAGCCGCCCGCGCCCGTGTGCCCGGCCGGCTGCGGCTCACCCTGCACCCGGCCGACGCCGACGGGCCCGCCGTCCTCGCCGCCGCCAACACCGGCGCCCCGATCGACGCCACCGGCGTCGAGTCGCTGTCCACGCTCCGCGCCTCCGCCAAGCGGGAGGGGCACGAGGGGGCGGTCGGACGGTTCGGGGTCGGGTTCGCCGCCGTGCTCGCGGTGAGCGACGAGCCCGCCGTCATCGGGCGGCACGGGAGTGTCCGGTGGTCGCTGGCCGAGGCGCGGGGCATGGCCGCGGAAGCCGCGCGGGTCAGTCCGGGCCTGGGCGACGAACTGCGGCGGCGCGAAGGCCATGTACCGCTGCTGCGGCTGCCGTTGCCCGCGCAGGGCACGCCGCCCGAGGGATACGACACGGTCGTCGTCCTGCCCTTGCGGGACGCCGCCGCCGTGGACCTGGTCGAACGTCTCCTGGCCGCTGTCGGGGACGCCCTGCTGCTGACCCTGCCCGGGCTGACCGAGGTCGTCGTCGAGACGCCCGCCGGGGCCCGCACCCTCGCCCGTTCCGCCGATCCGGACGACCCCTCGTACGTCCTCGTCTCCGACTCCTCGCGCGGCACCGCCCGCTGGCGGACCGTCACCCGGCAGGGGGCGCTCGCGCCCGGGCTGCTCAAGGACCGTCCCGTGGAGGAGCGGCTGCGGCCGCACTGGTCGGTGACCTGGGCCGTGCCCGTGGACGGGGAGGGGGCTCCGGTACGGCCCGACACGTCTCCCGTGGTCCACGCGCCGACCCCCACCGACGAGCCGCTGAGCCTCCCCGCGCTGCTCATCGCCTCGTTCCCGCTCGACTCCACCCGCCGCCACCCCGCCCCCGGCACGCTCACCGACTTCGTCGTGGCCCGGGCCGCCGACGCGTACGCCGAGCTGCTCGCGGAGTGGAGACCCGTGTCGGCCGGGACCGTCGACCTGGTGCCGGGGCCGCTGGGGAAGGGCGTGCTCGACGGGGCGCTCCGGGGGGCGATCCTGGAGCTGCTCCCCCGGGTCGCGTTCCTCCCGCCCGCCGCGCCCTCCGAGGAGCTGCCCGCCCTGCGGCCGTTCGAGGCCGAGGTGGTGGAGGGTGCCGGGGCCGAGACCGTACGGGTGCTGGCCGAGGTGCTTCCCACGCTGCTGCCCGCCGGGCTGGAGCGGCGTGCCGAGCTGCGCGCGCTCGGGGTGGCCCGGCTGCCGCTGGGCGACGCCGTCGACCGGCTCGCGGGCGCCGAGCGGGCGCCCGACTGGTGGTACCGGCTGTACGACTCCCTCGCGGGCGTCGACCCGGACCGGCTGACCGGCCTGCCGGTTCCCCTCGCGGACGGCCGCACCACGGTCGGCCCCCGCCAGGTGCTGCTGCCGCTGCCCGACACCCCGGCCGACCTGGGGCGCCTCGGGCTGAAGGTCACCCACCCGGAGGCCGCGCACCCGCTCCTGGAGAAGCTGGGCGCCCTCCCGGCGACCCCGCGGGCCGTTCTGACGACCCCCCAGGTGCGGGCGGCCGTCGCCGCCTCCCTCGACGGCGGGGACAGCTGGGACGAGGACGCCCTGGAGCCGGAGGAGCTGGCCGACACCGTGCTGGCCCTCGTCGGGGAGGCCGCGCTGGAGCCGGGCGACGAGCCCTGGCTGGGGGCGCTCGCGCTGCCCGACGAGGAGGGGGAACTGGCCCCGGCCGGTGAGCTGGTGCTGCCCGGCAGCGCCTTCGCCTCCGTCATGCGGGACGGGGAACTCGCGCTGTGCGATGCGGAGTTGGCTCAGCAGTGGGGTGTGCAGCCGCTCGCCGCCTGCGGCGTGCTGGCCGACTTCACCCTCGTACGGGCATCCGATGTCGTCATGGATCCGGACGAGTTGGAGCCCCGTGACACCGACTACGCCGAGCCGGACGACGTCGGCCTGCTGGACGCGGTGGACGTGTGGTGCGAGGACGCACTGGACCGGCTGCCCGAGTCGCCCGTGCCGCCGGTCGCGACGGAGATCGTCGCGGTACGGGACCTGGAGCTGGTCGACGACGACAAGTGGCCGCAGGCACTGGCCCTGTTGGCGCAGCCGCCGCTGCGGGACGCGCTGACCCAGCGGGTGCGGGTGCTGCTGCCGGACGGCACGACCGAGTCCGTCCACTCGTACACCGCCTGGTGGCTGCGCGACCACCCCGTGCTCGACGGGCGGCGCCCGGCCGGGCTGCGGGCGGCGGGCGCGGACCCGCTGCTGGAGGGGCTGTACGAGGCGGCCGACACGACCGGCTTCGGCGACGCGCAGGTCCTGCACGCCCTGGGCGTGCGCACGTCGGTGGCGGCGCTGCTGGACGAGCCGGGCGGCGCGGCGGAGCTGCTGGCCCGGCTGGCCGACCCGGAACGGACGGTGACCGGCACCCAGCTCCACGCGCTGTACACCGCCCTGGCCGACCTGGACCCGGAGCAGGTGACCCTGCCGGACGAGCTGCGCGCGGTGGTGGACGGCGAGGTGCGGGTGGTGGACGCGGGCGAGGCGCTGATCGCGGACTCCCCGGACCTGCTGCCGCTGACCGCCGGGCTGCCGCTGCTGCCGGTGGCCCCGGCACGCGCGGCGGAGCTGGCGGAGCTGCTCCAGGTGCGGCGGCTGGGCGAGGCGGTCTCGGCTCCCGTCACGACGGAGGGCGAGGAGCACGCGGTACCCGCGTCGGTGACCGAGCTGCTCGGCGCGGCGACCCCGGAGACGTACGTCGAGCACGAGGAACTGGTGGTCGAGGGCGGTGCCGGGCTGGACTGGCGGCGGACACCTGACGGCGTGATCCACGCGGCCACCCTGGAGGGCGTCGCGGCCGGCCTCGCCTGGGCGGCGGGCCAGTGGCCGCGGCGCTTCGAGGTGGCGGCGCTGCTGGAGGACGAGTCGCGCACGGAGGAGCTGGCGCGGGACCGGTGGTTCGACTGAGGGACGGGTCCGGGCAGCGGTGGGCCGGGGGCGGTGGCCGCCTCCGGCTCGGTCCCCGGAGGTGAAGCCCCGGGCGGCGGAGCCCCTGGACGGTGAAGCCCCTGTCGGCTCGGCCCGCCGGCGGCGGCATCAGGCCGGGAACCTCCGCCCCACCCACCGCCACGCGAACTCCAGCATCCCCGCCGCCGCCGCCGCGATCCCCACCGCCGCCCACGGCATGGTCGTGCCCACCAGCTTCAGGGCGAAGAAGTCCTGCAGCCAGGGCACGGCCAGCACCAGCAGAAACGCCGCGCCCATCGCCGCGACCAGCGCGATCCGCCACCAGGTGTAGGGCCGGGCGATGATCGCCAGCACCCACAGGGACACCAGGAACAGCGTCAGCGTCGCCGCGCTGGTCTCCGCGTCCAGCGCTCCGGGCCCGCTGTAGTGGCTGCCCGCCAGGGTGTACGTCGTGAAGGTGGCCGCCGCCGCGATGAGCCCCGCGGGGATCGCGTACCGCATGACGCGCCGGACGAAGTGGGGCCGGGCCCGCTCCTTGTTGGGCGCGAGCGCCAGGAAGAACGCGGGCACACCGATGGTGAGCGTCGACAGCAGCGTCAGGTGCCGCGGCAGGAACGGGTACTCCAGCTGGAAGACGACGACGAGGACGGCGAGCAGCACCGAGTAGACGGTCTTCGTCAGGAACAGCGTCGCCACACGCGTGATGTTGCCGATCACCCGCCGCCCCTCCGCGACGACCGACGGCAGCGTCGCGAAGCTGTTGTCGAGCAGCACGATCTGCGCGACCGCCCGGGTGGCCTCGGAGCCGCTGCCCATGGAGACCCCGATGTCCGCGTCCTTGAGGGCCAGCACGTCGTTGACGCCGTCGCCGGTCATCGCGACGGTGTGCCCGCGGGACTGGAGGGCGCCGACCATGTCCCGCTTCTGCTGCGGGGTGACCCGGCCGAAGACGGCGCCGTCCTCGATGGCGCGGCCCATGGCGTCGCGGTCCTCGGGGAGGCGGCGGGCGTCGACGGCGCGGTCGGCGCCGGGCAGGCCGAGCTTGCCCGCGACGGCGCCGACGGAGACGGCGTTGTCGCCGGAGATGACCTTGGCGTCGACGTTCTGGTCGGCGAAGTAGGCGAGCGTGGCTCCGGCGTCGGGGCGCAGCCGCTGTTCGAGGACGACGAGGGCGGCGGCGCGGGCCTTGCCGACGACGGCCGGGTCGTCCAGTTCGCCGCTCGCCCGGGCCAGCAGGAGGACCCGCAGGCCCTGCTTGTTGAGGGCGTCGGTCTCCCCGAGCGCCGGGTCGCCTGCGGGCAGCAGCACGTCGGGCGCGCCGAGGAGCCAGGTGCTGGTCTGGCCGTCGCCCTCGCTGAGTGCGGCGCCGCTGTACTTGCGGGCGGAGGAGAAGGGCAGGGCCTCGGTGCAGCGCCAGTCCTCGCTGTCGGGGTAGGCGTCGATGATGGCCCGGAGGGAGGCGTTGGGATGGGGGTCGGCGTCTCCCAGGGCGCCGAGCACCTTGCACACGTACGCCTCGTCGGCGCCGTTGAGGAGCCGGAGCCCGGTGACGTCCATGCCCCCCTCGGTGAGGGTTCCGGTCTTGTCGAGGCAGACCGTGTCGACGCGGGCGAGGCCCTCGATGGCGGGCAGTTCCTGGACTAGGCACTGTTTGCGGCCGAGCCGGATGACACCGATGGCGAAGGCGACGGAGGTGAGGAGGACGAGCCCCTCGGGGATCATCGGGACGATGCCGCCGACGGTGCGGGCGACCGAGTTCTTGAAGCCGGTCTCCTTGACGACGAGCTGGCTGATGACGAGCGCGGTGGCGGTGGGGACCATCATCCAGGTCACGTACTTGAGGATGGTGGAGATGCCGGAGCGCAGCTCGGAGTGGACCAGGGTGAAGCGGGAGGCCTCCTCCGCGAGCTGCGCGGCGTAGGCCTCGCGGCCGACCTTGGTGGCGGTGAAGGCTCCGCCGCCGGCGACGACGAAGGACCCGGACATGACGGTGTCGCCGGGCTGTTTGAGCACGGGGTCGGCCTCGCCGGTGAGCAGCGACTCGTCGACTTCGAGCCCGTCGGCCTCGACCACCCTCCCGTCGACGACGACCTTGTCCCCGGGCCCCAGCTCGATGAGGTCCCCGAGCACGATCTCGGACGTGGACACCTCGGTGGGGGTGCCGTCCCGGCGCACGGTCGGCTTGGCCTCCCCGATGACCGCGAGGCCGTCGAGGGTCTTCTTGGCACGGAGTTCCTGGAGGATGCCGATGCCGGTGTTGGCGACGATCACGAACCCGAACAGGCTGTCCTGAATGGGCGCGACGGCCAGCATGATCGCCCACAGCACGCCGATGATGGCGTTGAACCGGGTGAGGACGTTGCCCCGGACGATGTCGGCGGTGGAGCGGGAGGACCGTACGGGTACGTCGTTGACCTCACCCCGCGCGACCCGCACGGCCACTTCGGCGGCGCTCAGCCCACCTGCCCGGGCGGCCCCGCCCTGGCCCGTCTCCGTCGTCACGTCGTCAGTGCCGGCGCGCTGCGTCATGACTCCGACGGTACGGCCGGATGCCCGCGCTCACCCCTGGAACGGCGCGAAGATCCGACCGGGGCGGGAGCCGGACGGCCCCACGGGGGTACGGCTCCGGGGCCCGGGGCGCGCCGTGCTCACCAGGCGTCGAGCACCTCCACTCCGGGCGGCGCGAACGCCGCCACCGCCGCGGCCAGCCGGTCCTTGTCGAGCCGCCAGCCGTTGACGGCGCGGGAGGCCATGACGACGTCCGGGGGAACGTCCGGCACGAGAAACCCGCTCAGCGCGCGGGCCCGGTCGCCCTGCCCGGCGCCGGGCAGCCGCGGTGCGTCCTCGCGGCGGGCGAGGCCGACGTACGGCATGTGGGCGGCGCCGGTCTGCCGCCACAGGACGACGGCCTCGATGTCGTCCCACGGGACGTGGGCGGTGGTGGCCCGATGGCGCGGAGGCGTCCCGCCCAGCAGCACACCGCTCTCGTCGACCCGGAACGCGACCCTGCGGCTCAGCGCAACGCACGCGAGAAACAGCCCACCGCCCCCGAAGAACGGGAGCACCAGCAGATACAGCGCCAGGGGCGCGCCCGGCAGCAGCACGGTCGAACAGAAGGCCGCGCAGACGGCGACCACCCCGAGCGTCCGCCGGTCCCACCCGTACCGCGCGCTGTACGCCGCCGTCGTCGCCTTCTCGCCATTCATGGCGTGATCGTGCCAGCCACCCGCCTGGCGGGGAACAGGCGTGCGCGACGACCGGCCGGGGGGCACCGCCCCGCGCCGCCCCCTCAGGCCCAGTCGGCGCCCGGGTCCCGCTCCCCCTCCGCCGCGCGGCGGATCGCGGCGTCACGCTTGCGGACGTACCAGACGCCCAGCAGCCCCAGCGCACCCCCGGCCAGGCAGGTCCAGACCCAGTTCTCCCAGCCGCGGTCCGCGAACCACCCGTAGAAGGGGAGCTGGAGCAGGAACAGGGCGAACCAGATGACCGTGCCGCCGGTGATCGTCGCGACGACCGGCCCCTCCAGGGGCTCGGGCGCCTCGTGCTTGGGGGTCCACTTCGCCATGCCCCACATCGTAGGCGCCGCGGCACGGCAGCCCACCCGGGCATCGCACGCACGTTCTACGCGCGGAGATACCGATCTTCGACTCATGCATTCATACTGAAACGGTTTTGCGGTGACCGGCTTTGATCGTGTGAAGACACAAGGAGGCGCGGACACCTCCCCCGCCCCCACGAGGTTCTCCATGCCACCCACGGCCACCGCTCCCGCCGCGGCGCCCGTCGCCCCCGAGCCGCAGCCGACCGGCACCAGCGTCCTGGACCGGTTCTTCAAGATCTCCGAGCGCGGCTCCACCCCCGCCCGCGAGATCCGCGGCGGGTTCGCCACCTTCTTCGCGATGGCCTACATCATCGTGCTGAACCCGATCATCCTCGGCAGCGCCAAGGACATGTACGGGCACCAGCTCGACAGCGGCGAACTGGTCACCGCGACCATCGTGAGCGCCGCGTTCACCACGCTTCTGATGGGCGTCATCGGCAACGTCCCCATCGCGCTCGCCGCAGGACTGGGCGTCAACACGGTCGTCGCACTCCAGCTCGCGCCGAACATGTCCTGGCCCGACGCCATGGGCATGGTGGTCATCGCGGGCTTCATCGTGATGCTCCTCGTGGCCACCGGTCTGCGCGAACGCGTCATGAACGCCGTGCCGACCGGCCTCCGCAAGGGCATCGCCATCGGCATCGGCCTGTTCATCATGCTGATCGGCCTGGTGGACTCCGGCTTCGTCTCCCGCATCCCGGACGCCGCCCAGACCACCGTGCCGCTCCAGCTCGGCCTCGACGGGCACCTCACCGGCTGGCCGGTGCTGATCTTCGCCGTCGGCACGCTGCTCACCCTGGCACTGCTGATCCGCAAGGTCCCGGGCGCGATCCTCATCTCGATGATCGTCATGACGGCCGCCGCGATGATCGTGAACGCGGTCGCGACCGTCCCGTCCTGGGGCCTGACCACCCCCGAATGGCCGGGCAGCCCGCTCGCCACCCCCGACTTCGGGCTCATCGGCCAGGTCAGCCTCTTCGGCGGCTTCGAGAAGGTCGGCCTGCTGACCGGCTCGCTCTTCGTCTTCACCGTCCTGCTGTCCTGCTTCTTCGACGCGATGGGCACGATCCTGGGCGTCGGCGACGAAGCGAAACTGATGGACAAGGACGGCAACCTCCCCGGCATCAACAGGGTGCTGCTCGTCGACGGCTTCGCCGTCGCCACCGGCGGCGCCACCTCCTCCTCCGCCACCACCTGCTACGTCGAGTCGACCGCGGGCGTCGGCGAGGGCGCCCGTACGGGCCTGGCATCGGTCGTCACCGGCGGTCTCTTCGCCGTCGCGCTGTTCCTCACGCCGCTGGCCACGATGGTCCCTTCCCAGGCGGCCACACCCGCGCTGGTCGCGGTCGGCTTCCTGATCCTGGCCGGATCGGTCCGGGACATCGACTGGAGCGACTTCACGATCGCGGTGCCCGCGTTCCTGGCGATGGTGATGATGCCGTTCACCTACTCGATCACCAACGGCATCGGCATCGGCTTCATCGCCTTCAGCGTGCTGCGGCTCGCCACCGGACGGGGCCGGGAGGTACCGGCCGCGATGTACGTGGTGTCGGCGGTGTTCGTCTTCTCCTACGCCGTGCCGTCGCTGGGTCTCACCTGACGCTCAGGTGAGACCGTAGAACTTCTCCGTCTCGTCGACGGCCGCGCTGAAGCGCTCGTCGAAGTCGGCCCGGACGAGCGTCCGGACCACGTAGTCCTGGACGCTCATCTGGCTTCTGGCGGCATGCTGCCGCACGCGTTCGAGCAGATCGCCGTCCATCCTCAGACTGAGGACGGTTGATCCCCCGGTTCCCCCCGCCCCCGTCTGTCCCGTCGTCCCCGTGGATTCCATGCCCGACAGGGTCGCGGCCCCGCCCGCGCCCACGCGTCGCTTTTCATAAGACTGTCACTCCTACGAGTGATTCAGCCGCGCGACAGCACCCATCTGCGGTACGAGAACGCCTTGGCGACCCCGAGCATCCCGGTCACCCACAGCACCACCCCCGCCCCCATCCCCAGCACCACGTCCGCGACCGTACGGGCCGCGCCCGCCGCCCCGAACGACGCCCAGAGCCCCAGCACGCACGGCACGAACGACAGCAGCAGCCAGGCCAGACTCAGCCCGGGCGCCCGCAGCCGCCCGTCCGTCCCGGGGTCCCGCTCCAGGCCCCGCCACGCGTCCATCAGCCGCCGCGCCTCCCGGTCCCGCCGCACCCCGCGCACCGCAAGCAATGCCGCCGCCACCAGCGCCCCCAGCCCCAGCGGCACGAGCACCGGCGCCGCGATCAGCACCATCCGGTCCCCGTACCTGCCGAGTCCCTGCAACGGCACCGTGAACAGCACCCACCCGAGCGCCCCCAGCGCCCCCGACAGCCAGAGCACCGCCAACCGCCCCAGTCCCAGCCACCGCCCCCGCAGCACCTCCATCGCCCGCCCCCGGTCCGCCAGCAGCGCCTCCCGGTCCGGCCAGGCCCGCAGATGCGCGGGCGGCGGAGGCGGCGGCAGGGGTGAGCGGGGCATACGGCTCCCTCGACTGGTCCTTAGGCAGGGTAATGAGTTACTCTAACAAACATGCCTGACCTGTCCCACGGCAACGGCGCCGAGGCGAACGCCGCGGCCGTCAACGCGCTTCGATCGTCGATCATGCGGCTCTCCCGTCGCCTGCGGCACCAGCGGGTCGACGAGTCACTGAGCCCCACCGAGATGTCGGTGCTCGGCACCCTCGCCCGCTGCGGCCGGGCCACTCCCGGCGAGCTGGCCCGCAAGGAACACGTCCAGCCGCCGTCGATGACCCGCATCGTCGCTCTGCTGGAGGCCAAGGGCCTGGTCACGCTGGAGCCGCATCCCGACGACCGGCGGCAGAAGGTCGTCAGCCGCACCGAACTGGCCGACTCCATGCTGGAAGAGTCCCGCCGCAAGCGGAACGCCTGGCTGGCGTCCCTCGCGGAGGGCCTGGACGAGGACGAGTGGGCCAGGCTGCGCGCTGCCGCACCCGTACTGGAGAAGCTGGCACACCTGTAGGGAGCACCCGACCGCCGAGGAGGCGAACCCCTTTGAGTACGGGACCCGGAGCAGACTCCGCCCCCGGACACAACCCCGACGACACCCCCGTCCGCACACCACCCCGCCCCGGCGAACGCAACGGGACCTTCTCGTCGCTCGCCATCCGCAACTACCGGCTGTTCTTCAGCGGCGCCATCGTCTCCAACACGGGCACCTGGATGGCCCGCATCACCCAGGACTGGCTGGTGCTCAGCCTCACCGGCTCGGCCACCGCCGTCGGCATCACCACCGCGCTCCAGTTCCTGCCCATGCTGCTGTTCGGCCTCTACGGCGGCGTCATCGCGGACCGGTACCCCAAGCGGCAGCTGCTGCTGCTCACCCAGAGCGCGCTCGGCCTGTGCGGGCTCGCCCTGGCCGCCCTCACCCTCTCCGGGCACGTCCAGGTCTGGCACGTCTACCTGGTCGCCTTCCTGCTCGGCCTGGTGACCGTCGTCGACAACCCGACCCGCCAGTCCTTCGTCTCCGAGATGGTCGGCCCCGAGCAGCTCCGCAACGCCGTCAGCCTCAACTCGGCCAACTTCCAGTCGGCCCGCCTCGTCGGCCCCGCCGTCGCCGGTCTGCTCATCGCCTCCGTCGGCAGCGGCTGGGCGTTCCTGATCAACGGCCTGTCCTTCCTCGCGCCGATCACCGCGAACCTGCTCATGCGCCAGGCCGAGCTGCACAGGACGGAGCGCGCGCCGCGCGGCAAGGGCCAGCTCCGCGAGGGCCTGCGCTATGTGGCCGGACGCCCGGAGCTGGTCTGGCCGATCGCGCTCGTCGGGTTCGTCGGCACGTTCGGCTTCAACTTCCCGATCTGGCTCACCGCGTTCGCGGACGGCGTCTTCCACGTGGGCCCAGGGACGTACGGGTTCCTCAACACGCTCATGGCGATCGGCTCCCTCATCGGCGCGCTGCTCGCCGCCCGGCGCGGCACGTCCCGGCTGCGGATGCTGGTCGGCGCCGGCCTGGTCTTCGGCCTGCTGGAGATCACCGCCGCCCTGTCGCCCTCCTTCTGGCTGTTCGCGGCGGCTCTGGTGCCGATCGGCATGGTCGGCCTGACCGTGAACGTCACGGCCAACTCGTTCGTCCAGCTCGCCACCGACCCCGTGATGCGGGGCCGGGTCATGAGCCTCTACATGATGGTGTTCGTCGGCGGTACGCCGCTGGGCGCGCCCCTGCTGGGCTGGATCACCGACACCTACGGCGCGAGGGCCGGCTTCGCGGCGGGCGGCGCGGTGTCGCTGGCCGCGGCGGCGGTGATCGGGGTGATCCTGGCGCGGGCGAGGGGGGTACGGCTCCGCGAGGACTGGCGACGGCTTTCGGCTCGTCCGTTCCTTGCGGGCGGACACCGTCCGGGCCCGGCGACGGGAGCCCGCCCGGACACCCACCGACGTGGCGGGTTCACGGCGGCCCCGAGAGCCGCCCGCGTGCCAGACTCGGGAGCATGAGGCTCTTCGCTGCCGTACTGCCGCCGCAGCCCGTGCTCGACGAACTGGCCCTGACCGTCGAGGAGTTGCGCGCGATGCCCGGCGCCGACAGGCTCCGCTGGACCGGCCGCCCCGGCTGGCACTACACACTCGCGTTCATGGGCGAGGTGGACGAGGAGCTGCTGCCCGGCCTGGAGGAGCGGCTGGCCCGGGGCGCGCGCCGCACCGAGCCGTTCCCGCTGCGGGTCCACGGGGGAGGGCGGTTCGGGCGCCGCGCGCTGTGGGCGGGGGCGGCGGGCGGGCTGGACGACATGCGGCTGCTGGCCGAGCGCACGGACGCGGCGGCCCGCCACGCGGGCGTCCCGATGGACGAGCACCGCCGCTACCAGGCCCATCTCACGCTGGCCCGCAGCCGTACGGACGCGGACCTGCGGCCGTACGTGGTGGAACTGGAGCGGTTCAAGAGCCACCGGTGGGAGGTGCGCGAGCTGACGCTGATCCGCAGCAACCTCCCCACCTCCGGAGAGCCGGGCGACCGCCCCCGCTACGAGACGGTCGCCACCTGGCCCCTGGGCACCGGCCGAGCCGGCTGAACCCACCGGCCGGGGGCCCGGGGGCCGGCCCACCGGGAAGCACAGTAACCTCGACGCGTGGACCCGAAGACCCGTAACCGGATCATGGCCGGTGTGCTCGTGCTGATGTTCGCGATCATCGCGTTGGCGTCGGCCCTGGGCTGACCGCGCGGCCGCCGCCCGTCACCAGGCGAAGGCCTCCGGCGAGGGCCCGGGCCCCGGGAAGATCACGTCCAGCTCCTCCAGCAGCTCGTCGCCCAGCTCCAGCCCGGCCGCCCGCAGCGCGGAGTCGAGCTGCTCGGCGGTGCGCGGCCCGGTGATCGGCCCCGTCACCCCGGGCCGGGTGAGCAGCCAGGCCAGCGCCACCTCGCCGGGTGCGAGTCCGTGCTTGTCGACGAGTTCCTCGTACGCCTGGATCCTCCCGCGCAGGACGGGGTCGGCCAGCGCCTTCGCGACCTGTCCGGTCCGCGAGCGCTCCCCGCCGCCGCCCTCCCTCTCCTTGCGGAGGACGCCACCGAGCAGTCCGCCGCCCAGCGGCGACCAGGGGATGATCCCCAGCCCGTAGTCCCGGGCGGCCGGGATGACCTCCATCTCGGCGCGCCGCTCGGCCAGGTTGTAGAGGCACTGCTCGCTGACCAGTCCGACCATGCCGCGCCGCGCGGCGGTCTCGTTCGCCTGGGCGATCTTGTAGCCGGGGAAGTTGCTGGAAGCCGCGTAGAGGATCTTGCCCTGCCGGATCAGGACGTCGACCGCCTGCCAGATCTCCTCGAACGGGGTGTCCCGGTCGATGTGGTGGAACTGGTAGACGTCGATGTGGTCGGTGTTCAGCCGTCGGAGGCTGGCCTCGACGGCGCGGCGTATGCTGAGCGCCGACAGCCGGTCGTGGTTGGGCCAGGTCTCGGCGGAGCGGTGCATCGAGCCGTACACCTTGGTGGCGAGGACGACCTTGTCCCGCCGCTCCGCGCCCCGCGCGAACCAGGAGCCGATGATCTCCTCCGTACGGCCCTTGTTCTCGCCCCATCCGTAGACGTTGGCGGTGTCGAAGACGTTGACGCCCGCGTCGAGCGCGGCGTCCATGATGGCGTGGCTCCCGGCCTCGTCCGTCTGAGGGCCGAAGTTCATCGTGCCGAGGACCAGTCGGCTGACCTTGAGTCCGGTACGTCCGAGCTGCGTGTACTCCATGGCGGACAAGCCAACGTGTTGAAGTCCGCTCAAGGCAAGGGCGCCTGGGCCGGGGCCCTCATCGGCCGCCCGTGGCGACGACTGGCCACGGGCGGCCGGGCCGGTCAGCCGGCGAGGGCGGCGAGACCCCGTTGGAGATCCTCGAGGTTCATACAGGGCTGGACGGTGATCTCGGCGCCGAAGCTCTGGAACAGCGGCTCGCAGACGACGGGGATCCGGGACGAGTCGTCCATGTCGAAGACGATCGTGCAGGCGCGCTTCCCCCGGTCCGCGGTGAAGTACACGGCCTCCGGCTTCATCTGGTCCAGCACCTTCTTCATCTCGCCCTGGACCTGGCCGGCCTTGATCATGTCGTTCGCCGTCCCGGTGTCCATCGTGGCGCGCAGCATCATGCGCATCGGTCCGCTCCCTGTGTCTGTGAGGTGGTGGGGGCTGTCCCAGACTCAGCGCGGTCGGCGCGTCCCGCCACCCGGCTCGGCCATCACGGTGCAGTCGCGCACGGGCGGACGAACCCCGCACCCTCCCCGCTTTCGTCCCCGGCCCGTCCGTGCATGCGGGCGGACATCCCGTACGGCCCCCACAACGCCCGAGGGCGGTGACCCGGGGAAACCGGGGCCACCGCCCTCGACGTACGGCGCTCGGCCACGTCAGCCGACGCGCTCGGCCACCTTCGCCGGCTCCCAGCACTCGACGTTCGTCAGACCCGGCACCCGGTCCCGCGTGAACCTCGGGTCCAGGCCCGCGCGACGCTGCTGCTGGTAGTCGTCCAGCAGCCGGAAGGCGATGACCGACAGCGGGACGATCGCCGCCAGGTTCACCAGGGCCATGAAGCCCATGAACACGTCCGCCAGGTTCCAGACCACGCTCACCGTGCCGAGCGCGCCCAGGAAGACCGTCGCCAGGACCAGCACCCGGTACACGGGCAGCACCCAGCCCTTGCGGTCCTCGCCGGTCATGAACTCGATGTTCGACTCGCCGTAGTAGTAGTTACCGATCAGCGTCGAGAAGCACAGCATGAAGACGACCGCCGTCAGGACGTGGCCCGCCCAGCCGCCCAGCGTGGACTGGAGCGCGGACTGCGTCAGGTCGGCGCCCTGACGGCCGGCCAGCGCCGGGTTCGTCGTCAGGATGATGAACGCGGTCATCGTGCAGATCAGCATCGTGTCGAAGAACACGCCCAGCGACTGGACCAGGCCCTGCTTGACCGGGTGGGAGACCTCGGCCGTCGCGCCGGCGTTGGGCGCCGAGCCCAGACCGGCCTCGTTCGAGAACATGCCACGCCGGATACCGTTCTGGATCGCCGCGCCGACCGCACCGCCCGCGACCTCACGGAAGCCGAACGCGCCCCCGACGATGTCCGCGACGACCCGCGGGATGTCGCTGACGTTCATCACGACCACCACGGCGCCCAGCACCAGGTAGACGACCGCCATGACCGGGACCAGCACCTGGGTGACCGACGCGATCCGGCGGATACCGCCGAAGATCACCAGGCCCAGCAGCAGCGCCACGCCGGCACCGAGCGCCGGGGCGAACCAGGACGCGTCCGCCGTGTCGCCCAGCGAGCCGCCGGCCACCGCGATGATCGTGTTGGACTGCACGGCGTTGAAGACGAAGCCGAACGTCACCGTGATCGTCACCGCGAACAGGAAGCCCAGCCACGGCTTCCCCAGCGCGCGCTGCATGTAGTACGCGGGGCCGCCCCGGTACGTACCGTCCTTGTCACGTGTCTTGTACAGCTGCGCCAGCGTCGACTCGACGAACGCGGAGGCGGCGCCGACCAGCGCCATCACCCACATCCAGAACACCGCGCCCGCGCCGCCCAGCGTGATCGCGCCCGCGACACCCGCGATGTTGCCGGTGCCGACCCGGGCCGCCGCCGACACCGTGAACGCGCCGAAGGACGAGACCGGCTTCCGGCCGCCCTCCGCGCTCGGGGCGGGCTCCTTCACCACCCGGAACATCTCGGGCAGGAGACGAAGCTGCACACCCTTGGACCGCAGCGTGAACCAGAGGCCCGCGAGCACGACGACAGGGATGAGCAGATACGTCCAGAAGACGTCGTTGACGTCCACGATCAGGGAGTCGAGCGCTTCCACGGGCATCCTTGTGAGGGGGGCTACGGGGGGCAAAGAAGGCCAAAGGGCATGGGTGACCCAGGGCCCGGGACATCTTCACATACGGCGGTCAACCAGGCATTACGTAAAAAGTCACACCTGCGTGGCCGCGCGGCCCCCCGGGCACGCCCGAGGGCGGCACCCCCTGGGAGGAGGGGTGCCGCCCTCGGTTCAAGTGGACCGGTTCCGGTCCCCCGTACGAACGTACGGAGGGACGGATCAGAAGTCCATGTCGCCGCCGGGCATGCCGCCCGGGGCTCCGGCCTTCTCCTTCTCCGGCTTGTCCGCGATGACGGCCTCGGTGGTGAGGAACAGCGCGGCGATCGACGCGGCGTTCTGCAGCGCGGAGCGGGTCACCTTCGCCGGGTCGATGATGCCCTCGGCGATCAGGTCGACGTACTCGCCGGACGCGGCGTTCAGGCCGTGACCCGGGGTGAGGTTGCGGACCTTCTCCACCACGACGCCGCCTTCGAGGCCGGCGTTCACGGCGATCTGGGTCAGCGGGGCGGCCAGGGCCTTGCGGACGATCTCGGCGCCCGTGGCCTCGTCGCCGTCCAGCTCCAGCTTCTCGAAGACGCTGCCGGCCTGCAGCAGGGCCACGCCACCACCGGCGACGATGCCCTCCTCGACGGCGGCCTTGGCGTTGCGCACCGCGTCCTCGATGCGGTGCTTGCGCTCCTTCAGCTCGACCTCGGTGGCGGCACCGGCCTTGATGACGGCCACGCCGCCGGCCAGCTTCGCCAGGCGCTCCTGGAGCTTCTCGCGGTCGTAGTCCGAGTCGGAGTTCTCGATCTCGGCGCGGATCTGGTTGACGCGGCCCTGGACCTGCTCGCTGTCACCGGCACCGTCGACGATCGTGGTCTCGTCCTTGGTGATGACGACCTTGCGGGCGCGGCCCAGCAGGTCGAGACCGGCGCTCTCCAGCTTGAGGCCGACCTCCTCGGAGATGACCTGGCCGCCGGTGAGGATGGCGATGTCGCCCAGCATGGCCTTGCGGCGGTCGCCGAAGCCCGGGGCCTTGACGGCGACGGACTTGAAGGTGCCGCGGATCTTGTTGACGACCAGCGTGGACAGGGCCTCGCCCTCGACGTCCTCGGCGATGATCAGCAGCGGCTTGCCGGACTGCATGACCTTCTCCAGCAGCGGAAGGAGGTCCTTCACCGCGGAGATCTTGGAGTTGACGATGAGGATGTAGGGGTCCTCCAGGACCGCCTCCATGCGCTCCATGTCGGTCGCGAAGTACGCCGAGATGTAGCCCTTGTCGAAGCGCATGCCCTCGGTGAGCTCAAGCTCCAGACCGAAGGTGTTGCTCTCCTCGACGGTGATGACGCCTTCCTTGCCGACCTTGTCCATCGCCTCGGCGATCAGCTCGCCGATCTGCGTGTCGGCGGCGGAGATGGACGCGGTGGAGGCGATCTGCTCCTTGGTCTCGACGTCCTTGGCCTGCTCGAGCAGGGCACCGGAGACGGCCTCGACGGCGCGCTCGATGCCGCGCTTCAGGGCCATCGGGTTGGCACCGGCGGCGACGTTGCGGAGACCCTCGCGGACCAGCGCCTGGGCGAGGACGGTCGCGGTGGTCGTACCGTCGCCGGCGACGTCGTCCGTCTTCTTGGCGACCTCCTTGACCAGCTCGGCGCCGATCTTCTCGTACGGGTCCTCGAGCTCGATCTCCTTGGCGATGGAGACGCCGTCGTTGGTGATCGTGGGGGCGCCCCACTTCTTCTCGAGGACGACGTTGCGACCCTTGGGGCCAAGGGTGACCTTGACGGCGTCGGCGAGCTGGTTCATCCCGCGCTCGAGACCGCGCCGTGCCTCCTCGTCGAACGCGATGATCTTGGCCATGTGAAGTGGTCCTCCCAGGACGATGGGGGTCCCCCCTGCTCGAACGAAGCTGAGAGCTCGGGGGAGGATTGCTTCCGGACCGCGCTGGCGCCCGCGACGGACGGCCTGCGTGCCGTGTGGTTCCTTGCCCCACCCGGCCTGCGGGCCTCACCGACGAGGTCCTTCGTTGTCACTCTCACTCGCAGAGTGCTAACGCCAATGATTAGCACTCGCCCTAGGAGAGTGCAAGCGCCTTGGGCTGTGCCGGGCCCCGCCCGGACACGCTCCGGGGGAGCCGGGGCGCGGCCCCGGGCACGCGAAGGGCCCGGCTCCCTGGTCGGGGAGCCGGGCCCTTCATGAGGTTCCGGTTGGCCGAAACGCGTCGCGGTCAGGCCGTGAGTTTGACCATGTCCGCCTGAGGGCCCTTCTGGCCCTGCGAGATCTCGAACTCGACCCGCTGCCCCTCCTCAAGGGTGCGGTAGCCATCCATCTGGATCGCGCTGTAGTGCACGAATACATCCGCACCACCGTCGACCGCGATGAAGCCGTATCCCTTCTCCGCGTTGAACCACTTGACGGTGCCCTGAGCCATGCCTAACTCCCCTATTACTGGCCCTTGCACAGGACCGCACTTCGCGGACCCGGGTCAGACCTCGCTCACCGACAGGAGTGAGCGTGCGCCGGAACGCGTCGACCGCGGCTGAATGTATCTGCCCAACTGCCCTCTGCAACAGGTCATTCGGACGAGAAATCCGAGCACTCGTGATCGGAAAAAGTGGCCGAAAGGGCTACAACCCCGGGCAAGTCGGGCCGGGCAAACCGCGCAAAAGCCGCATCATGTGACGGCATTTTGGCTACATCTTGTCGTGGCCGGGCGCATTCTCATATGCGGGCGGCACACGCGGCGGCAGGGACTTCCCCAACTGTACCGCGCCTAACCATGCAGAATTGCCCCCTCCGCTTTCCCGGAGGGGGCAATCCGAAGGGGCTCCGGGGCTCAGCAGCCGCCTGCGACGGCCGGGATGATGGAGACGCCCGCGCCGTCCGGCGTCGCCGTGGCGAGGCCGCCCTCGAAGCGCACGTCGTCGTCGTTGACGTAGACGTTCACGAAGCGGCGCAGCTGCCCCTGGTCGTCGAGGACGCGCGCGGAGATCCCCGGATGGCTCTGCTCCAGGGACTGGATGACCTCCGCGAGGGTGGCGCCCTCCGCCGGGACCTCGGCCTTGCCGTCGGTGTAGGTGCGGAGGATGGTGGGGATGCGGACGTTCACGCTCATGCTGTTCGGGTCTCCCGGGGTGTGGTGGCGGTGGGCCGGCGGGCGAGGCCGGTCAGTGGGCGAGGCCTGCGTCGCGGAAGGCGTCCAGGCTCGGGCGGATCGTGGCGGTCGGCCCGGTGGTCGGGGAGACCGCGTCCAGGGTCTTGAGACCGTCGCCGGTGTTGAGGACGACCGTGGTGAGCGCCGGGTCCAGCAGACCGTTCTCGATGAGCTTCTTCGTCACGCCGACGGTCACGCCGCCCGCGGTCTCCGCGAAGACGCCCTCGGTGCGGGCCAGCAGCTTGATGGCGTCGACGACCTGCTCGTCCGTCACGTCCTCCACGGCGCCGCCGGTGCGGCGGGCGATGTCCAGGACGTACGGGCCGTCGGCCGGGTTGCCGATGGCCAGCGACTTGGCGATGGTGTTCGGCTTCTGGGGCCGGACGACGTCGTGACCGGCCTTGAAGGCCGCCGACACCGGGGAGCAGCCCTCCGCCTGGGCGCCGAAGATCTTGTACGGCCTGTCCTCGACCAGGCCCAGCCTGATCAGCTCCTGGAGCCCCTTGTCGATCTTCGTGAGCTGGGAGCCGGAGGCGATCGGGACGACGATCTGGTCCGGGAGCCGCCAGCCGAGCTGCTCGCAGATCTCGTACGCGAGGGTCTTGGAGCCCTCGGCGTAGTACGGCCGCAGGTTGACGTTGACGAAGCCCCAGCCCTCACCGAGCGGATCCCCGATGAGCTCCGAGCAGAAGCGGTTGACGTCGTCGTAGTTGCCCTCGATGCCGACGAGCTCGCCGCCGTAGACCGCGGCCATGACGACCTTGCCCTGCTCCAGGTCGTGCGGGATGAACACGCAGGACCGGAGGCCCGCGCGGGCGGCGGCGGCGCCGACCGCGCCCGCCAGGTTGCCGGTGGAGGAGCAGGAGAGGGTCGTGAAGCCGAAGGCACGGGCGGCCTCCAGGGCCTGGGCGACGACCCGGTCCTTGAAGCTGTGGGTGGGGTTGCCCGAGTCGTCCTTGACGAACAGCTCACCGGTGACGCCCAGTTCGCGGGCGAGGTTGTCGGCCTTGACCAGCTTGGTCCAGCCGGGGTTGAGGTTCGGCTTGTCCGCGACGTCGGCGGGGACGGGGAGCAGCGGGGCGTACCGCCAGATGCTGGCGGGGCCCGCCTCGATGCGCTTGCGAAGTTCCTCGGGGTCGTGGCCGCCGAAGTCGTAGGCGATCTCCAGCGGGCCGAAACACTGCTCACAGGCGAAGACCGGGCCGAGCGGGAAGCGCTCGCCGCACTCGCGGCAGGAGAGGCCGGCGGCGGGTCCGAGGTCGACGGGGGCGGCGGCACCGGAGGTGCTGGTGGTGGGTGCGGTGGTCTGCACAGCCATGGGAGGCGAGGCCCTTTCTCCTCATCTTTCTCACTGACGCGTGTCGCCATGAGACGGATTTGGCACCTTCCCTAGCCGGGGCCCCGCGTGATGTGGGTGCCGACTGGAGGGTTGCCGGGGCTTCATCGGGCCGTATCCCTCTGCCCCTCTGGATGAGCGGTGTGAAGTTGTCGGCGCGGGGCGGAAACCGGGAGACCCGGCATGCGGCCGTCCTGCGCGTTGTTCAAGACTGTAACCGACGGGGCGGAGGTCTGAGACAGGCGTCCGAACCGCGAGATGGATCGCGGACACCGACATACGACCGACTTCTGAGGAGTGGCGCGGGTGCTGGACGAGGTGGAGCGCTGGCTGGAACGGCGGTCCTGGAGCGTGGCCGACCGGCCGACCGGCCGGCTGCTCGCCGCGAAGCAGGCGCACGGGACCACGGTCAGCGTGGTGCTCCCCGCGCTGAACGAGGAGGCGACGGTCGGGGAGATCGTCGCGGTGATCCGCCGCGAGCTGATGGCCGACGGCGGTCCGGAGGCGGTGCCGCTGGTGGACGAGCTGGTGGTGGTCGACTCGGGCTCGACGGACCGTACGGCGGAGGTGGCGCGGTCGGCGGGCGCCCGGGTGGTGGCGCGGGACGACATCCTGCCCCGGATACCGGCCGTGCCGGGCAAGGGCGAGGTGCTGTGGCGGTCGCTGCTGGTGACCGGCGGGGACGTGGTGGCCTTCGTGGACGCGGACCTGCGGGAGTTCTCGGCCGACTTCGTGACCGGGATCGTCGGCCCGCTGCTCACGGACCCGGACGTGGAGTTCGTGAAGGCGACGTACGACCGCCCGCTGGCCACCGAGTCCGGTGCGCCCGCCTCCGGCAGGGCGGCGGGGCAGGGCGGGCGGGTGACGGAGCTGGTGGCGCGCCCGCTGCTGAACCTGCACTGGCCGCAGCTCGCGGGCTTCGTCCAGCCGCTGGGCGGCGAGTACGCGGCCCGCCGTTCGCTGCTGGAGCGCCTGCCCTTCCCGGTGGGGTACGGGGTGGAGCTGGGCCTGCTGGTGGACGCGCTGCACCTGGTGGGGCTGGACGCGCTGGCGCAGGTGGATGTCGGGGTGCGGCTGCACCGGCACCAGGACGACCGGGCGCTGGGCCGGATGGCGGCGGCGATCTACCGGACGGCGCAGGCGCGGCTGGCGCGGGGCCATCTCGTGCGGCCCCGGCTGACGCAGTTCGAGCGGGACGCGTCGGGGTTCGTCCCGAGCACACACGCGGTGGACACGGAGGAGCGCCCGCCGATGCGCGAGGTGGCGGAGTACACGCGCAGGCGGCGCGTGGCGTGACCCGCGGCGGGTGGGGTACCGCGGTGAGCGGAGGCCGCGGCTTGTTTCCGCACGTTTGAGCGTTTCCGCTCGCGGCTAGGTTCGCCTACATGGCTTCCGAGACGGCTTCCGAGATTCTCGTGGCATCGAACCGCGGCCCGGTCAGCTACGCACTGGGCGAGGACGGCTCACTGGAGGCGCGGCGGGGCGGCGGCGGCCTGGTGTCGGGCCTGTCGGCCATCGGGCCGGACGCGGGCGCGGTGTGGGTGTGCGCGGCGCTGGGCGAGGGCGACCGGGAGGCGGTCCGGCGGGGCGCCGGGGAGCCGGGCGTCCGGATGCTGGACATCCCGTCCGAGGTGCAGGACGCGGCCTACAACGGGATCGCGAACTCGGTGCTGTGGTTCCTGCACCACATGCTGTGGCAGACGCCGCTGGAGCCGGTCTTCGACACGGGGTTCCGGCAGCGGTGGGAGGCGTACCGCGCGTACAACCGCGCGTTCGCGCGGGCACTGGCGGCGGAGGCGGCGCCGGGCGCGGCGGTGCTGATCCAGGACTACCACCTGGCGCTGGCCCCGGGCATGCTGCGGGAACTGCGTCAGGACCTGCGGATCGGACACTTCTCGCACACGCCGTGGGCGCCGCCGGAGTACTTCCGGGTGCTTCCGGACGACGTGGCGGAGGAGCTGGTGTGGGGGATGCTCGGGGCGGACCAGCTGGGCTTCCTGACACAGCGCTGGGCGACCGCGTTCTCGCGCTGCGCGGCCGTGGACCCCGAGCGGATCATCCCGATGATGCCGAACCCTGCCCGAGGTTCGTGGATCGAGCACAGCCCCACCGGCCGACAGCCGTTCCGCCGGACCTGGATCGGCGTGCACGGCCTCGGCGCGGACGCCGAGTTCCTGCGGGCACGTTCGCACGAACCGGACGTCGAGGAGCGGATGGCCGCCCTCCGGACGGAGATCGGGACGGCGCCCGGGGGCGGTCCCCGCAAAACGATCGTCCGGGTGGACCGCACGGAACTGTCGAAGAACATCGTCCGGGGCCTGCTGGCCTACCGGACGCTGCTGGAGGACCGCCCCGAGTGGCGGGAGCGGGTCGTCCACCTCGCCTTCGCGTACCCGTCGCGGCAGGACCTGGAGGTGTACCGCGCGTACACGGCGGAGGCCTACCGACTGGCGGAGGAGATCAACGCGGAGTACGGCACGGAGGACTGGACCCCGGTCGTCCTGCATGTGAAGGACGACTTCGCCCGCTCCCTGGCGGCGTACCGCCTGGCGGACGTGGCGCTGGTCAACCCCATCCGGGACGGCATGAACCTGGTCGCCAAGGAGGTCCCCGTGGTCTCCGACGCGGGCTGCGCGCTGGTGCTGTCACGGGAGGCGGGGGCTTACGAGGAACTGGGCGGGGACGCGGTCGTGGTGAACCCGTACGACGTGACGGGCACGGCCCGGGCGCTGCACGAGGCCCTGACGATGCCGGACGCCGAGCGCGCCGACCGCTCCAAGCGGCTGGCCGCGGCGGGAACGGCGCTGCCGCCGCAGCGGTGGTTCCTGGAGCAGCTGGAGGCACTGCGGGCGATGGGTGCCTGAAGCCCGGACACCCTTTCGGGCGACCCTCACCAGGACGGCGGGCAGCCTGATGCAGGCTGGTGCTACGCCTGTCCTGCTAACTGCTCGTCGAAGGGACGTGTCGCATGGCAACCGCACCGGACGACTACAGCGTAGTCGCGGACCCGGAGCGCGCTCTCAAGTAGGCGGTCCAGCGCATCAAGGGTGATCGCGCCGAGATCATCGAAGGGCTCATCGAAGCTGTGCCGCCGACCTGGGAACACGAAGGCGCCCTTGAGGACATCCGGGACCAGATCTCATTCGGATAGCACCCGCGCCAGCGCCCGCAGGAAGTCCACCACCCCCGCCGGGCCCGGGACCGTGAGGTCCGCCCGGGCGGACAGTTCGGGCACCTCCTCGCTCGCGCTGCACAGCAGCAGGCCGGGGACACCGTCCGCGCGGAGTCTCTCGACGGCCGCGTACGCGGGGAGGTCGCCCAGGTCGTCGCCCGCGTACAGGACGGACCCGGCGTTCAGGGCGCGTACGCGGTCGGTGAGGGCCTTGCCCTTGTCCATGCCCGGCGGCCGCAGCTCCAGGACCAGGCGGCCGGGCTCCAGGGCCAGGCCGTGGCGGGCGGCCAGCCCGGTGAGGGGCGCCACGAGCGCGGCGAACGCGGCGGCGGGGTCCTCCGCGCGGCGGGTGTGGACGGCGACCGCGCGGCCCTTCTCCTCGATCCAGGTGCCGGGCCACGCCCCCGCCCGCTCCAGCACCGCGGGCAGCTCCGCCCGCACCGCCGCGATGCCCGGGTGCTCGGGGCCCGCCTCGACCTGGCCGGTCGCCGCGTCCCAGCGCTCGGCGCCGTAGTGGCCCAGGACGACGAGACCCTCCAGGCCGGGCACCCCGGCGAAGCCGCCGTACCGGACCGCGACCCCGGCCGGGCGGCCGGTCACCACGGCGACGCACGCGACGTGCGGGGCCAGCGCCGCGAGGGCGGGGACGGCGCCCGGGTGGGCGCGGGCCTGCCCGGGGTCCGCGACGATCGGGGCGAGGGTGCCGTCGAAGTCGACCGCGATCACCGCGCGGGAGGGGCGCTCCAGGATCGCTGCGAGTCCCTCACGGCCGGCGGCCGTGGCGGGGCGGTGCAGGGGCGCGGGCATGTCTTCCTGGGTGGTGGACATGTGTGCGTACCTATCCGGGGCGGACCCCGCTGACACCTGTCGCCTCAGCGGCGGGTCTCGCGGATGGCGCGGACGCGGCGGAGCCGGTTGACCGTGACCGGGTCGTGGGCCAGCGCGGACTCGTCGTCCAGCAGGGCGTTCAGGAGCTGGTAGTAGCGGACCGGCGACACGCCGAGCCGCTCCCTGATGGCGCGTTCCTTGGCGCCCGGTCCCGGCCAGGAGCGGCGCTCCATCGCCAGGACCGTGCGCTCAGTCTCACTGAGCGGCCGGAGCCGCGGGTCCTCGGCGGTCATATCAGCCAACTTACGGCACGCCCCTGACAGCGGCCCGCAGCCCGGCGGGCGCGGGCCTCCCGACGGGCAGGGGCCTCAGCCCTTCAGGCCCGACTCGGCCGCCCGCGCGTCCTTCGCGATGTCCTCCAGGACGGTCTTCGGGTCGCTGTCCGGCGCCACCGCGCGCCCGATGTTCTTCTTCACGCTCTCGCTGACCCGGGCCCAGGACTTCTCGCCCACCGGGTACAGCTCGGACCCGGGCAGCTGCTCCAGGAACGGCTTCAGCGCGGCGTGCGTCTTGTCCGCCTCCATCCTGTCGCTCGCGGTGACCGTGACGGGCAGGATGTCGTAGCGGTCGGAGAAGGACACCACGTTCTTGTCCTCGTACACGTAGTCGAGGAACGCGCCGATCTCCTTGCGGTGGCCGTTCTGCTTGAACGCCATCATCCAGTCGGCCACGCCCATCGTCGCCTTGGCCTTGCCGTTCGCGCCCGGCAGCGGCACCTTGCCGACCTTGATGCCGGCCTTCTCGGCGGTGTCCATCAGGGTGGGGTGCCCGTTCAGCATGCCCACCTCGCCACGTGCGAACGCGTCGAAGGCCTGCTGCCGGTCGAGCTTGCCGGGTGCGACGGGCCCGGTCAGCCCCGCGCCGACCAGGTCGTCCTTCAGCCAGCTCATGGTCGAGACGTTCGCGGGCGAGTCGATCTGGTACGCCGTGTTGGTGGCGTCCCGGTAGCCGCCGCCCCCGCTGAGCAGCCACATCATGGCCTCGGCCTGTGCCTCCTCCGCGCCGAGCGGCAGCGCGAACGGGGTCTTCACACCCTCGGCCTTCAGCTTCTGGGCGGCGGCCTTCAGCCCGGCCCAGGTCTTCGGCGGCTCGGCGCCCGCCTGGGTGAACAGGTCCTCGTTGAAGAACAGCAGCCGCGTGCTGGCGCCGAACGGCATCCCGTACTGGACCCGGTCCACCTCGCCCGCCTGCCGCAGCAGCGGCATGAAGTTCGACTGGGTCGGAACGGAGACCAGCTTCTCCACCGGGTACAGCTTGCCCTCGCGCGCGAAGTCCGCGTACGCGCCGATCTGGGCCAGGTCCGGCGCCTCGCCGCGCGCGACCATCTCGGCGACCTCGCGGTCCACGTCCTTCCAGGAAAGGACGGTGACCTCGATCTTCACACCCGGCGTCTTGCCCTCGTACGCGCGCGCCAGCTCGTCCCAGTACTTCTGGGACGTGTTGTCGTCGTTGCTGCCGTAGTCGGCGGCCACGAGCTTGAGGGTGACGTCCCCGGAGCCCTCGCTCCCGCCGCAGCCCGACAGCGTCGCGGCGATCGTCAGTGCGGCCACGGCCGCGGTCAGTCCCTTGTAGCGGCGTCGCTGCACTGCCGTACCACCCTCACTCGCCTCGGACGTGTCGCACTCACCCACGCGTGAGCTGCGTTTTCGCCAAACACCTTTCGTTAAGCGAAGGATAAGAGGTCTACACCTAGGTCTAAACCACGGGGGTCACCTCCGGTTTGTATGACGCGGCAACAATCCTTCCCAAGTGGACTAGACCTTTCGCGGTGATCAGGTGACACTGTCTCCCGTGGAACACGTCATCGCCCTCGATGTGGGCGGCACCGGGATGAAGGCCGCCCTGGTCGGGGCGGACGGCGCACTGCTGTACGAGGCACGCCGCCCCACCGGACGCGAGCGCGGCCCCGACGCCGTCGTGGAGTCGATCCTCGGCTTCGCCACGGACCTGCTCGCCGCCGGCGAGCAGCGGTACGGGGTGCGCGCCGCGGCGGCGGGGATCGCCGTCCCCGGCATCGTCGACCCCGAGGCCGGCCTCGCCGTGTACGCCGCGAACCTCGGCTGGCGGGACATACCGCTGCGCGCGCTGCTCGGTGCCCGGCTCGGCGGCCTGCCCGTCGCCCTCGGCCACGACGTCCGCGCCGGCGGCCTCGCGGAAGGCCGCGTCGGGGCGGGCCGGGGCGCCGACCGGTTCCTGTTCGTACCGCTCGGCACCGGTATCGCGGGCGCCATCGGCATCGACGGCGTCATCGAGGCGGGCGCGCACGGCTATGCCGGGGAGATCGGCCACATCGTGGTACGCCCCGGGGGCCCCGACTGCGGCTGCGGCCAGCGCGGCTGCCTGGAGACCCTGGCCTCGGCCGCCGCGGTGAGCCGCGCCTGGGCCGGGGCCTCCGGTGAGACGGAGGCGGACGCCGCCGACTGCGCCAAGGCCGTCGAGGACGGCGACCCCCGGGCCGTACGGGTCTGGCGGGACGCGGTGGACGCGCTCGCGGACGGTCTCGTCACCGCGCTCACCCTGCTGGACCCGCGCACCCTGATCATCGGTGGCGGGCTCGCGGAGGCGGGGGAAACCTTGTTCTCACCCCTCCGGGCCGCCGTCGGGGAACGCGTCACGTTCCAGAGGCTGCCCTCCATCGTGCCGGCGGCCCTCGGGGACACCGCAGGCTGCCTGGGCGCGGGGCTCCTCGCCTGGGACCTCCTCGCGACCGATTCGGAAGGTGACGCCTGATGGCCGCTCACGACCCGCTGAAGGCTCTCACCGGCGCCCGCGTGGTCCTGCCGACCGGGATCGCGGACAGCGCCACGGTGACCGTCCGGGGGGCGGAGATCGCGGGAGTCACGACAGCGGACGCCGCCGGAGGCGGGGCCGGCGCCGCGCCGGGACCGACGGCGGGCGGCGGGGAATCCGTGCGGGCCACCGCCCCCGGCACCCCGGGAGTCCCGGGGGGTGCCGAGGTCCTCGACCTCACCGGCTGCTGGCTCGTTCCCGGCTTCGTCGACCTGCACAACCACGGCGGTGGCGGCGCCTCCTTCACCTCCGGGAGTCCCGACGAGGTCCTGCGCGGCATCCACACCCACCGGCTGCACGGCACCACCACCCTCGTCGCCTCCACGGTCACCGGCGACCTCGCGTTCCTCGCGCACCGTGCGGGCGAACTGGCCGAGCTGGCCGAGCAGGGGGACATCGCGGGCATCCACTTCGAGGGCCCGTTCATCTCCCCCTGCCGCAAGGGCGCCCACAGCGAGGCCCTGCTGCGCGACCCGGACCCGGCGGAGGTGCGCAAACTGATCGACGCGGGCCGCGGCCACACCCGCATGGTGACGCTCGCGACCGAACTGCCGGGCGGCCTCGACTCCGTACGGCTGCTCGCGGAGCACGGCGTCATCGCCGCCGTCGGGCACACCGACGCCACGTACGAGCAGACCGCCGCCGCCATCGAGGCCGGCGCCACCGTGGCCACGCATCTGTTCAACGCGATGCCGCCGCTGAACCACCGCGCACCCGGCCCGATCGCCGCGCTGCTGGAGGACGAGCGGGTCACCGTCGAGCTGATCAACGACGGCACCCACCTCCACCCGGCCGCCCTGGAGCTGGCGTACCGTCACGCGGGCCCCGGCCGCGTCGCGTTCATCACCGACGCGATGGACGCCGCGGGCTTCGGGGACGGGGTCTACCGCCTCGGCCCCCTTGAGGTGGAGGTGAAGGACGGGGTCGCGCGGCTGGCCGAGGGCGGCGCTATCGCCGGGTCGACACTGACGCTCGACACCGCGTTCCGCCGGGCGGCGACCGTCGACCGGCTGCCGGTGGAGGACATCGTCGAATCGGTCTCGGCCAACCCGGCGAAACTGCTGGGCCGGTACGACCGGATCGGTTCCATCGAGCCGGGCAAGGACGCCGATCTGGTGGTCCTGGACGCCGACTTCGTCCTCCGGGGCGTCATGCGCCGCGGCGCGTGGGTGGTCGACCCCCGGGTGGGCCACCGCGCCTCCCCGGCGGACGACCGCCGGACCCCGGCCGGACAGACAGGTCGGCCGGCATGACCGGCCGGGGCACCGCGCGGCACCCCGGCTGATCCCCGCACGCATCACGGTACGGCGGCGGTCGGCCCGGGGGTCTGGGCGGGCCGCCTTCCGTTTGGCATGATCGGGCACCGTGAATTCTCCGGGCCCGGCAGGCACCGGGCAGGTGTCTACACGTCAACGGGGGTGCGGCAGCCGGTGATTCTCACGGTCACGCTCAACAGCGCGCTCGACGTCACCTGCGCCGTGCCCGCGACACTCGCGCCGCACACCGAGCACCGTGTGCCCGAGGTGACCGAGCGCCCGGGCGGCCCGGGTGTCAACGTGGCCCGGGCACTGGCGGCACTCGGCCACGAGGCGGTGCTCACCGGCTTCGCGGGTGGCCCGACGGGCGAGGCCCTGCGCGCCCACCTGGCGCCGCTCCCGCTCCGGGACGCGCTCGTGCCGGTCAGGGGCGCGACCCGCCGCACCGTGACCGTCACCGACGCGTCCGGCACGACCCGGTTCACCGAACCGGGCCCGGCCATCTCCCCCGCCGAGTGGGCGGCGCTGCTGGCGGCGTACGACGAACTGCTGCCGGAGGCGCGGGCGGTGGCGCTGTGCGGCAGCCTGCCGCCGGGCGTCCAGGTGGGCGCGTACGCGCACCTGATCCGGCGGGCGCGGTCGGCGGGCGTCCCGGTCCTCCTCGACACGAGCGGTGAGCCGCTGCGGCGGGGCATCGCGGCGCGGCCCGACATCGTGAAGCCCGACGCGGAGGCACTGGCCGCACTGACGGGCGCACGCGAGCCGTTGCGGGCCACGCGGGACGCCCGCCGCCGGGGCGCCCACGCGGTGGTCACGTCCCTGGGCCCGGAGGGTCTGCTCGCCGTCACCCCCGACGGCACCTGGCGGGCCACACCCCCGACCCGCGCGCCCGGCAACCCGCCGGGCGCGGACGACGCGGCGGTGGCGGGGCTGCTGTCGGCACTGGTGGAGGACCTTCCCTGGACCGCCCGCCTGTCCCGCGCGACGGCCCTGGCCGCGGACGAGGCCGCGTTCGCGGAACTGCTGCCCGGAGTGACGGTGACGGAGCTGGCCGCCGCGGCCTGATCACGGGCTCCGCCTCTCGGACCTCCCGCCCCTCGGGTCTCCCCGTTCCCCGAAGTCCCCGGAGGGGGCAGCCCCGACGGGGCCGAGGCACGGCCGGGACCGGCCTCAGCCCTTCTTGCCCGCCTCGCCGTACACCAGCCACACCTGGTCGAGGTACGCCTCACAGCTGTTGCCCGCCTCGCAGGACATCTTCAGGGTGTTCTCACCCTTGTCGAGCTGCATGTAGGAGTACGTGTTCGTCCAGCCCTTCTCCCAGGCCCCCTCCGGGGCCTTAGCGAAGTTGGCCATGTTGATCTCGCGCGGCTGGCCGCCGTTGACGGTCAGCGTGGCCTTGGCGTCCTTGCCCGGCACGCTGTACGTCAGGTACATCGTGTACGTGCCGTCCTCCGGCACCTCGAACTTCCAACTGGCTGCGCCGCCCACCCCGTTGAACTGCACATACGCGCCCTCGGTGCCCTTCGCGCCCGGCACGTCCGTGCCGAGCGTCGCAGGCGGGGTCAGTTCCAGGGTCGCGGCGTCACGCTTCGGGAGGTCCGGCTTGGCCGAGTCCGAAGGGGACGGCTCCGTGGACGGGGACTCCTCCGACACGCCCGTCGGCGCGGGCGCGGAGGGTGCCGACCGGGCGTCGTTGTTCTTGCCGTCGGAGTCCTTGTTCAGCATCGCCACCGTGATGCCCGCCACCACGACCAGCACCACCGCGATCGCACCGATCAGCAGGCCCCGCGTGTTCGGGCCGCCGCCCCGGCCGCCGGACTGCGCCGGGACCGGCTGGGTCGAGGCGCCACCGCCCGGGTAGGTCTCGGGCGCCGCGTACTGGGGGTGCGGCTGGCCGTACTGCGGCTGAGCCGGGGGCTGGCCGTACGCCTGGGGCGCGGCGCCCTGGGGCTGGGCCGGCGCCTGGCCTCCCCATTGCCGCTCGCCCACCGCCCGGACCTGGTTGTACGACGTGCGGGGACGCCCCGGCTGCGGCGCGGCGGCCGGACCGGGGTAGCCGTAGCCGCCCTGGTGCTGCCCCTGGGCGCCCGCTGTCTGGCCGTCGGCGTACAGATAGCCGAACGGGTCGTCGTCCTCGGGCGTGCCCGCGCCGTTGCCGCTGTTACCGGCAGCCATCCCTGCCTCACTCCTCATCCGTGCTAGCGAGGGGTCTCCGACCCCGGCGAGCCTACCTCGAACGAGGTACCACAACGGCCCCCGGAAGGCCCAACCGGCGGTTACCCCGCCCGCCTGTGCACCTTGGCCCGGGAGCGTTTCTCCATGTACATCCGCTGATCGGCGGAGTTGAGGACCTCTTCCACGGTCATCCCGCACTCCGCCCAGCCGATCCCGAAACTGGCCCCGACCCGGACCGCCCGGCCGTCCACCCGGATCGGCGGGATGATCCCGTTGCGGAGCCGTACCGCCAGGTCGGCCGCGTCCGCGGCGCCCAGACCGTCGGCCAGGACCACGAACTCGTCGCCGCCGAGCCGCGCCACCGTGTCCCCGTCGCGTACCCCGTCGGTGAGCCGCCGCGCCACCTCGATCAGCACCGCGTCGCCGGTGTGGTGGCCGAACCGGTCATTGATCGACTTGAACCCGTCCAGGTCGCAGAAGAGCACGGCCAGGCCCTTCGTCCCGTCGTCGACCCCGGCGCCGGGCGCGACCGCGTGGACATGGGTGTCGTACGGGGAGCCCGAGGCCGACGGGTCGAAGTCGAAGCCGTCGCCCCGGTAGCCGTACTCGTACTCGGCCCCGTACCCCTCGGCCCCGTACTCCGCCTCGTACGGCACCACCGGGTCGTACCCCTCCCCGTAGGCGCCGCCGTACCCCGCCGCGTCCGCCGCCGTCGCGCGGACGGCCCGGCCGCCGGGCCGGTCACAGAGCCGGGCGCTGAGCCGGGCCCGCAGCTCGGCGCTGTTGGGCAGTCCGGTCAGCGCGTCGTGCGAGGCGCGGTGACGGAGCTGGAGCTCGTGCCGCTTGCGCTCCTCGATGTCCTCGACGTGGGTGAGCAGGAAACGCGGCCCGTCGGCGGTGTCCGCGACGACCGAGTTGCGCAGCGAGACCCAGACGTACGAACCGTCCCGCCGGGCCAGCCGCAGCTCGGCCCGGCCTCCCTCGGCCGAGGTCCGCAGCAGCGTCCCGACGTCCTCGGGGTGGACCAGGTCCGCGAAGGAGTAGCGGCGCATGACGGCGGCGGGCCGCCCCAGGAGCCGGCACAGCGCGTCGTTGGTGCGCAGCAGCCGCCCCTGCTGGTCGCCGCCCATCTCCGCGATGGCCATCCCGGACGGGGCGTACTCGAAGGCCTGCCGGAACGACTCCTCGCTGGCCCGCAGCGCCTGCTGCTCCCGCTCCAGCCGGACCAGCGCCCGCTGCATGTTGGAGCGGAGCCGCGCGTTGCTGATCGCGATGGCGGACTGGGAGGCGTACATCTGGAGCGCCTCACGCCCCCAGGCGCCGGGACGGCGGCCGTTGCGGGGCCGGTCCACGGAGATGACACCGAGCAGCTCCCGCTGGCCGCCGGAGGTGTACATGGGGGCGTAGAGCCGGTCGCGGGGGTGCCACTCGTCCTCGAAGCGCGGCTCGGGCCCGTCGGTGTGCCACTGCGGTACGTCGTCGTCTATCAGCACCCAGCCCTCGGTGTGCGGTATGAACCGCAGGTCTTCCCAGGACTCGCCCATGGAGAGCCGCCGGTCCCAGGAGGCGCGGGAGCCGACCCGGCCGGTGATCAGCGCTTCGGCGGCGGCGTTCCCCGCGAAGGCGGCGACGACCAGGTCGCCGTCGGGACGGACGAGGTTGACACAGGCCAGCTCGTAGCCGAGCCCGGTGGTGACGCCGTCCGCGACGGTCTGCAGGGTGTCGGCCAGGCTGCGGGCGGTGTTCAGGTTGGCGACGACCTGGTGCAGCTGCCTCAGGGTCGCAAGACGGACGTACGGCTCCGACTCGGTCTCCATCGCTCGTTCTCCCCGAGACCTCGACAGCAACAACTCCAGGCGGTGTGATCGGCATACATGTGTGAGGTGTCACCGCCACTGAATCACAGCGAGCTGTGCACTCGGTACACAGGGTCAACAATTACTCCACTCTGTGACTCAAGTCACAGGAGGTGAGATCCAGCCCAGAGGCGCTCCCGGGGATGACGGATGGCACACGGCCCGGCACAGGCCGTCCGGTCCTAGGACTCCGGCGGGGCCCGCGCTGGTTCCCCGGTCCGATGCGACCGGGTGGCGGGCGACGTTAGCGTTTCCGGTGTGTCGCCAACAACCCGCCCTTCGGCTTCCGCGTCCCTCGCCCCCTCCGGCACCCTGACCGGGCACCCGTCAGTTGGTGCCCCGGGGGATGCTGAGGGGGTGAGCCCCGACGAATTCCGCACGGCGATGTCCCGGCTGGCCGCCGGTGTGGTCCTGGTGACGGCGGTCGAGCCGCCGCTGGGCCCCGACGGCCCGCCCGGCGAGGACGCCGGGATGACCGCGACGGCCTTCCTGTCGGTCTCCCTGGAGCCGCCGCTGGTGATGGTGAGTGTCCGGAGCGGCTCCCGCATGGACGATCTGCTGGCGGAGCAGCCGATGTGGGCGGTGTCGGTCCTGGCGGAGGAGCAGCGGCAGGTCGCGGCGCGGTTCGCGATGAAGGGCCGGCTCAGCGACCGGCTGCTGTTCGCGGACCTCCCGCACACACGGGGCGAGGAGACCGGGGCGCCTCTGGTGTCCGGCGCGCTGGCCGCACTCGAGTGCCGCACGGAACAGCGGGTCGAGGCGGGAGATCACACGCTCGTCATCGGCCGCGTGCTGTCGGCGGCGCTGCCGAAGAGCGGGAGCGGGGGGCCGCTGCTGTACTTCAAGGGCCGGTACCGGCACCTGGGCTGAGTCCGAGCCCCGGGGGTCTCCCTCCGCCCGATCGGCTCGGGGACGGTCCGAGGACGAGTGCCCCGGGAACCGGAGCCCCGGCCTCAGTCCCAGTTGCGCGGCGACCGCCCCCGCTTGGTCTCCGCCCGCTGCTTCTTCTCCCGCAGCCGCCGCTCGTTCAGCCCCTTCGGCACCTTCGTGGGCCGCCGCGGCTTCGGCGGCGGCGCCGTCGCCTCGGCCAGCAGGGCGGCGAGCCGTACCGCCGCGGTCTCCCGGTTGCGCCACTGCGAGCGGTGCTCGGACGCCCGTACCGTGAGCACGCCGCCGGCCAGCCGGCCGGCCAGCCGCTCCAGCGCCCGACGCTTCCACACCGGAGGCAGGGACTCCGTACGCGCCAGGTCGAAGCGGAGTTCCACCTGCGAGTCGCTGGTGTTGACGTGCTGTCCGCCCGGCCCGGACGACCGGGAGAAACGCCACATCAGCTCGGCCTCCGGGAGGACGACCGAGCCGCGGATGGGATAAGGACCGGGCATGGCTCCATGTTCCCGTCTCCCACACGGGGACGTCACCCTGTTTTCGAACCGGGGTCGGGCACACCGGGAGCACGCCCTGGAACCACTCCGGCGTTCTCCACGTTTAGAGCGGTGACACCGTAAGGTCACTGCACGAACCGAGCTACCGAAGCACCAAGGAAGGGACTTCCCATGGCTGTAAGCCTGTCCAAGGGCGGCAACGTCTCGCTGACCAAGGAGGCCCCCGGCCTGACCGCCGTCACGGTGGGCCTGGGCTGGGACGTCCGCACGACCACGGGCACCGACTTCGACCTCGACGCCTCCGCCATCGGCGTGGACGCCGCGGGCAAGGTCGCGTCCGACGCGCACTTCGTCTTCTTCAACAACAAGTCCACCCCGGACGGCACGATCGTCCACACCGGCGACAACCGTACGGGCGAGGGCGCGGGCGACGACGAGCAGATCAACGTCAACCTGGCGGCGCTCCCGCCGAACGTCGACAAGATCGTCTTCCCGGTCTCCATCTACGACGCGGTGACCCGCGCGCAGAACTTCGGCCAGGTCCGCAACGCGTACATCCGCGTGATCAACCAGACCGGCGGCAGCGAGATCGCCCGCTACGACCTGAGCGAGGACGCGGCCACCGAGACGGCCATGGTCTTCGGCGAGCTGTACCGCAACGGAGCCGAGTGGAAGTTCCGCGCCGTCGGCCAGGGCTACGCCTCCGGCCTGGAGGGCATCGCCCGCGACTTCGGCGTGAACGTCTAAGACCGTCAGGGCGCTTCGAGGCGCCCGTCGCAGCAGGTGTGGCCCCGGCGGCGATCAGCCCGCCGGGGCCCTACTGTGTGGCGCATGATCGTCGAACCGCTGACGCTCGGCGAAGAGGGCGCCCTGCCGGGGCCGCTGCTCACCGAGCTGACCGACCTCTACGCCTCGAACCGGGAGTTCCAGCAGCTCAGCGGGGAGTTCCCGGACCCACAGGACATCCGCCCCGAGCAGGTCGCCGCCTCCCTGGCCCGGGAGCTGGCCCGGCCGGACGCCGAGGTGCTGCTGGCCCGTTCGGAGGGCCGGGTCATCGGTGTCGCGGTGACCCTCGCCCACCACCCGCAGGACCCGGAGGACCCGGATCCGTGGATCGGCCTGCTCATGGTCCACGCCCGGGAGCACCGCATGGGCTTCGGCCGTGAGCTGGCCGAGATCGTCGAGAAGCGCTTCCGCGCGCTGGGCCGCCGGGGCATCCGCCTGGCGGTGCTGGACAACAACCCCAGGGCGCTGTCGTTCTGGCGGGCGCTGGGATACGAGGAGCTGACCCGCCGCAGGGACGCCGAGTACGGCCGGGACTGCGTGGTGCTGCACAAGCCGCTCTGATCGCGGCGCCCGCCGCAGACACCCGGCGCACGGTCAGCCCGCCTCTGTCCCAAGGCCGTTGTCAGTGGTGCCCACTAGCGTCGTGAGCGGTGGACGAGCCGTTTCCCGACGGGAGTGGATGATGACCGAGAACCGTGCGCAGGCGCCGCTCAGGGTCGTGCTGACCGACATCAACGCGGAGGTGGTGGCGGCGTGGCGGGCGGCGTTCGCGGACACGCCCGGGATCGAGATCCGCAAGGGTTCGCTGCTCGATGAGCGGGTCGACGCCTGGGTGAGCCCGACCAACTCCCGTGGGCGGATGGACGGCGGCGTGGACGCGGCGGTCAAGCGGTACCTCGGGGCGGGCATCCAGCTGCGCGTCCAGCGGGCGATCCGCGACCGGTTCGCGGGGCGGCTGCCGGTGGGCGGCGCGGTGTGCGTACCGTCCGGGGCGGTCGGCCCGAGGTTCCTGATCTCGACGCCGACGATGGAGCGGTCGGCGCAGAACGTGAGCGAGACCCTGAACGTGGCACTGGCGTGCGCGGCGGCGTTCCAGGCGATCCACCAGCAGAACAAGGAGGCGCCGGGCAGCATCGGGTCGGTGGCTCTGGTGGGCATGGGCGCGCGGACGGGCCGGGTGCCGGCGCGGGTGTGCGCGAACCTGATGTGGACGGGCTACACGCTGTTCAACGACTACGAGTTCGCGGACTACGACGGCCTGCGCGACACGATCGTGGCGCAGCTCGACGACATCGAGAAGGCGCCGCAGGAGATGCGGGTACGCATCACGCCGCCGAAGCGCCCCGCGTCCCGCCGCTGAACCTCCCCGCCGCCCAGCCCCCGCCTCTCCTCTTCCCGGAGCCACTTCTCCATGAGCGACGCCGACAGCACCACCCCGCCCTCCGCCTCCGCTCCCGGCCCGAACGACCCGCTGGCCCTCGCGGAACTCTTCAAGGACGGCGGCGAACCGTGGCTGCCGCTGCTGAAGCCGGTCATCGAGGCACAGCCGGGCGCGGCCTCGTACATCGGCCCGGCCCGCGGTCCGGACGTCGTGCCGGTCCGTGAACTGACCTTCCAGGCGCTCAAGCCGAACCCGCCGCACAAGTGGAAGGTCGTGGTCTTCGGCCAGAACCCCTATCCGAGGCCGGAGAGCGCCACCGGCATCGCCATGTTCGACAACACCTTCCACGACTGGAAGGACAGCCAGTTCGGCCGGGTCGTGAGCATCCGCTGCATCATCAAGGCAGCGGCGATGTGGAAGTACGGCATCCCCAAGAAGACCCCGATCGCGGACATCCGGGCGCTGCTGAAGAAGCAGGACACGGTCCAGCCGCCGGAGTGGTTCCAGGCGATGCTCACGCAGGGCGTGCTGCTGCTCAACGCGGCGCTCACCGCGAGCACCGGCGAGGCGCGGGGCAGCGACCGGCACGCCCTCTTCTGGCGTCCGGTCGCGGAGCAGATCGTCGAGGAGATCCTCAAGGCGAAGCAGAACGCCCCGGACGAGGAGGACCGGGGTGTCGTCTTCGCCTGGTGGGGCGCGCACGCACGCAGCCTGAAGAAGACCGTCGTCGCGCTCCAGAAGAAGTACCCCGGGGTGGACGTCCGGCACATCGACCACCCGAATCCGGCGGCCCAGGGCGACGTCTTCTGCGAGGGCGACCACTTCGGGACGGTGAACGCGGCCCTCGCGTCACTGGGTGCCGACGCGATCGACTGGCTGCCGGGCAAGGGCTGGGACCGGGCCGCGGCGGACGGGGACGGGCCGGACGGGGCGGTCGCGGAACGGATGGGCGCGTTCATCGCGTCCACGATGGAGCTGCACCAGCTGTATCTGGAGCGGCTCGCGAGCGTCAAGGACGAGGGGCTCGCCCTTCCCGCCATCACCGGCGTGTTCGACACACCGCTCATGGACTTCCAGGACGCCGTCGCCCCGGTCGCACGGCTGCTGTCCGGACTGGACCGGCACGTCAGACGGTCACACGACTTCGGCAAGAGGCGGGCCGACCAGCCTGCCGGCGGCAGCCTGTCCTCCGACGCGATCGCCGCGCTCTACCTCTACACCTGCGAGTCGGCGTTCTACCGGGAGATCAACGGGATCCTGCGCTCCCCCGACCGGGCCAGGCTGGTCCCGTACCTCCCCTACCTGCGCCTGCTGTTCTCGGCGGTCTCGGGCCTCCCCGCCCGCAAGGAGCCCCTGTGGCGCGGCGTCCCCCTGGACATGCGCGCGCAGTACCCGCTGGGCCGGACGGTGACCTGGTGGGGCGTGTCCTCGTGCACGTCCCGGCCGGGCGTGGCCCGGGGGTTCCTCGGCAGCCGCGGCAAGCGCACCCTCTTCGAGGTCCGCCCCACCAGTGCCGTGGGCATCCGCGACTTCTCCGCGTTCACCGGGGAGGAGGAGTTCCTGCTCATGCCCGGCACCCAGCTCAAGGTGACCGGCGTGAAGCCGGAACGCGGCGGCCTGTGCACCGTGCAGCTCACGGAGCTGGAAACCCCGGACACCCTGGTGTCCTGACCCCGGCCCGGGCCGCGGCCGGAGCCACGGCCGCGGTCACGGCTCGTCGGGGCGGTCGGTGCCGTACAGCCAGGTGTCCCACAGGGGCGTCAGGTCCCGGCCCGCGTGCTGTTCGGCGTAGCGGGTGAAGTCGTCGGTGGCGGCGTTGCCGTGGCGGTGCTCGGCCGGCCAGCCCTTGAGGATGCGGAAGAAGACCGGGTCGCCCACCTCCTCGCGGAGCTTCTGGAGGAGCATCGCCCCGCGTTCGTACACCGGAGCGTCCGAGATGGCGGCGGCGGAGGGCGGAGCGGCCGGGGCGAAGGCCCAGTTGGGGGTGTGGGCGTAGGCCGACTCGTGGCGGCTGCGGGCGGTGCGGGTGCCGGAGTCCTCGTCGTACAGCCATTCCGCGTACGTCGCGAAACCCTCGTTGAGCCACATGTCCTGCCAGGACCTCGGGGTGACCGAGTCGCCGTACCACTGGTGGGCGACTTCGTGGACGAGGACCGGCTCGGTCAGCGCGTCCTGGGGGAAGAGCGGGCGGGTCTGGGTCTCCAGGGCGTAGCCGAGGTCCTCACGGCGTTCGACGATCGCGCCCGCGGTGGCGAAGGGATAGGCGCCGAAGCGGCTCTCCGCCCAGGTGAGGACGGAGGGGAGACGGGAGAGGACGGAGGGTCCGCCGCCGCCGTCGGCGGACCTGCGGGGCGCCGTCTCGCGAGCCACCTGTTCGTCCGTGGCCGTGAGGACGGGGATTCCCGATTCCGTGCGGGATTCCTGCAGGTCGTACCGGCCGATGGCCACCGTCGCCAGATAGCTCGCCATCGGGGCCGTCGTCCGCCAGGTCGTGGTCGTCCTGCCGCCGGCCCTCTTCGTCGCCACGCGTTCGCCGTTGGAGAGGGCCTGGACGTCGTCCGGGACCGTGATCGTCACCGTGTACGCGGCCTTGTCGGCCGGGGTGTGGTTGCCGGGGAACCAGGCCATGGAGCCCGTCGGCTGGCCCACCGCCACCGCGCCGTCGGCGGTCGGCAGCCAGCCCTCCTCCGAGCCGTCCGGGTCGGTGATCGTGCGCGGGGTGCCCGAATAGCGGATCACCGTGCGGAACACGGCCCCGTCGTCCAGGTCGTGGCGGGGGCGGAGCGTCAGTTCGTGGCCCGCCCGGCGGACCGTCGCCCGGTCGCCGTCGACCGTCGCGCTGTGCACCGTGAGGCCCGCCAGGTCCAGGTTGAATGCGCTGAGGTCCTGGGTGGCCCGCGAGGTGATGTCGGCCGTGCCCTCCAGGTGCCGGGTCTTCGGGTCGTACGCCAGCGTGAGCGCGTAGTGCCGGACGTCGTAGCCGCCGTTGCCGAGCCTCGGGAAGTACGGGTCGCCCGCCCCGGCCGCACCCGGGGTGCCGCGCACGCCCTCGCAGCCGGTGAGCGCCGCGCCCAGGACCAGGGCTGCGGCGCTCACCGCGGCGTGACGCGTACGTATGCGGGGGCGGGGCACGCCTCGATCGTATGCGCGGCCCGTCAGTCCGTCAGGGCGGCGACGCCCGCCCGCGCGAACTTCTCGTCCAGCTCGCCGCTCGGCGCGCCCGCCACACCGATGCCCGCGACGGGCGCGCCACCGGCCTGCACCGGAACACCGCCGCCGAGGAACAGGGTGCCCGGGATGTCCTTGAGGTTCGGCGCCTGCTCCAGGCGCTTGACCAGCTCGGACGTGGGCGCGTTCCAGGACGCGGCGGTGAACGCCTTGCGCTGGGCCGACTCGTACGACTGCGGGCCCGCGCCGTCACCGCGCACGACCACGATCGGGTTGCCGTTGCGGTCGACGACCGCGACCGTGATGCGCTGGCCCTCCTTCGCGGCGGCCTTGAGCGTGGCCTGGGCGGCGCGAGTGGCGGCGTCGGCGGTGAGGTGGGTGGTGCGGGTGAGGTGGTCGGCGTCGGGGGAGGAGGTGGCTGTCAGGGCCGGGCCCTTGGCGGCGGTCGCGGGCTCGGCGGCGTTCGCGGAGAGGGCGCCGAAGGTCCCGGCGGTGAGGACGGCGGCGACGGCCGTGCCGGTGAGCAGACGCGTGCGGAGGGACTTCCTGCTCGCCTTGTGGGTGCCTGCGGTCGGGTTGGTCACGAGTGGCTCCTTGGTCGGGTCGCGATGGGTCGGTGTCTCGATCCTGCGGGTCTGACCTGCTGTTTCGCGTCGACGGTCGGGGGGACACCGAGGTCAGCCGATCGGTTGATGCCGGATGGCCCGGACGGAAGGAGGATGGGGGCGTGAACGAGCGGGAGCGGGATGCGCGGTGGCTGGCGTGGGTGATGCACGCCGCCTTCTTCGTGCTGCTCGCGGCCTCCCTCGTACGGTTCCTGCTGCGGCACCCGTGGGCCGACCGGGGCCTGTGGGTGGTCGTGCTGTCCGCCGTGCTGGCCGCCCTGTACGTGCTGGAGCCCCGGATCACGGGGCAGCGGGGACGGCGGCGGCCGGTGTGGCTGGGCGCGGTGGTGGCCGTGTGGGTGGTCCTCGTCGTCCTGGCACCGAGCTTCGCGCTGTGCGCCGTACCGCTCCTGTACACGGGGCTGCGGACCCTGCCGCCGCGTGCCGCACTGGTGCTGGTCGCGGTGCTCGCCGTGTTCGTGGTGGCCGCGCTCCAGAAGCTCTCCGACGGGGGCGTCGACCCGGTGCTGCTGGCCGCACCGCCCGCCGTGGCAGCCATCGCGACGGCCGTGTTCGTGCACGCCCAGCGGCAGGCCGACCGGCAGAAGGCACTGATCACGGACCTGATCAGGACCCGTCGGGAGCTGGCCGCGACCGAGCGGCGCGAGGGCACCCTGGCGGAGCGGCAGCGGCTGTCCATGGAGATCCACGACACGCTCGCGCAGGGACTGTCGAGCCAGCGCATGCTGCTCCAGGCGGCCGAGCGCACCTGGGACGGTGAACCGGACACCGCCCGAGGCCATGTCCGCACCGCCGCGTCCATCGCGGAGCACAACCTGGCCGAGGCCCGGCGCTTCGTCCATGACCTGGCGCCCGCCGACCTGGCCGGGGGCGGCGGCCTCGCGGAGGCGCTGACCGCGCTCGCGGGGCGCGAGTCGGCGCCCGGGCTGGAGGTGCGGGTGCACATCGAAGGCGCGGAGGGAGGCGGGATGCTCCCCACACCCGTGGCGTCGGCCCTGCTGCGCATCGCGCAGGGCGCGCTGGCGAACGTACGGGAGCACGCCGGGGCCACCACGGCGGCGGTGACCCTCACCCACCTGGACGACCAGGTGGTCCTGGACATCGCGGACGACGGGCGCGGCTTCGACCCGGCGCGCGAGCCCTCGGACGGCGAGCCTCACGCAGCCGGGGAAACCCCGGAGACCCGGGCGGACCAGGGGACCCGAGGGCACGGGCTGCCCGCGATGCGCGCCCGGGTGGCGCGGCTGGGCGGCACGCTCACGGTGGAGTCGGCGCCCGGCGAGGGCACGGTGGTGTCGGCGGCGCTGCCGGTGCGTGCGGAGGAGGGGACCCCATGAGTGTGCGCGTCCTGCTGTGCGACGACCACGCCGTCGTACGGGCCGGGCTGCTCGCCCTGCTGGCCAGTGAGCCCGGCCTGGAGGTCGTCGGGGAGGCGGGCAGCGGGGAGGAGGCGGTGGCCGCGGCGGCGGAACTGCGCCCGGACGTGGTGCTGATGGACCTCCAGCTGGGGCCGGGGACGGACGGGGTGGAGGCGACGCGGCGTATCACCGCCGGGCCCGGGGGTGTCCGGGTCCTGGTCCTCACCACCTACGACACCGACGCCGACATCACGCGCGCGATCGACGCGGGTGCGACCGGCTATCTGCTGAAGGCCGAGCGGCCCGAGGAGCTGTTCGCGGCGATCCGCGCGGCGGCCGAGGGGCGCACCACGCTGTCCGCGCCGGTGGCCGGCCGGGTCATGAACCGGGTCCGGGGTGCGACGGCCCCGGCGCTCACGGCACGCGAACGGGACATCCTGGCCCAGCTGGCCCGGGGGCTGGGCAACCGGGAGATCGCCCGCGCGCTGTTCATCAGCGAGGCCACGGTCAAGACCCACCTGGGCCGCATCTACACCAAGCTGGGCGTCGAGACCCGCGCGGGCGCGGTGGCGGTCGCGAAGGAGCAGCGGCTGCTGGCGTGACTCCCGCGCACGGACGGGACGCCGCCCGCGCGTACGGGCCTGACGCCGACCCGCCCGGGCGTGACACCCCCGCGTGGGAGCGTGACACCATCACGTACGTGCTCGACATCGGCTACTCGCTCTCCCGCCGCTTCCCCGACCCCCCGCAGACCGACTACCGGCGGGCGGACGTCCATGCCCTGCGGCACGACCTGTTCTGCGGGGACGTGTACCTGGCCGACACCGGGGCCGACCGGGAGCTGTCCACAGCCTGGGGATGGGTCCCGGTGCTGGACTTCGCGTGGGCGCTCTGCGACATCGTGGAGATGCTGGACCGCGACCCGCGCGGCAGCCGCTCGGCCACCCCCCGGTACGCGGAGCTGGACTTCACCGAGTCCACCGACCGGATGCTGTTCGAGCGGCGCTTCGGGTGGGTGGACGTCGAAGCCGAGTGGATGCCCGGCGGGGAGCCCCCGCTGACCTTCGCGCACACCGAGCTCCGTCGTGAGGCCCGGGACTTCCTCCACGATCTGATCGCGGATCTCACCGACATGCACGAGGATCTGGCCGACAATCCCGCGGTGTGGGATCTTCAGGCCCGTTTCCCCCGCTCGCCCTGAGGACTGTCGTAGCATCGGGCCCGTCCGAAGATCGTCGGTATGCGGTCCCCCGGGGCCGCAGCGGCAGGGGGTTCCGGTTGATCAGTCAGCGGATACGGATGCTCGTGACGGGCGGCACCGGCTTCGTCGGGTCCCACGTGGTGGACCGGCTCGCGGAGGCGCCCGGGGTGGAGGTGCGGCTGCTCACCCACCGCAGAGAGCTGCCGCCCCACTGGGCGGAGCGTGCGGTGGAGGCGGTACGGGGCGATCTGACCGATCCGGGCTCGCTGCGGGGCATCTGCGACGGGGTCGACACCGTGCTGCACCTGGCCGCGCACATCGGCGGGGACGAGGAGAGCTGCCGGGCCGTCAACACCGAGGGCACGCGCGCGCTGCTCGCGCAGGCGCGGCGGGCAGGCGTCCGGCGGGTCGTCCAGCTCGGCACGGCCGCCGTGTACCGGGACGAGCCGCACCGGGGTGAGCCCGAGGGGGTGCCGGCCGAGGATCCGGTGTCCCCGACGAGCGTGACACGGCTGGCCGGGGAGCGGCTGGTGCTGGCCGCCGGGGGGACGGTACTGCGCCCGCACCTGGTGTACGGGCGGGGCGACACCTGGGTGGTGCCCGCGCTGGCGCGGATGCTGCGCGCGGTGCCGCACTGGGTGGACGGGGGCCGGGCACGGATTTCCATGATCTCGGCCGACGCCCTGGCCGGTGCCCTCACGGACCTCGCGCTGGGGGCGGCGCCGGAGGGCTGGCGGGGCGGGGTGCTGCACGCGAGCCACCCGGAGCCGGTCACCGCGCGGGAGCTGGTCACGGCCGTGGGCGGCGTGCTGGGGCTGGCGCTGCCGTCGGGCGAGACGACCCGGGAGCGGGCGGCGGAGCTGCTGGCGGCGGCGGGGGTGCCGGGAAGCGCGCGGGTGGTGTCGCTGATGACGACCGACCACTGGTACGACAGCGGGCGCCTGTGGTCGATGGTCCCCTCGTCGCCGGGGCCCGCGTTCCCGGAGGCGTTCGGGACGTACGCGGGGTGGTACGGGGAGCGGTACGGGGCGGGAGTGTTCAGCTCGTCCGGCACGTGAGGACGAGCTGAACGGGGGCTGCGCGCGGGGCCCCGGTCACCGCAACGCCGAACGCGCGGTCTCCGTCGCCACACACGGCAGCGCCAGGTGCCAGAAGTCGTCCAGCGTCTCCGGGGCCAGCCACCGGGGGTCCCGTTGCCCCAGCTCCTCGAAGCCGGTCGTCGCGGCGATCACCATCGCGGCGGCGCAGGCACCGGTGACCCCGGGAAGCAGCGCCTCCTCCTCGACCGCCTCCGCGATCAGCCTCCGCACCCGGGACCGCCACTCCCGGCGCAGGTCGACGACGGGCGCGTAACAGGTGTCCCGGGCCAGCTGGAACCCGGCCCGGACCACGATGTCCGCAGAGAGAGCGCGGGCGTACGCGTGGGTGGTGCCGACCAGCGACTGGAGCGCCGAGCGGCGCTGGGCGTCCACCTCGTCGGCGGCCCGGCACAGCACCCCCGCGGCGGACCGCTCCACGGCAGCGCCGATGGCCGCCTTGTTGTCGAAGTGGAAGTGCAGGGCACCCGCACTCACCCCGGCACCGGAGCTGATCATGCTCAGCGTGGCCTCGGCGTATCCCCGCCGGCCGAAGACGCCGGCTGCCGAGCGGACCAGAGCCCGCCGGGTGTGCACGGCACGCGCCTGCTTCGTCACTGAACGCTCCTCTTCCGTGTTACGCGCTTCTCTGCTCGATGAATCACTAAACCGCACCACTGGTTTGTTACGCCGCGAAGGAGGTGGCTCGGGAGTCCCGGACTTCATCACCCCACAAGCTTGATCACTCGCGAAGTGATCAAGCTAGAGCCCAATGTCCCGGACAATCCAGGGAAGTTGGGACGCTTCTGCACGCCCGACGGCTTGAGAGCCGACTCGTATACAACCCACGAAGAGACAGCTTCCGGCCATGAGAAGCCCACGACAAAATACCGGTGCGTCTGTATCTTTGGGACCGGCGGGACTAGAAGTGCTCTCGATCAAGGGGGATACGCATGCTCGACTTGGTGTACATGGAGCGCACGGGCGGCACGGCGACGGCCACCGCGCCCCCACCGCTCCAGCCCATATCCGTGGAGATGTGCCACCGGGCACGCGCGGAGGACACGTTCCCGGTCGCCTGGACGACCCTCGACACGAACCAGTACCTGGTGAAGGCCTACTGGCCCGCCGACCATCCGTTCTTCTCCCCCGTGCGGGGCGGGATCCACGACCCGATGCTGGTCGCGGAAACGATGCGGCAGGCGGCCATGGCCGTGATCCACGCGGCGTACGACGTTCCTCTCGGCCATCACTTCCTGGTCACCGACCTGGACTACACCTGCCACCCCGAGGGGCTGGACGTGGAGGCGGAGGACGGCCTCGTGGACATCCGGCTCAGCTTCTCCCGGCTGAAGCTCCGGGGCGGCCGGGTCACGCAGCTGCGGGTGGACACCGTCTTCGAGCGCGGCGGGCGACCGGTGGCCACCAGCGGCGGCGACGTCCGGATCACCAGCCACCCCGCGTATCTCAGGCTGCGCGGCGACCTCGCCCAGCCGGGCCGCCACGTCCCGGCGGAGCCCCCGGTCGACCCGCTGCTCGTGGGCCGCTCGCGCACCGAGGACGTGCTGCTCACCCCCACCCCCGACGGCGGCGAGGGCGAGTGGACCGTGCGGGTGGACACCCGCCACCCGACCCTGTTCCAGCGGCCCAACGATCACATACCGGGCATGCTGCTCTTCGAGGCGGCGCGTCAGGCCGCGCACGCCGCGACGACACCCATGGGGTTCCTGCCCGTCCACGGCAGCATCTCCTTCCACCGTTACGCCGAGTTCGACAGCCCGTGCCGGCTCGTGGCCCGGGTCATCCCGCCACTGAGGCCGGGCACCCGGGCGGTCGCCAGCGTCACCGGCCATCAGGACGGCGAACCCGTCTTCCAGTGCATCTTCCTGACGCCACAGAGGACCCCGGGAGCCTGAACCACCGCGAACCGTGCGGCATCATTCTGACACAAACACAAACCGCACACCTGGTTTCTTTCACCTTCTGCAGGATCGAGCCTCGCTCACCCTCATCGGGTAGCGAGGCTTGTCCCGGTTTTACCCACCCCAGACCAGACCTGGGCGATTGAATCTCCTCACACAAAACCGCCTAAGCGGTTTAATAATTCGTCGACTGGGTCACCGCGGCGCGAAGGACGCGAAGGACCAGAACGACGAGTACCCGGGAGCCCTCGATGAGCAAGCCCACGCACCGCACACCCGGCGAGGAGGGCCGACAGGACGTGACCCTCTGGGCCGACCCCCTCTGCCTCTGGACCTGGGTCGCCTACAAGTGGCTGCGGGAGGCCGAGACCGTGCGCCCCCTCGCCCTGACCGTCCACGCGGCCATGCTCGACCACCCGGTCGGCACCTCCGGAGACGACGAGCCCTCCCGGTTCCGGGAACTGGCCCCCGGCCCCGTACGGGTCCTCGCCGCCGTCGCCGCCGAGCGCGGCAGCCGGGCGGTCCGCCCCGTGTACGAGGCCCTCGCACACCGCTTCCACGAGGTCGGCGGCCTCTACCACGGCCTCCACGACATGCTCCGCGGCCTGTCCCCGCAGGCCGGGCAGGAGGTCCAGGCCGCGCTGCTGGCGCAGGCCCGCGACGTCGTCGAGAAGGCCCTGGCCGACTGCGGGCTGCCGACCGGCCGGGCCGACGCCATGGAGTCGCCGCACTGGGACGACGTACTGCGTGCCGCCCACCCGGCCGTTCACCGGCGCGAGCGGGGTCGGGACGCCCACAGGCTGCCGGTGATCTCCCTGGACGGCCGGACCTGCGTGTGCGTCCCGCTGCTGCGTACCGCTCCGGCCGGCGAGTTGGCCGGAGCGCTCTGGGACGGCATCGCGGCGCTGCTGCGGGAGGAGGCCTTCCTGAGGCGGTGCCGCTCGGCGCCCGCCGGGTGAGGGAGCATGCAAGAGGGGCCCGGCGGACATCACGCCCGCCGGGCCCCCTCCCGGTACCGCCGCCCGGCGGCTCCGGAATCAGCCGTCGTACGGCCGGGCGGCGCGGCCCTCACGGAGAGTCAGGCCCCACCAGGCCAGCTGGTCCAGCATCACCGAGGCGGCCTTCGCCGTGCCATCTGTGTCGCGCGGGCGGCCCTCGTCGTCGAACTTCTCCCACGCCATGTGGAAGCTGACGGTGTCACGCAGGGTCACCGCATGCATCTCCGCGAAGACCTGGCGCAGCTGCTCCACTGCCCGGTGGCCGCCGGCCATCCCGCCGTACGAGACGAACCCCACCGGCTTGGCGCGCCACTCGCTGTAGACGTAGTCGATCGCCAGCTTGAGCGAGGCCGGGTATCCGTGGTTGTACTCCGGCGTGACGATGACGTATCCGTCCAGGCCCGCGATGCGCTCGGCCAGCCGGACCGCGCCGTCCCGGGCGGGAGCGTCCTCCAGGGTGAGCTTCAGCTCCTCCACCAGGGCGGGCTCGGCCAGGTCGATGACCTCGAACTCCATGTCCTCGCGCTTCGTCGCCTCGGAGACGAACCACCGGGAGACGGTGTCCGCGAAGCGCCCGGTGCGCACACTGCCGATGACGACGCCGATCCTGAGGGGGGTCTTGGACATGAGGGTGCCTCGATTCGTTGAGTAGGAAGGAAAGGCGGCCCGTCTGCGGGCCGGAGGAGAGGGGGCGGGGCCCGGCCGGACTCAGCCGAAGAGCAGGACGATCTTGCCCCGCCCGTGCCCCGTCCCCAGCTGGCGATGGGCGTCCGCGGCACGGGCCAGCGGCAGCGTCCTGCGTATGTGGATCCTGAGCCCGCCGTCCGCGGCGAGCGCCGCCAGCTCGGCCAGCCGCCGCATGGCGCGCCGACTGGTGATCCACCGCACGCCCAGCTCCCGGTGCGCCTCGTGCGCGAAGACCGTACCGACCCGGTCCCGGTCCGCGACCAGCTCGGCCGCCGCCCGCAGACCGTCGACGCTCGCGGTGTCCAGCGCCGCGTCCACACCCTCCGGGGCCGCCGCGCGCACCCGGTCGATGAGGCCTTCTCCGCACGTGACGGGGACCGCGCCGAGCCCGCACAGGTAGGCGTGGTTCCCCTCGCGAGCGGTGGCGATCACCTTGGCGCCGCGCGCCGCAGCGAGCTGCGTGGCGACCGTGCCGACGCCGCCGGCGGCGCCGTTGACCAGGAACGTCTCGCCCGCCGCGACGCCCAGCGCCTCGACCGCGGTGTGCGCGGTCTGCCCGGACGCGGAGAGGCATCCGGCGACCTCCCAGGGCAGCGCGGCCGGTCCGGGCACGATCTGATCGGCGGGCACGACCAGATACTCGGCGTAGGTGAGCTGGGTACGGAAGCCCAGTACCTCGTCACCGGCCGCTAATCCGGCCACACCCTCACCGACCGCGTCCACGACCCCGGCGAAGTCGCCACCGGTGACATGCGGGAACGTGAGTGCGAACCCCGGCGGGCTCCAGCCCCGGCGCACCGCGCAGTCGGTGGGCTGCGCGCCCGCGATCTTCACCCGCACCTCACCGGGCCCCGCCTCGGGCACCGGAAGCTCCATCAGCTCCAGGACCTCGGGGCCTCCGAACGCGTGGAACGCGGCAGCCTTCACCCTCGACACTCCTCGACAAGACGCGAGTTCGGTCTTCCGCCGACCGGATCGCCGGGCGACACGAAGAACGTAAAAGCTCAAGCCCACTTGAGGTCAACAGCAGCGAGGCGAAAGTGGGAGAGGGGTTTCGGCCGTCACGCTCAGCGCGCCAGCCTCCCCCCGTCCACCGCCAGCGTCGTGCCCGTGACGTACGAGGACGCCTCGCTGCACAGCCAGGCCGCGGCCTCCGCGATCTCCTCCGGGGCCGCGAGCCGGCCCAGCATCGCCTTGGCGGCCATCCGGTCCTCCCGGGCCGGATGGTCCTCGGCCAGCCAGCCGCCGAGCATCTCGGTGCGGGTGGCGCCCGTGGCGAGCGCGTTGACGCGGATGCCCGCGGAGCCGTACTCGTTGGCCGCCGCCTTCGTCAGGCCGATGACCGCGTGCTTGGCGGCGATGTACGGGGAACCCGCGACGGTCGCCACCAACCCGGCCGTGCTGCTGTTGTTGACGACGGCACCGCCCCCGGTCTCCAGCATGGCGGTGACCTCGGCGCGCATGCAGTTCCACACCCCGCGCACATTGACGCCCATGACCTGGTCGAACACCTCGTCCTCGACCAGGTGCAGGGGCTGCGGCAGGGCGGCGAGCCCGGCGTTGTTGAAGGCCGAGTCGAGCCGTCCGTACACGGAAACCGCTGCCGCCACGGCACGGTCGGCGTCCGCGCGGCGGGTCACGTCCGCGACCACGTACTGGGCGCGGTGCCCCGCCTCGGTCAGTTCCGCGACAAGCGAGGCGAGCGCCGCCTCGTCCCGGGCGGCGAGCGTCACCGCGGCGCCCTCGCGGCAGAACACCCGGGCGGCGGCGGCGCCTATCCCCCGTCCGGCGCCGGTGATCAGCGCCGACTTTCCTGTGAGCGAGCCTCTGCTGGCGATCATGGATGGGACGGTATCAGCCAACCTGACAGAAAACCGCTCAGGCGGTTTCATGGAAGCCCCAATGGCTGCCCCTGTACCCCACTCAACCCATCTGAACAGCCATTTCTCATCCGAGCGACCCCGCCTGCATCGCGCCGCCATCAGCCCCGGCTGACAAAAATACGGGCCCCCTGGTTGAATTCCTCAGGTACGGCTGATGCAGTGGTAGACGCGGTCGTACTTGACTTTGGGAACCGGAGGCACCGTGGCACAGCAGGAACGAGCAGTCCGCACCCGTCGCGCGATCCTGGAGGCGGCGGCGGCCGTCTTCGACGAGCGAGGCTACGAAGCAGCGACGATCGCGGACATCCTCGCCCGGGCCGGGGTGACCAAGGGCGCCCTCTACTTCCACTTCCCGTCCAAGCAGCTGCTCGCTCAGGGCGTCATCGACGAGCAGTTCGCGGAGGGCGGCGTACCCGACCGCGACATCAAGCTCCAGCAGCTGCTCGACATGTCGATGGTGCTGGCCTACCGCATGCGCCGCGAGCCGATGCTGAGTGCGGGAGCCCGGCTGTCCCTCGGCCCCGCGACCCGCCGCACCTTCGGCGGCGGCTCCCTGCCCGGCTGGATCGAGCTGACCAGGGAGCTGCTCGACCAGGCCAAGAACCAGGGCGAACTGCTCCCCCATGTGGACACCGCGGCGACCGCCTGGATCCTCACCGCCGCCTGGACCGGCACCCAGTCCGTCTCCGAGACCCTCGCCGACCGCGAGGACTTCGAGTCCCGCGTGGCCGACCTGTACCGCCACATCTACCCGAGCATCGCCACACCCGCGGTACTGGCCCGCATCGACATGTCCCCGGAGCGGGGCGCGCAGGTCATCGAGGAGATGAGCGCGCAGACGCCCGCCCGGGACGAGCCCGGGCCCGCGGCCGCACCCGAAGCCGACGACGCCGTGGACCGGCCCCAGCAGTCCGTCGCAGCCTGACCCGAACCGCACCGGACCGGGCCCAGGCGAACGGGGCCGAGGCCGACCGGGGCGGCCCCGCCCCAGGGGCCCTGGCTCCCCGGAGAGCCGCCGGAGGCCCGGGGACGCCGGCTCGCGGGCGACGGACACCGGGTGCCGCACTCACGGAGGGCCGGGCGCCGCGATCACCGGACACCGGGCGGAAGGCGCCGGGACATCGGAGCGACGGTGGCGGACAGATGGTTCACGGAGCAGAAGGCACCGGGGGAATCCTCACGGAGCACCGCAGCAGGCGCGGGCGGCGGGCCCGGCCCCTCGCGCCCCGCCCCGCTGCCGGCGGGCCCGGCGTCCCCGCCCCGCTGTCACCCCTGCCCCGACCCCAGCCGCTCCAGCGCCCCGTCCGTCAGCCGGTACACCGTCCACTCCGACATCGGCTCGGCGCCCAGCGACCTGTAGAACCCGATGGCCGGCTCGTTCCAGTCCAGCACCGACCACTCCAGCCGCTCGTACCCGCGCTCCGCGCACGTCCGCGCCAGCTCCCGCAGCAGCGCCTTCCCGTACCCGCCGCCGCGCGCCTCCGGCCGCACGTACAGGTCCTCCAGACAGATCCCGTGCACCCCGCGCCAGGTCGAGAAGTTCAGGAACCACAGCGCGAACCCGACGACCTCCCCGCCCTCGTCCTCCGCCACATACGCGTACACGGCCGGCCGCTCCCCGAACAGCGCCTCCCGCAGCTGCTCCTCGGTCGCCCGCACCTCCTCCAGCGCCTTCTCGTACAGGGCGAGTTCACGGACCATGGAGTAGAGGACGGGCACATCGGCAGGCACGGCGGTACGAATCATGCCCGCAGCCTGCCGCCCCGGCCCCGCCCACGTCCACCGCCTCCACCCGCCCACGCCGAACGCCCCGGCCGGGAGGCGGGGGCCTGCCGGGTGGCCCGCAGCAAAGGACGGTCAGCCCCCTCCGGCCGACGCCGACAGCGTGCCGGGTCACCCGCTCCGGCGTGGACCGCAAGCGCCCCTCTTCCGGGCGGAGTTCGGGGAACACCGTCCCGGCAGCAGGGGCGCGGCCGGGACATGGGCACTGCGTGGGCGGCGCGGGAAGCACGACGAAAGGCCCAGGTGAGACGGGACAACAGTCCGACCTGGGCCTTTCGGGGTGGCCTACCCGGCCACGAGGGAGCCCCCTGTCGGGTTCGAACCGACGACCCCCGCTTTACAAGAGCGGTGCTCTGGCCAGCTGAGCTAAGGAGGCATCGCGCAGGACGATGCCACGCGCGAACTTCACTCACTCTACACAGCGCCGGATTCCCGAGCCACAGACTTCCGGGCGCACGCATGACCCATGTCACACACACGTCGGCCGCGCCGGCCGTCGGCTCCGCCGAGGAGCCGCACGGGTCCGCGGAACAGGCCGGGCCCGCCGCGAAGTCCGCCCGGTCCCCCGAGCAGACCGTCGCGCCGCGCCCGTGGTCCGCCTAGGGTGCCCCGCGTGGACGGCACCGCCCCCGATCGCTTCGGCACCGCCCGGTTCGAGGCCTGCCGTCACCGGCTGGCCTCGCTGGCGTACCGGCTGCTGGGCTCCGCCACCGACGCCGAGGACACCGTGCAGGACGCCTTCCTGCACTGGCAGGCCGCCGACCGGCGGCGGATCAGGGTGCCGGAGGCGTGGCTGACCAAGGCCGTCACCAACCTGTGCCTCGACCGGCTCCGCTCGGCACAGGCCCGCCGCGAACGCACCGTCGGCGCCTGGCTGCCCGAACCGCTCCTCGACGGCGACCCGATGCTCGGCCCGGCCGACACCTTCGAGCAGCGCGAATCGGTCTCCCTCGCCGTACTGACCCTCATGGAACGGCTGACCCCCGTCGAACGGGCCGTGTACGTCCTGCGCGAGGCGTTCTCGCACGGCCACGCCGAGATCGCGGAGATCCTCGGCATCACCGAATCCGCGAGCCAGCAGCATCTCCACCGGGCCCGGCGCCGCATAACCGACGGGCGCCGCGGCGGCGAGGCCGACCCGGCGTCCGCCCGCAGGGTCGTCGAGGCGTTCCTCGCCGCCGCCACCTCGGGCCGCACCGAACGGCTGGTGGCGCTGCTCACCGACGACGCGACCGCGGTCTCCGACGGAGCGGGCCTGACCGCGAAGCTGCTCCGGTACGACACTCCGCAGCGCATCTCCGCCATCGCACGGGCCGGCTTCAGGTCCACGCCCGCGAAGCAGCGACTGGCCGGCGGCCCGTCCACCGTCCACTACGCGGTCGTCAACGGCGCTCCCGCGCTCCTCTTCGTGCCCGGCGGCCGCGTCGTGGGCGCAGTGACGTTCGACCTCGCCGACGACAGGATCGCGACCGTACGCGGCATCGCCGCTCCCTCCCGGCTCGTCCGCCTCACCGAAGCCTGGCGACGGCACGAACCGGACACACCGCTCATAGCCGAGTGGTGAGGCGGCTACCCAAGCGGTACTGACAGAAGCCGCCCCCTCCGGGTACCGTCACCCGGAGTCCGTTCGCATGGACTAGACCTGAACACCGCTTCCTTTACTCGGATCGTCCGGCACGTTCCTGCCGGTGAAGGGAATCCATCACCATGGCTTCTGTCACGTTCGACAAGGCCACCCGGCTGTACCCGGGTGGCACCAAGCCCGCCGTCGACCAGCTCGACATCGAGATCGCGGACGGCGAGTTCCTCGTCCTCGTCGGCCCCTCCGGCTGCGGCAAGTCCACCTCCCTCCGGATGCTCGCGGGTCTGGAGGACGTCAACGGCGGCGCGATCCGCATCGGTGACCGCGATGTCACCCACCTGCCGCCGAAGGACCGGGACATCGCCATGGTGTTCCAGAACTACGCGCTCTACCCGCACATGACCGTCGCGGACAACATGGGCTTCGCCCTCAAGATCGCCGGCGTGAACAAGGCGGAGATCCGCGCGAAGGTCGAGGAGGCCGCCAAGATCCTCGACCTGACCCAGTACCTGGACCGCAAGCCCAAGGCCCTGTCCGGCGGTCAGCGCCAGCGCGTCGCCATGGGCCGCGCCATCGTGCGCGAGCCGCAGGTGTTCCTCATGGACGAGCCGCTGTCCAACCTGGACGCCAAGCTCCGCGTCTCCACCCGTACGCAGATCGCCTCGCTCCAGCGCCGCCTGGGCATCACCACCGTGTACGTCACCCACGACCAGGTCGAGGCCCTGACGATGGGCGACCGGGTCGCGGTCCTCAAGGACGGGCTGCTCCAGCAGGTCGACACTCCCCGCAACATGTACGACCGCCCCGCGAACCTCTTCGTCGCCGGCTTCATCGGCTCCCCCGCCATGAACCTGGTGGAGGTCCCGATCACCGACGGCGGCGTGATGTTCGGCGACACCGTCGTGCCCGTCACCCGCGGCGCCCTCGCCGCCGCCTCCGCCAACGGCGACCGCACGGTCACGGTCGGCGTCCGCCCCGAGCACTTCGACATCAGCGACGGCGCCGCGGGCGGGCCCGCCGGTGTCGCCGTCTCCGTCAACGTCGTCGAGGAACTCGGCGCCGACGGCTATGTGTACGGCACCGCCCGGGTCGGCGGCGGCGAACCCGAGGACATCGTCGTCCGCGTCGGCGGCCGCGCCATCCCCGCCAAGGGCTCCGCCCTGCACGTGGTGCCGCGCGCGGACGAGATGCACGTGTTCTCCACGTCGACCGGCGAGCGCCTCAGCGACTGAACCCCACCGTGTCCCCCACGGCCCCGCACCCCGCATCCCCGCGGCGGCGCGGGGCCGTTCACGTACCGGCATCCCGCCATCCCGGACGGAAAGGGCGTTTCGCCCCCCATTCGGGTGCCGTTCGGGCCCCGTTCGTCAACCTCGCGTGCGAAAAGGAGCAGATAACCCTCCCTCGTGAGAGTGACTAACCGTCCTTGAAACTTCACTGAGCGCTACGCTCCCTCCGTGACCCAGACAGCACGCCGCATCGGCCGCACCCTCGCTCTCGTACTGCCCGTCGTCCTGGTGCTCTCCGGAACTCTCGCGGTCACCAGCGTCCCCTGGGCAGGCCGCCCCTCCGAGACCCAGCTGCTGACCGCCGCCGCGCAGCAGAACGTCGCGGAACCGGCGAAGCCCCGCGAACCGCAGGACGTCCTCCGCGACAGCCTCCTCCTCAAGCTCCGCGAGGAGGACCCGGGCGTCGCCCTCACCGGCCTCCAGCGGGCGGTGGAGAGGAAGCCCTCCCTCGCCAAGCACTGCATGTCCATCGCCCGTGACCTGGGGGAGGCCGCCGTACGGCTCTACGGCCCGACCCGTGCCCAGTCCTTCTCCCGCCCCGTCTGCGACACGTCCTTCGCCCACGGCGTCGCCTCCGCCAGCTGAGCGCGGACGGCTCCGCGTGGCCGGCACCGGTGAGGTGTACCCGACGCAGGCCGTGGTCCTGGCCGGCGGCCAGGGGGCGCGACTGCGCCCGTACACCGACGACCGCCCCAAGCCGATGGTCGAGATCCCGGGCACCGGGACCCCGATCATCGGCCATCAGCTGTCCTGGCTGGCCGCCGAGGGCGTGACCGACGCGGTCGTGTCCTGCGGTCATCTCGCCGGGGTCCTCCAGGAGTGGCTGGCCTCCGCCCCGCTGCCGCTGCGCGTCACCACCGTCGTGGAGGACGAGCCCCTGGGCCGCGGCGGCGGCCTCAAGTACGCGGCGGCCCGGCTGCCCGGCCCCGAGGCGCCCTGGTACGCCACGAACGGCGACATCTGGACCCGGTTCTCGCTGCGCGAGATGGCCGCGTTCCACACCGAGCGGGACGCCGTCGCGACTCTGGCCCTGGCCCGGCCCCGTATCCCGTGGGGCGCCGTCGAGACCGACGCGTTCGGCCACATCACGGACTTCATCGAGGCGCCGCCGTCGCCCTACCTGATCAACGCGGGCGTCTACGTCTTCTCCGCCGAGTTCACCTCCCTGCTGCCCGAACGCGGCGACCACGAGCGCACCACCTTCCCGCGCCTCGCCCGCGAACGCCGCCTGGCCGGCTTCCCGCTGCCCCAGGGGGCGTACTGGCGTGCCATCGACACGGCGAAGGACCTCACGGAGGCCGCGCGGGAGCTGGCGGCGAACCGCTAGTCGCCCCCTGCTCCCCGCCCCTACCGCCGCGGCTTCGCCCGCACGTGCATCCGCTCCCCCTGGCTCCCGAAGAGGCTCAGCATCTCCACCGGGCCGTCCCCCGCGGAACCGAACCAGTGCGGCAGCCGCGTGTCGAATTCGGCGGCCTCCCCCGGTCCCATCACCAGATCGTGCTCCGCGAGCACCAGCCGCAGCCGCCCCGACAGCACGAACAGCCACTCGTACCCCTCGTGGGTCCGCGGCTCGGGCGTGCTGCGTCCCGCGGGAATGACCATCTTGTACGTCTGAAGGGGCCCGGGCTGCCGGGTCAGCGGCACGACAGTCGTCCCGGCCGCGCCCCGCCGCGGCTTGAGCCGTACCCGGGGGTCCCCGACCTCCGGCGCGCCCACCAGCTCGTCCAGGGGCACCTGGTGGGCCCGGGAGATGGGCAGCAGCAGCTCCAGGGTGGGGCGGCGCTGTCCGGTCTCCAGCCGGGACAGGGTGGAGCGGGAGATGCCGGTCGCCTCGGACAGCACGGTCAGGGTCACCCCGCGCTCGGTGCGCAGCCGCTTGAGCCGGGGGCCGACGGCCGCGAGCGCCTCACTGATCTCGTCCATGTCCCCGAGTGGAACGCCGACGTCCCGGTATCGGCAACCTCTGTTGCCGATACCGGGACGTCGGGCAGGAGGGGACGAGGGTCAGCCCAGGAGGCCGCCGAGGGGGTTGCGGGGCCGGCTGCCGGAGCCGTCCGAGCCGCCGCTGCCGTCGTCGGTGCCGGTGCCCGTGTCGCCGTCCCCGGTGCCGGTGTCCCCGCCGCCGGTCGTGCCGCCGGCCGTGGGGCCGGAGTCGGTGGCGGGCGGGGCGACGGGCTGGGACTGCTGCGGGGCGCTGTTCTGGCCGGTGCCCTGCGTGGCGGTGGGCCGCTGCTCCGCGGTCCGGCCGGTCTCCCGCGCGCTCGCGGACGGGCCGGCCGTCGGGCCCTCGGTCGCGGTCGCGGAGGCCGACGGGGAGGCGGACGCGGAGGACGAGGGGCTCGGCTCGCGGGAGGCCGCCGGGCCACCGGACGGCGGGGCGGTCTCCCGCTTCGGCTCCTGCGGGAGCGGGCGCCCCGGCAGGTGGTTGGTCGGGTCGGCGTCCGGCCCGGGCACGGTGATCAGGTCGGAGGACCGTACGGCTCCGCCCAGCACCGAACCGACCAGCAGGGTCAGCCCGACGACCACGGCGGTGGCGACCGCCCCGCGCCGCAGGACCCGGCGGCGCAGCGCCCACAGGGCGGAGCGCGGGCCGAGCGTGCGCCAGGCCTCGCCCGCGAGACGGCCGTCGACCGAGTAGACCGGGGCCCCGGCGATGATCAGCGGGGACCAGGCGGCCAGGTAGATGATGTCGGGCGCGTCGTACGCGGGCACGGCCCGCCAGCTGACCGTCAGCAGCAGCGCGGCTGACAGCAGCGCGCCGAAGACGGCGGCGACGCGCTGCCAGAGCCCGAGCACGGTGAGGACGCCGACGACGACCTGGGCGAACGCGATGGTCAGCCCGGCGCCCACGGGGTGGGCGAGTGCGAAGTCGCGCAGCGGCTCGGCGGCCGGCCAGGGCTGGAGCGAGTTCAGCCAGTTGACCATCGAGCCGCGCTCGCCGCCGTCGAAGTAGACGGGGTCGCAGAGCTTGCCCATACCGGCGTAGATGGAGATGAACCCGAGGAACACGCGCAGCGGCAGCAGCACGACCCCGAGGTTCATCCGGCGCCCGGGGTAGTAGGCGTGCCGCTGGTCGGCGGCGCTGGCGTGCTGCGTGCCGTCCGCGTCGTCGCCGTCCGGCCCGTCGTCCGGGCCCTCGTACGACGGGTCGTACGGCTCGTCGTACGCGCTCTCCGCGCGGCGCATGGAGGGCAGCAGCGCGGTCTCGGTGCTGTGCGGGCCACGCGGGCCGCCGACGACGGGGGTGGGGCGGGTGTCGTCGTCGGCGAGCGCGACGCGCGGGATGACCTGCGTGGCGCCCGCGTCCAGCGCGGTGCCGCCGGCCGGGGGGCGGGTGAGCGCGTCGAGGGCGGCGGAGTCGCGCACGGCCTGGAGGAGTCCGGTCGCGCCGGGGTCTCCGGGCGAGGACTTGCCGGTCCACACGACGGGCCGCCGCCTGGCGCCTCCCGAAGCCGCGCCGCTCATGGCGGGGACGCGGGCGGGGTCCGCGAAGCGGGGCTTTCGGACCGGGGCGAGCTGTACCCGGAAGCTGGCGTGGTTCACGATGACCTGCGCGGGGTCGCTGTTCACCTTGACCATGCTCAGCGCAGGCTGATCATCGAACCCGGGCCTGGGCGTTCTGGTGTCCACACTCATCTAACCGAGTGATGAGCCGTTAGGACACTGCCTCGACGGCGGAGGAATGTCCGAGACCCGTCAAGGTCAGACCCGATCAGGACGAACCCCGGTACGGTCGGGAACGAGCTCGCCGGGCACGTGTCCCCGTTCCGGACCGCCGCGCCGCCGGACCCGCGCCCGACCACGCGGCGCCCCTGCACCTGGACACCGGGCCCGCGGATCGTCGGCCCGCTCTTCCCCCGCGCCTCTCGCACCGAGCGGCAGGCCGGGCACGGCGGGACGCCGCGCCCGGACATCCGGCCGTCGTCAGCCGCGCCGCCGCGCCGCCTCGTACAGAACCACACCCGCCGCGACACCCGCGTTCAGCGACTCCGCCCCGCCCGGCATGGGGATGGTGACCCGCAGATCGCAGGTCTCCCCCACCAGCCGGGACAGCCCCTTGCCCTCGCTCCCGATCACGATCACGACCGGTCCGTCCAGCGCGTCCAGCTCGGCCAGCTCGACGTCACCGTCGGCGGCCAGCCCGACCACGGTCATCCCGGCCTTCTTGTACGACTCCAGGGCCCGGGTCAGATTGGTCGCACGGGCGACCGGGGTGCGGGCGGCGGTCCCGGCGGAGGTCTTCCAGGCACCGGCGGTCATCCCGGCGGCGCGCCGCTCGGGCACGACGACCCCGTGACCGCCGAACGCGGACACGGACCGCACGATCGCGCCGAGGTTGCGCGGGTCGGTGACCCCGTCGAGGGCGACGATCAACGGGTCCTCGCCCTCGTCGAACGCGGCGGCGGCCAGGTCCTCCGGGTGCGCGTACTCGTACGGCGGCACCTGGAGGACGAGCCCCTGGTGGTTGAGGCCGCCGGTCATCCGGTCCAGCTCGGCGCGCGGCGCCTCCATGAGGTGGATGCCTCCGCGCTCGCCGGCGAGCTGGAGGGCCTCGCGGACCCGCTCGTCGTTGTCGATGAACTGCTGGACGTACAGCGTGGTGGCGGGCACGCCGTCGCGCAGCGCCTCGAAGACCGGGTTGCGCCCGACGACCATCTCGGCCTGGCCCTTGCCGCCGCGCCGGGCGACCGGGCGGCGCTGGGCCTGCTTGGCCTTCGAGTTGGCGATGCGGTTCTTCACATGGCCCTTGCGCGCCGAAGCGGGCGGCGTGGGGCCCTTGCCCTCGAGGCTGCGGCGCCGCTTGCCACCGCTGCCGACCGTCGCGCCCTTCTTGTTGCTGGTGCGGCGGTTCCTGCGCTGGCTGTTCCCGGCCATGACCTCTACCTGTACCCGTCTTCGTCAAGCTTCGTGTGTGTGCGTACCTACGTCAGTGTGCCGCCCGGCCGGGCGCTCGCGCGAAGGCCGGACGGCACACCAAGAGTGCGTCAGCGCGCGCCGAGCGTCCAACGCGGCCCGTCGGGGCCGTCCTCGACGGCGAGCCCGGACTGTCCGAGCTGGTCGCGCAGGGCGTCGGCGGTGGCCCAGTCCTTGCGCGCCCGGGCCGCCTCCCGCTGGTCGAGGACCATCCGTACGAGGCTGTCGACGACGCCGTGCAGGTCCTGGCCCTCGTTCCGGTCCCCGGCCCAGTGCGGGTCGAGCGGGTCGAGCCCCAGCACACCGAGCATGGCCCGCACCTCGGCCACCCGCTGGACGGCCGCGTCCTTGTCGTCCTCGGCGAGGGCGCTGTTGCCCTGCCGGACGGTGGTGTGGATGACCGCGAGCGCCTGCGGGACGCCGAGGTCGTCGTCCATCGCCTCGGCGAAGGCGGCGGGCACCTGCTCGGCGGGCTCGACGACCCTCCCGGCCTTCTCGACGACCCTCTGGATGAACCCCTCGATCCGCGAGAACGCGGCGTCGGCCTCGCGCAGGGCCTCCTCGCTGTACTCGATCATCGAGCGGTAGTGCGGGGTGCCCAGGTAGTAACGCAGGACGACCGGCCGCCACTGCTTGACCATCTCGCTGACGAGCACGGAGTTGCCCAGCGACTTGGACATCTTCTCGCCGCTCATGGTGACCCAGGCGTTGTGCACCCAGTAGCGGGCGAACTCGTCCCCGTAGGCCTTGGCCTGGGCGATCTCGTTCTCGTGGTGCGGGAAGACCAGGTCGAGCCCGCCGCCGTGGATGTCGAAGACCCGGCCCAGGTACTTGTGCGCCATGGCGGAGCACTCCAGGTGCCACCCGGGCCGCCCGCGGCCCCAGGGCGTCTCCCAGCTCGGCTCCCCGGCCTTCGCTGCCTTCCACAGGGCGAAGTCCCGGGGGTCCCGCTTCCCGGTCTCCCCCTCCCCCGACGGCTGCCTCAGGTCGTCGAGGTCCTGCCGGGACAGCTCCAGGTAGCCGGGGAACGACCGGACGTCGAAGTAGACGTTCCCGTCCGCCTCGTAGGCGTGGCCGCGCTCGATGAGGCCGCGCATCATCTCGACCATCTCGGTGACATGACCGGTGGCGCGGGGCTCGTAGGTCGGCGGCAGGCAGCCGAGGACGTCGTACCCGTCGTTGAAGGCACGCTCGTTCTCGTACCCGATGGACCACCAGGGACGGCCCTGGTCGGCGGCCTTCGCGATGATCTTGTCGTCGATGTCGGTGACGTTGCGGACGAACGTCACGTCGTAGCCGCGGTAGGTGAACCAGCGGCGCATGATGTCGAAGTTCAGCCCGGACCTGATGTGCCCGATGTGCGGGGCCGCCTGCACGGTGGCGCCGCACAGGTAGATCGAGACACAGCCCTGCTGGATCGGGTCGAAGTCACGGATCTCGCGGGCGCTGGTGTCGTACAGCCGAATAGTCACCCCTAAAGAATAGGCGCCACGCGCCACCCCCTGGGGGCCGCGCCCCCGGACCCCGCGCTCCCCCGAGCCCTTCGAGCAGGGGACCCCCGACCCGGCGCCCGCCCGCGGACAGCGGACGGGCTGAAGGCGCCGCCGGGACGGACACGACCCGCTGCGGGAAGCCGTCCCGCCCGGACGGAGGGCGCGGGCACAGGGCGGAACCGGGTCCTGCGGCCTTGCACCCCGGGCCCCCGTGCCCCGGCTCCGCGTCCCTCGATGGTGTGCTAGACGCGGTACAGCAACGCCGTGGCGATGGCCGCCAGCCCCTCGCCCCGCCCCGTCAGGCCGAGCCCGTCGGTCGTCGTCCCCGACACGGAGACCGGCGCCCCCACCGCCGCACCCAGCGCGGACTGCGCCTCCGCCCGCCGTTTCCCGATCTTCGGCCGCACCCCGACGACCTGCACCGCGACGTTCCCCACCTCGAACCCCTCCGCCCGCACGATCCGCGCCGCCTCCGCGAGCAGCGTGACCCCGGACGCGCCCGACCACTCGGGCCGCCCCGTGCCGAAGTGGGCGCCCAGGTCCCCCACTCCCGCCGCGGAGAACAGCGCGTCGCACGCCGCGTGCGCGGCCACGTCCCCGTCGGAGTGCCCGGCGAGCCCGTACTCCTCGCCCTCCCACAGCAGCCCGGCACACCACAGCTCACGCCCGGCCTCGAAGGCGTGGACGTCGGTGCCGATCCCCACCAGGGGCATGGGCGGAACTCGGTCAGAAACCATCAGTGACCCTCCGTCGTGCGAGAACCGCCTCCGCCAGGACCAGGTCCAGCGGGCGGGTGACCTTGAACGCCTCCTCGTGACCGGGGACGGTCACCACCGGGAGGCCCAGCCGTTCGACCATGCTCGCGTCGTCCGTGACCTCGCCGGTCACCTCCGCGTGGGCCCGTTCGAGCGTCGCCCGGTCGAAGCCCTGCGGGGTCTGTACGGCGCGGAGCCGGGCCCGCACGGGCGTGCCGAGGACCCGCTCGGGGCTGCCGTCGGCGGTCGGCTCGACCTCCTTGACGGTGTCGGCCGGCGGCACGGCGGGGACGACGGCGGGCGCGCCCCCTTCCCGTACGGCTTCGATGACCGCGTCGACGGTGTCGACCGGCACCAGGGGACGGGCGGCGTCGTGGACGAGGACGACGGACACGTCGTCGGGCAGCGCCGCGAGTCCGTGCCGTACGGAGTCCTGCCGCTCCGCCCCGCCCGCCACCACGACGACGTCGGTGCGCTCGGGCAGCGGGTACTCGTCGAACAGCGCCTTGACCCCGTCGACGCCGTCCGGCGGCGCCACGACGACGACCAGGGACACCGCGCGGGACGCGGCCATGGCCCGGGCGGCGTGGATGAGGATCGGGGTGCCGCCCAGCGTGCGGAGCGCCTTGGGGGCGCCCGGGCCGAGCCGTACGCCCCGTCCGGCCGCGGGGATCACCGCGGCGGTGCGGGCGAGGGCGACGGGGCGTGCTGCGTCTGTCATCGGTGCACTCCGGCAGGTTTGTTCACTCGGCCGAGATGGGTATGGACTGGGGGCGCCCCCGGCTCCACCGGTTGGGGGAGTGCTGGGCGCGACGCCTTGACCGGACCCTTCCGTGACGCCGGCGGGGCGTACGCGCGGGGTGGCGGCACGGGTGGACGGGTACCGGTGCCGAACATGCCGCAGCGCCCGGCGACGATGCTGTGGGGACAGCATGTCATCGGGCACCGCGGCAATGATCACCGGATCGGATCACCGTGTTCGGTTCACCGGATCGAGCGAAGTGGATTGGGAGCCTCGGGAGGCGGCTCGCTCAGGAGGCAAGGACCTCGTCGAGCAGGGCCTCTGCCTTGTCCTCGTTGGTGTTCTCGGCCAGCGCGAGTTCGCTGACCAGGATCTGGCGCGCCTTCGCCAGCATGCGCTTCTCTCCCGCGGAGAGACCGCGCTCCCGCTCACGGCGCCAGAGGTCGCGCACCACTTCAGCGACCTTGATGACGTCGCCGGAGGCGAGCTTCTCGAGATTTGCCTTGTAGCGACGGGACCAGTTCGTCGGCTCCTCGGCGTAGGGTGCCCGCAGCACCTCGAAGACCCGGTCCAGTCCGTCCTGACCGACCACATCGCGCACGCCGACGAACTCTGCGTTGTCCGCTGGCACACGTACCGTCAAGTCGCCCTGGGCGACCTTGAGCACCAAGTAGGTCTTGTCCACGCCTTTGATCTGACGAGTTTCGATAGCCTCGATCAGCGCGGCCCCGTGATGGGGATAGACCACGGTGTCGCCAACCTTGAACGTCATGTGACAGGTACCCCTTCCGTGGCTATCCAGGGTAACACGAGAACAGCTTCTTCTGAATGGCGTTTTCGCAGGTCAGGGCATATCTCGGGGCTTGACAACAGCGACGCGAACGTGCTGCGGAGACTCTCCGGAAGGGGGTATTCGCAGGTCGGAGCGGCTGCGCAGGCGATCAGAAACGTGCAGGCCGCGCACCTCCGGGAGGTCGCCGGACAGGCGACATGTCCCGTTTTGTCTGGTTCCAAGGCGTCCAGTTCCCGTGCTCCGTTCGGATGTCGGTCACACGCACGGGCGAGGCGCGGCGAACTTTCCCGAATTTGATCACGCGCGCCTTTTCGGTGATGAATGCATCCTGCACAAGGAATTGATCAAGCCGCATATGCGAGCGGAAGACGACGGGCACCGGGCCCGCCTCCGGAGTGCCCGCCGGGACCACAGGGGCGGGTCGGGTGCGGGGCGGCAACCCGGGGTCGGTAACCTGACCCCGCACCGTGATCGTTCCGTAGTCCGTACGTCCTAGGAGTTGCCGCCGCCGTGAGCCGCAGCCTTCGACGCGGCGCCCTCGCCGCCACCGCTCTCGTGTTCTCGCTCGCCTCGCTCACCGCCTGCGGGGCGGGTAACGACGCGCAGACCCTCGGCATCAGGCCGGACAACGCCGCCGTGTCGGTCGGCACCATCCAGGTCCAGAACGCGCTGGTGATCACCCAGCCCGAGTCCGGCGCCGAAGGCCCCGCCACGGTCTCGGCCACCGTCTTCAACAACGGTGACAAGGCGGAGACGCTGGAGGCCATCACCCTGCCCGGCTCCGAGGCGACGGTGAAGCTGACCCCGGCCGAGGGCTCCGGCCCGGTCACCGTCCCGGCGGGCGGCTCCGTGATCATCGGCGGCACCGGCAACGCCGCGGCGGAGATCGAGAACGGCCACGAGGCCACGAAGAACGGCGACGCGCAGGAGGTCGCCTTCAAGCTGAGCGAGACCGGCGAGGTCAAGCTCCAGGCGATGGTCGTCCCGTCGACCGGCTTCTACAAGGACTTCGGCCCGTCGGGTGCCCCCAGCCCCGCGGCGACGCCGACGACCGAGGCCAGCCCCAGCGCGGAGACCTCCCCGGAGGCCACGGCGACGGGCGAGGCGGGCGCGGAACACGGCGACAGCCACTGACGTACGCGTGAAGGGGCGCCGCACCGGTGACCGGTGCGGCGCCCCTTCGTACGTCTCAGCCCGCCCGGGGCCCCGCGCACAGCGCGCATGAGGGCGGGGGGCAGAACCCCGCCCCCCCCCGGTTTCGGGAAGGGGCGGGGCAGGGAAGGCGACCGGCCTACGGCTCGAACTTGTAACCCAGCCCCCGGACCGTCACCAGATACCGCGGAGCGCCCGGGTCGGGCTCGATCTTCGCCCGCAGCCGCTTCACATGGACGTCCAGCGTCTTCGTATCGCCCACGTAGTCCGCGCCCCACACCCGGTCGATGAGCTGCATCCGGGTCAGCACCCGCCCGGCGTTCCGCAGCAGCATCTCCAGGAGGTCGAACTCCTTGAGCGGCAGGTCCACCTTGGTGCCGTCGACCGTCACGACGTGCCGGTCCACGTCCATCCGTACCGGACCGGCCTCCAGAGCCGCGGGCGCGGTCTCCTCGGGCTCGCCCCGCCGCCGCAGCACCGCGCGGATGCGGGCGACCAGTTCGCGGGACGAGAAGGGCTTGGTCACATAGTCGTCGGCTCCTATCTCCAGGCCGACGACCTTGTCGATCTCGCTGTCCTTCGCCGTGACCATGATGACGGGGACGTTGGAACGGCCGCGCAGCTGCCGGCACACCTCGGTGCCGGGCAGGCCCGGCAGCATCAGGTCGAGGAGGACGAGGTCCGCGCCGTTGCGCTCGAACTCGTCGAGCCCCTCGGGCCCGGTGGTGGCGACCGCGACTTCGAATCCCTCCTTGCGGAGCATGTAGGACAGAGCCTCGCTGAAGGACTCCTCGTCCTCGACGACAAGCACTCGGGTCACGGAAGGACCTCCGGGGCTGAGAGTGGTTCGCTGTGGATCATGGAACGGGTGGTGGCTGGGGGTGCGCCGTGGTCGCGGTGGTCGCGTCCGGCGGCGCCCGCCTCGGGGAGGCGGAGAGTGAAGGTGGAACCCTGGCCCTCGCTGGACCAGACGGTGACCTCGCCGCCGTGCGAGGCGACCACGTGCTTGACGATGGCCAGGCCGAGGCCCGTACCTCCGGTGGCGCGGGAGCGGGCCGGGTCGACGCGGTAGAAGCGCTCGAAGATGCGCTCCTTGTCCTTGTCGGGGATCCCGATGCCCTGGTCGGTGACGGCGATCTCGATGAGGTCGCCACCGGGCGCGGTCACCCGCCGGGCGGCGATCCCGACGCGGGTGTGCGCCGGGGAGTAGTTGACCGCGTTCTCGACGAGGTTGCCGAGCGCGGCGGCGAGCTGGCCGCGGTGGCCCCAGACGAACAGGCCGGCGGTGCCGCCGGCGGCCATGGTGATGTTCTTGGTGGTGGCGGGCTGCCGGGAGCGGTCGATGGCCTCCGCGACCAGTTCGTCGATCCGTACGGGCTCGGCGTCCTCCAGCGGGTCGTCGTTCTGCACCCGGGAGAGGTCGATGAGTTCCTGTACGAGGTTGGTGAGCCGGGTCGCCTCGATCTGCATCCGCCCGGCGAAGCGGGTGACCGCCTCGGGGTCGTCGGCGGCGTCCATGACGGCCTCCGAGAGCAGGGACAGCGCCCCGACCGGCGTCTTCAGCTCGTGGCTGACGTTCGCGACGAAGTCGCGCCGTACCGCCTCTATGCGGCGCGCCTCGGTGAGGTCCTCGACGAGGAGGAGAACCAGGCGGGAGCCGAGAGGGGCGACGCGGGCGGAGACCGCGAGGGCCTCGCCGCGGCCGGTGCCACGGCGAGGCAGGTCCAGCTCGACCTGCCTTATCTCGCCGTCCCGCCGGGTGTCACGGGCCATCTGGAGCATCGGCTCCACGGCCAGCTTGCCGCCTCTGACCAGGCCCAGGGCGTACGCCGCCGAGCTGGCCTTGACGACGGAGTCGCTCTCGTCGAGGACGACGGCGGAGGAGCGGAGCACGGACAGCACCGTGTCGACACCGGGCGGCAGCACCGCCTCGGTGTGCAGGGAGCTACGGGTGACGAGCCGCGCCTGGTCGCGCTCGCTCCAGCGGAACGCCAGCATGGCGATGACGCCGGTGAGCAACCCGGCGATCGCTGCCGCTGCGGCGACCGCCGCGTTCACGTCCATGCGTCCAGGTTAGGCATGCTGGGAGACACTCTCCCAGCCGTCCCCGTGACTCCTCGAACACTCGTCGCTCAGAGTTCACCGAGGGGACGGTGCCGGTTCACTTGGGAGGGAGGCTCTCGACGCGTCCGGACCGGACCGTGAAAGCGTGGGGGTCCAGCCCCACCCGGACCCCGTTCACAGGCTAGAGAGGGACATCCATGCGGGACGCGTACCACGAGGAACTGGATTCGATCGGCGAGGGCCTCGTCGAGATGACGCGGCTGGTCGGCTCGGCCATCGGGCGCGCCACGACGGCGATGCTCGACGCGGATCTGAAGCTGGCGGAGGCGGTGATCGCGGCCGACCAGAAGATCGACGACCTCCAGCACGACCTGGAGGCGCGGGCGATCGCGCTGCTGGCCCGGCAGCAGCCGGTCGCGACGGATCTGCGGATCGTCGTGACCTCGCTGCGGATGAGCGCGGACCTGGAGCGGTCCGGCGACCTGGCCCAGCATGTCGCGAAGCTGGCCCGGCTGCGCTTCCCGGAGCGGGTGGTGCCGCAGGACCTGCACGCCACGATCCTGGAGATGGGCCAGCTGGCACAGCGGCTGATGGCCAAGGCGGCCGAGGTCATCATCACGAAGGACGTCGACCTGGCGCTCCAGCTGGAGCAGGACGACGACGAGATGGACCTGCTGCACCGCACCCTGTTCCAGCACCTGATGGACGACCGCTGGAAGCACGGCATCGAAACGGCGGTCGACGTGACCCTGCTGGGCCGCTACTACGAGCGCTTCGCGGACCACGCGGTGTCGGTGGCGAAGCGCGTGGTGTACCTGGTCACGGGCGAGCACGCGGACGAACTGCAGCCGGACACGCCCGTCGAGGGGGTGTAGCCTCCGGCGCCTCACGCGTGGGCGCGTCGGGGCACTGGGCGCATCCGTGCGCCGTTGACGCGCCCTGCGGGGCGGGCATGCAATGGGTGGCGGCGTCATCCGCCGTAGACGACGTACTCCCGTTCAGGAGGAACCCCATGGCAGATTCCCCCACGACCCGCGCCGAGTACGAGGAAGCCCCAGCCGCCCCGCGCGCAGCGCGCCACCTGCCGCTGCTGGGGGCCTGTGGCTGCGGCTCCGGCTGCAGCTGCGGCTGCCAGTCCGGCGGCTCCTGCCAGTGCGGCGGCGGCTGCGGGTAGGCCCGCGTCCATGTGCACCGGGGCCCTGTCCGCACCGCGCCGGACAGGGCCCCGTCACGTGGTCACTTCGCCAGGTCCGCGATCCGCCGCGCCGTCCAGTGCCCCGCCGCCCCCGGGCACCCGGCCAGATACGAGGCGACGGCCGCCCCGTCCCACGCGTCACCCGCGCCCAGCAGGCCCAGGTAGAGGTGCCGTACGTACGCGGCGGACGGCGGGTTCCAGGGCACGGCGTCCATCCGCCAGGGCGCGGTGAACGTGAGCAGCGGGTACCCGTCGCGGGTGCCGGGGCAGACGACCGTCTCGTACCGTCCCTCCCCCAGGACGGCCCGGCCGTCCCGCACCGCCTCCGCGAGGTCGAGGTCCGGAGCGGCCCCCGGCTCCCGGTACATCTCCTGCGCGTGGATGTCCGAGAACTGCGCGGCCGTGACCAGATGAGCCCGCGCGAGGATCCGCCTCCCGGAGGCCTCGGGGTCGTAGAAGGCCCGCCCGCCGCCCCAGACCGGCGACTCCGTGGCGAAGTACAGCGCCCCCGGCAGCTCCAGCGCGGCACTCGCGAGCGGCGGGGTCCGGTCCCGGCATCCGGGCTGCGGCCGTACGCCCCCCTCGGGCAGGCCGCCGGCGAGGTAGCAGGCCAGCCGCCCGGGGTGCGTGTTGGAGCCGTAGGAGACGTACCAGACGAGCGTGTGCGAGGGGGGTTCCGGGACCTCGTCCATGCCGCCCATGCTGCCAGGCGGGAACCTGCCCGGGAGCGCCGCCGTTGCCGGCCGTCCCCTGCCGTTCCCCGGCGTGGGCCCGGTCGTGCCGCTTCTGTCCCTGGAGAGCCCGCCGGGCCGTGGACTCTCCCCCTCCCTCCGGTGCCGGAGCCCCTCGGACGCGGTTCCGACCGTCCGAGGGGCTCCGGCACCCGTGTCGCGGGTCCGCGGGATGTCAGCGGTGGGCGGGGTGCTGCCCGCCCGGACGCCCGCCGGGGCCGGGCAGGGCCCCGGCTTCGGCCGCCGCGAGCACGGCGTCGGCCTGCTCGCGGGTCAGTTCGCCCTCGGCGACCGCGTCGTCGAGACGCTCCTTCAGACGCTCCTGCCGCTTGGTCGCACGCTCCTCCTGGCTCTCCGCGGACGACCGCTCCTCACGGGCCTCGGCCCGTTCGTCCTGCTTGGCCTTCCGGAACTTCTCCAGTGCCTCGGTCACCTTGTCCTCGGAGACCCCGAGGTCGGCGGCCAGGGAGACGGCGAGCTCCTTGTCCCGCTGCTCCCGCCGCTCCTCGCGGTGCTTCCGGTGCTCCTCGGCGCGCTCGGACCCTTCCTCCTGCGAGACGGACGACCCGTTCGCAGAAGGTCCGTCGTTCCCCTCGGCCAGAGCCACGGCGGGAAACAGCAGACCCAGCCCCGCGACACCGGCGACGGCAAGGGAAACGCGGATTCGCCTGGTCTTCATCGAGTACCTCCATGACGTGGTCGGCCAGATGCCCCGACGATCGCCGGTGAACCTTTCCCGGAAGTGAGAGCGAGCTGAGAATCACCTGTGAAACCGGGACGGCCGTCCGGCTCGGACGGCCGTCCCGGCCCCTCGTGGCGTGGCCGTACGGCCTCTTCCCCGGACGGTCCACCCGACGGGCGACGTGCGGGAAACGGACTTACGGTCGAGCGGGGCGCCGCAGCGCATGAGGAGCCGCGCCTTCCGACGCACCTCGATACCCCCGTCGGTTACCGACAGGAGACCACCTGCCATGGCCACAACATCTGAAACTCCGGTACTGGACACCCTCGCCGCGATGACGGTCGACTCGGTCGAGCGGTGCGGGCTGGCCCCGGAGACGTTCATGCTCACACGCATCGCGGCCCTTGCGGCCTCGGATGCCCCGCCGATCTCCTACATCGCCCATATCGACCCCGCCGTCCAGGCCGGTCTGACCGCCGAGCAGGTGCAGGACGTCCTGGTCGCCATCGCCCCGGTCGTGGGCACGGCCCGCGTCATGACGGCAGCCGGCAACATCGCCAAGGCCCTCGGCATCACGATCGCCGTCGCCGACGCCGAGGCCCAGGGCCGGGCGTAGACACCGCGCCGCCGAGGGCCCGGCAAGGGCCCCGAGCAGCGAAATGCCCCTGATCCGCACCGTGAGTGCAGATCAGGGGCATGTTCACTGTCTCTACTTCTTCTTGCCCTGGTTCTTGCCGGGGAGCTTGGTGAGCTGGGTTTTTGCTGGTCAGGAGTGGCGGGTTCATGCGCCTGGTGGTCGTCGTTGGTCGTCATCGGCCACGGTTGAGCGACGTCGGACGGCCCAGGGACGGCCCAGCTTTGGCACGTTTGGCTGACGCCGGCACCTTCGAGCCGACCAGTCTGAACCTCAGCCGACGACAGGCAGCCACGACGGCGGGTGCGCCGACCGACCACGCACGCGTATGCCTCGTTGCACCCCCACCGGCCTCAACCACGCTGCCGATGCCGTCGACCAGAGCAAGCGACGCCGACCGGGCCGTGGGACACCTCGGGGTCCGCCGACTCAAGGCCCTCAGCTCGGGAAGCTGCGGCAGTTTGCGGACGGCTCGGGTGCTGACCTGGGCGGATGCTCGGGGCACGGCTCTGTCCAAGCCGGTTGCCTTCCCGGTGATTCCCCGCTGTTTCCCCCTCGATCTGGTGCGCTTGTGGTGCTGTGCCGCATGCGCATCCTGTCGAAAGCACAGGGGCATGAGGGCCCGCGCCTCGTGCCATGATCCTCGGGTGCCGCAGATCCCGGGACACGAAGGCGGCCCTCTGATCGAGGGGAACGCGTATCTGGACCACCCCTTGTTCTGGCCGGTACACCTCGGTAGCTGTTTGCGCGGTGAGGACGCGCAACGAGCCGCGTTCGGTGCTGACTGGGATGCCGCCATGGAGCTGTACCGCGCGCTCTCCGCCGACCGCGAGTGGCCGGTGTTCAGCGTGCCCCTGCGCTCCGGCCACACCATCTACGTCGTCTACCGCAACCTCGGCGGAGACCAAGGAGTGGACTACCTGATAAGTCACCCAACTTGGCCCGTAGCGGAAACCCTCGCAGTGGACGACGGCCATTTCATGGGGCCCGGCGCGGCCTGGCCGGAACTGCTGTCCGCTGCTCGACAGCCGGCACAAGAGGGCGTGGGCGATACCGACGCTCGCCTCCTGCTTCTCTTTCCGACACTTGGCGATGCGCGGCTCCCCGACGACGCGGCGGTTCCTCTCACCGCCGCGCTTGCCGCTCTTACCTTGATCGAAGAGCCTGCCGAAGTAGCGGGGATGCTCCTTGAGAACCAGGGCCAATGGGAGCCTGCCCACTGGCGGTTGGCAGACGGTGTCTGGATCAACGACGGCGGACACTCCTACCGAAATCCTCGCAATGCCTTCGCCCTGTCCGCGGGGCGCCTGCGGGAGATCAGCAACGCTTTGAACGGCGAGGAGGGACAGCCGCACAGGGCATCCCGCTGAAGCTCTGAGCTTGGGAATCACCCTGAACTTGAACGCTTGCACCTCGTCTGACCTGCGGAAACGCCTTGGAGAAGGAGTGCTTCCTGGGGTGCGGAAGTAGCCTCTACTGACAGCTGTCTACCACCCCTACCGGCACGTTATGGCACGGCGTACACGGTCCCTCCCACGCCAGACGAGATCGCTGCTCATCGGCAGACGAGGATGCCGCCGAGGCAGGTGACGCGGAATGTACCTTCCGCCTGGATGGTCGCCTGCACTCGTTCTCGGGCGCGGTCGATCGTCTCCTTAAACGGCACGCCCATCTGGTCGGCCCATGCCTCGTACGAGGCCAGGTGGGCGACCACCGGCGTGGCGTCGGTCACGTCGATCACTCCCGGGAGGGGGATCGTCCGGACTTCGTCGAAGACGGTGCCCAGAATGGCCGGGGCGTCTTCCAGGGTGAAGCGGGCAGAGAGCTGGACGCGTGCGGGGCCCTCAGCGACGCCGAGGACGTCGCCAGAGGCTCGCCGCCAGAGGTCCTCCAGTTCCCGCTTGTCGGTCCTGCTGTTGGTGGACGCGATGGCGATACCGTCCTTGGCCAGGACACGGCCCAGCTCCTGGGCGGCTTGGGTCTGGTCCTCGACGTGGTAGAGCATGTGCATGGCCAGCGCTGCGCCCAGGGCCCCGTCCGCGATCGGGAGTCTCTGGGCGTCGGCGGCCACGGCGCCGGCGATGCCTGCCACGATGCCGGGCGAGATGTCCATGGGGAGCACGGTCAGGTCCGGCCGGTCGGCGCGAACCCGCTGTACGAACTTTCCGTTGCCGCAGCCCACGTCCGCCACTGCCCTGCGGACGCCGGCCAGCTCGCCCACGACGATGCCGGGGAGGTCGTGGCGCGGGGTCTGCCATTGGTAGAGGGACTGGCGGGCTGCGAGGTGTTGGCCGGTGCCGTAAGCCTGGGTGGAGAGCAGGCGTCGGTCGGTCACCGAAGGGTCGTTCGTGGGCTGGGTGGTCATCGCGGCTCCGTGGGTGTGCTGACGAGAGCGGGCCGGGCGGTCACCTCGTGGATGTGCTCGCGAAGATCGACCACCGGCCGTGAGTCACGGTACGGCCCGCTACCGATGAGCGTGTCCAGTTTGCGAAGCCTGATGGTGATGCTCGCGGTGTACTGGTCCGCGCCGAGGACCGCAGCGAGTTCCGTACTGGCTCCTTCCACTTCGCCGCTCGCCAGGTATGCGGTGGCCAGGTCCAGATGCGCGGCGTGCAAGTCCCCGGAGGACCGGTCGCCTTCCGGCCCGGACTGGTACAGCTCCACCGCACGGTTGGACGCGGCTATCGCCCGCTGGATCTGTTCGTCGCCGCCGACGGCCAGCAGCGTGGTGCCCGTGTAGGCCCACTGCTTCGCCTCAGGGAAAGCAAAGACGCCGGGCAGTTCGTCTCGTTCCGCGCTGCTGCGGGCTTCGTGGGCCAGGGCGAGGGAGCGCAACGCGCTGCGGCCCTCGCCGCCAGCTGCGAGGGCACGAGCCTCCAGGTTCAGCAATCGGGCTGCGATCGTCCCTGAGCCCGGCCCTCGGCCGTCCTCGCGTCCGGCCCGTGCCAGATCTGCGGCCTGCCGGTAGTCGCCCGTCCAGTAGGCGGCCAGCGATTGGAACGAGCGGGCCCAGGCTCGCAGCCTCGGGTGCTCCGCGATCTCCGCGCACTGCACCACGGTCCGCGCATGGGCGGAAGCGGAGGGCTGGTGGCCGAGGTCGAGGGATACGTGCGCCGCGAGGCCGGACAACCATCCTGCGAGCACGTACAGGTGCCGCGTCTGACCGGGGTACTGGCGGCCCTCGAGTAACCGGAACACGTCCGTGCGCAGGGTGCGGATCTCCGGGACCAGCAGGGGCAGAGGCCGGCTGACGAAGTCTCTGGCGAGCCGTTCCAGGTCGGCGTCGAACTGCTCCAGCACCAAGCCATTGACGTTGGTCGCGGCAACATGCCGGGCGAGCCGGACCGACAGCTCGGTGTCGGCGTGGAGACTGCTCACGTCGTCGGCGGGCGCCGAGGAGGCGTCCTGGGTGGAAGCTGCGCCCGTTGACTCTCCCTTCGGGTGCAAGCCCAGCTCTGCCTCGCTGCCGACTCGGAACACCGCACACAGTGACGCCCTGTAGTCGCCCGAGGGCCAGGTGATCGCTCCGCGTTCCAGCCGGGAGATCCAGTTCGCATCGAGCTCGGGGTCACGGCCCGTGGCCGCCTGGACCTGTGCGCATACCCGTTGGGCGGCCTGGGCCTGTGTCCATCGCTGCTCGCGCCTGAGTCGGCGCAGGATCTCGTTCGCCATCATCCCGCCGTCCGCTGGTCGAGTTGGGCGCCCGGAAGCCTAGCGGGATTCTGCCTAGTCCGTGCCCACAACGTGCCTAGCGGAATGCCCTGTTAAGGGCTCTGGCTGCGGAGTTGACTGAACTCCAGCCCCCGCTCAGACAGCCCCGGGAGAACCCTCGTGATCACCCATGCAACTCCGGTCCGGCGCGACATCACGTACAACCACGACGAGCAGCAGGCCACCCTGCCGATCGCGCTGCATCGACTCGACGGCACCACCGAGACCACGACCTTGGTCCTCGACCCCGCCCGGCTGGAGGTCCTGTACGCGCAGATGGACCGGGCGATCGGGATGCGGGAGGCGGCTGCGGGGCACCCGGCATGACTACCAGGCCCGCCGCCCAGGAGCCGGTGCCCACGGACACCGTGCACGCTCTGTGCACCCGTGTCCTCACGCCCAACACCTACCGGATACCGGTGGTGAAGTGCGGGAGACCACGGCCCTGCTGCGCAGCTACGTCCGGCTCCTGCTCGGCGAGACGGTCGATGTCAGCCAAGCCTGCACGGATACTGAGCGCTCCTGCCGCACGGGCCATGCGAGGGGCGGCTCGGGGCCTGGATCCACATGCGGGCCCTCGCCCGCGTTTGCCGTGTCCTGCTGATTGAGCGCCAGGTGAGACGGCAGCGCAACAGGGCAGCCGCCGACCAGGCTTCGAGGGAACCGGACTTGGTGGTGAGGCAGCGGATCGCTGTGATCGCCTACGTGATCCTCTGCGGCGCCGTCGTCAGCAGTCTCCTGTCCGCCACTGAACACTGACCACCCGCCGCTTGCGGCGGCGGGAAAGGGCGGCTGCATCCGCACCGCTCAAGACCGAAGTGATGGAGGCACGTCATGAACCGACCCAAGCCCCAGACGAAGCCGAGCGCGCCCGTGACCGCCGAGACGGTCCGCCGGCTCCAGCAGCGCGTGACGGCGTTCGCCGCCACCGGCACCACCCACAACTCCCCGACCACCTACCACCGGTAGGCCCTGCCGGTCCGCACACAGGCGCGGAGGGAGACGTCCGCTGTCCCCCTCCGCGCCACCCCCGCCCCCTTCCTGACCGCGCAAAGGAGTTCGTCATGGCAGCAGCCCCCGTCGGCCTGGAACTGACCTTCCTCGGCCACCAGACCTGGCACATCACCGACGGTCTCTCCTCCGTCCTCCTCGACCCGATCCTCGCGCCGGCCTTCGGGGCCGGGAGCCTGGAGTTCGAGATCTGGCCACCCCGCGCCGTGGACACCGAGGGCATGCCCGGCCCGGACGCCGTGATCCTCAGCCACGAGCACCTGGACCACTTCCACCTCCCCTCGCTCGACCTCCTCGCCCGCACGGTGCCCGTCTACACCGGCACCACCACCCCGGTCGCCGTCACCGAGGCCATCGAAGCCCTGGGCTTCACCGTGCACCGCGTGGACCACACCCAGCCGCTGAACGTCGGCGACATCGAGATCACCCTCTACCCCGCCGGCGCCCGCACCCTCTTCTGGGAGAAGCGCGTCTCCCAGCCCCTGGTCCGCCTGTCCGGCACCACCGGGAACGACGTCTTCATCGGCGTCGACGCCGACGTCTCGGACCTCTACATCGAGCAGCTGGCCCAGGGCGTCCTCGCCCCGCCCCGGCTCGCCGTGGTCTCCAACAACGCCCAGACCGTTCCGTACGGCGCGCTCGGCGCGGACAACAACCTGCTGCCCGGCATGGACGGCCCCCGCAACCGCACCACCGGTCTCCAGATCCTCAACGGCCTGCTCATCGACTACCTCAAGCCCCTGGACGGCGTGCGGGACGTCGCCCTGTGCGGCAACGGCTTCACCGCGCCCCGCAGCCCCCACGGCCCGTTCCTCTACGCCGACCACAAGGCCCTGGCCGCCACCGCCAACGAGCTCCAGCACCTCTTCCGCGTCCACGGCGCCCGCCCCGGCGACCGCCTCACCGTCCCGGCAGGCGACGGGCCGATCGCCGCCTCCCGCGTCCCCTGGGTCACCCCCGACCCCGTGGCGGAGGAGTCCGCGCTCGCCGCACTGGCCGACTTCCTCGACTCCCCGCAGCACGTCGAGCCCACACCGATCACCCCGGCCCTGACCGAGGAGGAGTGGGAGAAGGCCAGTGCCCTGGTGGCCGAGGAGCTGCCCCGGCTCGCCCGTGAACTCATCGCCACCCGCACCGGTGCCCTGGCCACCAGCATCCACGACTACCTGGCCGGCCCTCTCGGAGCACACCGCGCCGTCCTGCGCCTCCTCGACCCGCCCGGCCGCCCTGGCGAGATCGACTCCCACGCCTGGAACATCACCGGCCCCACCTGGGACAGGATCGCCACGACCAGCCGGGAGGAGGCCATGGCCACCCACCCCTTCGGCATCGAGATCTACTTCCAGGACTTCGCCGCCGTCTTCCTCGGCCGCGCCCAGATCTGGGACGTCGTCGGCGGCTCGTACCAGGGCTGGCACATCGGCGAGAACCTCGACTCCCCGGTCTACGCCCTCTTCGCGATCTACGGTGAGCACCAGCGGCCCGACCTCGCCGCCCGCTGCTACGCCCACAGCCTCGCCGCGCTCGGTATCCCACAGGAGACCGCGGCATGACCGCCGCCCCCGACGGGCCGCTGGACGGCGCCGCCCGTACGCGGCCCGACGGGTGGCTGGCCAACCCGCTCACCACCGACCCCGCCACCGCCGAGCGCCAGGCGTACGTGCTCCTCGCTCGCCACCACGCGGGCGAGCCGGGACCGGTGCGCTGCCTGACATCCCGCTACCGCACAGCCGTCTTCGCCCTCGGCGCCCCTCCCCGGCGGGTCCTGAAGAGGCACGCGGACGAGGCCGGCTACCTCGGCGAAGTCCTCGCCTACGAGCTCCTGGCCGACGAGCACGTCCTGCCGGGCCTCCACCGCGCCTGCGACACCTCCCGCACACTGCTGGTCGAACACCTCGACGAGGAGGTCACCCTCTCGGGCACCGACGCCTTCGACGAGCTGGTCCGGTCGGTCGCCCTCATCCACACCGCCTCCGCCCGCTGGCAGCCCGAGGTCACCGAAACCATGGCCCTCTGGCACACCACAGCCGCCCTGGATGCCCCGTCCCCGGACTGGATCACCCGACCCGACGACTGGCACCGGCTCCTCCGACTCGTCACAGACGCCCACGGACCCGGCCACGTACCGCTCGGCCATCTGGACCTCAAGCCGGAGCACGTCCGCCGCCGCGCCGACGGGCACCTCGCCCTCATCGACGCAGAAACCCTCCGCCCGGACATCACCGGGCTGCCCGACCTGATCACCCTTGCCCACATGGCGGCCCAGCAAGGGCGTCCCTCCCCGCGCTGGGTACGCCACGCCTACCTGCATCACGTCCGCGAACTCGGCGCCCACTGGAACGACCACGACCTCATACGCGCCCTGGCAGCGTTCACCGCTGCCACCGGCCTCCGATCCCTGCACGGCGCCCACGAATAACCATCTCAGCGGTACCGTGCCGCTTCCCGACGCAAGGAGAATCCCAAGTGCGCGGTATCCGAACCGTCATGGTCTTCGTCGACGACCCCGAAGCCGCAGCCCGCTGGTGGGGCGAGATCTTCGAAGCCGAGGTCAAGCTCGACATCAACGGCACCGCCGTTTACGCCTGGCTCGACCTCGACGGACTCGAGTTCGGCTTTCACCAGGCGTCCCCCAAGGCCAACGCCCACGGGCGAAGCACCGTCCCGTACTGGTCCGTCAAGGACCTCGACACCGAACGCAAGCGTCTCCTGGAAGCGGGCTGCACTCACCACCGCGGCCCCCTCGACGTGGAGCCCGGTCGGCGGATCTGCCAGCTCATCGACCCGTTCGGCACCGTCTTCGGACTCGACGGGCCCTGACCCCTCGGAGCCCCAATGCGCCACTGGCCCCTCACCGCCCTCGAGCTCACCACCGCCGAGCTCGTCCTACGCCTCCCCTCAGACGACGAGCTCGACAGCCTCGCCCAGGTGGCGGCCGACGGAGTCGTGCCCGACGGCGCCGTGTACTTCCCGCAGCCCTGGGCCTCGGCACCGCCGGCCGAGCGGGCCAGGAGCGTCCTGCAGAACCACTGGTGGGCGCGAGGCGACTGGACCAGCGAGAACTGGCGTCTCCTCCTCGCCGTCTTCCACGACGGCCAGGTCATCGGCCAGCAGAACCTCTCCGCCCGCGGCTTCGCCGCCACCGGCGAGGCCCGCACCGGCTTCTGGCTCGGCCGCCGTTTCCAGGGCCAGGGCTACGGCACCCAGATGCGTGCCGCGGCTCTGGCCCTCGCCTTCGACGGCCTTGGTGCCGCCCGCGTCACCTCCACTGCCTTCGCCGACAACGCCGCCTCCCGGGCGGTATCCCGCAAGTTCGGCTACCGCCCGAACGGCGTCCACCGCGTCGCCGTGGACAGCCACCCCTACGACGTCCACGAGGAGGTCATAGAGGCGGCCGGCTGGCACGGCCACACCAAGACGATTCCCGTCGACACGGCTGGACTCTCCGGTTGCATCTCCTTCTTCCGTTGACGGGAGCCCGTCCGGAAGGACGTGAGGGAGCGGGCCGACGGCGGCCATTGTGCACACCCCCTTCTGGGAGCACCACGCTCGGCGTTGACCCGAAGGGGTCAGGGTCGCGATATCAGCCGAAAGACTCACTCGCCCGGTTCATCTCCGTCGATACGCAACACCCTGACCGCCGACACCGGCGCCAAGCTGAAGGACCTCATGGTCCGAGCGGGCCAGTCGTCCGAGCGGGCACAGCTGATCTACCAGCACTCCGCCGAGGAGCATCAGCGCAAGCTCGCCGACGACATCGACGCCAACTTCCGCAGCCAGCGCACATCGACGGACCGGGAGGCGGGCGCTGCGCGACCGCCTCCGTTCACAGGATCGTTCCGCCCCTCCGGCTCCCACAGGAGCGGCCCGGCGGAGGTGACGCACGGGGGTGCGGTTCCGGTAGCCAGCCGGGCCGCACCTCTGTGGCATGTGGCGCAGGTCACCCGAAACGCGTCTCGGGGTTCGAGACGGTTCGGCGCGCGGTGGCCGCGAGCGACGAATTGGGGCCCAATCTGACGCCCCGTTACGGCACTTATGGCAAGCGAATGGCACGCGGGTCTTTATAGGTCTAGACAATAAACAAGCCCCAGTTCGCTGACCCGGGGGCTTTGCCGTGGAGCGGATGACGGGAATCGAACCCGCGCTCTGAGCTTGGGAAGCTCGGTTTTCTTGACGGCGGTTGTGGCGCTGACCTGTGGCGGAGCGGTGTTGCAGCCCTGGTCGCACCCGGCGGCCAGTCCCCGCTTTTCCCCGTGGGTTCCCGTAGGATCTGGCGCGCGAACGGCACGGCCCCTTCGCCTCGAACTCCCTTGGCGCTGGGCCCCGGAGCGTCTGAGCCTCAGCCAACGACAGTCAGCCACGACGGCGGGTCAGCCGACCGTACAGGCGCGCGCGTGTCTCGCCGCACCCACACCGGTCTCAGCCACCATGCCTGTGCCGTGAACAGAGCAAGCCAAGGCGGCCGGCCCGTGACGGACGGACCTCCGGTGACGAAACAGCTGATCTTCACCAGGCCGCGCGGCGGGCATGTGTGGCGCACGTCTCTGAACGAGGAGGTGTGGAAGCGAGCGCCGGCGTGATCCCCGGGCGGTTAGTACGCCGAGTCACGCGAGAACGGCATGCGCGCCCTCCGCCACTTCTACGCCTCGGTACTCCTGGATGCGGTCGAGAACATCAAATCCCTCGCCGAGTACCTCGGTCACTCGGACCCGGGTCTGCCCCTCCGCGTGTACGCAAACCTCATGCCGTCCAGCCAGGAGCGCACCCGAAAAGCCGTGGCTGCCGTCTTCGAGGGCGCATACGCTCCCGTTCGCTGAGGCAGGAGGGCGAGATGTCCGACGAGGAGTCCACCGAGTACTACACGCTGCTCTGCGACGACCCGTCCCACGAGGCGGTGCTCATCGACTGCGGGGCCCGCGAGTTGGATGTGATCCGAGCCGTGCGCAAAGTGACCGGGCTAAGCTTGTGGCACAGCCGGGTACTGGCACGCCAAGCGCCCGTCGCCCTCCTTGAGGGCCTGTCTGCGTACAGGGCCCAGTCCGCTGTCGCTGTGCTCCAGAGCGCCGGTGCCAGAGCGGAGTGGAGACAGGAGCCAGAGCCCGGAGAGCGCGCGACTCCATCGCCCTGACGGCCCAGAGACGGCCCAGAGGCAGCGAAAAGCCCCCTCCCAGCGGAGAAACCGCAGGCAGGGGGCTTACGCGTGGGCGCTTACTTCTTCTTGCCCTGGTTCTTGACCGCCTCGATGGCCGCCGCCGCGGCCTGCGGGTCGAGGTACCGGCCGCCGGGGGTGACCGGGCGGAAGTCGGCGTCCAGCTCGTAGTACAGCGGGATGCCCGTCGGGATGTTCAGGCCCGCGATGTCGGCGTCGGAGATGCCGTCCAGGTGCTTGACCAGCGCGCGCAGGCTGTTGCCGTGGGCGGCGATCAGGACCGTGCGGCCGGCCAGCAGGTCAGGGACGATGCCGTCGTACCAGTACGGCAGCATCCGCTGGACGACGTCCTTCAGGCACTCGGTGCGCGGGCGCAGCTCGCTCGGGATCGAGGCGTAGCGCGGGTCGTGGGCCTGCGAGAACTCGTTGTCGTCGGCCAGAGCCGGCGGCGGTGTGTCGTAGGAGCGGCGCCACAGCATGAACTGCTCCTCGCCGAACTCCGCGAGCGTCTGCGCCTTGTCCTTGCCCTGCAGGGCGCCGTAGTGGCGCTCGTTCAGCCGCCAGGAGCGGTGCACCGGGATCCAGTGGCGGTCGGCGGCCTCCAGGGCGAGCTGCGCGGTGCGGATCGCGCGCTTCTGGAGGGAGGTGTGCAGGACGTCGGGGAGCAGTCCGGCGTCCGTCATCAGCTCACCGCCCCGGACCGCCTCCTTCTCGCCCTTCTCGGTGAGGTTGACGTCCACCCAGCCGGTGAACAGGTTCTTCGCGTTCCACTCGCTCTCGCCGTGGCGGAGCAGGATCAGCTTGTACGGTGCGTCGGCCATGCGTACGAGCCTAATGGACGCGTCCTACGGGTGACGGCGGCGCTCACAGGCCGGACGGGCCGGGCGCACACGGGGCGGGACCGCTCGCGGACTGTTGACGGTCGCCGTCAATTCGGTGGCAGGACGGTGGGTACGCCCCGTAAGTTCCAGGCGTCCGGACAGCCACTTACTGCCACTTACCGCCACTCACAGCCGCTGAGATGCCGCCGCCGCAGGGGAGCCCGCGTGTTTCTCGTCCCGCTCATACGATCCGCACGCGCCACCGTGTCCGGCCTGCCCCCCGGCTTCTGGTGGCTGTGGCTGTCGACGCTGGTGAACCGTACGGGCGCGTTCGTCCTCACCTTCCTGTCCCTCTTCCTCACCCAGGAGCTGGGCTTCTCGGGCTGGTACGCGGGGCTCGTCATCGCCCTGCACGGGCTCGGCGGCATCGCCGGGTCGCCGCTTGGCGGCATCCTGAGCGACCGGTGGGGACGGCGGCCCACGATGGTGGCCGGGCAGCTCGGCGGGGCTGCCGGCGCGCTGGCCCTGGCGGTGGTGACCAGCCCCTGGGCGGTCGCGGCGGTCGTGCTGCTGATGGGCGTGGCCATGCAGGCGGTGCGGCCGGCGATCAGCGCGACCATCGCGGACCAGGTGCCTGAACCGGACCGGCGGCGCGCGTACGCGCTGAACTACTGGGCGCTGAACCTGGGCTTCGCCATCGCGGCGACGGGCGGCGGCGCGGCGCTGGTCTTCGGCTACCGGACGCTGTTCGTGGTGGAGGCGTGCGCGGTGGTGCTGTGCGCGCTGATCGTGTTCCTGAAACTGCCGGAGACGCGGCCGGAGACCGGTGAGGGCGAGCACGGCGAACCGGATGCCGGGGCCGCCGCACAGCAGAAGCTGTCGACGCTGGACATCCTCCGGGACGGCCCGTTCCGGACACTCGTCCTGCTGAGCCTGCTGGTCTGCACGCTGTTCATCACGCCGTGGGTGGGACTGCCGCTGACGATGACGGGCGCGGGCCTGCCGCCGGAGTCGTACGGTCCGGTGATCGCCGTCAACGGTGTGGCGATCGTCGCGCTGCAGCTGCTGGTCAACAGGGTGACCGAGCGGCGGAAGCCGGTGACGCTGCTGGTGGTGTCCTCGCTGCTGTTCGCGGTGGGACTGGGCGCGACGGCGCTGGCGGCGACGCCGCTGATGTTCGCGGCGACGGTGGTGGTGTGGACGCTGGGCGAGATGGTGTTCGTCCCGGTCAACGCCGCCGCGACCGCCCGGCTGGCACCGGTCCACGCCCGGGGCCGCTACCAGGGTGTGATGGGCATGGCGTGGTCGGTGGGCGGCTTCGTCGCGCCCGTCTCGGCCGGCTGGATCGTGGAGGGCCCGGGACCGGTCGTCCTGTGGCTGTCCTGCGCGTTCATCGGCGCGGCAGCCGCGGCCGGCTACGGCCTGCTGCTGCGCCGCGCCCTGTCGGAGGAGGCACCGCGGGACACGGAGACGGTGGCGGTGGCCCCGAAGTCCCCGCAGCCGCCGGTACGGCATGCCGGTGAGACGCGCGAGAAGCAGCCCTCATAGCGGGGACGGGGCATCGGCCTCGTACGGACCGGACCGGGGCGTACGGACACCCGGGTGCCGTACACCCGGTCACTCCCCGCGTCCGGCCGCTCTGCCAGGCCGCCTGCGCGCTCGCCCTGAACCGGCATGTCCTGCTGCCCGGCCCGGCCGTGATCCCCACCGCGCGACCGGAGACCGTCGCGGCCCGCCTCGCCGAGCGCGGAAGGCGCCACCGCTTCCACGACGCCCCGACCCGGGAGGTCGAGCTCTGCCGCGATGCTGACAGAGGCTGACGACCCTCGGCGTCGAGGTGCTCGTGCTCGACTCGACCGACGCCACCCCTACGGATGTGGCGAAGCGAATCGCCGACGCCCTGTCCCCTCCCGGAGGTGGCGTCGACAACCACACCAAGCACGACGACCCCACGGTGAACTCATGAACGCATCACCCGCGACCCCCGTGATCGACACGCATGTGATCCTGCGCGACGGCGACAAGATCCTGTTGTCACAGCGCGGGGGCCCGTACGGCTACGGCCAGTGGCACGCCCCCTCGGGCAAGCTCGACGCCGGCGAGCCGCTCACCATCGGCGCCGCACGCGAGCTGCGGGAAGAGACCGGCGTCGAGGTCGACCCCGAGCGCCTGCGGCTTGTGCACGTCGTGCACCACAAGCAGAGTCCCGAGGTTGAGCGAATCGGCCTGTTCTTCCTGGCCACGACGTGGCAGGGCGAGCCGGTCAACCGCGAGCCCGAGAAGTGTCTCGACCTGCGCTGGTGGTCCGTGCACGAGCTGCCCGAGGACATCATCGAGTACCCCGCCGCCGGGCTGCTCGGCTACCTCGAAGGGGGCGAGCCGCTCACCGAACACGGTTGGTCGTAAGGCACGGCCGACGCTTCGGCCTCGTGCAGACCCGCCCGGGGCCGTCAGGCGGCGTCCCGTCCGCAGGTCACCCCGACGGCTGCGTCAGGTGGGCGAAGGCCTCCAGGTTGCGGGTCGATTCGCCGCGGGAGACCCGCCACTCGTACTCCTTGCGGATGGCGGACGCGAAGCCCAGCTCCAGGAGGGTGTTGAAGGCACCGTCCGCCGCCTCCAGGACGGAGCCCATCAGGCGGTCCAGCTCCTCCGGGGTGACGGCGGACAGGGGGAGCTTGCCGGTCAGGTAGACGTCCCCGAGCGGGTCGACGGCGAAGCCGACGCCGTACAGCTTCAGGTTGCGCTCCAGCAGCCAGCGGTGGACGCCGGACTCGTTCTCGTCCGGGTGGCGGATCACGAAGGCGTTCAGGGACAGGGAGTGGTTGCCGAGGCGCAGGGAGAGGGTGGTCGACAGCTTGTTGGTGCCGGGGAGGGTGACCACGTACGCGCCCTGCTCGGGTGACTCCCAGGTCAGGTCGGCGTCCTGCAGGGTCCGCTCGATGATCTGCTGTGCGTCAGCCATGGGGCGAGCGTACGCGACGGCGGTGCTCGTGCATCGCAGCCGCGTACACCTCGGCCGTGGCCGACGCCGCACGCTCCCAGCCGAACGAGCGGGCGTGCCGTGCCGCCGCCTCGCCCATGCGGGGCACCCGGGTCGGGTCGTCGACGAAACGGCGCAGCACGCGCGCGTAGTCGGCCGGGTCGTGGCCGTCCACCAGATAGCCGGTCTCGTCGTGCCGGACCGCCACCGGCAGGCCCCCCACGGACGCCGCGACGACCGGCGTGCCGGTGGCCTGCGCCTCGATGGCGACCAGGCCGAAGGACTCGCTGTGCGAGGGCATGACCAGCACGCTGGCCGCGCGGAACCAGTCGGCCAGCCCCTGCTGGGCCACCGGCGGGTGGAAGCGCACCACGTCCGCGACGCCCAGCCGGGCTGCCAGCTTCTGCAGGCCCTCCGGTTTGGCCAGGCCGCTGCCGCTGGGCCCGCCGACGACGGGGACGACCATCCGGCCCCGCAGCGACGGGTCCTCGTCGAGCAGCCGCGCCGCCGCGTGCAGCAGCACGTCCGGAGCCTTCAGGGGCTGTATGCGGCCCGCGAACAGAGGGATGAACGCCTCCTGGGGCAGGCCCAGCCGGGCGCGGGCCGCGGCCCGGCCGTCGGCCGGGCGGAACCGGTCCAGGTTCACCCCCGGGTGGACCACCGCCACCCGCGCGGGGTCCGCCTCGTAGTGGTGGACCAGCTCCTCCGCCTCGCCGTCCGTGTTGGCGATGAGCCGGTCGGAGGCCCGTACGATCTGGGTCTCCCCGATCACCCGGGACTCGGGCTCCGGGGTGTCGCCCGCGGCGAGCGCCGCGTTCTTGACCTTGGCCATCGTGTGCATCGCGTGCACCAGCGGGGCGCCCCACCGCTCGGCCGCCAGCCAGCCGACGTGCCCGCTGAGCCAGTAGTGGGAGTGCACCAGGTCGTAGTGCCCGGGCCGGTGCCCGGCCCAGGCGCGCATGACGCCGTGGGTGAAGGCGCACAGCTGGGCCGGCAGGTCCTCCTTGCTCAGCCCCCCGTACGGTCCCGCTTCGACATGCCGTACGAGCACGCCCGGCGCCAGCTCCACCGACGGGGGCAGCCCGGCCGCCGTGGTGCGGGTGAAGATCTCGACCTCGACGTCGATCGCGGCGAGGCGCCTGGCCAGCTCCACGATGTACACGTTCATGCCCCCCGCGTCGCCCGTGCCGGGCTGGTGCAGCGGGGACGTGTGCACGCTGAGCATGGCGACCCGGCGGGGGGCGCGGTGCCCGCGGATCGCCCGGGGGCGTCCGGGCATCCGGAGCCGGGGCGGCGGTACCAGGGTGCCGGCGAGCCGGGACACGTACTGGCTCACGTCGTCGGTCCTTCCGATCAGGGCGCGTCTACCAGGTTCATCGGGCTGAGCGGGCACAGCGACGGAGAGGGTGGACGGCGGCGTCCGGTCCCCTCTCCGCAGGGGGAGAACACCGAGACGTCCCGCTTCATTTCCGCTTTGCCAATTCATTACGGGGTGGAAGCGGCGGGGCGGGCCCGGGCCGGGCGGCCGGGACGGTCCCCGGCGCCTCCCACGCAGGCCACTCCCTGCCCTCGTGTGCGAGCGGCCGGGCAGCGGGATCCTCGCGGCAGTGCGCGCCCCGTCGCGAGACCGTGGGCGCGGCCCGGCGTCCCGGGCCCGCCGCCTGCGCGCCTCCACGCGCGGGGCGGGCGGTTCTCGAGCGTCTACGCTCGTCGTCATGGCCCCGCGCAGTTCCCGTTCCCCCGGCAGCCGTCCCGTCGGCGCGCCCACCCGCGGGACCACCAACCCGAACCGGCTGCGCCGCATGGACCGCTGGATCGCCGCGGCGCACGGACCCGCCCTGCGCCGCGGCGCCGCCCCGCCGGTCGCCGTGGACCTGGGGTACGGGGCCGCGCCCTGGACCGCCGTCGAGCTGCTGGCGCGGCTGCGCGCGGACGCCGACCCGCGCGCGCGGGTGGTGGGCGTCGAGATCGACCCGGGGCGGGTGGCCGCCGCCGCTCCCTACGCGTGCGAGGGCCTGGACTTCCGGCACGGCGGCTTCGAGGTGCCGGTGGACGGGCCGGTCGCGCTGATCCGCGCGGCGAACGTGCTGCGCCAGTACGACGAGGACGCCGTCGCCGCCGTGTGGGCCCGGCTGTGCGCGCGGCTGGCACCGGACGGGCTGCTGGTGGAGGGCACCTGCGACGAGATCGGCCGCCGCCATGTGTGGGTGGCGCTGGGGCCCGAGGGGCCGCGCACGGTGACGTTCGCCACCCGGCTCGGCTCGCTGGAGCGGCCGTCGGACCTGGCGGAGCGGCTTCCGAAGGCGCTGATCCACCGGAACGTGCCGGGCGAGCCGGTGCACACGTTCCTGCGCGACTTCGACCGGGCGTGGGCCGCGGCGGCCCCGTACGCCTCGCTCGGCGCCCGGCAGCGCTGGATCGCCGCGGCGGGGGCGCTGGCGGCCGACTGGCCCCTGGCGGACGGGCGGAGGCGGCTGCGGCAGGGGGAGCTGACGGTGCGGTGGGAGGCGCTGGCGCCCAGGGGGTGGGCGGGGCAGGGAGTTTGAGGACGCCGCCCGGCGCGGCAGGTCGTCCGCAGGGCCACGCCCCGCACCCTCTCGCCGTCACCGCGGCCTGTTACTTTCGCGGGTGACATGGCACGATCGCCTGGGCACACATGTTACTGACGGTAAGTCAGCCCGCGTTCGCCGCCAGGTATGCCAGGAGGGGGACCTGTGAAGCCTGTGGACCGACGCCGCCGCGCGGCGAGCGCGCTCGCCGCGGCCTGTGCGCTGACCTGCGCCCTGACCGTCCTCGCGACCACGGCCGCGAACGTCGCCGTCGCCCCTCCCGCCCACGCTGCGCCGAGCCCCGCCCCCGGCGGCCCCCGGGAGGCGGACGGCACCCGCAAGAAGAGCCTGGAGGACGTCCGCGCCGAGATCGAGGGCCTGTACCGCCAGGCCGGCGCCGCCACGGACGCGTACAACCTCGCGGAGGAGCAGGCCGAGAAGCAGTCCGCCGAGATCGCGCGGCTCTCCCGGGCCATCGCGGACGGCCGGACCCGCATCGACCGGCTGCGGCAGCGCGCGGGTGCGGCGGCCCGCGCCCAGTACCGCAGCGGCGGCATACCGGAAGAGGCCAGGCTGGTGCTCACCGACGACCCGCAGCTCTTCCTGGACGGCGCCGGACGCCTCGTACAGGGACAGAAGGCGACGCGGGACCTGCTCGCGGAGCTGGAGCGGCGCCAGCAGGACCTGGAGACGTACACGCAGGACGCCGGCACCGAGTGGAACAGGCTGGAGCAGCACCGGTCCGCGCAGCAGGAGGCCCGGAAGCACATCGACGAGAAGATCGCCGCCGCGGAGAAGCTGGAGTCGCGGCTGGCGGCCGAGGAGCGGACGCGGCTGCGCGAGCTGGAGCAGCGGGACCGGCAGCGGCAGCAGACGGCCTGGCTGGAGTCGGGCGCGCTGAAGGAGATCAACCGCGCGGCGAGCCCGCAGGGCAGGGACGCGATCGCGTTCGCGACGGCCCAGATCGGCAAGCCGTACGTGTGGGGGGCGGAAGGCCCGGACTCGTACGACTGCTCGGGGCTGACGCAGCGCGCGTGGGGCACCGCGGGCCGGGGCATACCGCGCACGTCGCAGGAACAGTGGCGGCTGCTGCCGCGCGTGGCGGTGAAGGACATGCGGCCGGGCGACCTGATCATCTACTACGCGGACGCGACGCACGTGGGGATGTACATAGGCGACGGCTCGATGGTCCACGCCCCGCGTCCCGGCCGGGACGTGACGGTGGCGGGCGCGGGCTCGATGCCGATCCTCGGCGTGGTCCGCCCGGACAAATAGGGCCGTACGGCAACAAGGCGCTCCGCTTCGGCAGCTCCCCGACCCGGCGTGATGTTCCTCATGGGAACGTGCCCGACTACCTCCCGCTTGCGGGTCATATGCCGCCGGCTCTTCGGTGATCACCATTCCGTTCGGGCCCCGTGTGCCGCTATGGTCCGGGGCGGCGGGACGTCGACCTGACACCCCGCCCGCGGCCCTCGGGGGGAGGGAAGGAAACCGAACCGATGCCCGTACCCGCGCCCGCGCCCGTACAGCGACAGAGGGTGCAACCGCCCGGCGTACCGAGCGGGGACCTGACCCTGCTGCTGGTCGAGGACGACCCCGCGGGAACGTTCACCGTGCCCGAGCTGGTCGACGCGGCCGGCGGCCGGGTCCGTATCCGCACGGCCCGCAACCTCACCGAGGCCGAGCGGCTGCTCACCGACGACGTGCACTGTGTGCTGCTCGACCTGGACCTCGCGGCCGACACCCGCCGTGAGGCCGACGACCCGCTCGCGGCGCTGCGCCGCGTCCTGGAAGTCGCCCCACGCCACGCCGTGCTCGTCCTGGCCACGTCCGAGCGGGCCGAACTCGCCGCGGAGGCCGTACGGGCCGGGGCGCAGGACCGGCTGTTCCGGGAGGAGCTGGACGGGCCGCTGCTCAGCCGGGCCATCCGGTACGCGGTGGAGCGCAAACGGGCCGACTCGGTGCAGGTGAAACTGGCCGAGTCCCGGCTGCGGGCCCAGGAGAACGCCCGCCTGGAGCGGGGCCTGCTGCCGACGCCGCTGCTCCAGGGCTCGGACCTGCGGTTCGCCGCCCGGTACCGGCCGGGCCGCCAGCGCGCTCTGCTGGGCGGCGACTTCTACGACACGGTCCGCACCCCGGACGGCACCGTGCACGCCATGATCGGTGACGTGTGCGGGCACGGCCCGGACGAGGCGGCGCTGGGCGTGGAGCTGCGCATCGCGTGGCGGGCCCTGACCTTCGCGGGGCTGTGCGGCGACGAGCTGCTGTCGACCCTCCAGCAGGTGCTGGAGCACGAGCGGGAGAGCGAGGAGATCTTCGCGACCCTGTGCACTGTGGACATCGCCCCGGACGGGCGCCGCGCCGGGCTGTGCCTGGCCGGGCACCCGGCGCCGCTGGTCGCCCGCCCCGGACAGGGGGCGCGGCTCCTCCCGTACGAGGACGGGGGCCCCGCACTGGGCCTGCTGCCGCGCGCCCGCTGGCCGCGCCGCCAGGTCGAGCTGGGCGGCGCGTGGAGCCTGATGATGTACACGGACGGCCTGATCGAGGGCCGCTCGGCGGGGCCCGGGTCACCGCGGCTGGGCCAGGAGGGCATGGTCGCGATGGTCGACGCGCTGCTGGGACGCGAGCTGGGCGGCGAGGAGCTGCTGGAGGCGGCCGTGGCGGAGGTGCGCACGCTGAACGGCGGCGAGCTGACGGACGATGTGGCGGTACTGCTGCTGGACCGGGCGGGCCGGGCCTGACCTCGGACGGCCCCTGGGGGCAGGCGCCTACCGGCCGCCGTTGTAGGGGCCGTACGGCCCGTCGCTGCTGGAGCCGCCGCGGCGGGGACCGCCGCCGGAGACCTGCCGGAGCGCGGGGCGGACGTCCACCATGAAGACGATCGAAGCGATGAGACCGGCGATCTGGAGGAACAGGATCGGCAGGAACAGGTCGATCACGACCGTGATGCCCAGGATGATCAGCCAGAACTTCTTGGTCTGCTTGTCGGCGGCGCGGTAGGCGTCCTCACGCGCGAGGACGGCGAAGACCAGCGCCACCACCGCCAAGACGGCCATGGCGAGGAAGAGCAGCCCCATCAGGGACTGGAACCCGGACATCAGCATCGTGAGCACCGCCTAGGAAGTGGTTGAAGCGCCTCGCTGCCACGGTACCCGTACAACGCCCCGGGTCCCGTGAATGTGCCCGGCCGACAGAGGTTCCCCACCGCCGACCGGGCGTACACCTGCGACCCCTACTTCCCGGGCTCGGCCTTGGCCCCGGGCTCGGTCCTGTCCTCGGGCCCGGCCTTCGCCTCGGGCTCGACGGCGACGGCGATCTCGGTGACCGTGCCGCGCTCCGCGCCCCCCTCGGCGTCCTCGCCGCGCCACACCTTCACGGTCTGCTCGCCGTGCTCCGCGACCTTCTCGTACGTCTCGCGCGCCCTGACCGCGTACTCGGCGGCGACGCCGACTCCGCGCAGGGCGAGCCCCTGGGCGCTCTCCCCGAGCTTCTTCAGCTGCTCGGCGTCGAAGCCGCCCACCAGCTCGGTGAACTTGGCCTGGACGACCGCCTGCGCCTCCTTGGCCTGGGCGGTCACCTTCTCCTGCACGGCCTTCGGGTCGGTCTGACGGACCTGGTCGATGCGGGCCGGCGCCTCGGCGGCGATCCTGCGCGCCTGCTGGACGGCGAGGTCGGCCGTGCCGGCGGCGAAGTAGAGGGGGGTGCGCAGCTCGTCGATGATGGCCATGGATTCGGTTCCTCCCGTGTTGCGCGGGTCAGGCTTCGGTCGTGGCACCGCTCGCACCGCTCTCGGCGGCCTCGGCCGCGTTCTCCTTGCGGAACGAGTCGTAGATCTGGAGGAGCACCTGCTTCTGCCGCTCGCTGATCGCCGGGTCCGCGAGGATGGCGGCCCGCGTCTCCAGGTCCTCCCGGCCCTGCTCGTCCAGGATCCCGGCGCGCACGTACAGCGTCTCGGCGGAGATCCGCAGCGCCTTGGCGACCTGCTGGAGCACCTCCGCGCTGGGCTTCCGCAGCCCGCGCTCGATCTGGCTCAGGTACGGGTTCGACACCCCGGCCGCCTCCGCGAGCTGCCGCAACGAGAGCTGCGCGCTGCGCCGCTGCTCGCGGAGGAACTCGCCGAGACTGCCGACATTGAGCGATGCCATGCCCCGATCGTGCAGCATCCCGCTAACTATTGCAAGCAGATGCTTGCTGTCGAGCAGGCGAGTGCGGGGCTTTCCGGCCGTCGGGAAGCGCGGGCGACAGCCCGGAACCGGACGGACGGCGGGGCAGGGGCGGCCCCGAGGAGACCGCCGGACTCCCCGGCGCACGAGGGCCCCGGCACGCCCGGAGCCCTCACCGGACAACACGCCGCGGGGCGTCGCCCGTCCGCGTCCGCGCGTCGGCCGCGGGCCCCCGCCCCGCCCCGGGGCAGGGGTGCCCGGGAGGGCGGGCCGATCAGTGAGCCGACGGGCTTCGCGAGCGATGTCACCCACACCGGCACGTGGGTCCGTAGCCACTTTTTTGTGGGTACTTGTCCACGCCCGCCGGGCGGAGCGAACCTGGTGATCAGCCGCCCCGCGCACCGCCCGAGGGAAGGAGGATCCCCCGCACACACCCAGCAGGTCACAAGGCCTGCCGCTCGGCTTCCACCAGGCGCTCCAGGCGGCGGTGCCCCCATGCGGCCAGCGGTTCCAGCGCCTCGGCCAGGTCCCGCCCGAACGGCGTCAGCGAGTACACGGTCTTCAGCGGCAGTTCGTCGTACGCCTCCCGGTGCACGAGGCCGTCGGCCTCCATCTCGCGGAGGGCCTGAGTCAACACCTTCTCGCTGAGGCCCGGCGCGCGCCGGCGCAGCTCACCGGGCCGGTGCGGCCCGGATTCGAGCAGCCACAGCAGCAGCGTCTTCCACTTGCCGTCGATCACGGCGATCGCGGCGGTCACCCCGCACACATCGGTGTCCCGGGCCCGGCTGCGCGTCATCGTCGGTTCCCCCGCTTCCTCCCGTGCGACCGCTTCCGTCCGGCCGCACTCTCTCTCCTGACCCTTCCTGTAACGGAGTTACCCGATGTCTTCGTCCCCCGTCCCCTCCACCGTCACCGTGCTCGGCCTCGGGCCCATGGGCCGCGCCCTGGCCGGGGCCTTCCTGGACGCCGGGCTGCGCACCACCGTCTGGAACCGTACGCCCGGCAAGGACCGCGAGCCGGTCGCGCGTGGCGCGGTGAGTGCCCCGTCCGCCGAGGCTGCGGTCGCCGCGAGCGACGTGACCGTGGTGTGCGTGGTCGACTACACGGCGGCCGACGCCGTCCTGCGGCCCGCCCCGGTGGCCGCCGCGCTTCACGGCCGCACGCTCGTGAACCTCACCGCCGACACACCCGACCGGGCCCGCCGTTCGGCCGCTTGGGCCGCCGGGCACGGCATCCGCTACCTGGACGGCGCGATCATGACTCCGGCCACGACGATCGGCACTCCGGCGGCAGTGTTCATCCACAGCGGCCCGAAGGACCTGTACGAGGGAGCGCGGCCCGTACTGGAGGCGCTGCCGGGCACGCACACGCACCTCGGGGAGGACGTCGGGCGGGCAGCGGCGTACGACATCGCACTGCTCGACATCTTCTGGACCTCGATGGCGGGATACGCCCACGCGCTCGCGGTGGCCGGTGCGGAGGGTGTCACGCCCGGAGAGCTGGCACCGTTCGCGAAGGGGATCGCCGCGATTCTGCCGCCGCTGATGGACGAGGTCGCGGGGGACGTGGAGAACGGCACGTTCTCGGGCGAGCTCAACCCGATGACCTCGGCGGTGTCGTCCATGGCCCATGTCGTGGAGACGTCCGAGGACCACGGCATCGACGCGGGCGTGATGCGCGCGGCCGAGGGGATGGCGCGGCGCGCGATAGGGCTGGGGCACGGGACGGACGGCTTCGTGCGGATCGCGGAGGTGCTCGGGCGGCGGTGAGGGGCTGCCCCCGTCTCCCGGAGACCCCGGCCCCCGGGGAGCGGCGCGGCGGGTCGGCGCGCACCGGCGTGCCGCGGGAGGTCCCGGGCTCAGGGCTCAGGCTCGGTCACGACGACGGGCCGGGCCAGCAGCCCGTCGACGGCGGCGGCGCAGGCCGCAGGGCCGTCTCCGCTGGTCAGCAGGGCCATACCGAGCCGGTCCGCGGAGGACCGCAGGGGCTGCACGGGGTCGCCCGGCTCGACGTACACCTCCCAGGCGGCAAGGTCCACGTGCGGCGGCGCGGGCGCCGGGTGCACGAGGGCCACTCGCCCGGGCGGCGCGGTCAGGAACACGCTCGCGGCGGCCTTCGCGGCCGGCTCCCCTCGACGGGGTTCCTCCCCGAGGGCCCACCCGAGCGCGGCCCGCCGCCAGTCGACCCCGGTGGTGAGCCGTACGAGGTCGGGGATCCCGTCACCACCGGGCCGCGTGTGGGTCTCGATGACGGTGACCCGGCCGTCGCCCCCCAGCTTGACCTCGGTGTGACTGGGCCCGTCGGCAAGCCCCACCGCGTCCAGCAGCTCCTCCACCGCCCCCACGACACGCCCCTCGGCCCCCGCCTCCAGTTCAGGCGGCGGCATCACATGGGCCACCTCGACGAACCCGCCCGGCCCGACCCGCTTCTCCGCCACTCCCATGATCCGGTGCCGCCCGCCCGAGGACAGCGCCTCCACACTGAACTCCCGTCCCTCCACGTACCGTTCCAGCACGACCCCGGGACACCGGAGCTCCTCCCCCAGCTCCGCCATCTCCCTCAGCAACCGCACACCATGGCTCCCGGTTCCGCCCGCGGGCTTGGCGACGACAGCACACCCGTCCCCGAACACCCTCTCCACCAGGCCCCGTTCGTCGTCCCCCGCCGCGAACGGCGGATTCAGCTGAGGCGCCGTCCGCTCCAGCGCGCGCCGCATCCGCACCTTGTCCCGCGTGTCCCGTACGGCCTCCGGGGCCACGCCGACCGCACCCAGCCGCCGGGCGGCAGCGGCAGCGGGCTCGAGCCCCAGCTCGGTCAGCGAGAGGACGGCCACGGGCGCGATCCGCCGGAGCACCCCGTCGACGAAGTCACGGAAACTGGGCCCGTGCTGATAGTCCACAGCGAACTCCCGTACGGAGGCGCCCTTCAGCCGCGGCGCCCCGGGCATCCGTACGAGAACGACGTCCCCCGGCAGTCCCGCGGCGGCCTGTGCGACCTCACCGCTCGCCCCCACCACCACCAGCGTCACCGGCCCACACCCCCGCGTCCCCAGCTCCCCCGATCCTAGCCCGGCCCTCCACGCCGGTCCGCCCCTCCGAGGCCCCGGCCCGGGGCGCCCGCCCCGCCCCGCTCCCCCGCAGAGCGGTCACTCCACGGCGGCGTCGGCACGGCGGTCTCCGGCGCGGCTCCGGCCCGGTGGTGGCGAAGCCCGCGGTGGCGAACCGTGCGAACCCGTCGCCCGGTTCTAGAAGACGTCCGGGCACCACGCCCGCCGCGCCGCCCGCAGCAGCAGGTCCGCCCGAGCCGCCGCCCCCGCCCGGGTCTCCTCGGCACGGCCCAGGACCACCAGCCGCGCCACCGACGACTCCCCCAGCCACAGTGCGCCCAACTCGGCGACATCCACGATCAGTTCTGGCGTCTCGGTGGTGGGCCCGCACGCCGCCCCCTCCGGTGAGGCCTCCAGCCGGAACCGGCCCTCCGCCAGCCCCGCCCTGTCCCGCACCTCAAGCACCAGCGAACCCGCCGTTTCGTACGTCCGCGACTCCAGCGCCCGTACGACGTCGAGGACCCGCACCCACAGCAGGTCCACGTGCGACACCACCCGCGCCGCCCGCGGATCCGGCAGCAGCTCCGGCAGCAGGTCGTCGGGGGCCCGGCGGCCGCTGCGCACCCGGGTCACCCGGTCGATCGCGCACAGGTACCGCCACAGTGCCCGCTCGGCCGCCGGGGTGGCCGCCATCAGCTCCCGGACGCCGGCCGTGCCGATCGGCTGGGCACCGCCGTCCCGCTCCCTTTCGACGGTGTACGCGGCGTGGCCGGCCGGCTCCCCCGACGCGTCGCGGTAGACGACGTAGAACGGCTCGGTCCACGGTTCGCCGGGCGCCAGGTCCACCCCCGTGTCGCGCTGCCAGACCCGCTCCGAACGGCTCACCACGCCATGCCGCACCGCGCGCACCCGGTCGTGCACGGCGGGAGCGGTCTCCCGGATCGCCGCGCCGTCGACGAGGTCGACACGGCCGCCGTCCTCCGGACCCGACCAGCGCGGGTCGAGCCCGGCGCGGGTCACGTCGACGTCCCACACGGTCGTCCACGCGGCCGGGCCGAACCCGTACCGCCCGTAGATCGGGTACTCGGTGGGGCACAGCGTGGAGACGACGTCCCCGCGCTCCTTCGCCTCCGCCAGCTCGGCGTTCATCATCCGGCTCAGCACGCCGCGGCGGCGGTGCGTGGGGGACACCGTCACGCCCGTCACCGCGCCCGCGGGGACCGCCGTCCCGCCGACCGCCGTCAGCTCCTGGGCGAACGACAGGAATGTGCCCACGCACCGGGCGCCGTCGAAGGCGCCCCGCGTCCGCTCCGGGTCGAGGACCTTCCGCCTGAGGGCCACTTCCTCGTCCGTCACGACCGGCGGCCTGAGGAAGCCGACCTTGTGTGCAAGCAGCCAGTCGGGGAAGTCGTCCTCGGTGACGTGGCGGACGACGACACCGGAAGCGGCGGGGGAAGTCATGGGCGTCACGCTAGGCAGCAGCCCGGCCCGCCGCACCCGGGTTTCCGTGAGCGCGGGCCCCGTTCAGGCCAGCAGGTCGTCCACCTGCGCCTCGCCCTCCCGGTACCGGCGGGCGATCTCCGCGCTGCACTCGTCGGCCGTACGCTGCAACTCCTGGCGCCGCCGGGAGACCTGCTGCTCGCACCGGGCCAGCCGGCCCATGGCCTCGCGCAGTTCGTCGTCCGTGCGGGCGTCCAGGTCGGACAGCTCCACCTCGGCCAGCATCTCCGCCGCCAGCAGCCGGATCTCCTCGCTGCGCGGCGTCGACAGCGTCACGTGCCGCGCCGAGCTGCGCCTCCCGACACCCCCCGGTGACGGGGTGTCCGCCAGGATCTCCGACAGCCGGTCGACCACCGGCACCTCGGGGCCGGCCCGCCGCGACAGCTCGGCCCGGAGGATGTCGATCCGGCCCTGGAGCAGCCGCCGCACATAGCTGAGGTCCGCCTCGTCGGTGTGCGCGTCCCGCCGCAGTGTGCGCAGCTCGGCCAGCCGCAGCGGCCGCAGCGACGCGGGCACCCGCGAGGGCCCGGCGGCCCCGAGGGTCCCGAGCGCCACGGCAGGACCGGTCACCGGGCCCGCCAGGTCGGCGGGCGGGGTCCGCTGGGCCGGTGGACGGGCCCGGTCGCCCTGCTCGGCGCGGCTCATCGGCAGGAAGCCGGGACGCTGCCCGGCACCAGGTGTGCTCATGTGATGTCGTCCGTCCCCTCGACCGGTGCTCAGGGGCACCGCCTGACACGCATGGTGCCACTCCCGCATGCGATGTGCAGGTGCTCTGCACCCGTTCGGCCGTCGGTAAGTTGGGGTGTATGCGAGCAGTGGTACAGAGGGTCGACGGCGCACGGGTCGAGGTCGCGGGCGAGACGGTCGGGGAGATCGTCGGGGAGGGCCTGTGCGTCCTCGTCGGCGTCACCCACGAGGACACACCGGAGAAGGCGGCGCAGCTCGCCCGCAAGCTGTGGAGTGTCCGCATCCTGGACGGGGAGAAGTCCTGCTCGGACGTGAATGCACCCTTGCTGGTGATTTCGCAGTTCACCCTCTACGGGGACGCCCGGAAGGGGCGCCGCCCCACCTGGAACGCCGCCGCGCCGGGCCCGGTGGCCGAGCCGCTGGTGGACGAGGTGACCGCGCGACTGCGGGAGCTGGGCGCGACCGTGGCGACGGGCCGTTTCGGCGCGGAGATGCGGGTCTCGCTCACCAACCACGGCCCGTTCACGGTGCTGCTGGAGGTCTGAGCCGCGGGCTCAGGGCTCGACGACCGTCTCCTGCGCCGCCGCCGTGCCGCCCGCCAGCAGCGGGGCGTCCACCGGGACGTTCCGCTTCACCAGCGCCAGCGCGATGGGCCCCAGCTCGTGGTGCCGTACCGCGGTCGTGACGAAGCCGAGCTGGCGGCCGTCCGGCCCGTCCGAGGCCAGCCGCACGGGCGCGCCGTGCGCGGGCAGGAGCACCTCGCTCCCGTCCAGGTGCAGGAAGACCAGCCTGCGCGGCGGCTTCCCCAGGTTGTGGACGCGGGCGACGGTCTCCTGCCCCCGGTAGCAGCCCTTCTGGAGGTGCACGGCGCTGCCGATCAGCCCGATCTCGTGCGGGATGGTCCGGTGGTCGGTCTCGAAGCCGAGCCGGGGCCGGTGCGCCTCGACGCGCAGCGCCTCGTACGCGAGGACGCCCGCGGGCGGTCCGTTCTCCTCCGCGTACGCGGCCAGCTCCCCGCGGGGCAGGAACAGGTCGCGGCCGTGCGCGGCCTCCCTTACGACGACGCCGTCGGGCGCTTTGGCGAGGGATCCGGCCGGGAGGTGGACCACGGCGAACTCGTCGGTGCGGTCCGCGATCTCCACCCGGTAGAAGAACTTCATCGACTCCAGGTACGCGAGGAGCGGCTCACGGGTGCCCGGTTCGACGTGCGCCCAGACCGTGTGGCCGTCGTCGACGAGATGGAGCGCGTGCTCGATGTGCCCGTTCGCGGACAGGATCAGGGCGTCGGCCGCCTGGCCGGGCGGAAGCTCGCTGACGTGCTGGGTGAGCAGCAGGTGCAGCCAGCTCAGCCGGTCGTCGCCGGTGACGGCGATGACGCCGCGGTGGGACAGGTCGACGAGACCGGAGCCGGCGGCGAGGGCGCGCTGCTCGCGGAACGGGTCACCGTAGTGTGCGGCGACGCCTTCGTCCTGCCCCTCGGCGGGGACCGCGCCGGGCAGGGACAGCAGAGGGCTGGTCGGTGATGGTCGCTGCATGCCGTCCAGCCTACGACCCGGCCGCCGCGTCCTCTTCGGCCGCGTCGTCTCCTTCGGCCGCCGCGGCCGCCCGGGCGGCCGCGGCGCAGCGCTCACAGCGTCCGAAGATCGCGAAGTGCTTCATGTCGGTGTCGAACCCGAACACGGCCCGCAGCTTGCCGGTGAACTCGGCGGCGACCTCCACATCCGCCTCGATCACGTCGCCGCAGTCCCGGCACACCAGGTGGAGGTGGTGGTGGCGGGCGGCGAGGTGGTACGTGGGGGCGCCGTGCCCGAGGTGGGCGTGGCTGACCAGCCCCAGCTCCTCCAGCAGCTCCAGCGTCCGGTAGACGGTGGAGATGTTGACCCCGGAGGCGGTCTTGCGCACCTCGGTGAGGATGTCGTCGGGCGTCGCGTGCTCCAGCACGTCGACCGCCTCGAGAACAAGCTGGCGCTGCGGCGTCAGCCGGTAACCGCGCTGCCGGAGATCACTCTTCCAGTCGGTGCTCACCACGCGCTCCAGTGTAGGAGGCGCGCCGGGAGCACCGGCCGGAAGTCGCGGGCCCACCGGAACCGGGCCTGCGGGAACCGGGCCTACTTGAAGAAGGCGATGCCGTCGTCCGGCAGGTCGCCGAGGCTCTTGGCCATGGCCTCGACCTCCTCCGGGGTGACGACCTTCTTCAGGTGCGCCGACATGTAGGGGCGGAGCGGCACCTCGGGGGTGGCCTTCTCCCCGACCCACATGAGGTCGCTCTTGACGTAGCCGTAGAGCCGCTTGCCTCCGCTGTACGGGCCGGAGGCCTCGGTGCGGGCGACGGCGTCGGTGGCCAGGTCGATCTGCGGCTTGTTCTTCGCCAGTTCGCCGTACCAGACCTCGACGACGCCCTGGTCGCGGACCATCACGACCTCGACCCGGCGCCGGTCGTCGATGCGCCAGTAGCCGCTCTCGCTCTCCAGCGGGCGCACCATGGTGCCCTCGGCGTCCAGGACCCAGGAGCGCGAGTGGTACTCGATGAAGTCCCGGCCGTCGTGGCTGAAGGTGACCGACTGGCCGAAGTTGCACTTCTCGTCACCGGGGAAGTCGAAGACTCCGGCACCCTCCCACGTACCCAGCAGGAACGCGAGCGGAACGAGGTTCGGGTGCAGGTCGGACGGGATCTGGATCATGATGCCTGACTGTTCTGGATGAGGGGGGAGACCACGCTCAGCGCTGGCCCTGGTACAGCTTCTTCACGGCCAGCCCGGCGAAGGCGAGAACGCCGACGCAGACCAGGACCAGCAGGGCGGAGAAGAATGCCTCAAGCACGGGGTGCTCCTCGATGAGCGGTGGGCGACAGGAACGGGGCCGCGTCCCAGCCTAATGGGTGGGCCCCGTCCCCTCTGTGTGAGGTTCGCCCGGCATACAGTTCCGTCATGGCGAAGAAGCTCGTGATCAAGGTGACCGCCGGGGCCGACGCCCCCGAGCGCTGCTCGCAGGCATTCACGGTGGCGGCGGTCGCCGCGGCCAGCGGGGTGGAGGTGTCGCTCTGGCTGACCGGCGAGTCGTCCTGGTTCGCCCTTCCGGGGCGCGCCGCCGAGTTCGCGCTGCCGCACGCGGCGCCGCTGCCGGACCTGATCGACGGCATCCGGGCGGCCGGGGGGCGGATCACGCTGTGCACCCAGTGCGCGGCACGACGCGAGATCACCGAGAAGGACGTCCTCGGCGGCGTGCGGATCGCGGGCGCGCAGGTCTTCGTCAGCGAGATCATGACGGACGGCGTGCAGGCGGTCGTGTACTGACACGGGACCGCGTGACGCGGGGGCACCCGCACCGCGCCGCGGTCACCCTCCCGACGGGCACGCCGCGCCCGCGCGCCGCCTGACGCACCGGCCCACCGCGGCGAGGGCGGCGGTGAGCGCGGCGGAGACCAGCACCTGGGTACGGGTGGCGGTGCCCGCCGCCATGAGCGCCGTGATCCCCACCAGGGCGGCCACCACGGCCCAGGCGCCGTACGGGACTCCCTGACCGACGTCCCCGTGGACGTGACCGACCGGACCCTGCGGGTCAACGCAAGGGCCGCGTTGCTCACGTCCCAGGCCGCCGCCCGCCATCTGCCGCGCGGCGGACGGATCGTCACCATCGGCTCGTGCCTGGGCGAACGCGTACCGGGGCCGGGCATGACCCCGTACGCGGTGAGCAAGGCCGCCGTCCTGGGGCTGCCCCGGGGGCTCGCCCGGGATCCGGACGGCCGGGGCAATCTTCACCGGTCACTCGTCCCACTTCCGCCGCTCCCGCCGCGGCCGTGCCTTCCCGTCCAGCTCGTCCCACCACTCGTCCGACTTCGGGTCCCCCGTCGGGTCGTCCCACCACCGGTCGTCCGGCCCCCGCCGGTTCGCGACCCAGGCGGCGATCGGCGGCAGCACCGCCGCGGCGAAGGCCATACCGACCGCGACCGGCACGGACCACAGGCGCACGAAGGCGAACGCGCTCACGAAGAGTGCGAGGCAGGTCCCCATGATCGCGAAGTAGGCACGCCTGCGCCTCTCGTACATACCTCCAGGCTACGACCACAGCCCCGGGCTCCGGGCATGACCGAAGGGCCGTGCCTCAAGTCCCGGAAAGCGTCCAACCCCCAGGAGGCACGGCCCTTCGGCCGATCAGGGTGCGGTCCTCAGACCGCGATCGCGACCTCTGCCAGGCCGCCCGTCTGCACGACGACCGTACGGTCGGCCGTGCCGCCCGGCACCAGGGCACGGACGGTCCAGGTGCCCTCGGCCGCGTAGAAGCGGAACTGTCCGGTCGCGGAGGTCGGGACCTCGGCGGTGAACTCGCCGGTCGAGTCCAGCAGCCGGACGTAGCCGGTCACGGGCTCGCCCTCGCGGGTCACCTGGCCCTGGATCGTGGTCTCACCGGGCTTGATCGCGGAGGCGTCGGGGCCGCCGGCCTGTGCTCCACACATGTCGTTACCTGTCCTCTTGCGCGGGTGGCTGGTGGGGTCTTACTTGTTGGCGCCGAGCTCGATCGGCACACCGACGAGGGAGCCGTACTCGGTCCACGAACCGTCGTAGTTCTTGACGTTCTCCTGGCCGAGCAGCTCGTGCAGCACGAACCAGGTGTGGGCGGAGCGCTCACCGATGCGGCAGTACGCGATGGTGTCCTTCGCCAGGTCGACGCCCTCGGCCTGGTACAGCTCCGTGAGCTCCTCGTCGGACTTGAAGGTGCCGTCGTCGTTGGCCGACTTGGACCACGGGATGTTGCGCGCGCTCGGCACGTGACCGGGGCGCTGCGACTGCTCCTGCGGAAGGTGGGCCGGGGCGAGCAGCTTGCCGCTGAACTCGTCGGGGGAGCGGACGTCGACCAGGTTCAGGCTGCCGATCGCGGCCACGACGTCGTCGCGGAAGGCGCGGATCGAGGAGTCCTGGGCCTTGGCCCGGTACTGGGTGGCCGGGCGGTCGGGCACCTCGGCGCCGTCGACCAGGTCGCGGGAGTCCAGCTCCCACTTCTTGCGACCGCCGTCGAGGAGCTTCACGCTCTCGTGGCCGTAGAGCTTGAAGTACCAGTAGGCGTAGGACGCGAACCAGTTGTTGTTGCCGCCGTAGAGGACGACCGTGTCGTCGTTGGCGATGCCCTTCGCGGAGAGCAGCTTCTCGAAGCCCTCCTGGTCGACGAAGTCACGGCGGACCGGGTCCTGGAGGTCCTGCTTCCAGTCGATGCGAACGGCGTTCCTGATGTGGTTCTTGTCGTACGCGGACGTGTCCTCGTCGACCTCCACGATCACGACCTTGGGGTCGTCGATGCGGGCCTCGACCCAGTCGGCGTCTACCAGGACGTCACTGCGGCTCATGCTGTCTTCTCCTCCGGGGCAGTCTGCGGCGGGATGTGATCGGCAGGATGGGTGGGTGCGGTGGGCCGCGCCGAGCGCTCTACGCGTGCGTCTTCCCCTCGGGTACGAGGGTGCGGGGCGGCTGCGGCACAGGGAAGGCCCCCCAGGGCGGAAGGGCCGAAAGACGCGGGGTTGCGGATCCCGCTCAGACAGTGCGACAGAGCATGGCGGCGACGCGGCACAGGTCTACTGCCCGCCGCTTCGTGAGGTCCGCCTGTCGCTTCATCATGGCCCCGATCGTAGGGAGGGATGGGCGACCGTGTCACCGGCGTGTCATATGTCGAGACTGGATCATCCACATGGCGAGATCCTCGACGGTTCCGGGGGCCCCGCCGTCCGGCCGCGCCGAGGCCGTCCCCGCACTTCGTCTGGCCTGCGGACGGTCTCGTCTCACCATGTGGCCATGAAGCCCGTCCGGTGGGAGGTCAGCCCGTCAGGACGACGTCCTTGCCGCCCACCGTCACCATCAGCCCGTCCGCGGTCGCCTCGACCTCGCGGATCTCCAGACCCGCCGGGAAGCCGCCCACCTCGCGGTCGAAGTCGGTGCGCTGCCGGACGAGTTCCTCCAGCATGGGGATGCCCTCCCCCGGCACCTGGTCGGCCCGCACCCTGATCGTGGAGCCGTCCACGACGCTCACCGTCGACAGCACGCTGCGGGTGAGCTTCCGGCCCAGGATCTCCACCGTCCCGGTGACCTTGATCTTGCCGTCGCCGCCGTACTCCAGGGTGACGTCGCTGTCAGAGATCTTGCGCAGTTCCCCGTACGAGATGCGTGCCGTGCCGCTCGCGGTGGCGGCGACCGCCCGGGTGTAGTCCCCCTCCACCCGCACGTCCCGCAGTTCGGCCGTCAGCTCGCCCACCCGCACCTGCCTGTCGCCCACGGTCGCGGCGACCCCCGCCATGCTCAGATCGACCTGTTCGAACCGCTTGTCCAGCACCTGCGTCAGAAACGGGAAGCCGTGAATCGACACGGCCGGGTCCGAGGACAGGCCCTGGGAGACCCGGATGCGCGAGGCGGCCTCGGACTCGGCCTCGCGCAGCGCCAGCCGGTCCCCGATGGCGAACAGGCCACCGAGGACGACGGCCAGGACCAGCAGTATCCGCAGTGCTCGCATGCGTCGGCGCTCCCCCGCTTTTCGGTGTGCCCGTCCGGTCGGGACGGGCCGGTCCGTTACTCCCCACCCGCGTATACGGACCTGGGTTACCGATTGGTTCCCCCACCGCACACGACGTCACACACGCCACACCCGCACCGTGCGCCAACCGGCGGCGCCCCGGCGCGGCCTCATCCCAGCGCACGCCCCAGCAGGTACACCACAGGGGCGGCCAGGGCGAGCGGCAGCGCGACGCCCGCGGTCATGTGGACGAACCGGGACGGGTAGTCGTAGCTGGCCACCCGCAGGCCGATCACCCCGCAGGCCCCGGCCACCAGCCCGAACACGGCGCTGACCAGCCCGCCGCCCCCACCGGTCGCCGCGCCGGCCGCGATCCCCGCGCCCGCGGCCGCGAGCAGCGCCACGACCGGGGAAGCGGCCCCGGGCAGCGGCAGGGCGCGGGCGACCACGGCCGCGCCGACCGCGAGGGCGCCCACCAGGGCCGCGTTCTGCTCGGCCGCCAGGAAGCCCGCCGCCACGATCGCCAGGGCGGAGGACACGACCGTCGCCATCAGCCCGTACATCCGCTCCTCCGCCGCCGCGTGGCTGCGCAGCTGGAGGACCAGGACGAGCAGCACCCACGCGCCGAGCGTGCCGAGGATCGCGGCGGGCGCGTTCTCCCGGCCCGCGGCCAGCAGCGCGCCGTCCGCGACGACCCCGCCCAGGAAGGCCAGCGCGATGCCCTGGCGGGCGGGCCACATGCCGTTCAGCCGGAACCACCCGGCGGCGGTGACCGCCTGGAGCAGCACCACGGGCACCAGCAGCGCGTACGGGCCGATGCCCGCGCCCACGGCGAGCAGGACGCCGAGCAGTGCGGTGAGCCCGGCGGGCTGGATGCCGGGCGGAATGATCGGTGACCGGCCCTCGGCGCGGGCCCGCTGGGCGTCCGTCATCCGGGCGCTGCCCCGGGTGGTGGGCGCGCCGTAGGCCGGTTCGGCGGAGGCGGCGGGCGGGGCGGGGGGCTGCTGGTCCGTCACCGGCGGCACGTACGCCCCCAAGCTCTCCGGGCCGGGGGTACCCCCGATGGGCGCGTCGTACCCGGAGGGCCCGGCGGCCGGAGCGGCCGCCTGCTGGGGGAACGCGTAGGGCTCGGTCGCCCCGACCACGGGCTGGTGCCGGGTGTCCCAGGTCTGCCCCTCCCAGGTCTGCGCGACGTCCGGGTCCGCGGCGGGGTCGGCGTACGTCCCGGGAGCCGGGTACGGCTCGTACGGGTACTGCTGGTCACTGCTCATGCTCTGGGGTTCACCCTCCTGCGAACGGCGGGAGCACCTCGACCGTGCCGCCCTCGGCCAGCCGTACCGTCTCATGCCCGCGGGTGCCCACGGGATCGCCGTCCACCAGGAACGAGCACCGCTGCAACACCCGGACCAGCTCCCCGGGGTGCCGCTCGCGGGCGGCGGCCAGTGCCTCGGCGAGGGTCTCCGCGGCGTACGGCTCCTCGCCGGTACCGGCGGCGGCCTTGGCCGCGGCCCAGTAGCGGATGGTTCCCGCTGCCATAGGGCGCTCCTTTCGTCAGGCTTCCATGATGGGCCACGCCGCCGGCACCCCGGCCGACGCCTCCGCCGCTCCGTCGGCCGGCGCCTCGGCCGCCGCCGGCCGGCCGCCGAGCCGCCCGGGCAGTGCGTCGGCGGCGGCGTTCTCGGCGTGCCCCATGCCGTGCTCCGGCCACAGGTCCGCCGGCCCGCCCGCCGCCTCGGCCGGCATCCGCGGGTCATCCAGAGGGAAGTACGGGTCCCGGTCCCCGTGGACCACGAGCAGCGGGGTCGGTGCGATCAGCGGCACGGCCTCCACCGGGGACAGCGGTACCGGATCCCCCTCCCGGTCGTCGATCCGCGTACCGAACCCGTAGCGGCCCTCCGGCCGCCCCTCCGGCCGGGTGATCAGCCGGTGGACGCGGCGCATCGGATCCGTACCCCGGTAATGCCAGCGCGCGGGCGCACTGACGGATGCGACGGCATCGATGCGCGCTTCCGTGCGCCCCCCGTGCTCCTGCCCGTACAGCTCCGCGTGCCGCAGCACCACCGAACCTCCTCCGAGTTCTCGGCGTCGCCCGGACAGGGGGACCCCCACCCGAGAAACCGGCCGTCGCCACGCGCGCCTGCCCCAGGGCGCGAGCCCAGGCCACATCGCGGACCTCCCGGTCCCCGGGCGTGGACCGGCCACCCGGCCGGCCGCGCCCCGGAGCGACAAGGTCACGGCCGCCGCGTGCCGTGCGAGCACCCGTGCCGCGCGGCGCACGGCGGGGCGGTCCACGGAGCCGCCGAGCCGTGCGCGAGGACCGTCTAGGTCCCGGCCGGACCGGTGGCGCAGGGCTCGTACCGGGCTTCCGGCCGCACCCCGTCGGAGATGCGCAAAAAGGTCGTCAAGGTGTCGCGTGGCCGACCACGCGTGAGCGAGGAGACATCCACCATGTGAAATGAACCCTCTGTTCCGGAACGCATGTGGGCTATTCTGGCGCCAGAGGATCCGGGCAAAGCAGCCCCCGGGTCCTTTTGTGTTTTCCGGCCGTTGTTACAGGCGGGTGAACAAAGGCTCTCAGGGCGCGGGAGCCGCAGTACCAACCGCAGAAGCAGTGCCGCAGACTCCCCCGGGCTCCCGGCTCCGTTCGGGCAAGGGGGTACCCCCCTCCGCAGGGACCGAGGAGGAAACGACGTTATGGGCCAGCTGACCGTGCACGACCACAGGGCCTCAGGGCGAGCCGATCGAACGACCCGGGGATGGAGGTCCCCCCTGCCCGAGCGGGGCCGGGGGCTCGGGGGAGGGACGACGCGATGAGTTCTCTGCTGCTCCTCACGAACGCCCTCCAGCCGTCGACCGAGGTACTTCCGGCGCTCGGCCTGCTGCTGCACAACGTGCGCGTGGCACCCGCCGAGGGCCCCGCGCTGGTGGACACCCCCGGGGCGGACGTCATCCTGGTCGACGGCCGCCGCGACCTGCCGCAGGTGCGGTCGCTGTGCCAGCTGCTCCGCTCCACGGGTCCCGGCTGCCCGCTGCTGCTCGTGGTGACCGAGGGCGGCCTCGCCGCCGTCACCGCCGACTGGGGCGTGGACGACGTCCTGCTGGACACCGCGGGCCCCGCCGAGGTGGAGGCGCGGCTGCGGCTGGCGACCGGCCGCCAGCAGCTGACCACGGACGACTCGCCCATGGAGATCCGCAACGGCGACCTGTCGGTGGACGAGGCCACGTACAGCGCGAAGCTGAAGGGACGGGTCCTGGACCTGACCTTCAAGGAGTTCGAGCTGCTGAAGTACCTGGCGCAGCACCCCGGCCGGGTCTTCACCCGCGCCCAGCTGCTCCAGGAGGTGTGGGGTTACGACTACTTCGGCGGTACGCGGACGGTCGACGTCCACGTACGGCGGCTGCGGGCGAAGCTGGGCCCGGAGCACGAGTCGCTGATCGGCACGGTCCGGAACGTGGGCTACCGGTTCGTGGCGCCCGAGAAGGTGGAGCGCGCGGCCGAGGAGGCCAGGGCGGCGGGTGCACAGAAGGCGGCGCGCACCAAGAAGGACACGCCGGACATCCTCCGTATGGGCGACACGGAGAACCCGAAGGAAGCACAGGAAGCAGCCGTGCGACCTGCCCAGAGGTAGGTCACCCCGCGTAGACTGCCGCGCGTGGCCAAGGTGACGCGGGACGATGTGGCACGACTGGCGGGTACGTCGACCGCGGTCGTGAGCTACGTCATCAACAACGGACCCCGGCCGGTCGCCCCGGCCACGCGCGAGCGTGTCCTCGCAGCGATCAGGGAGCTGGGCTACCGGCCCGACCGGGTCGCCCAGGCGATGGCGTCGCGGCGCACGGACCTCATAGGCATGATCGTGCCGGACGCGCGGCAGCCGTTCTTCGCGGAGATGGCGCACGCGGTGGAGCGGGCGGCGGCGGACCGCGGAAAGATGGTCCTGGTCGGCAACTCCGACTACCGGAACGAACGGGAGCTGCACTATCTGCGGGCGTTCCTCGGGATGCGGGTCGCCGGGCTGATCCTGGTCAGCCAGGGCCTGAGCGAGCGGGCGGCGGCGGAGATCGAGGCGTGGGACGCGCGGCTGGTGCTGCTGCACGAGCGGCCCGAGGCCATCGACGACATCGCGGTCGTGACGGACGACATCGGCGGCGCCCAGCTGGCGACCCGGCATCTGCTGGAGCACGGGCACGCGTACGTGGCCTGTATGGGCGGCGTCGAGGGCACACCCGCGGTGGGCGACCCGGTGACCGACCACGTCGAGGGCTGGCGCCGCGCCATGGTCGAGTCCGGCCGGTCGACCGAGGGCCGCCTCTTCCACGCGCCCTTCAACCGGTACGACGCCTACGAGGTGGCCCTGAAGGTCCTGTCGGGCCCGGACCGGCCGCCCGCGATCTTCTGCTCGACCGACGACCAGGCCATCGGTGTCCTGCGCGCCGCCCGCGAGCTGCGGCTGGACGTGCCGGGGGACCTGGCGGTCGCGGGCTTCGACGACGTCAAGGAGGCGGCCCTGACGGACCCGCCGCTGACGACGGTCTCCTCCGACCGCCCCGCGATGGGCCGCGCGGCGGTGGACCTGGTCCTCGACGACGGACTCCGCGTGGCCGGCTCCCGCCGGGAGCGGGTGAAGCAGTTCCCGTCGGCGCTGGTGGTACGCCGGAGCTGCGGCTGCGACGGCACCTGACGCGCGGGTGAGGGACCTGGCCCCGCACGGTGCGGGGCCAGGGGCCTTCAGCGCTGTCGCGTCGGTGGCCGACGGCTGTCGGTCAGAATCAGAAGTAGAACGTCTTGCTGGCCGAGTCGCCGCAGCCCCAGGTGCTGCACGCCTTGACCGTCACGGTGACCTTGCTGGTCTGTGACGGCAGCGCGGTGCTGTAGGACATGGACGTGCCGGAACCCTTGCTGTTCCTGATGCTGACGACGCCGTAGCCGCGGGTGTCGAAGATCGCGTACGCGGAGCGGCTGTCGGCCTTCTTGTCCCAGACCGTGCCCCAGGCCTTCTTCCTTCCGTCGCTGCACTTGGTGAACCACACGGTGGCCTTCACGGCGGCGCTCTCGACGGTCCCCTTGTACCTGCTGTCGCACGTCGTCGCGGCATGTGCGGCGGGGCTCGCCGTCAGGGCGACGCCCAGACCGATCGCCGCCGCGCTGACGACGGACAGTGTTCTGCTGGCCCGCTTCGTACGCATGGTGACCCCCTGTGAAGATGCGTCCCGGTCACGGTGACCGCCCCGGAGTCTAGGTGGGCCCTTTCTGGCCATGCAAGGGAATGAACGCCAACTGACCTTTAAATCAAAGGAGTTGACGGCCTTCCGGAAGCGGAACTTCAGGATCACCACTTCTGTCGGGCTTCTCACCGCGTCCTCAGACGGCTCTCATCTCCGTGCCCCACAGTCATAGCCATGACGGACTACCACCGCCGCCACGGCGACGACGACCCGCAGCAGTACGGATCCGGCTCTCCGCCGCCGCCCCCGTACGCCCCGGCCCGGCCGGTCGGCGGTGAGCCCGGCGTCGCCGTCCGGCCCGGAGGCCACGGGGGTGAGCCCCCGGGAGCCGATGCCCCGGCGGGGCCCGCCGGGCACCGGCGCCGCGCCCGGCGCCCCGTCGCACTGGTCGCCGCCGTCGCGGTCGCCGCCGCCGTCCTCGGCGGGGGCGCGGGCGCGCTGGCCCAGCGCCTGGCCGCGGGCGAGCGGGTCACCCCCACCGGCGCCTCCCCCGTCACCGGCACCAACGTCTCCGCGTCCGGCAAGAGCACCGTCGCGGGCGTGGCCGAAGCGGTGTCCCCCAGCATCGTGGAGATCAGGGCGGACGGAGGCGAGGGCCAGTCCACCGGCTCCGGCGTCGTCATCACCGCCGACGGCGAGATCGTCACCAACAACCACGTCGTCTCCGGCGCCTCCCGGATCCAGGTCCGGCTCAGCGACGGCACCGCCTACACCGCCGACGTCCTCGGCACCGACCCCGACAAGGACCTGGCCCTCATCAAGCTCCGGGGCGCCGAGGGCCTGAAGGCGGCCACGCTCGGTGACTCCGACGCGCTCCGGGTCGGAGACGAGGTCGTCGCCATCGGCTCCCCCGAGGGCCTGACCGGCACGGTCACCAGCGGCATCGTGTCCGCCCTGGACCGCGACGTCACCGTTCCCAGGGACGGCGAGGACGGCGGCAGCCGCCAAGGCTGGCCCTTCGAGTTCGGCGGGCAGCAGTTCAACGGCGACACCGGCTCCTCCACCACCACCTACCAGGCCATCCAGACCGACGCGTCCCTCAACCCCGGCAACTCCGGCGGCGCCCTGATCGACATGAACGGCGAGATCATCGGCATCAACTCCGCCATGTACTCCCCGGCCGGCGCCGACAGCGGCTCCACCGCCGGAAGCGTCGGTCTCGGCTTCGCCATCCCGGTCGACACCGTGAAGGCGGACCTGGACAGGCTCCGCTCCGGCGACTGACCCCGTGCCACGCTGAGGACCATGAACACCACCGGTGAGCCGCAGCCCGACCGCATCCTCGTCGTCGACGACGAGCCCGCCGTCCGCGAGGCCCTCCGCCGCAGCCTCGCCTTCGAGGGATACGGCACGGAGGTCGCCGTCGACGGCCTGGACGCCCTCGCGAAGGCGGAGTCGTACGCACCCGATCTGATCGTCCTGGACGTGCAGATGCCCCGCATGGACGGCCTCACCGCCGCCCGCCGCGTCCGGGCGTCCGGCTCGACCGTGCCGATCCTGATGCTCACCGCCCGCGACACCGTCGGGGACCGGGTCACCGGCCTGGACGCGGGCGCGGACGACTACCTGGTGAAGCCGTTCGAGCTGGACGAGCTGTTCGCCCGCATCCGCGCGCTGCTGCGCCGCAGCTCGTACGCGACGACGGCCCCCGACGACGGCACCGGGGGCCCCGCCGACGACACCCTCACCTTCGCGGACCTCCGTATGAACCTCGCCACCCGCGAGGTCACCCGGGGCGGGCGCCGGGTCGGTCTGACCCGGACCGAGTTCACGCTGCTGGAGATGTTCCTGGCCCACCCCCGGCAGGTGCTGACCCGGGAGCAGATCCTGAAGGCGGTCTGGGGCTTCGACTTCGAACCGACCTCGAACTCGCTCGACGTGTACGTGATGTACCTGCGCCGCAAGACGGAGGCCGGCGGCGAGCCGCGCCTGGTGCACACGGTGCGCGGGGTCGGGTACGTGCTCCGCGACGGGGGCGGCGAGTGAACGACAGGTCCGGCGGCCCCCTGAGGCGCCTCCGGAGCATGCCCCTGCGCTCCCGCCTCGCGCTGCTGACGGCGACCGCGGTCGCGCTGGCCGTCGCCGCCGTGTCGGTGGCCGCCTGGCTGCTGACCCGGGCGCAGCTGCTGGACGAGCTGGACACCTCGCTGCGGAACACCCGCGCGCCCCGGGAGCAGCTGGCGGACGCGCTGGTCGCCTGCCGGACCGGCGCGACGACCGCGGAGGACGCGGCGCGGCCCGGGTTCGCGTACATCCAGCTGGTCGGCACGGACGGCAGCCGCTGTGTGGTGCCGTACTCGCGCGCCGTGCAGGTGCGGGAGGTGGACCTCGCCGTCGCGGCCGGCACCCGGGAGGACGCGCTGCACACCTCCCGTACCGACAGCGGCGAGGCGGTCCGGGTCCGCACCGTGCAGGAGACCGTCCGCGTGCCCGGCAGGGGCCGCCCGGTCACCGTGGCCGTCTCGATCGCCCGTCCGCTCACCGAGATCGACGCGTCGCTCGACCGCCTCGCCCTGCTGCTGGCCGCGCTCGCCGGGATCGGTGTCATCGGCGCCGGGGCGGCGGGGCTGTGGGTGGCGCGGGCCGGGCTGAAGCCGGTGGACCGGCTGACGGAGGCGGTGGAGCACGTGGCCCGTACGGAGGACCTGACCGTACGGATCCCGGCGGAGGGCGAGGACGAGATCGCCCGCCTGTCCCGTTCGTTCAACGCGATGACGGCCGCGCTGGCCTCGTCCCGCGACCGGCAGGCGCAGCTGATCGCGGACGCCGGGCACGAGCTGCGTACCCCGCTCACGTCCCTCCGCACCAACATCGATCTGCTCGCGCGCAGCGAGGAGACCGGCCGGGCGATCCCGCCGGAGGACCGGAAGGCCCTGCTGGCCTCCGTGAAGGCGCAGATGACGGAGCTGGCGGCGCTGATCGGGGACCTTCAGGAGCTGTCCCGTCCGGACGCGGCGCCGCCCGGCCGCCTGGAGGTGGTGGGGCTGCACGACATCCTCGGCACGGCCCTGGCCCGGGCCCGGCTGCGCGGTCCGGAGCTGACGTTCACACAGGACATCCGCCCCTGGTACGTACGGGCGGAGCCTGCGGCGCTGGAGCGGGCCCTGGTCAACGTCCTGGACAACGCGGTGAAGTTCTCCCCGCCGGGCGGGGAGGTGGAGGTGGGCCTGCTGGACGGGCGGCTCACGGTACGGGACCACGGGCCGGGCATTCCCGCGGACGAACTCCCGCATGTCTTCGACCGGTTCTGGCGCTCTCCGTCGGCCCGGTCGCTGCCCGGTTCCGGCCTGGGTCTGTCCATCGTGGCCCGTACGGTCGGCCGGGCGGGAGGCGAGGTCGCGCTCACCCCTGCCGACGGCGGCGGCACCCTCGCGGTGATCCGCCTGCCCGGCGCGCCGACGCCGCCCCCGGGCACGGCAGGTGCGTAGGACGGGGCGGGGCGGCGGGTCCGAAGACCCGCCGCCCCGCCCCTGGTACGGGACCCCCTACGGGAGGGGAACCGTTACTGCACGACGTTGATCCGCCCGGTCGCCGGCGGGGCGATCGGGGCGTCGGCCGAGGAGTGCGCGGCCAGGTAGTCCAGCAGGATGTCCAGGTCGGAGCCGCCGACCAGCTTGTTCCCGCCCTGCGCGAGGACCGCGAAGCCGTCGCCGCCGCCGGACAGGAACTCGTTCATGGCGACGCGGTACGTCTGCGCGCGGTCGATCGGCTCGCCGTTCAGCCTGACCGAGCCGGTGTCGATCCGGGCGGCGCCGGTCTTGGTCATGTCGAGGGTGTAGGTGAAGCCCTCGGACACCTGGAGGATCTTCGGGGACTCCTCGTTGCGCCCGCTGACCTGCTGCTGGAGCGCGGTGATCAGCTGCTCACCGGTCAGGTCGACGACGGTCATCATGTTGGTGAACGGCTGGACGGTGTAGGCCTCGCCGTAGGTCACGACACCGTCGCCCTCGCCCGCGTCCGAGCCCTGGTGCACGAAGTCGGAGCGGATGCCGCCCGGGTTCATGAGGGCGAGCTGCGCGCCGCCCTTGTCGGCGGCGGCCGTGCCCTCCAGCTGGGCGTCCGCGATGAGGTTGCCGAGCGGCTTCTCGTACGCGGTGGAGCCGCGGCCGTCGATGTCGGCGGAGATGTGGCCGACGGGCCGGTTGGCGATCGGCGCGGCCAGGGCGCCCCAGCGGTCGATGAGCCGGCTCATGTCGCGGGCCTTGGCGACGTCACGGGTCACGACGTGGTTGGCGGACTTCACGGCCGTGCGGACGATGTCCTTCGTCTTCCGGTCGTAGGTCAGCGTGGTGTCGGTGTAGAGCCGGCCGAAGGACGCCGCGGAGGTCACGGTGCGCGGCTTGCCCGACGGGTCGGGGATGCTGCAGGCGTACGCCTGGTGGGTGTGGCCGGTGACCAGCGCGTCGACCTGCGGGTCGATGTTCTTGGCGATGTCGACGATCGGGCCGGCGATGCCGTCGCCCGGGCCGGGGCTGTCGCAGTCGTAGTTGTACGAGGAGGAGGCCGGGAGCCCGCCCTCGTGGATGAGCGCGACGATCGACTTGACGCCCTTGCGCTCCAGGACCTTCGCGTACTTGTTGATCGTCTCGACCTCGTCGCCGAACTTCAGGCCCTTGATGCCCTCGGCGTTGACGATGTTCGCCGTGCCCTCCAGGGTCACGCCGATGAAGCCGATCTTGACGCCGCCCTTCTTCCAGACGAAGTACGGGTCGAGGACGGGCTTGCCGGTCTTCTCGTCCGTCACGTTGGCGGCGAGGAAGGGGAAGTCGGCGCCCCGGTAGGTCCTGCCCTCCTCCGCGCAGCCGTCCTTGGCGTGGCAGCCGCCGTTCTGGATACGGGCCAGCTCGGCCGCGCCCTCGTCGAACTCGTGGTTGCCGACGGAGGTGACGTCCAGCTTCAGCCTGTTGAGCGCCTCGATGGTGGGCTCGTCGTGGAACAGGCCGGAGATCAGCGGGGAGGCGCCGACCATGTCGCCGGCGGCCGCGGTGACCGAGTACCGCTCGCCCTTGCGGGCCTTGCGCAGGTGGGTGGCGAGGTACTCGACACCGCCCGCGTCGATGGTCTCGGTGGAGCCGTCCTCGTGGGTGTGGGTGACCCGGCCCGAGGAACCGGCCGGCGGCTGCAGGTTGCCGTGCAGGTCGTTGAAGGAGAGCAGCTGCACGTCGACGGTGCGGCCGACCCTCTTGCCGTAGGTCCAGCCGCCGGCGTCGGCCGGCCCCGAGGCCTTCTCCTGTGCGGCACCGGCCGGCATGGCGGCCACCAGCGCGCCGACGGTGGCGAGTCCGGCGGCGGTGGCGAGAATCCGCCGCCCTCCGCGCTTCTTGTGACGAGTGGCTGACATCTGTCCCCTTTTTCCCTACGTGCCCGATGAATCCGGCAGTGGCACAGGATGACGTGATACGCAGTCATGCAAGTGCATTGACTGCGTATGGACATCCGCGAGCCCCGTCCCGCCGCCGCTCTTCCCCTGCAAAGCTCCGGGCGGTGAGGCCATGGCCACTGGTCTGCCGAAGCGCAGCCTAAGGTCAACGCGCGTAGCGCAACAGGGGGGTAAGGGTTACGACCTGATTGCGCGCGGGCGACCATCACCGGACGGCGGCCCCGGGGACACCCCGGGGGACACCCTCCCAACGGCCGATCACCCCCGTAGGCTCGTCCCATGACGACTGACGCTCCCGCAACAGCCTTCGAGTCGGGCCGCCGTATCGACATCGTCGACGCGCTCACCCCGGAGCAGGTCCAGGACGTCCTCGCCCTGATCGCCGACGCCGCCCAGACGGACGGGATGCCGGCGGTCTCCGAGCAGGGACGGCTCCAACTCCGCGGCGGACGACGCGAGGGCGTCCGGCATCTGCTGCTCACCGTGTCCGGCCGGCTCGCCGGGTACGCCCAGCTGGAGGACACCGACCCGGTCGAGGCCCCGGCCGCCGAGCTGGTCGTCGACCCCGCGCAGCGGGGCCGCGGCCACGGCCGGGCACTCGGCTCCGCGCTGCTGGCCCAGTCCGGCAAGCGGCTGCGCGTCTGGGCGCACGGCGGCAAGTCCGCGGCCCGCCACCTGGCGCAGGTGCTGGGCCTGACCCTCTTCCGCGAGCTGCGCCAACTGCGGCGCCCACTGGTCCCGCTGGACATCCCGGAGCCGGAGCTGCCCCCGGGCATCCGCATCCGCACCTTCGCCCCCGGCCAGGACGACGCGGCCTGGCTGGCGCTGAACGCGGCGGCGTTCGCGCACCACCCGGAGCAGGGCGCGCTCACCCAGCGGGACCTGGACGACCGCAAGGCCGAACCGTGGTTCGACCCGAAGGGCTTCTTCCTGGCGGAACGCGAGTCGGACGGCTCACTGGTGGGCTTCCACTGGACGAAGGTCCACGCCGAGGACCAGCTGGGCGAGGTGTACGTACTCGGCATCGCCCCCGACGCCCAGGGCGGCGGCCTCGGCAAGGCCCTGACCGCGATCGGCCTGCGCCACCTGGCGTCCCAGGGCCTCCCGACGGCGATGCTGTACGTCGACGCCGACAACCCGGCGGCGCTCCGCGTGTACGAGGGCATGGGCTTCACGACCCACGAGGTGGACCTGATGTACCGCACGGAGACCTGAGACCCCCGCCCCGGCCCTGGGCCCCGGGAGCAGCGGATCGCAGCGGCGCGGGTGGCCCGCGACTCGGCGGCGGAGCGCGCGGCGCTCCGGCGGGCGGCGCTCTGACGGCACGGCCCGGCGGGTCGGGTACGCCGCGGCACGGCGCGGGCGGGTCCGGCGCGGCACGGTGCGCCTCCGCGCTCAGCGGCCGGACACACGGCGGCGCGGCGCGGCGGCCACGCCCCTGACCGGCGGGGGCGCGGGTACGCCGCGGGCCGGCGAGCGGGACGCCCCGGGGACGGGAGCGGAACAAGAACGCCCGGGGCGCCGGGACACCGCGCTCGGCAGGCGGGCACGCCACGGCGAGGCAGGCGCGGGGCACTGCGTGCTCAGGGGGACATGGTCCCGCGGCTCACCCGTCCCGGCGCGTACCGCGCTCCCCCGGCACGGCCCGCTCCCACCGCGCAGGCCCCGGCCGCCAGTCCCGCCGCGAGCGTGCCGCCGTTGACGTACCCGGGGACGACCTCCGCGTCGTATCCCCCACCGCCCCTGGTCTCGCACACGAAACGCAGGGGAGCGAAGCCCACGCCGTAGTCCACGACCCCCGCCGCCCGCTCCGGCGGCACCGCGCTCCGGCACGGCGGCAGCGGCGAGGACCAGGCCCCGCCGTCCTCGGCATCCAGTACGGCTCCCCCCACGTGCAGCAGCCCCCAGGCGTACAGGCCCACCGCGACACCGCCCAGCACCCCGGCGGCGCCCCGCAGCCCCGCACTCCGCCCCGCCCCGGTCCGCCCCAGCGCCCACAGCAGGTTCCCCACCCCGTACCCGCCCAGCGCCAGGGCCCCGAACGGCAGCGCGACGAGCAGCACCAGCAGCACGGCCCACAAGAACAGACTCCCCATCAGCCCACTCCACCACAGAGCCAGGCGATCAGGGTGACCATTGCGGCATGACAAACCTTGCTGAACGCCCTTCACACACAGTCAGCGCCGCCGCCTCGGGCACATGGCGGCTCGGAGACCTGACGGTGAACCGGATCGGCTTCGGTGCGATGCGGCTGCCGCAGACGGGCGAGGCGCTCATCCCCGACGCCGTCCCCCGCGACCGTGAGCAGGCGATCGGTGTGCTGCGCCGCGCGGTCGAGCTGGGTGTGAACCACATCGACACCGCCGCGTTCTACTTCTCGCCCCTGCGCTCTGCCAACGAGCTGATCAACCGGGCCCTGGCGCCCTACCGGGACGACCTGGTCATCGCCACCAAGGTCGGCCCGGGGCGTGACCGGTCCGGAGAATGGGAGGACCACGCCCGCACCCCGGAGCGGCTGCGCGCACAGGTCGAGGAGAACCTGCGCCAACTCGGGCGCGATCACCTGGACGTGGTGAACCTGCGCATCGTCGGGCCCGACTCCATAGCCGAACGGTTCGGCGCTCTCGCGGAACTCCGCGAGGCCGGCCTGATCCGCCACCTGGGCCTGTCCAACATCACACCCGCGCACCTCGCGGAGGCCCGGGCCATCGCGCCGGTGGTGTGCGTACAGAACATGTACGGGATCGGGATGCGGCCGGACCAGGACGCGTTCGTCCGCGCCTGCGGCGAGCAGGGCATAGCGTTCGTCCCGTTCTACGCGGTCGCCGGGTCCGGCCGCCAGGGGGGAGCGACCGCCTCCGAGCCCGAGGAGATCCTGGCCGTCGCACGCGCCCACAGGGTGGCCCCGGCCCAGGTCCGCATCGCCTGGACCCTCCGCCGCGGCCCGCACGTCCTGGCCATCCCCGGCACCGGCGACCCCGCCCACCTGGAGTCCAACGTCGCCGCGGGCGGCCTGCGTCTGACCGATGACGACCTCACCCTCCTGGAGGCCGCACACCACCGGATGGGCTGAACCGCCGTCCCCAGGGGTGCTGTCAGTTGACAGCACCCCTTCTCATGATCATGCTTTCACTACTCAATTAGTGAAAGGGGGAAATTGCGTGCTCGCCTACCGGATCGACCGGCACAGCGGGGTCGCCACATACCTCCAGATCGTGCAGCAGACCAAACAGGCCCTGCGACTGGGCCTGTTGGAAGCGGGGGACAAGTTGCCGACCGCCCGCGAGGTCGTCGAGGCGACCGCGATCAACCCGAACACCGTGCTCAAGGCCTACCGCGAGCTGGAGCGCGAAGGGCTCGTCGAGGCCCGCCGCGGGCTCGGCACCTTCGTGCGCCGCACGCTCGGCGGCGCCGCGTCCGCGGACTCGCCGCTCCGGGGCGAGCTGGCCGACTGGGCCGCCCGCGCCCGGGCCGCCGGTCTGGAACGGGACGACGTCACCGCGCTGTTCAGCGCCGTGCTGGACCAGCTGTACACCGCCCCCGGGGCTGACGGGGCGGCCGGACACGAGGGGGATTCCATATGAGCTGGTCCGCGCTGGAGGCCGTCGGCCTCGGCAAGGCGTACCGGGGCGGGACGGCGCTGCGCGACTGCTCCTTCCGGCTGCCGACCGGGCGGGTCTGCGCGCTCGTCGGCCCCAACGGTGCGGGCAAGTCCACACTGCTGGGCCTGGCCGCCGGACTGCTGCGGCCGACCGCCGGGGCGGTGCGCGTCCTCGGCGCGGCCCCCGCCGCCGCCCGTGAGCGGATCGCGTTCGTCGCCCAGGCCAAGCCGCTGTACCCGCAGTTGACGGTGGACGAGACCCTCCGGATGGGCCGGGAACTCAACCCGGGGCGCTGGGACGCGGACACCGCCCGGGGCATCGCCGCACCGCTGGATCCCGCCGCACGGGTGCGGTCGCTGTCGGGCGGCCAGCGCACCCGGCTGGCCCTGGCGCTGGCCCTGGGCAAGCGGCCCGAACTGCTGCTGCTGGACGAGCCGATGGCCGACCTGGACCCGCTGGCCCGGCACCAGCTCATGGGCGCGCTCATGGCGGACGCGGCCGAGCGCGGGACGAGTGTCGTCATGTCCTCGCACATCCTCAGCGAACTGGAGGGCGCCTGCGACCACCTGCTCCTGGTGGACGGCGGCCGGGTGCGCCTGGGCGGGCCGGTCGACGACGTCCTGGGCGCCCACGCCCTGCTCACCGGCCCCGCGGCGGACGCCGAGCGGGCCCTCTCCCCGTACGACGTCGTCGTCGAGTCACGGACGACGGGACGCCAGATCAGCGCGCTGGTACGCGCGGAGGACGGGACACGGCCCGGCCCCGCGCCCGGCTGGCAGCTCACCGACCCGAGCCTGGAGGAACTGTTGCTCGCCCATCTGCGGTCACCGGAAGCCCCGGCCCTCCTCGCCCCGGACACGTCGGCGGAAGGGCGGGTGGCGGCATGAGCGCGCTGAAGCCGAGCGGCCCGGGCCGGGTCGCGATACGGCAGCACCGGCGGAGCCTGTGGGTCGCGGGGTGCCTGGTCGCCGCGGCCGTGGCCGTCGTGGCGGGACTCTCCGTGTGGCGGGCCGCCCTGCGTGACGAGGGCGCGTGCGCGGCGGAGGACTGGCTGCACTGCGAGCAGCGGATCTTCGGCGGCCAGGGTTCGGTGTCCGGACTCCTGGGCGTGTTCCTGGAGGGCTCCGCGCACTGGCTGCTGTTCCTCCCGGCCCTGATCGGCGCGTTCGTCGCGGGGCCGCTGATCGCCCGGGAGCTGGAGAGCGGCACCCACCAGCTCGCCTGGACCCAGTCCGTGTCGCCGCGCCGTTGGCTCGCCGCCAAGGCGGGCGGGGCGGCGGTCGTGGCGGCCCTGATCGCGGCGGTCCTCACCGGAACGTTCATGTCCGGATACGCGTCGGTGCACGACCGCGTCCTTCTCCGCTGGCCCGATCGGGGTCTGTACGAGTCCTCGGGCCCCGTCCTCGCCGCGTACTGCCTGCTCGGGGTGGCCGTCGGGGCGCTCGTGGGCCTGCTGGTGCGCCGCACGGTCGCAGCGATGGCGGTGGCCGGGCCGGTGACCGCGGCGGTGCTCCTGGTCTTCGGCTCGTTCCGCTGGGACGTGTGGCCCCACGAGACGCTGAGCGGCACGGGCACGGACCGGGAGCACGGCATGAGCGGCCTGCCTTTCGACACGTTCCTGCTCCGGTCCGGCTACACCACCGAGAGCGGTGAGCGCCTGGCGTACGACGCGTGCTGGTCGCCGGACACCGGCCACGACGTCTGCCCGCCCGAACTCGGCATCACGGGCTGGTTCGCGGAGTACCACCCGAGCTCGGCGTTCTGGCCCGTCCAGTTCACCGAGACCGCCCTGGTCCTCGCTCTCACCGCCCTCGCGGCGCTCGCCGCCTTCCGGGCCCTCCGGCAGCAGCACGCCTGAGCGGCCCGGGGAAAGGGGCGGCCGGGAACGGGGGTTCCGGCCGCCCCACTGCCTCACGGGCAGGGCGGGTCGTCGTAGGCGAACGGGTCCTTGCTGAGCAGGTAGCCCGCGTGCAGGCGGTTACGGGCACCGATGCCCTTCATGATGTTGGAGATGTGCCGCTGGCAGTTGCGCAGCGAAATGCCCATGACCTGGGCGATGCGTTTGTCCGACTCACCCTGGAGCAACAGGGCGACGATCATTCGCCGGACCTCGGACGTGGCCGCCTCCCGGTCCGGCCGCCCGCCCTCGGGTGAGAAGGGGGACGCCGCACCCCAGGCCCGGTTGAAGGCCTCGAGGATGAAGCCGACGACGTGCGCGTCCGCGACGACCACAGCTCCGTCGTTGCTGCCCAGCAGAGGCATGATGGCCGTCGTGCGGTCGAACACGATGCACCGCGGGAACCCTCCCGGGAGGGTCCGCACCTCCGCCCCGAGCGGAGTCACCCGCTCGACGTAGGACGTGGTGACCCCGCTGAACCGCGCGGTGTGCTGGTACAGCGTCCGCATCGCCACCCCTCGTTCGAGGAGTGCGACGGTGCGTTCCATGCTCTCCTCCAGCACCTCCTCCGCGCGGGCACCACCCGGCTGTGAAGCCAGCACCTCCTCCTGGCAGTCCCCGGCGAGTCCGGTGATCAGCCGCCGCACGTCGGACAGTTCGGGAACGACCTGCAGCACCGGGCCGCACGGCGCCCGGGGGGCGCTGTTGTCGAGTTCGGTCAGGTCGGCCCGGAGCCGGTCGATCATGCCCTGTACGCGGTTCAGTTCCTGCTGGAGCGGATTGACGACCTTGAGTCGGGCGAAGTCCACCGGATAGCAGACGAGCGACTCCGCCCCCGACGGGCCGTTGGTCAGCAGGCCCAGTTCGCGCAGGGAACGGACGGCGTCCCCGATGGCGGCCACGGGCAGCCCCAGGGCCCCCGCCGCGCTCTCGGGGGTGGCTCCGGGGTTCTCGGTCAGAAAGCAGTAGAGCCGATCGGCTTCCTCGCCGAGCTGCGGCGGAGTGAAGTTGCGGCGTATGGCAGCAGTGTCCACTTTGTCCCCCTGTCGTTTTTCCGCCAAGCGCAACATGATCGCAGAGGAGTCTGGCCCAGAACCCGGACGGCGTGAAGCATGAGGGCGGCGCTCGCGAACCAAAGACATCAGCTCACGAGAGGTGAGACCCATGGCAGGCCCTGCGAGACTCATTCTCGCCACAGTCGCTACCGCGGCACTCTCCTTCTTCCTCACACCGGGCGCAAGCATTCCAACGGACTTCACGGCCGCGTCAAGCGCCGTGACCAACGACCTCGGGTGGGGATGACATGCCTCGCAGCAAGTCGTACAACACGTACTCCAACCTTCAGCGCCCCGAGTTCCGCAAGCGCGTGGACGAACTGCTCCTGAAGTTCGAGCGGGACTTCTACGAGAAGAGCAAGGGCGCGGAGGGCATGCTGGACGCCTCCAGGTTCGACATGGACCTCTACAAGCGGCACAACGTCGAGACCATGATCCGCATCGGTCTCAAGCGCGCCGTGGACCCTCTGGTCGCGAACTACTGGGCCACCAGGGACCCCCAGCTGTGCAAGGAATGGGGGCTGTACGGCGCCGAGGAGGGCCGCCACGACCGCATGTTCGCGGGCGACCTCCACAAGGTCGGTATGACGGACGAGGAGATCTACGCGATCCGTCCGACCTTCGCGACGGAGCTGCTCAACGGCTACTTCTACTACACGCTGGCGACCGAGGGCCCGCTCGCCTCGATGATCAGCGGCTTCTATCTCGAGTACATCGCCGGCAAGACCCAGCCGGACTGGCTCGACATCATGGAGCAGCACGTCGGAGCGGGCAACACCAAGGGGGCTCGCGCCCACCTCGCCCTCGACGAGGACGACGACCACGTCGACATGGTCTGGAACATGATCATGCGAGTGATCAAGGACGAGGCCGACGAGGAGCGCTTCGTCGAACACCTCACGAAGATCAACGCGCTCTTCGTCTCCTACTTCGTCGAGGTGTACGCCTCCACGATCCTGGGCGCCGGCAAGGATCCGTCCCAGCTCGCCCAGGTCGCACCGGCCTCCTCGGTCCAGACCAACCTGGAGTCCCGGGTCTCCGCCACCGCCTGATCCCGTTCCCGCGCCACCCGGCGCCCACCCCGATCCCTGTCGTCCGCACGGCCGTCGGCCCTGTGGACGACAGGGAGAACCAGCGCGCCGGGTGTCCCGTCGGGCTGCCCACCGTCCGGTCCATGACAGGAAGACCCGATGCGATACGAATGGCCGCTTGAGCTGTCCGAGCAGGACATGCGCGAAATGATCGAACTGATGGACGCCGTCGCGGTCAAGGAGCAGACGCTCGGCTTCTACGAGCCGGTCGGCGTGGAGAGGGGGCTCCCGCTGATGCGGGCCTTCGACGCCGAGCTGCGTAAGGGCGCCCTCAGCGTGCTGACCGTCCGCACGGAGGACGACAACCGGATCGTCGGCATGGTCACCCTCGCCCGCGCCCCGCTGCCCGCCCGCCGGCACATCGTCGACATGCGCCGCTGTGTCATCGCCCCCGACCACCGCGGACAGTTCCTGCTGGAGGGCTGGTCCGAGGCGCTGCGCAAGGCGAGCGAGATGGGCTGCGAGGTCATCACCCTCGAAGTCCGCGGCGACGGTCCGGTGGGCCTCTGGCAGCGCCTCGGCTTCCACGAGTACGGCCGACTGCCCGACTACGCCCGTGTCGACGGCCTGGAGCCGGTCACCGGCCACTACCTGTACGCCCGCATCGCCGACATCCTGGCCCACTTCGAGGCCAACGGCACCTGGCTGCACGAGCCCGCGCAGGAGAGCCTCGCCGTCGTGCGCTGACCTCCCGTCACACGGGTCGGGGGCCGCACGCCGCCCGCCCGTCCGTGCACCTGACCGGTGCACCTCGCCTCCCACCAGGCACTCTCCGACGCCGCCCTCGTGCCTCCGGGACCTCCGCAGGATCCTCCCGGGGCACCCCGCGCCGGCGCGGTACCTCCGTGTGCCCGCCCGCCGTCGGCACGGCACGCCGCGCGTGTCCGTCACCTCCCACCCCCCAGCGTCACGCCGAAGGGAACACCCATGTCCAAGATCGCCGTACTGACCAACGATCTGCAGTACGAACTCGTCGAGAAGAACCCCGAGCGTGTCGAGGCGGTCGCCGCCGCCACCCCGCATTTCACGTCCTTCCTGGAGGAGATGCGCAAGCGCGGCCACCACGTCTTCCACCTCCAGCTCGTCAACGACCCCGACGACCCGAACGCCGAGCGCTACGACGGCCACCTCCCCGTGCAGCGCGGCTCCAGGGGTGCCGAGATCATCGAGGCGTTCCTCGCCCCCGAGGACGTCGTCATGGAGAAGAACAAGGACTCCGGCTTCTACGAGACCGACCTGCACGAGCGTCTCCAGGCCCTCGGCGTCGACACCGTCCTGGTGACCGGCATGCAGACCCAGATCTGCGTCCAGACCACCGCCGCGGACGCCTTCTTCCGCGGCTACAACATCTGGGTCCCCTCCGACTGCGTCGTCTCCGCCCGCCAGGACGACAAGGACCGCGCTCTGGAGTGGCTGGCCGGCTACTGCGCCACCGTCTCCGACTCCGCCGAGGTGCTGCGCGTCCTCGACGCCGAGGGCTCCCTGCCCCGCAAGGACATCAAGACCCCGTGACCGTGACGCCTCCCGCGGAAGGAACAGCCATGGCTGCGAACACGGCCACCAGCAGTGAAGAGATCGTCCTCGACCACGGCACCGGAGCGAAGCTGAGCCAGGAACTGGTCCAGCTGATCGCCGAGACCCTCGGTGACGTCTACGTGGGCATCATGGAGGACAGCGCGGTCCTCAAGGTCGACTCCGACCGGATCGCCATGACCACGGACTCCTTCGTCGTGGACCCCCCGTTCTTCGGCAACGGGGACATCGGCAAGATCGCCGTGTGCGGCACGGTCAACGACCTGGCCGTGGCGGGCGCCCGGCCCCGGTACCTCACCCTCGGCATGATCCTGGAGACGGGCCTGCCCATCGAGCGGCTCAAGCAGGTCCTGGTGTCGATCCGGGAGACCGCCCGCGAGGCCGGTGTGCAGATCGTCGGCGGCGACACCAAGGTCGTCCGCAAGGGCGAGGCCGACCAGATCTACCTCAACACAGCGGGTGTGGGCGTGTTCGAGCGGGAGCCGCTGTCCATGACCGACGTACGCGTCGGCGACAAGGTGATCCTCAGCGGCCCCATCGGCAACCACACCGTGCACCTGCTCTCCATCCGTGAGGGACTCGGGTTCGAACAGCGGGTCGACAGCGACTGCGCGCCGCTGAACAACCTCGTCGAGAACGTCCTCGACCGGACGCCGGCCGGTGCCGTGCGCTCGATGCGTGATGTCACGCGCGGCGGGCTCTCCGCCGTCCTCCACGAGTACGCCGGCCGGCTCGGCCGCACCGTACGCGTAGAGCGGGCCGACCTGCCCGTCCAGCACGAGACGGCCATGGCCGCGGACATGCTCGGCATCAACCCGCTGCACTGCGCCAATGAGGGCTGCCTCGCCCTCTTCGTCGACCCGGCCGCCGAGCCCGCCGTGCTCGACGCCCTGCGCTCCGGCCCCTACGGAGAGCACGCGGTGACCATCGGGGAGATCACCGAGGACACCGGGGGACTCGTGCTGCTGCGGGAGACGGACGGCCGCGAGACGCAGCTCGAAGAGCTGCTCGGTGCCGAGCTGCCACGGCTCTGCTGACACACCCGCCGAGGAGTTGAGGAGACCGCCATGAGCACCGTGAGTTCACCGCAGGCCGTCGGACAGTGGCGGCTGCGGGTGACCGGCGTGGTCCAGGGTGTGGGCTACCGGCCGTTCGTCTACCGGCTCGCCCACGGGCTGGGCCTGTCCGGCTGGGTCCGCAACGACCCCGAAGGGGTGCTGGTGGAGGTCTCCGGCCCTGCCGCCGACCTCGCCGTGTTCGCGGCCGCGCTCCGGGACCGCGCTCCGGCACTCGCGAAGGTCGACGGGGTCCAGGTGACCGAGGGGCTGCCCGCGGGCAGCGTGCCCGCGGGCCCCTTCACGATCGTCCACAGTGAGCACTCCGGGGCCCGCTCCGCGCTGATCCCCGCCGACACCCACGTCTGCGCCGACTGCCAGGCCGAACTGCGCGACCCCGGGGACCGCCGCCACCGCTATCCGTTCATCAACTGCACCAACTGCGGACCGCGTTACTCCATCATCAGGGACCTGCCCTACGACCGGCCGATGACCACGATGGCCACCTTCACCATGTGCGCCGCCTGCAAGGCCGAGTACGAGGACCCGCTGGACCGGCGCTACCACGCACAGCCGAACGCCTGCCCCGACTGCGGACCCCGGCTGCTGCTCACCGACCGCGGGGGAACGACCGTCGAGGGCGACACGGCTCTGCGGCGGGCCGCCGAGGTCCTCGCGAACGGAGGGATCGCGGCGATCAAGAGCGTCGGCGGCTTCCATCTCGCGGTGGACGCCGGCCGGGAGGAGGCCGTGTCCCTGCTGCGGCGCCGCAAGCGCCGCGACTCCAAGCCCTTCGCGGTGATGGTCCGGGACCTGGCCACCGCGCAGCGCCTCACGGTGCTGTCGGAGGACGAGATCGACGTCCTGCGTTCACCGGCCCGGCCGATCCTGCTCGCCCGCAAGCGGCCCGGCGCCCTCCCGGAGTCCGTGGCACCCCGCAACCCCAACCTGGGGATCATGCTGCCGTCGGCGCCGCACCACCACCTGCTGCTCGACGAACCCGGCCTGGAGACGCTGGTGATGACCAGCGGCAACATCTCCGGCTATCCGATCGCCTACCGCAACGAGGAGGCGCTGGCGCAGCTCTTCGGCATCGCTGACGTCATCCTCTACCACGACCGGGACATCGAGATCCGGGTGGACGACTCGGTGGTGCGCCTCTCCGTCCACGAGCGACTCGACCGGCCACTGCTCCAGTTCGTCCGCCGGGCCCGCGGTTACGCCCCGTACCCGGTGCAGGTGGGCCGGGAGGTGGCGCCCGTCGTCGCCCTCGGCGCGGAGCTGAAGACGACGGTGGCGCTGACCAACGGCTCCCAGGTCTTCCTCAGCCAGCACATCGGCGACCTGAAGAACGACGAGACCTTCGCCTCGCACCGCCGCACCGCCCGCCACCTCGCCCGGCTCTACTCCCTCACTCCCCGGATCACCGCCCACGACCTGCACCCGCAGTTCCGCTCCACCCGGGCGGCGGTCACGGAGGACGGCGAAGGTCTGACCGTCGAGGTGCAGCACCACCACGCCCACATGGCCTCCTGCATGGCCGAGAACCAGGTCACCGGCACCACACTCGGCGTGGTCTTCGACGGCTTCGGCTTCGGTGAGGACGGCACCGTGTGGGGCGGGGAGTTCCTGCTCGGGGACTTCGCCTCCTACCGGCGCGTGGCCCGGCTGCGCCGACTGCCGCTGATCGGCGGCGACCAGGCCGTGCGCGAACCCCTTCGTACGGGCTACGCCCTGGCCCTGGACGCCTTCGACGGCGACCGGGAACAGGCCGTGGCGGCCTTCCCCGCTCTCACCGCACTCGACGAGCAGCGGCGGCATGTGTACGCCACGATGGCCGAGCGGTCGGTCAACTCCCCGCTCACCTCCAGCATGGGCCGGCTGTTCGACGGCGCCGCCGCGCTGGCCGGCGTGTGCTCGACTGCCGAGTACGAGGCCCAGGGCCCGATCGAGCTGGAGGGCCTGCTGGAACGGGACCCGGCTCAGGACCCGGCGTACCGCTTCGCGAGCCGCGTCCTCCAGGCGGCGGACGCCGCCGGTCCCACGGACGCGCCCGACGGGATGACCGAGGCGGACCCGCGGCCGGTGATCCGGGCCATGGCCGCGGACCTCGCCGCGGGCGTGCCGGTCACGACGGTCAGCCGGCGCTTCCACACCGCCGTGGTGGACATGGTCCGCGAACACTGCGCGGCGGTCCGCGAGCGGACCGGGGTGAACCAGGTGGTGCTCTCCGGCGGCGTGTTCCTCAACGAGTTCCTGCTGCTCAACTGTCTGACCGGGCTGACCGCCGACGGTTTCGACACCTACGTCCACCGGCAGGTCCCGACCAACGACGGGGGCATCGCCCTCGGTCAGGTGATGGTCGCGGACGCCCGTACCCCTTCCGGGAAGTGATGACGTGACCACCCCTCTCGTGAACGCCGCGCCCACAGCGGATGAGATGTACGCGTACGTCCGGGACCGCGAATCCGGTGCCCGGACCTACGCGACCGCCTTCGGGCAGGTCCTGGAGGAGGGACGGGGCGCCCGCGTCCGCGACGGCCACGGACGCTGGTACCTGGACTGCCTGGCTGCGGCGGGCACCCTGGCTCTCGGCCACAACCACCCCGAAGTGCTCCGACGGGTGCGCGCGTATCTGGAGTCCGGCCAGGTACAGCAGGCGCTGGACCTGACCACGCCCGCGAAGTACGGGTTCCTCTCGGCGCTCTACCGGCACCTGCCCGGCACGATGGCGGACACCTTCAGGACGCAGTTCTGCGGCCCGGCGGGCGCGGACGCCACCGAGGCCGCGGTGAAGCTGTTCAAGACCGCGACCGGCCGCCGCACGGTCCTCTCCTTCCACGGCGCCTACCACGGGATGACCTCGGGAGCCCTGGCCCTGACGGGCAATCTGAGCGCCAAGGAACCGGTGCCGTCGCTCATGCCGGACGTGCACCACCTGCCGTACCCCTACGACTACCGCTGCCCGTTCGGACTCGGCGGGGAGCAGGGTGTGGACGTCGGTCTGGCCTACCTGGAACGCCTGCTCACCGACCCGGAGAGCGGCATCACCCGGCCGGCGGCCGTCTTCGTGGAGGCCGTGCAGGGCGAGGGCGGGGTGATCCCGGCACCGGCGCGCTGGCTGCGCGGGCTGCGGGAGATCACCGCGCGTCTGGACATCCCCCTGGTGCTCGACGAGATCCAGGCCGGGTTCGGCCGCACCGGGACCATGTGGGCCTTCGAGGAGGCCGGTATCGAGCCCGACGCGGTCCTGGTCTCCAAGGCCGTCGGCGGCGGATTCCCCCTGTCGCTGCTCCTGTACCACTCGCGGTACGACGCCTGGCGGCCGGGCGCCCACGCGGGCACCTTCCGCGGCAACCAGATCGCCCTGGTCGCGGGCGCGGCCGGGCTCGGCGTCATGGACTCCGAGGGCCTGGTCGAGAAGGCCGCCGCCAAGGGCCGGCTGCTCGGCGGCCTGCTGGGCGAGCTGGCGGCGCGCCGCCCGGAGATCGGTCAGGTCCGCGGACGCGGCCTGATGTGGGGCATCGAGATCGTCGACCCGGACGCGCCCGCGGACTCCCTGGGGGCGAGGCCCGCCGACGGCGACCGGGCCCGGCGGATCAAGCGGGCCTGTCTGGACCACGGGCTGCTGCTGGAGTCCGGTGGGCGGCACGGTGCGGTACTGCGGCTGCTGCCGCCCCTGGTCGTCTCCGAGGACGAGCTGCGGGACGTGGCCACCGCCCTGGAGAAGGCCCTGTCCGACTGCGCGTGACCGGCGCGCGACACAGACACATGAGGACGAGAGATGACGACGGGTCAGGAACCGGCCCAGTGGCGGGTCGACTTCGACGCGCGGGTGGAGTTCGCCAACGGCGGTTCGCTCAGCACGGAGGGCTTCCGCCTGGACATCCCCGGTGACCACATCGATGACGCCGAGCTGGGTGAACTGCTCGTGCGCCACCTGGGTCTGCTGATGGCCGGGAGCACGTCCGTCACGCGCAAGGAGCTGATCCGGGAACCGCACAAGGGGTCGAGGAACACGGGAACGGGCGGCTCCGGCCCGTGCACGGTCGACCTGACCGGCCCGGCGACCCGTGCGGCCTGGCCGGGCGCGGCGCCCCCGGCCCTGTCCGCGCTGGTCGGCCTGCCCGTCGCCCTCGTCCGCCTGCTCGGTTCCGCCGAGCCGGTGGCCGACCGCCTGGCACTCGCCCCGTTCGACCTGAGCGGCCACGCCGTGGTGGTCCACACCGGCCGCCCCGGAAGTGGCTGCCTCACCGAAGACGCGGTCGCCCTCCTGGCGGACCGGGGCGCGGCCCTGCTGGCCACGGACGGCACCCGGTCCTCCGGTCCGGCGGCCGAGGCTCTGTCGAAGGCCGGACTACCCGAACTGACCGGCCTCACCGCCCTGGACGCCCTGCCCGCCACGGGGACCCGCCTGCATGCGGTGCCGTCCTCCGACGGACAGCTGCTGCGGGTGTACGGGGTGACCGGATGACCGCCACCGAACCCCGTGCCGCCGGCACGGACACGGGCGCGGAGCCGGCGCGGCATTCGCGGCGGGAGCTTGCCGCGGCGAGTGTCGGGTCGGTCGTGGAGGCGTACGACTGGACCGTCTACGGCATCCTCGCCCCGTACTTCGCGGAGCAGCTGTTCCCCGGCTCCTCCCCCACCGCGAAACTGATCGCCGCCTACCTGGGGTTCGCGCTCGGCTTCCTGGTGCGTCCGCTCGGCAGCGTGCTGATCGGCAGGCTCACCGACACCCGGGGCCGCCGGTACGGGCTGACCCTGACCGTCGGGCTCATCGCGGCCGGTTCACTGCTGGTGGCGGTGGTGCCCGGCTACGCCACGATCGGTCTGGCCGCCCCGCTGCTCGTGGTCGCCGCCCGTCTGGTGCAGGGCCTCTCGGTGGGGGCGGAGAATCCCACGGCCGCCGCCTACGTGACCGAGACCGCCCCGGAGAGCCGCCGCTACTTCTACAGCGCGGTCTCCTACGGCGGCGTGGTACTGGGCAGCGCCCTGTCCTTCGTGGTCCTCACCGTGCTGCTGGGCGTGTTCGGTGAGGCGGGCGTGGAAGGCGGCGCCTGGCGGTGGGCGTTCGTCTTCGGGGCGCTGCTGGGACTGACGGCGCTGTGGATCCGGCGCGGTGCGGCCGAGAGCGAGGTGTTCACCGCCTCCAGCCGGAAGGCCGGGGGAACGGCGCCACGCCCGTGGCCTGTGCTGCGGGCTCATCTGGGCCGCCTCACCGTGGTGTTCGCGATCACCTCGGGCGCGACCACCGTCTTCTACTTCGTCACCGTCGACTTCCCGGCCTACGCCGAGGGAACGGGAGCAGCCTCCAAGGCGGAGGCGTCCGGGGCGCTGTTGTCCGGGATGGTGGCGCTGCTCGTCGGGATGCTCGCGGCGGGCAGAGCGGCCGACCGCTTCGGGGCGCTGCCGGTGCTGCGTACCGGTTTCGCCGGCCTGGCGTTCGGCTCCCTGCCGCTGCTGTACGGGATGGCGGCCGGCCGGGTGCCGGTGGTCCTGGTGACGGTGGCCCTGCTGTTCCTGCTGGGCCTGCCGCTGGCGGTGAGCAACGTCTTCGCCGGGCGGCTCTTCCCGCCCGCGGTACGGGCCGTCGCGGTGGGGCTGCCCGCCGCCCTCGCGATCAGCCTGTTCGGCGGGACCTTCCCCATGCTCGCGGAGCTGCTGCGTTCGGCCGGCCACGGTCACTGGGTCCCCTGGTGGCCGGCGCTGGCCTGTGCCGGGGCGCTGCTCGCCTCGTGGGGTGTGGACGAGCACCCCGTTCCCGTAACCCCTCACCCTGGAGAAGAACACCATGACGTCGATGCCAACGCCGCTGTTCGATGACCTCGGCTCGCTGCTGCCGGGGCTGGAGGCCGACTACCGCGACCTGCACGCCCATCCCGAACTCGCCTTCCAGGAGAAGCGGACTGCGGCGCTGGTGGCGGAGCGGCTCGCCGCGCAGGGCGGCTGGGAGGTCACGACCGGGGTCGGGCGGACCGGCGTGGTCGGTGTACTGCGCAACGGCGACGGCCCCGTGGTGATGCTGCGCGCCGACATGGACGCCCTGCCGGTGAAGGAGGCCACGGGCCTGCCGTACGCGAGTGAGGTGACCGCCACCGACGACGCGGGCGCCGAGGTGCCGGTGATGCACGCCTGCGGCCACGATCTGCACGTGGCGGCGCTGCTCGGCGCGTGTGCGCTGTTCGCCGCGCGCACCGACGCCTGGCGCGGCACGGTGGTCGCCGTCTTCCAGCCGGGGGAGGAGAGCGGCTACGGGGCCCGGGCCATGGTCGACGACGGCCTCTTCGAGCGGTTCCCGCGCCCGGACGTGCTGCTGGGGCAGCACGTGGGGCCCGGCCCGGTGGGGCTGATCGCCACCTGCCCGGGCACGGTGATGGGCGCCACCGACTCCATCACCGTGCGGCTCTTCGGCCGGGGCGGGCACGGCTCCAAGCCCGAGGCGACGGTGGACCCGGTGGTCATGGCGGCCTCTCTCGTGATGCGGCTCCAGACGGTCGTCTCGCGGGAGACCTCCGCGCAGGAGCCGGTCGTGGTGACCGTGGGGAAGCTGCACGCGGGCACGACGGCCGCGGTCATCCCGGACACGGCGGAGCTGGGCATCAACGTCCGCACCGGCTCCGAGCCGGTACGCCGCAAGGTGGTCTCGGCTATCGAGCGCCTGGCGAAGGCGGAGTCGGCCGCGGCGGGCGCGACCGCGGACCCGGAGATCACTTCCGTGTACCACCTGCCGATGACGGTCAACGACACCGAGGCGGCGCGCCGGGTGGCCGACGCGCACCGCCGGGCCTTCGGTGAGGGCGCGGTGATGGAGATGGGCCCGACGACCGCCAGCGAGGACTTCGGCATCCTCGCCACGGCCGCACAGGTGCCGTCGGTGTACTGGTTCTGGGGCGGGCTGGACCCGGAGGTGTTCACCGCCGCGTTCGCGGCCGGCCGACTGGACGAGGACGTCCCTCAGAACCACTCGTCCTCGTTCGCGCCGCTCGCCGGCCCCGCCCTGGACACGGGCATCCGGTCGATGACGGCCGCCGCCCTGTCCTGGCTGTCCGCCGAAGCGGCGGAGGGCGCGACCGGTACGGCGGGGGACGCCACGGCATGACCTCCGAACTGCCGCATGTGACGGTCCTGCACCGGTGGCGGGACACCCACGCCCGGTACGCCGAGTACCTCGACCACCGGACCCACCGGGTCAGCTACGTCTCCACGGAGCTGGGGCTCGCCTCCGTCCCCGCGGACGCGGCTGCCGTCGTCACCGTCGGTTCCACCGAGGACCTGACCGTGGTGCGCTCGGCCGTCGCCTCGCTCACCACCCGGTTCGGCGCCCCGCAGCGGCTGATCGCGCTCAACGAGGGCGACCTGGACACGGCGGCCCTGCTCCGCGAGGAGTTCGGCGTCCCCGGGCAGACCCCCGAGGAGCTGGCGGTCTTCCGCGACAAGCTGCTGATGTGCCGGACCGCCGCCGCGGCCGGGCTGGCCGTGCCCGGCTTCGCACCCGCTCCCTCCCCCGAGGCGGTCAGGGAGTTCGGCCGCGCCCACGGCTGGCCCCTGGTCGTCAAACCGCGCCGGGGGACGGCGAGCCGTGGCGTCGTACGGCTGGACTCGGAGGCCGACCTGGACCGGTCGCCCTCCCTGGCCGCGGACCTGGCGGCGGAGCCGCACCTCGTCCAGTCGTACGTCGACGCGCCGATCCTGCACATCGACGGTCTCTGGGAGGGCGGCACGCTCGGCGGTTGGACCGCCTCCCGCTATGTGGGCGGCACCTGCGCCGACTTCACCCAGGGCAGCTGGCTGGGCTCGGTCGAGGAGGACGACCCCGCGTTGCTGGCGGCCGTGGAGAGGTTCGCGACCGCCGTCGGGCCCGCGCTGGGCGGCAGGCGCCCGTGGGTGTTCCACCTGGAGGCCTTCGTCACCGACGGCCCGGACGGTGGTCCCTCCCTGGTCTTCCTGGAGTGCGGAGCCCGGGTGGGCGGCGGGGAGATCCCCTTCACCTGGCGCGATGTGCACGGCGTCGACCTCATGGCGGCGGCGGCCGACATCCAGCTCGGCCGCGCGCCGGTGCTGCCCGCGCCGAAGACCGGCGAGGTCGGCGGCTATCTGCTGCTGCCACTGCCGCTGCCCGCTCCCTGCCTGGTGGAGAGCGCCGGGTGGACGGTGCCACCGCCCGAGGGTCTGGCGCCGTACGCGGTCCTGCACGTCCCCGTGGGCGAGAAGGTGCCGCAGGCCGGCGGCTACGAGCACGTGGGCACCCGGTTCCGGTTCCGCGGCCCGTCCACCGCCGCCGTGGAGCAGGCCGTCAGGGCCGCCGCCGACGGTTTCCGGCTGACCTGCGCACCGCTGGACCCGCACGACGAGGCATGACCGCGCACCGCCCGAACCACCTGTCTTCACGGGGCCGGCCACAGAGGCCCCGATCCGGAAAGGAACCCACCGTGTCCGTCAACACCCCCGAACGCCCGCGCGTCATCCTGGTCGGCAGCCGCATACGCCAGTACCGCGAGTACGCCCTCGCCTCGCTCGCCGCGCGGTACGAGGTCACGCTCGTCGCCCCCGAGGCGCCCACCTGGCAGGCCCGGTACGTCGAGACCCATCGGATCGCTGACACCACGGACGCCGCCAAGCTGTTCCCCGCCGTCGCGGACCTGCGCGGCGAGGTGGCCGAAGCGGCCGTGCTCACCTGGGACGAATGGTCGCTCACCGCCGTCTCCGCGGTGGCCGCCAAGCTGCGGCTGCGGGCCATGGACCCGGCCGCGGCCCGGATCTGCCGGGACAAGTACGCCGCCCGCCAGGCGTTCGAGGCCGCGGGAATGGCCGCCGTCCGGCACGCTCCCGCGACCAGCGAGGACGAGGCGCTGGCCGCCGCGGAGTCCATCGGGTTCCCCGTCGTCGTCAAGCCCCGCACTCTCGGCGGCAGCTTCGGCGTCATGATCGCGCGGGATGCCGACGAGCTGCGCAGGGCCTACCAGCTCGCGCACGGCAGCCGGCTCCAGGGCGCCGGAACGGCCGACACCGTTCTGGTCGAGGAGTTCGTCGAGGGGCCGGAACTGAGCATCGACAGCGTCGTGGTGGACGGCACCGCCACCCCGGTGTGCGTGGCCCGCAAGCGACTCGGCCCCCACCCGTATTTCGAGGAGGTCGGCCACCTCGTCACCGCCTGGCAGCACGAGCCGTGGGCGGACGCGGTCACCGAACTCGTCCGGAGCGCCCACCGGGCGGTCGGCGTCGACTACGGCGTCACCCACACCGAGGTGCGCCTCAGCCCTGACGGCCCGCGCCTGATCGAGCTGAACGGACGGCTCGGCGGCGACCTCATCCCGCATCTGCACCAGCTCGCCACCGGCGTCGACCTCGCCCGCGCCGCTGCCGAGATCGCCTTCGAACGCACCCCCGACCTCACCCCCACCCGCTCCCTGAGCGCCGAGATCCGCTTCCTGTACCCGGCCCACGACGGCACCGTCGACCGGGTCGTGCTGCCCGAGCCGAGCGAGGCCGACGGCCTGGCCGAGTCGTTCGCGCTGGCCGCGCCCGGCGACGAGCTCCAGCTCCCGCCGCGCGGCCTGACACCGCGCTACGGGGCGCTCCTCGCTGTGGGGGACACCCCGGCCGACACCCGCGGGACCCTGGACCGGGCGGAGGGCCGCTCCCGCGTCGAGGTGACCGGGGCGGAGGCGCACAGGCTGGGCGCCCGTGTGGAGAACCCCGTCACCCGGCGCTTCTTCGACCACGAGCGCACGGCCCGTCGCATGACGGTCTCGGGGGTGCGCGGGGTGGAGTGGTTCCGCTACGGCGCCGGCGGCGGCGAGGGCCTCAACCGGCCCGTGTTCCTCAGTGCCGAGGACGTGGCCGGACTGGAGCGCGATCTGAACGGCCTGTTCGAGCTGCTGAAGGCCGTGCCGCACCGGCTCTTCGACGGCGACCTGCGGGCCTTCGCCCGTGCGGTGGGCATGAGCGGGACCCAGACCGAACTGGTGCTGCGCGGCGCCTCCCCGGAGCTGGCACCGCTCTCCCGCGCCGACCTGTACCGCGAGACCGGCGGGTTCCGGGTGATGGAACTCAACACCGGTTCCTCACTGGGCGGCTGGCAGATGGGCGAGTTCGCTCGCGCGCTGGTCGGGGACGAGGAGTTCGCGGCGTTCGCGGCCGAGGAGAACCTCGTCCATCCCGACCCGCTCGCCCGCATCACGGACGTGCTGCGCCGTCAGGCTCCGTCACTGGCCGGGATCGAGCGCCCGCTGCTCGCGATCACCGACTGGCCCGACGGCTTCGAGAACTCCAGGTGCTGGATGGAGTTCGTGGTTCCCGCCTTCGAGGCGCTCGGCTTCGAGCCGGTCGTCTGCCACCTGGGCGACTTCACGTACGAGGACGGCCGGGTCCTGTACCAGGGCCGCCGGGTGGACGTCGTGTACCGGATGTTCCTGCCCGGGGAGATGCCGGACGAGCCCCGCACGTACGAGCTGGTCAACCCGCTCCTGGACGCCGTCGAGGCGGGCGGCGTCGAGCTGTTCGCGCCGCTCGACTGCGAGCTGTACGGCAACAAGGGCAGCCTGGCCATGCTGAGTGACGAGCGCAACCGCGCGTCCCTCACCGAGGAGGAGCGCGCCCTCGTCGACCGCATCCTGCCCTGGACCCGCTTCGTACGTGACGAGAAGGTCACCATGGACGGCGAGCGGATCGACCTGCTGCCGTACGCGGTCGCCAACAAGGACCGGCTCGTCCTCAAGCCCACGCTGCTCTACGGCGGGGTCGGCGTCACCCCCGGCTGGACCACCGGCCAGAAGGAGTGGGTGGAGCGGCTGCAGCAGGCGGTCGACGGCCCGTTCGTGCTCCAGCAGCGGCTGCTGCCGACCGTCGAGCGCTTCCTGTCCGACGACGGCGTCACCACCGAGGACATGGCCGTCGCCTACGGCACGCTGATGGTCGACGGCCGGTACGCGGGCACCCTGGCCCGCGGGGTCACCGACCCGGCGGTGGGCATCGTCTCCATGCTGCGCGGTGCCCAGATCGGCTGTGCCTTCCACGTTGCCGAGGCCGCCGACGGAGAGGCGGAGGCCCGGTGAGCGGCTCCGGCACCAAGGAGACCCCGGACGAGGCGGCACCCGCGGCGGGCGCGCCGGGGACGCGGAGGGGCGGCGCGCTCTGGCGGGACGCCGAGTTCATGAAGTTCTGGACCGGGGAGGCGATCTCCCAGGTAGGCGCCCAGGTCACCCTGCTGGCCCTGCCGCTGACCGCCGTGCTCGCCCTGGAGGCCAGCTCCTCGCAGGTGGGTCTGGTCAACGCCGCCTCCTACGCCCCGTTCCTGCTGGTCACCCTGCTCGTCGGCGTATGGGTGGACCGGGTCCGGCGGCGCCCGCTGATGATCATGGCCAACGCGGTGCGGGCACTGCTTGTCACCGCGGTGCCGCTGCTCGCCGTCCTGGACCTGCTGCGCATCGAGTTCGTGTACGTGGCCGCGCTGTTCATCGGAGCGCTCACCGTCGTCTTCGACGTGGCCTACCAGTCCTATCTGCCGACCCTCATCGGCAAAGAACACCTGGTGGAGGGCAACAGCAAGCTGCAGGGCACCAGTTCACTGGCCCAGATCGGCGGGCCGGGGCTGGCGGGCCTGCTGATCGGCTGGGTCACCGCGCCGTTCGCGCTGCTCATCAACGGCGTGTCCTACCTGGTTTCCGTGATCACCCTCGTGACGATCCGGCGGCCCGAGCCGCAGCCTGCCCCGCCCGAGCGGCAGACCGGGCTGTGGAAGAGCGTCGGGGACGGCGTGCGGATCATCTGGGACAGCGCGCACCTGCGCGCCTGCGCGCTCCAGTCGGGGCTGTACAACCTGTGCTGGATGTCGCTGCAGACGGTGTTCGTGCTGTACGCGGCCCGGCGCCTTGAGCTGTCTCCCGGCATGATCGGGCTGCTGCTGGGCACCGGAGCGGTCGGTTCGCTGGCCGGCTCGCTGGTGGCCCGGCAGCTGAAGCAGGTTCTCGGTCTCGGTGCGGCCATCCTGACCGCACTGCTGCTGTGCTGCCTTGCACCCGTGATCATTCCGCTCGCCCCGGCGAACGGCTCGCCGGGTTCGCTGGCGCTGTTCGTGCTCGCGTTCGCCATGATCGGGGCGGGCGGCACGATCGCCAACATCCACGTCATCAGCCTCCGCCAGTCGATCACCCCGGACGAGCTGCTCGGCCGGATGAACGCGGGATACCGCTTCGTCTCCTGGGGCACCCTGCCGCTCGGCGCACTGATCGGCGGCTGGCTCGGGGACGTGATCGGTCTGCGCGAGACCCTGTTCGTCACCGCGGGAGCCTTCCTGTCGGCCGTGCTGGTGGTGCTCGCCTCCCCGGTGTGGCGGCTGAAGGACTTCCCCCCGCAGATCGGCGCACGGCCCGCGACGGCCGAGGCGAGGGCGGAGATGTGACAGACGGCGGCGGAGGCGCGACGAACGGCTTCGGCCCGGAACGGCCCACAGCCGACGCGGGCGGAGCCCGAGGCACGACGGACAGCACCGGCAAAGGCGCCCCGGACGGCTGCGAGGCAGCTCCGCACGCGGCGGACGGCGGGGGCGGGGGCACGGCAGCCGGCTTCGGCGGGCTGCTGGCGCGGCGGACGGCTTGGGGCCGGTCCGACGCGATCGGCCGGATCCTGGCGGCGGCGAACACTCCCGGCGTCCTGTCCATGGCCGGGGGCATTCCGGCACCGGACAGCTTCCCCACGGACCGGCTCTCCGCGGCGGCCGAGCGTGTGTTCGCCCGTTCCGCCACCGCCGCCCTCCAGTACGCCCCGAGCGAGGGCGTCCCGCAGATGCGGCGCGCCCTGGCGGTCCGGGCCGGGGAGACGGGCGCACCGGTGGGGCCGGAACGGGTGCTGATCACCTCGGGCAGCCAGCAGGGGCTCGACCTGCTGGCCAGGACGGTGCTCGACGAGGGCGACGCGGTGGCCCTGGACGACCCCGGATACCTGGGCGCGGTACAGCTCTTCCGCCGCGCCGGGGCCCGGCTGCTGCCCGTCCCCACCGACCGGGAGGGGATGCGCGTCGACGTGCTCGAAGAGCGGCTCGCCGCGGGCGAGCGGCCGAAACTGGTCTATGTGGTTCCCCAGTTCCACAACCCGACGGGGGGCGTCCTCTCCGAGGAACGGCGGCGGCGCCTCGCCGCGCTGGCAGAGCGGTACGGGTTCCTGGTGGCCGAGGACGACCCGTACGGCGATCTGGCCTTCACCGGCGGGCGACTGCCGTCGGTGGACGTCCACAGCGGCCGGGTGGTGCGGCTCATGAGCCTCTCGAAGACGCTCTGCCCGGGGCTGCGGGTGGCCGGGCTGGTCGCCCCCGAGGGGCTGTTCGGTGAACTGTCGGCCGCCAAGCAGTCCTGCGACCTGCAGACCAACAGCCTCGGCCAGTACGTGGTGGCCGAGCTGCTGTCCGACCCGGCCTTCCTCCCCGCCCACCTGGACCGGCTGCGGTCCCTGTACGGGCACAGGGCCCGGACGACGGCGTCGCTGCTGCGCCGGCGGCTGCCGTGGATCGCCTTCGACGAGCCGCGCGGCGGCCTGTTCTTCTGGTGTTCCGTCGACGATCCCCGCGTGACCTCGGACCGCCTTCACGCCCACGCCCGCGCGGAGGGAGTGGCGATCGTGCCGGGCACGCCCTTCTGCATCGAACAGGACGGCACCCGCTCCCTGCGGCTGTCCTTCGCCACGCTCGACGAGGAGCAGCGCCACGAGGCCGTGGCCCGCCTGGCCGTGGCCTTCGAGAAGGCACGGGCGGAGGCCTCCTGAAGAGAGGCGCCTCCGCCTCCCCTTCCCCCCCGACGACCAAGGAGCAAGGACGACGTGACCATGCCGACATACACCCCGGTGACCGCCGACTCCCTGGTGGCCCGGCTGTTCCAGGTGATCGACTCGCGCTCGTGGGACGAGCTGGGTGACGTGCTCACGGAGGACGCCGTCTACGAACGCCCCGGATATCCGGCGCTGGAGGGTCTGGACAGGATCCGCACGTTCTACGAGCACGAGCGGATCATCACCGAGGGGCGCCACGAGGTGGACCAGGTGACGGGCAGCCTCGGCGCCGCCGCCTGCTGGGGCCGCTTCCAGGGCGTCAGCAGGGACGGCACGTCGCTGGACGAGGGTTTCGCGGACACGTACCTGGTACGTGACGGAAAGATCGAACGCCGCAAGACCTTCTTCTACCGACCGGCCATCTGACGGCCCGCCGGCCCCGCCACGCCGCTCTCTCCGCTCCTGGTGGCGGAGAGAGCGGCGTCGCGGTGCGGGGCGCCGCCTCAGACCCGCTGGAACTCGATCTGCGCCCCCAGGAACATCTCGATCCGCCCGCACTGGGCGCAGACCAGACCGGTCGCGGACTTGTTGGCCCAGTCCAGCCCCAGAAACGACATCCCGGCCGTGTTGAGCTTGATCTCCCGCTCCCAGAACTGGTCGAAACGGCAGAACGGGCAGACGACCTGCTGGTCGCTCACCCACACCCGCATGGCTTCGTCACGCACGAACCCTCGCCCCCCGCGTCTCGTCGCACCGCCCCGGGTCCGGCCCCCAGACCCACCGGCCGCACCGGGCTTCAGTCTGCCGGCCGGACGGCTACCACCCGGACACGGGTCCGCGAAACACGGCGTCGGACCGGACGCCCGGAGGACACGGCCGTCGCGGGCCCGATGAGCTGACTGCCCAGGGACGTGAGCCCGACCGTGCGGCCGGTGCGCTCGAACAGCGGGGCGCCGACCGCCGCTCCGGCTTCCGGACCGGCTGGCCGATCCGGGCGGCCCGGGAGACGAACAGGCGCTCGGCGGTACGCCCGAAGTGCAGTTCTCCGGCGAGGACGAGGAAGCTTTCGATCTCCAGCCTCTCCACCACACCAGCCCCCTGGACGTCATGTCCTCGTTACCGATCATTCAGACGCGCTTGCGACGCTCGGCCAATGAAGCCGCCGTGTCCGCACTCACGGCCCGCTCCGACGCGCCTGACCAGCCCTCCGCGCGGAAGAATGGTGCCATGAGCCAGCAGCCCGCCGAGGTCCCGGTCGCCGCCCAGCACCACCCGTCGTCCGCCACCGCCCAGTCCGCCGAGCCGGGGCGGTCCGCCGCGTCCGGGAAGACCGGCAAGACCGCCAAGAGCGGCAAGACCGGCACGTCCGGGTCCGGCGCGCCCGCCGCGACCGGCGACAGCACCGCATCCGGCCGTTCGGTCGAGCACCCCGTCGGGGCCATCGCCGCACACCGGCCGCGCACCCTCTCCGCGCCGGAGCTTCCCGAGCTGGAACCCGACCTGGCCGCGGACATGGAGGACGCCTACGCGGCCGAGAGCGCCACCCACACCGAACTGCCCCAGGGCCGGTTCCTGGACCGGGAGCGCAGCTGGCTGGCGTTCAACGAGCGCGTCCTGGAGCTGGCCGAGGACCCGACGACCCCGCTCCTCGAACGGGCGAACTTCCTGGCGATCTTCGCCTCCAACCTGGACGAGTTCTTCATGGTCCGGGTCGCCGGCCTGAAGCGCCGCATCGCGACCGGCGTGGCGACCCGCTCCGCGTCCGGGCTCCAGCCGCGCGAGGTGCTGGAGCTGATCTGGACCCGGTCCCGGGAACTCATGGCCCGGCACGCCGCCTGCTTCCAGCAGGACGTGGCCCCGGCACTGGCCGACGAGGGCATCCACCTGGTCCGCTGGCCCGATCTGACCGAGAAGGAGCAGGCGCGGCTCTTCACCCTGTTCCGGCAGCAGATCTTCCCGGTCCTGACACCGCTGGCCGTCGACCCGGCCCACCCCTTCCCGTACATCTCCGGGCTCTCCCTCAACCTCGCCGTCGTCGTGCGCAACCCGGTCTCCGGACACCGCCACTTCGCACGCGTGAAGGTTCCCCCGCTGCTGTCCCGCTTCCTGGAGGCCTCGCCGCAGCGGTACGTCCCGCTGGAGGACGTCATCGCGGCGCACCTGGAGGAGCTGTTCCCGGGCATGGAGGTGCTGGCCACCCACATGTTCCGGGTGACCAGGAACGAGGACCTGGAAGTCGAGGAGGACGACGCCGAGAACCTGCTCCAGGCCCTGGAGAAGGAGCTGATGCGGCGCCGCTTCGGCCCGCCCGTACGGCTGGAGGTGGAGGAGTCCATCGACCCGTACGTCCTCGACCTGCTGGTCAGAGAGCTGAAGGTGTCCGACGCCGAGGTCTACCCGCTGCCCGGGCCGCTGGACCTGACCGGGCTGTTCGGGATAGCCGGGCAGGACCGGCCGGAGCTGAAGTACCCGAAGTTCGTGGCCGGCACCCACCGGGACCTCGCGGAGGTCGAGTCCGCCTCCGCGCCCGACATCTTCGCGGCGCTGCGCGAGCGGGACGTGCTGCTGCACCACCCGTACGACTCCTTCTCGACGTCGGTCCAGGCCTTCCTGGAGCAGGCCGCGGCGGACCCCGACGTCCTCGCGATCAAGCAGACGCTGTACCGCACCTCCGGCGACTCCCCGATAGTGGACGCACTGATCGACGCCGCCGAGTCCGGCAAGCAGGTCCTCGTCCTCGTCGAGATCAAGGCCCGCTTCGACGAGCAGGCCAACATCAAGTGGGCGCGCAAGCTGGAGGAGGCCGGCTGCCACGTGGTGTACGGCCTGGTCGGCCTGAAGACCCACTGCAAGCTCTCCCTCGTCGTGCGGCAGGAGGGCGAGCTGCTGCGCCGGTACAGCCACGTGGGCACCGGCAACTACCACCCGAAGACGGCCCGCCTGTACGAGGACCTGGGCCTGCTGACCGCCGACCCACAGGTGGGCGCGGACCTGTCCGACCTGTTCAACCGGCTGTCCGGCTACTCGCGCCGCGAGACGTACCGGCGACTGCTGGTCGCCCCGAAGTCGCTGCGCGACGGGCTGGTGTCCCGCATCAACCGGGAGATCACCCACCACAAGGCCGGGCGCCCCTCCTCCGTCCGGATCAAGGTCAACTCGATGGTCGACGAGGCGGTCATCGACGCCTGCTACCGCGCCTCGCAGGCGGGCGTGCCGGTCGACATCTGGGTGCGCGGCATCTGCGCGCTGCGCCCCGGCGTCGTCGGGCTGTCCGAGAACGTCCGGGTCCGTTCGGTGCTCGGCCGCTTCCTCGAACACTCCCGGGTCTTCGCGTTCGCGAACGGCGGTGAGCCGGAGGTGTGGCTGGGCAGCGCGGACATGATGCACCGCAACCTCGACCGCCGGATAGAAGCGCTCGTACGGGTCGTCGACCCGGCGCACCGCGCGGCCCTCAACCGCCTGCTGGAAACCGGCATGGCCGACACCACGTCCTCCTGGCATCTCGGCCCGGACGGCAACTGGACCCGGCACGCGACGGACGGGGAGGGCCAGCCGCTGCGACATGTCCAGGAGATGCTCATAGACGCCCGGAGGCGCCGACGTGCCAAACCATGACGACGAGGTCGTCATCGCCCCAGCTCCGGCACCGCCCGCGGGCGAGGTGGTGGCGCCCTACCTCCACGCCCGCGCCAACGACTTCCTGCGCGCCCTCCGCCTGCACACGGAGAGCAACGGAACGGACATGTCCGGCATGGAGGAGGCGACCCGGGCGCTGCGGGCCGCCGCCCGCCGCATCAGTGCGACGCTGCACACCTTCCGGCCGCTGCTGGACGGGGCGTGGGCGGACGGGCTGCGCGCGGAGCTGGCCTGGCTGTCCGGGACGCTGGCGCAGGAGCAGGCCTGCACGTCACGGCTCGTCCGGCTGATGGACGCGCTGTCCCGGCTGACCGGCGCGGACGAGCCCCGGACGGTGCCGCCGCCCCGGGCCGCGGGCGGGACCGCCGGGACCGCCGGGGCCGCGGGCGGGGGCGGTGAGGCGCTGCGGCTCGGCGCGGCGAAGGCGGGCGCGCTGCTGGAGCGGCAGCTGACCCTGGCCCGTACGAGGGCCCACTCCGCGGCGCTCCAGGCCCTCGGCTCGGCGCGGTTCCACGCGGTGGCGGACGCGGTGGCGCTGCTGGCGTCTGAGGTACCGCTGGGCCCGGCGGCGACGTCGCGGGACCCGGAGGTGCTGGCCGCGCCCGCGGAGGTGGTGGAGCGGCGTCTGCTGGAGGCGGTCCGGGCGCTGCCGATGGCACCCGCGGTGGGGGGCGAGCACCAGGACGGCCCGTGGCACCAGACACGGCTGCTGCTGCGGCTGCACCGGTACGCCCAGGAGGTGCGGTCCGCCCCGGCGCCCGAGCTGTACGAGGCGGGGGCGGCGCTGGACCGGCACCGGGACGCGGCGGAGGCGGCGGCAGCCGCGGGGACTGCGGCCCGCACGCCCCGGATCGCCCCGGCCACGGCGTACGCCCTGGGGGTGCTCCACGCGGACCAGCGCCACGAGGTGGAGGCGGCCCGCCACGCCTTCCACCGCGCCTGGGTCCGGACGGCGGTGACGACGAGGTGACCGGCGAGCCGGTGCGGGCGGCGGGCTGCGTGCTGTGGCGGAGGAACAAGGACGACGGGACCGTGGAGATCTGCCTGGTCCACAGACCGCGGTACGACGACTGGTCACTGCCGAAAGGCAAGCTCAAACAGGGCGAAAGCCTCCTGGAGGCGGCCCTCCGCGAGGTCCTGGAGGAGACCGGCCACACCTGCGCCCCGGGGCCCCGCCTGGCCACCACCCACTACACGGCGAAGGGCCGCCCCAAGGAGGTCACATACTGGTCGGCCGAGGCCACGGGCGGCACGTTCACCCGGAACAAGGAGGTGGACCGGGTGGCATGGCTTCCCCCGGACCAGGCCGAGTCCCGCCTGAGCCACCCCCAGGACAGGCCGCTGATCCGGGCCCTTGTCACCGCCTCGGGCCAGGGCCGCTGAACAGCCGCACCCCGGGGAGCTCCCCGAACCCGGCCTCGCCGTCCAGGCTGTGGACGGACCTGGCGGTCGCGACGGCGGTCGCCGCGATCATCAGGTCATGAGCCCCGCGCGGCTCGCCGAGCCGCCGGGTGTGCGCGAGCATCCGGGCGTGTACGCGGGCCACTTCGAGCGTGTAGTCCTCCACCGGCACCGTGGCGAACACCAGGTCCGCGAACCCCTGGCGGCGTTCGCGCCGCTCGCGGGTGTCGGCACGCTCCACTCCGGTCAGCAGCTCCGCCGCCGTGACGGCCGCGATGACCATGTCGTGGTCGCGGAGAGGAGCGAGGTCGAGCTTTCCGCGTTCGGCGGCGACGAGGACACCGGTGTCGAGGATCAGTCGCGCCACGGGTCCTCCTCGGCCAGCAGGTCCCGCGCACCGAGGACGTCGGCTTCGAAGGCGGGGTCGTCGCCGGGATGACGCTCGCGCCACGCGGCCAGGGCATCCGCGAGGTCGCCGCCATTGGCGACGGGCGCAGGCCCTATGAGCGCCAGCCGTCGCCCACCGCGCGTGATCACGATGGTCTCGCCGTGCTCGGCCATGTCCAGTACGGACGCGAAGTTCCGGGATGCCTCGGAGGCCGTCATCAGCTTCATGAGTTCAGACTATCTGATCTGCTCCGAATATCTGATCCGCCGCGGCCTCGTCCGGACCCCGCCCCTTCCCGTCCGGACCCCGCCCCACGGGCCCGCGCCTCTCGGCGCCGGGGGCGCCGTCGCGCACCCCCGCAGGTCACGGGCCGTCCCGCGGACAGACCACGCCGCACCACACCGCGCCTTCCGGCATGGTTCACCTGCCGTTCACTTCCCCCCGTCGACGGCTTCACCTGATCTGCCTAATTTCGGCCGTGCACGGTGACCCGGCCCACGGGTCTCCACCCACCCCGACACACGCCGTCGTACAAACGGCCCGCAGGCATCGGCTCGCGGGCTCCCAGGCCGGCGGCTACTGGAAGGAACACCCGAAAGTGAAGCTTCACCGAAAGACTGGGCTTCGCGCCACCGCGCTCGGTGCCCTCGTTGTGTCCGGCGCCCTGGTCCTCACGGCGTGTGGCTCGGACGACAACACCGCCAACCCCGAAGGCGAGCGGAAGAGCGCCGCCGCCGCGTCGGACATCGACTGCGGCGACGCCAAGGGCCAGCTCCTCGCGGCGGGCTCCTCCGCGCAGAAGAACGCCATGGACCTGTGGGTGAAGAACTTCCAGGCCGCGTGCGAGGGCGTGGAGATCAACTACCAGTCGATCGGCTCCGGCGGCGGCATCACCAAGTTCACCCAGGGCCAGGTCGCCTTCGCGGGCTCCGACTCCGCCCTGAAGGAGGACGAGGTCGCCGCGTCGCAGAAGATCTGCAAGGACGGCGGCAAGGGCATCAACCTCCCGATGGTCGGCGGCCCCGTCGCCATCGGCTACAAGCTGGACGGCGTCGACAGCCTCGTCCTGGACGCCCCGACCCTCGCCAAGATCTTCGACTCGAAGATCACCAAGTGGAACGACGAGGCGATCGCCAAGCTGAACCCGGGCGTCAAGCTCCCGGACGTCGCGATCCAGGCCTTCCACCGCTCCGACGAGTCGGGCACCACCCAGAACTTCGCCAAGTACCTCAAGGCCGCCACTCCGGAGGAGTGGAAGTACGAGGCTGAGAAGTCCTGGCTGGCCAAGGGCGGCCAGGCCGCGAACGGCTCCTCCGGTGTCGCGACCGCCGTCAAGGACACCAACGGCGCCATCGGCTACTTCGAGCTGTCCTACGCCGACGCCAACAAGATCAGCACCGTCAAGCTGAACACCGGCGCCGCCCAGCCGGTCGAGGCCACCACGGACAACGCCTCCAAGGCCATCGCCGCCGCCAAGGTCAAGGGCACCGGCAACGACCTGGCCCTGGAGCTGGACTACGCGACGAAGGCCGAGGGTGCCTACCCGATCGTCCTCGTCACGTACGAGATCCCCTGCGACAAGGGCAACAAGGCGGAGACCCTGCCGACCCTGAAGGCGTTCCTCAACTACACGATCAGCGAGGACGGCCAGAAGGTCCTCGCCGACGCCGGCTACGCCCCGATCCCGGCCGAGATCGCGACCAAGATCCGCGAGATCGTCCCGACCCTCTCGTAGCGAACCCCGACGGGGCCGGACCACCGCCGCACCAGAGCGAACCGGTCCGGCCCCGCATCCGGTGCACCGCCGCCAGGAGCAGCCCCGCCTCAGCGCGCAAGGCCGCTCCGCAGACCGGAGAAGACACACGATGGCCACAGCCACACCCACCCGCTCCACACCGCCCCCCGGGGGCGAACCGACAGCCCTCAAGAGCAGCACTGCCGCCCGCGCCGGCGACAAGGTCTTCCTCGGCCTGTCCCGCGGCTCCGGCATCACCCTGCTGGTGATCATGGCCGCGATCGCGGCCTTCCTCGCCTACCGCACGGTCCTCGCGCTCTCCCGGAACGAGGGGAACTTCCTCACCACCTCCGAGTGGAACCCGGCCGGCGACCCGCCGGTCTTCGGCATCGCCGTCCTCGCCTTCGGCACGATCGTCAGCTCGGTCATCGCCATGGCCCTCGCCGTGCCGGTCGCCATCGGCATCGCGCTGTTCATCTCGCACTACGCGCCCCGCAAGCTCGCCGCGCCCCTCGCGTACGTGGTCGACCTGCTCGCCGCCGTGCCGAGCATCATCTACGGCCTCTGGGGCGCGATCTTCCTCGTTCCCTACCTGGACGGCCTCAACAAGTGGCTCGACCAGTACATGGGCTGGACGTACATCTTCGACAAGTCCGGTGAGGGCCTCGCCCGGAACATGTTCACCGTCGGCATCCTGCTGGCGATCATGATCCTGCCGATCATCACCAACGTCACCCGCGAGATCTTCAAGCAGGTCCCGCGCATGCACGAGGAGGCCGCACTGGCCCTCGGCGCGACCCGCTGGGAGACCATCCGCATGTCGGTGCTGCCGTACGGCCGCTCCGGCATCATCAGCGCCTCCATGCTGGGCCTCGGCCGTGCGCTCGGCGAGACGATGGCCGTCGCGGTCGTCCTCTCGCCCAGCTTCATCATCTCCGGCCACCTGCTGGACCCGGGCGGCGGCACGTTCGCCCAGAACATCGCCGCGAAGTTCAACGAGGCCGACGAGTTCGGCCGGGACGCGCTGATCGCCTCCGGTCTCGTCCTCTTCGTCATCACGCTGCTGGTCAACGGCGCCGCCCGGTGGATCATCGCGCGCCGCAAGGAGTACTCGGGGGCCAACTCGTGAGCGGCGTACGCACGGCCACGGGGCCGCAGACCACGGAAGCCGGACAGGCGCGCCGCGAGGGCGGAGAAGCGAAGAAGAGGGGCGCAGCATGAGCAGCCAGACCATCCAGCGTGAGGCGCCCTCCTCCGTGCACCCCGTCTCCCCCCTCTCCCACGCCCGCATGCCGCGCTGGGCCCCGGCCGTGATCGCCGTGGGCTCCGTCGCCGCCGGCTGCGGCATCGGCCTGGCCGCCGGCTGGGAGAGCCGCGTCCAGTGGGGCCTGCTGTCCGCCCTGCTCTTCGTCGCCGCGACGTACGCGATCACGGCCAGGGTGGAGAACTCCCGCCAGGCCAAGGACCGCGTCGCCACCAGCGTCGTCTGGGTCTGCTTCATCCTCGCGGTCGTCCCGCTGGCCTCCCTCGCCTGGGTGACGGTCAGCAAGGGCGTGGTGGTCCTCGACGGCTACTTCCTCACCCACTCGATGAACGGCGTCCTCGACGCCGAGACCGGCGGCGGCGTCTACCACGCCCTGCTCGGCACCATCGAGCAGGTGCTCATCGCGGCCGTCATCGCCGCCCCGATCGGTCTGCTGACCGCGATCTACCTGGTCGAGTACGGCAAGGGCAGGCTCGCCCAGGCCGTCACCTTCTTCGTCGACGTCATGACGGGCATCCCGTCCATCGTCGCGGGTCTGTTCATCCTGGCCACCTGGAACCTGCTGCTGGGCTTCGGGCCCTCCGGCTTCGCCGGCTCGATGGCGCTGGCCATCCTGATGATGCCGGTCGTCGTCCGCTCCACCGAGGAGATGCTGAAGCTCGTCCCGAACGAGCTGCGCGAGGCCTCCCTCGCGCTCGGCGTCCCCAAGTGGAAGACGATCATCAAGGTGGTTCTGCCGACCGCGATCGGCGGCATCACCACCGGCGTCATGCTCGCGGTCGCCCGTATCACCGGCGAGACGGCCCCCGTGCTGCTCCTCGTCTTCGGTACGAAGCTGATCAACCCGAACCCGTTCGAAGGCGCTCAGGCGTCGCTCCCGCTCTATGTGTACGAGCAGTACGCCGTCGGCACCGACGCCGCCGTGGCCCGCGCCTGGGCCGCCGCACTGGTGCTGATCGCCTTCGTCATGATCCTCAACCTGGTGGCCCGCGGCATCGCCCGCTGGAAGGCCCCGAAGACCGGCCGCTAAGGCATCAATTTTCGGCTGCCGCCGAGTGGCGGCAGCAACCCTGGAAGTGATTCAGATGGCCAAGCGAATCGACGTCAGCGGCCTCTCCGCGTACTACGGCACCCACAAGGCTATCGACGACATCTCGATGACCGTCGAGCCCCGCTCCGTCACGGCGTTCATCGGCCCGTCCGGCTGCGGCAAGTCCACCTTCCTGCGCACCCTGAACCGGATGCACGAGGTCACCCCCGGTGGCCGCGTCGAGGGCAAGGTGCTGCTCGACGACCAGAACCTGTACGGCAAGGACGTCGACCCGGTCGCCGTGCGCCGCACGGTCGGCATGGTGTTCCAGCGCCCGAACCCGTTCCCCACCATGTCGATCTTCGACAACGTGGCGGCGGGCCTGCGGCTGAACGGCCGCTACAAGAAGGCCGAGCTGAACGAGATCGTCGAGCGCTCGCTCAAGGGCGCGAACCTCTGGAACGAGGTCAAGGACCGCCTCAACAAGCCGGGCGCCGGCCTCTCCGGCGGCCAGCAGCAGCGCCTGTGCATCGCGCGGGCGATCGCGGTGGAGCCGGACGTCCTGCTGATGGACGAGCCGTGCTCCGCCCTGGACCCGATCTCCACGCTGGCGATCGAGGACCTGATCGGTGAGCTGAAGGAGCGCTTCACGATCGTGATCGTGACGCACAACATGCAGCAGGCGGCCCGCGTCTCGGACCGTACCGCCTTCTTCAACCTGGCGGCCGTGGGCCAGCCCGGCAAGCTCATCGAGATCGACGAGACGGAGCGCATCTTCTCCAACCCGTCCGTCCAGGCGACCGAGGACTACATCTCGGGCCGCTTCGGATAACCGGCACATGCGGCCTCCGCCGCGTAGACGTCTGCGGTGCTGCATGGCGGTGCCACCGTAAGACGAAGGGCCCGCCCCCTGTCGAGGGGGGCGGGCCCTTTTGCTGTGCCGCGGCATCAGCCGAAGCCTCCGCGCATCAGCCGAACCCGTCAGGCATCAGCCGAACAGCAGATTCACCACATAGAAACTCAGGGCCGCGACGGCAGCGGCCGCGGGCATCGTGATGAACCAGCCGAGAACGATGTTCTTGGCCACTCCCCACCGCACCGCGTTGACCCGCTTCGTCGCCCCGACACCCATGATCGCGGACGTGATGACATGCGTCGTGGAAATGGGCGCCTGGAACATGAAGGACGCCGTGTACATCACGGAGGCCGCGGTGGTCTCCGCGGCGAATCCCTGCGGCGGGTCCAGCTCGATGATCCGCCGTCCGAGCGTGCGCATGATCCGCCACCCGCCCGCGTACGTACCGAGCGACAGCATCACCGCGCTCGCGATCTTCACCCACAGCGGGATCTCGTCCCCGGTCTCGACATCCGCGATGACCAGCGCCATCACCACGATGCCCATGGTCTTCTGCGCGTCCTGGAGCCCGTGTCCCAGCGCCATGCCGGCCGCGGAGACGGTCTGCGCGATACGGAATCCCCGCTTGGTCCGGTGCGGCCCCGACTTCCGGAAGATCCACATGATCGCGGCCATCACCAGATAGCCGACCAGCAGACCGACGAGCGGGGACAGGAACATCGGGATGACGATCTTCTCCAGGACACCGCCCCAGATGACCTCGGTCCCTCCGGCCAGCGCGGCCCCCACCATGCCGCCGAAAAGCGCATGGGAAGAGGAGGAGGGCAACCCGAAGTACCAGGTGACGAGGTTCCAGGCGATCGCCCCGACCAGCGCGGCGAACAGGATCCCCATGCCCTTGTCGCCCTGCGGGGTCTCGATGACCCCCTCGCTCACGGTCTTGGCGACCCCGCTCCCGAGGAACGCGCCGGCGAGGTTCATGACGGCGGCCATCAGCAGGGCCGCGCGCGGCGTCAGCGCACGGGTCGACACCGAGGTGGCGATCGCGTTCGCGGAGTCGTGGAAGCCGTTGGTGTACGTGAAGAAGAGCGCGACCCCGACGGTCACGACCAGCGCAAACGTATCCACAGCAGGCTCAGGACTCCTTGACGGCGATGGTCTCCACCGTGTTCGCCACGTGCTCGAAGGCGTCCGCCGCCTCTTCCAGGACATCCACGATCTGCTTCAGCTTCAGCACCTCGATGGCGTCGTACTTGCCGTTGAAGAGGTGGGCGAGCAGTTTGCGGTGGATCTGGTCGGCCTGGTTCTCCAGCCGGTTGACCTCGATCCAGTACTCGGTGAGGTCCGTCATGGTCCGCAGGTGCGGCATGGCCTCGGCGGTCAGCTCCGCCGCCCGTGCGAGGACCTCGATCTGCTGCTCGACGCCCTTCGGCAGTTCCTCGATGTTGTAGAGGACGACGAGGTCGACGGCCTCCTCCATGAAGTCCATGATGTCGTCGAGCGAGGAGGCGAGGGCATAGATGTCCTCACGGTCGAACGGCGTGATGAAGGAGGAGTTCAGCTGGTGGAAGATCGCGTGGGTGGCGTCGTCCCCCGCGTGCTCGGCCGCCCGCATCCGCTCGGCGATCTCGGTCCGCGCCGAGGTGTCGGCTCCGAGCAGCTCCATGAGGAGCTTCGCACCGGTGACGATGTTGTCCGCGGATGCGGCGAACATGTCGTAGAAGCTCGTCTCCCTGGGGGTCAGACGGAAGCGCACGTGGGATCCCTCGGGTGCGTGGAATTCGGTCAGGCTGATGCTAGGCGCATCGTCCGGCCACGACTAAGCGGCGTTCTTCAGTGTCGCCCATCGGGCACAGTGAACTGAACCGGCCCCGCAGCATCCTGCGGGGATCGGTACCATATACCCACGAGGGGTATATGCCCCTTTGTGGACAACGGGAGGACGAGATGACGACCACCGAGGCGGCCGGCCTTCCGGTCCCGGAGCACACCGCGGCCCAGAGTGACCACGATCACGGGGTGCACGGCTACCACCACCAGAAGGACGAGCACGTCAAGCGCCTCCGCCGGATCGAGGGCCAGATCAGGGGGCTCCAGCGGATGGTCGACGAGGACGTCTACTGCATCGACATACTGACCCAGGTCTCCGCCTCCACGAAGGCCCTGCAGTCCTTCGCCCTCCAGCTCCTGGAGGAGCACCTGCGGCACTGCGTCGCGTCCGCGGCGGTCAAGGGGGGCGACGAGATCGACGCGAAGGTGGAGGAGGCCACCAAGGCGATCGCCCGCATGATGCGCACCTGAGCCTCCCGCCCCGCGAGCGCCCGCCCGCCCGCACTCCGCTGCCGGACTACTGGGCCCCTGCCCCGCCCTCACCCGGCGTCACGTTCAGCACCTCGTCGATCAGGTCGACGCTCAGCCGCTCCCCCTCCGCCGCCGAAGCGGCGATGATCAGCTCCCCGCACAGCTCGATCTCGGCCAACGCCACGTGGTCCTGGACGGTCGTCGTACAGAGCGTCTTCGCCACGTGCGTTCACCTCTTCCAGCCGATGTCGGCTTCCTAGAGTAGGAAGCGGACCACGCACCGCGCATGACACGTCCGGGCCATTCCACAACCATCCCAGAGGCCCACAGCCGTGTTCAGCCCTGGACCGTCCCCGTATAGATGTCCTTCTTCGGCGGCAGCCGTACGGCGACGGGGGCGCCGAACCCGTGCAGCACCGTCGTCGACGCCACGTCCACCTCGCGCCCCTCGTTCGCGTAGCTGAACCGGTGGCGCACCTTCCGCAGCCGCCCCGCGTCGTCGAGGTACGCGTCGAACGGCACGGTGGGCGTGGCGAACCCTTTCGCCGCCGCGGCGAGGGCGCCGCGCACCGGGGGTGCGGCGCCCCGGGCGGCGTCCCCGAGGTGGGTGGTGCCGCGGTAGTGGCTGACGGGGACGCCCGCGACCTCGGCCTGGCCGACGTACGTGACGGCCCGGGCGGCCCGCAGCAGCTCGGCGGCGGCGGCGGGATCGGTGGCACCGCCGGTCACGAGGTTGCCGTCCCGGGCGGTGCCCGTGTCGATCCGCACCCACTTGTCTGCGGGAACACCGGCGCCCCGGTTCTTCATGTACAGCGCGCCCGGCGTGAACAGCTCGGTGATCGGCCTCGGCCTCCCGTCAGCCGAGCCCTCCCCGGGCAGGACGACCCGAAGCTCCCCCTGCCTGGTGCGGAAGTCGTAGCGCCCGGTGCCCTTGATGGCCAGCCGTGTCCCGCCCGCGGCCATCTCCACGGCCGTCTCGGCCCTGGCCGTCCCGGCCCGTACGAGCGCGTCCGGCACGCCCCGTACCGCGTCCCGGGCGGCGTCACCGTCGACGGTCACGGCCCGGGCGGCGACTCCCCGCGAGGCGCCGCCGGAGGCGGGGCCCGCGCCCGGCGCGGTGATGGCGTCGGCCGCCGCGGAGCACCCGGCGAGCCCCGCGGTGACCGCGAGTCCCAGGGCGGCCGCGCACGCGCGCTCCCCGAACGTCCTGAGCTGCCGTACCCGCTTCCACACCGCCATCGCCTGCCTGCCTGCCCCACGCTTCGCCGTACCCTGCCGAGACCCCCACCCGCCCCGGTTAACGACGTTCACGGCGCCCCGTCACGCGCGCGGATTCCCGGTACCGTTGACACGTGCACCCGCAGGACGCGCCCTCCGCGCACCGGACGACCACCACCGAACGCGGCGCCTTCGCCCTGGCCCGCTGCACCTGCGGCTGGACGGGCCCGGCCAGACGCTCCAGAGAACGGGCCCGCACGGACGCCACGGCCCACGAGACGGCCGCCGCCTCGACGGCCTGAGACCCCGGCCTCAGCGGCCTGAGGCACCGCGCCGTTCCCTACGCGGCCAGGTCGTGAGGCCCCGCCTCCACCGCCCCCGCCCGCCGCGACCGCACGATCCGCCCTCCGCGCCCGGACATTCCCACCGCCGTGAACAACCGCGTCAGCAGCGCCAACGCGACCGGCGCCAGCAGCAGTGCGACCGCCGTACCGAGCGCGAACCCACCCACCACGTCGGTCGGGTAGTGCACCCCCATGTACACCCGGCAGAAGCCCTCCACGAACGCCAGCCCGATCGCCGCCAGCCCGGCCCGCTTGTGCGCCACGAACAGCCCGACTCCCAGTGCCATCGCCACGGTCGCGTGATCGCTCACGAACGAGAAGTCGGTCTTGCCGTCCACGAGGACCTCGATCCGGTCATGCTCCAGAAAGGGACGCGGCCGCTCCACGAACCCCCGGATCGGCACGTTCACCAGCACCGCGATCCCCGCGGCCAGCGGCGCCCAGGCCACCGCGGCCACACCTCCCGCCGCCTCCTCCAGCGTCCCGCGCCGCCGCACGCTCCACCAGCACCACACCACCACCAGCACGAGCCCGAGCAGGATGCCGTACTCCCCGACGAACTCCATGACGCGGTCGAACCAGGCCGGGGCCGACCTGGCGAGCCCGTTGATGTCGTGGAGCAGGCCGACGTCGGGGTTCGAGCCGTTCGAAGCGAGTCCAGCCACCATCTCCTGCGGCCCCTTGCCTTGTGCTGCTACTGCGGTGCGAGCGGTCAGTGTCAGTCCTGGGAACGCCGCGCCTGAGCAGGACGTTCCGCTCTCCACGGAATGATCACCATGACGTTATCGAAGAGTGACGACGTCAGGTGTCCCGCCGGGGCAGGGCTTTGGCGCCGTCCTCGGTGACCCGGGTGGCCCCGAAATAGTCAGGGGTGTCGATCTTGTCGAAGCGGATGACGGCGCCAGTGTAGGGGGCGTTGATCATGTAGCCGCCGCCCACGTAGACGCCCACGTGGCGGATGGCCCGAGAGTCCGTCAGGTCATCGGAGAAGAAGACCAGATCTCCCGGCAGCAGCTCGTCCCGCCCCGGATGGGGCCCGGCGTTGTACTGGTCGTTGGCGACCCGCGGCAGCTCGATCCCGACCGTGCGGTACGCGGCCTGGGTGAGCCCCGAGCAGTCGAACCGCCCCCCGTGCGCGGCCGTCCCCTCGCCGCCCCACAGGTACGGCGTGCCGAGCTTCTGCTGGGCGTAGTGGATGGCCCCGGCGGCCTGCCGCGAGGGCGCGACCCGGCCGACCGGCCGGGCGAAGCTCTTCTCCAGCGACCGGATGATCCGCACGTAGTTCTGCGTCTCGCTGATCGCGGGCACGCCGCCGCTCCTGATCACCCGATAGGCCCCGGCGTTGTAGGCGGCGAGCATGTTGTTCGTGGGGTCCCCGGGAACCTTCCGCACGTATCCGGCCAGCTCGCAGTCGTAGGAGGCAGCAGACGGAATGGCATCGGCCGGATCCCAGATGTCCCGGTCCCCGTCCCCGTCCCCGTCGATCCCGTGACTGGCCCAGGTGCCCGGGATGAACTGGGCGATCCCCCGGGCGTCGGCATGGCTGACGGCCCGCGGATTCCACCCGCTCTCCTGGTACAGCTGCGCGGCGAGCAGGGCGGGGTTGATGGCCGGACACAGGTTCCCCCACCGCTGCACCAGCCCCTGGTACGCCGCCGGCACGGCCCCCTTGGCCAGCCCCACGGACCCGCCCGCCCCGGCGGGCCCGCCCCCGCCGAACATCCCGGCCGCGGCCGAGTAGGTCCCCACCACCAGCAAGGCGACGAAACTCAGACAGGCCCCGAAGACCACCCCACCGGCCATCCACACCTTACGCACCGTCAACCACCCTCCACCGAGGCCACCCTTCGTCAGTCTAGGCAGCATCCATGCCCACCATCAGATGACCTCACCGGCACGCCCATGACCGCCGTTGCACCTGAAAACTCACACATGTGATGATCCGACAGACACTCAGCACGGGGAGGGTGCAAGGGTCATGGGAGACAAGCCACCCATACGCTCGAAGCTCGCGGACCTGGACACACAGCCGCAGCCGCAGCAGCCTGCGATCACACCGCAGCAGGAGCCGCAACCGACAGGCGCGCCGGAGCCGCAGCCGCAACCACCAGGCCCGCCCACGCCCACAGCACCTGCCACAGACCAGCCCGCACCACACGACCTGAGCGCCGCCCGGCGCGAGTTCGCCGCCCTCCTGGGCGAGTTCCGCCGCACTCCGGTCCTCGTCCCGCTCACCCCGGACGGCGGCCTGTGGACGGCGGACCAGAACGGCGTCCGCTGGATCTGCGCCTTCTCCCACGAGGAGGCCCTGGCCCGCTTCGCCCACGCACGCGGGGAGGCGTCCCGCGAGTGGCAGTACCGCACGGTGCTGGGCGCCCGGCTGCTGGACGCCATGGTGCCGCTGCTGGACGTCCCGGCAGGCGTGGCGCTGGACGCGGGCAGCGAGGACGGCGCCCTGTTCCCGCCCGTCGAGGGCGTCGTACCGGATTCGGCAGTCGTACCGACCGACAACCCGGGGGACCGGCATGACTAGTACGGAACCGGACCTCGCCCTGCCCCCGGCGGTGGTCAGAGCGCTCACCGACGGCATCAACAAGGCGCACCAGGAACTCAAGGACCTCGGCATGATCGGCGAGGCCTCGACCGGCCGGGGCTTCGCCGACCTGGCGCTGTCCGGCCTGGAGCTGGGACACGACGGGCTGGCCGCCGAGTTCAGGACCTTCTGCCGGCGCTGGGACTGGGGCGTACGGGCCCTGACGCACCGCGGCAACTGGATCGCGACGGCCATCGGCCTGAGCGCCGGCGGGCTGCACGAGCAGGACCAGTACGTGAAGGGCACGTTCAAGATCGTCGTGAACGGCCTCAACGGCAACCCGAACGCCGGCGAGGACGAGGTGACGGCGAAGAGCTGGGACCAGATCCGCACGCAGAACCCGTACGACGGAGCGGACTGGAGCGCCGACTCGTTCCGCGAGGCGCACACCGAGGTGAAGCAGACGTGGAACGACACGACGTACGACGTCAACCACCAGCTGTACGACTCCCTCAACCGCGCCGGCATCGTCGACGACCGTGAGAGGGAGGCACTCGACCTGGCCCAGCGCGGGGTTCTGAAGCCGTCGGACGAAGCAGTGGAACGAGCGAAGCGCCCAGCCTGGGAGACCGAGTGACAGACGCGCTGGACGGCCTGATCACAGGCCTCGGGAACATCGCCTCCGGCGCGAAGCGCAAGGCAGGCGAGGGCATCGACTACGTCACCGACAAGGTCGGCGGCGGCCTGGAGCGGCTCGGCGCGGACGACCTCGCGGACAAGGTCGAGGACTGGGGCGACGCGACGGCGTCGTCGCTCGGCGCGAAGGTGGACGAGCAGCAGCTCGGCCAGACCGAGCAGCCCGACGAGCTGATCCACGGCAGACCCGCCAGGATCACTGACACGACGAAGAACCTCCGCGACTTCGAGAGCGCCTTCGACATGGTCGGCCAGGCGCTGAAGAGCCTGGACTCCTCGCACTGGCAGGGCGAGGCGGGTGAGGCGTTCCGCAAGAAGTTCGCGCTGCTGCCCAAGGACTGGCTGCACGCGGCCGACGCGTTCGGAGACGCGGCGGCGGCCCTGGACACGTACGCGAAGACCCTGACGTCGGCCCAGGGCAAGGCGAAGGAGGCGATCGACCTCTACAAGGAGGGCGACCAGGACTCCAAGAAGGCGGTGGACGCGTACAACGAGAAGGTCGACGCCTACAACGCGGCCCGCACAACGGACGACCCACTCCCGAAGCCGCCGCCCTTCGAGGACCCGGGCGACGGGAAGCGCGACCAGGCCCAGGAGATCCTGAAGTCCGCCCGCAAGACCCGCGACGAGGCGGCGAAGAAGGCGGCCGAGTCGGTCAAGGCGGCCCTCCGCCACGCCCCCGACCCGTCGGCCACGGAACGCGCCTTCAACAACATCCTGGACCACGGCATGGCGCAGGGTGTCGAGGCCATGCACCTCGCGGGCGGCGTCGCCAAGGGCACGATCGGCATCACCAACTTCCTCCGCTCGATGAACCCGGTCGACGCGTACAACCTCACGCACCCCGCCGAGTACTACAAGAACATCAACATGACCCTGTCGGGCCTGGTCACCACGGTCGCCCACCCCGACCAGGCCCTGAAGTCCGCCTGGGAGGCGGCCAAGAAGGACCCGAGCGAGTTCTTCGGCCGCCTGCTCCCCGAACTCATCGGCACCAAGGGCGCGGGCGGGATCAAGACCATCGCCAAGGCAGGCGCGAAGGGCGCCGCGAAGCGGGGCGCCGAGTCCGCGGCCAAGGGCGCGGCCCGCGAAAGCGTGGACGGTCCAAGGACGTCACGCACCGGCGACGCGGTCAACAAGGGCAACACAGACCCCGTGGACATGGCGACCGGCGCCATGTTCCTGCCCCAGACCGATGTCACCCTCCCCGGCGTGCTGCCACTGGTCTTCCGACGCCGTGTGGCGTCGGACTACCGCGTGGGCCGCTGGTTCGGCCCGTCCTGGTCGTCCACGGTGGACCAGCGCCTGGAGATCGACGCGGAGGGCGTGGTGTTCGTCGCCGAGGACGGCCTCCTCCTGGCATACCCCCACCCCGCCCCCGGGATCCCGACCCTCCCGAGCCACGGCCCGCGCTGGCCACTGACCCGCGACGCCGACGACGGCTACACGATCACGGACCCGGACACGGCACAGGTCCGGCACTTCGCGGACGTGGACGACACCCGCGCGCTCCTCACACAGATCGACGACCGCAACGGCAACTGGATCACCTTCGAGTACGGCTCCGAGGGCACCCCCCAGTCCATCGTGCACAGCGGCGGCTACCACTTGAAGCTCACCGCACAGGACGGCCGCATCACCGCCCTCCACCTGGACGGCGGCGCACCGGACGGGCAGGACCAGGAGATCCTCCGCTACGCCTACACGGACGGCCGCCTCACCGAGGTCGTCAACTCCTCTGGCCTGCCCTTGCGCTTCGCCTACGACGACCGCGGCCGCGTCACGTCCTGGACGGACCGGAACGGCAGTCGCTACGACTACGCGTACGACGATCAGGACAGGTGCGTCGCGGAAGGCGGCGAGGCCGGTCACGTGGCCCTGCGGCTGACGTACGACGAGACAGACCCGGAAACCGGCCACCGTGTCACCACCACGACTACGTCCTCGGGCGACACCCGCCGCTTCCTGATCGACGAAGCCCACCAGGTGGTGGCCGAGATCGATCCGCTCGGCGCGGTCACCCGCTACGAACGAGACCGCCGCAACCGCCTCCTCGCGCACACAGACCCGCTGGGCCGGACGACCCGCTTCGAGTACGACGAGGAAGGCAACCTCACCACGGCCGTCCGTCCCGACGGCCGCCGCTCGACGGCCCAGCACAACGCCCAGGGCCAACCCCTCAGGGCAGTGCTCCCGGACGGCAGGGTGATCCGCCAGTCGTACGACGAGAAGGGCAACCGCACAGCCGTCACGGACCCGACGGGCACAACGACCCACTTCACGTACGACGAAAGGGGCGCCGTCACCTCGGTCACAGACGCCCTGGGCCACACCACGACCATCCACTGCGACACCAAGGGCCTCCCCCTCACCATCACGGACCCCCTGGGCGGGACAACTCGCTACGCCCGGGATGCCTTCGGCCGCCCGACGGCCATCACCGACGCACTCGGTGCTACGACGCTCCTGGAATGGACCCCCGAGGGCCGCCTGTCCCGCAGAACGGCCCCCGACGGAACCACGGAGTCCTGGACGTACGACGGCGAGGGCAACTGCCTGACGCACACGAACGCGGCGGGCGGGGTGACCCTGCACGAGTACACCCACTTCGACCTGCTGAAGGCCCGCACGGGCCCGGACGGAGTGCGCTACGAGTTCACCCACGACACCGAACTCCGACTGACGGAGGTCCTGAACCCCCAGGGCCTGACCTGGACGTACTCCTACGACGCCGCAGGCAACCTCACCTCGGAAACGGACTTCGACGACCGCACTCTGACCTACGAGCACGACCGGGCGGGCACCCTCAAGTCCCGGACGAACGGCCTGGGCGAAACGATCCTCTACGAGCGCAACGAGCTGGGCCAGATCATCCGCAAGGACGTAGCGGGCCAAGTCACCACCTACGAGTACGACGTATTCGACGAACTGGCGGTGGCTGCCTCCCCGGACGCCACGCTCACCCTCCTACGAGACCGCCACGGCCGACTCCTGTCGGAGAAGGTGAACGACAGGGAACTCACCTACACGTACGACCAACTGGGTCGCCGCACAGGCCGCACCACGCCCACGGGCGCGACGAGCATGTGGACGTACGACGCGGCAGGCAATCGCACGGAACTGCAGACCTCCGGACGCAGGCTCACGTTCGCCCATGACGCGGCGGGCAGGGAACTGTCCCGGCACATAGGCGACACGCTCACGCTGACCCACGCATACGACGCGGCAGGCCGACTGGCGAGCCAGCAGACAGCAACCCCGACCACCCCCATCCAACAACGCTCCTACACCTACAGCCCCGAAGGAAACCTCACCTCGATCGAGGACCGCCTCTCGGGCACCCGTCGCTTCACCCTGGATGCGGCGGGCCGCGTCACAACGGTGACCGCGGCGAACTGGACGGAACGCTATGCCTACGACGAGGCCGGCAACCAGATACAGGCGTCCTGGCCCGAGTCCCACCCCGGCCAGGAGTCCACAGGCCCCCGCACCTACACCGGCACCCGCATCACCCGCGCGGGCCGGATCCGCTACGAACACGACGCGCAGGGCCGAGTGGTCCTCCGCCAGAAGCCCCGCCTGTCCCGCAAGCCGGACACGTGGCACTACGAGTGGGACCCAGAAGACCGCCTGACCCAGGTCGCCACCCCCGACGGCACGGTCTGGCGCTACGCATACGACCCCCTGGGCCGCCGAATATCAAAAGAACGCCTGTCCCCAGACAAGAAGACAACCGAGGAGCAGACGACCTTCACCTGGGACGGCACAACCCTCTGCGAGCAGACGACAGAGTCACCGAACTTCCCCCACCCGATAGCGCTGACCTGGGATCACAAGGGCCTACACCCCCTGACCCAGACAGAACGCCTCCTGAGCAAAGACACCCCACAAGAGGCAATAGACACCCGCTTCTTCACGATCATCACCGACCTCGTAGGCACCCCCACAGAGCTGGTAGACGAGTCAGGCACCCTCGCCTGGCACACCCGAACCACCCTCTGGGGCATCACAACCTGGGCGTCCTCCAGCACCACCTACACCCCCCTCCGCTTCCCCGGCCAGTACTTCGACCCCGAAACCGGCCTCCACTACAACTACTTCCGCCACTACGACCCCGAATCCGCCCGCTACCTCTCCCCCGACCCCCTGGGCCTCACACCGGCTCCCAACCCGGCCACGTATGTCCACAACCCACACGTGTGGTCAGACCCCTTGGGCCTTTCCCCCTACGTTGACGAAGGGAAGCTTAACTACCTCTTCAACAAGGGCATAAAGGCAGATGAGCACAACTCGGCAAGGGCAAGACAGAATGCAGACCAGCTGAAGAGCATTGGGTTCGACGACACGCCAGCCTCTCGTCAATACGTCCGTCAACATCTACAGGAAGCCGCAAAGAACGGATTCACCAAGACCTTCAGCAATCAATGGGGAAACTACGGCGAGACACATTCCGTCATAACGGGCAGATGGGGCATGCGAGAGGCAGAGGCGACATGGCAGATCACGCCCGACGGCACACTACGTCTTACAACGGTGATTTTCAAGGGAGGAAAGTGGTGGACTAACATAACCGAGGAGCCCACCAAAGCCAACCCCCAATAAATCTGACCAAAGATCCCGCAAGACAAAGGAGAGCCATGGCCGAAGAGTTCGTGGCACCGAGCCCTCAGGAATTCGTGAACGCATTCGGAGTCGAGCCAGTGACCACTGGGGAAACCGAATGCAGAATCGACTTTTTCGAAGTAACCGGAGAGAATTTTCAGTTCTCGTACGACACGGTCGGCAAGTCCGTCTCTGTCACCTGGCACCCAGCATCGCGAGGTTCCACATTCGCATCGTTCCGGGAGGGCGCAACACTCCTCCGAATCATCGATACTCGCGAATCAACCAAGCTGGCAATCGATTTCAACACACAGGACACGACCGGACGGATGGAGATCCAGATCTTTCCGCACATCACCATCTCGGACCAAACCCTGCTGCGCTGAACAGATATGAGGAGCGATGTCAGGTGACTCGAGGCTGGATCGATTGAGCAGACATCACGACAAGAAGACGCACTTCACGCTGCCAACACAAGCTCCGATCGCCATTGAATATCGGCAACAAGCAACCCGACCGGCGAGGCACCCCGGCCAGGAGGCGGTGGGCCCCCGCACCTACGCAGGCACCCGCCTGACCCGCGCGGGCCGGGTCCGCTACCAGCACGACGGGCTGGGTCGCATCACCCTGCGTCAGAAGACCTATCTCTCCCGCAAGCCGGACACCTGGCGCTACACGTACGACCCGCCGGGACGCCGCACCGGGAAGCACCACCTATCGGAAGGCGGCGAAACGGTCGTCGAGAGGGTCGCCTTCACCTGGGACGGTACGACCCTCTGCGAGCAGACCACCACTTCCACCGCCCTGCCGAATCCGGTCACCCTGACCTGGGACCACCAGGGCCTGCGCCCGGTCGCCCAGACGGACCGAATCACCGCGAGAGGCGCGCCCCAGGAAGAGATCGACTCCCGCTCCTTCGCCGTGGTCACCGACCTCGTCGGTACGCCCAGCGAACTCGTCGGACAGGACAGCGAGACAGCCTGGCGCGCCCACCGCACCTCTGGGGCACAGCCGCCTGGGCCAGGAGAAGCTCCGCGCACACACCACTCCGTATCCCGGGTCAGTACTACGACCCCGAAACCGGTCTGCACCACAACTACTTCCAGCACTACTACCCGGGACCGCCCATCAACTGACCCCTGACCCGCTCGGGCTCACCCCCGCACCCAATCCGGGCACCTATGTCCACAACCCGCGCACCTGGTCCGACCCGTACGGACTCAACCCGTGCCCACCAAGCGAGAAAGGCAACCCCTTCAAAGCCCGGGACAACGCGGAACGAGCGCGGCGTTTGACCTCGCCAGCGTCCCCTATGGAGAGGAGCCCCTCGGTCGATGGGTCGTCAGCGGGGACAAGGACATGCAGCACATGCCCGGATACACCTACTTGCCAGGCCTCGCGCACTGGGACAGCTTCCGCCGGTTCGAGACGGAGAGCGGCTCGCGAGTGGTCGTCGAACACACCCATGCCCCGGCAGGACCCTCCTTCCACACCGGAAAGCCGGAGATCGACGGCACACGCAGCCTCGTCAACTTCGGCTGGGACAACGCGCGTCCGGTTCGACGATGCCTGGGGCTACCCGGAGGACATGGAGCGGCATGCCAAGATCAACAAACCGGGTGGTGCTCACCACCTCTTCTACGAGGTCTGCTGAAAGGGTCAGGGGTGTCGACGGAGCAGCAGAGGCCCGAGTGGCGGGACGTCCTGGAGCGCTGCGGCCTCCATGTGCTGGAGAGCACGTCGCAGGACGGGCCCCCGGTGCGATCCGCCATCTACGCCGTCACCGGATTCGAGGTCGAGCCGGTCGCCTCGATTCCGACCTCATCCCCCGGTGCCATCGCCGAACTGGACGAGAAATGGCACTTCCACGCGTCACGTGTCTCGCTCTATGACGACAACGGCGAGTTCCTCGTCCTCCCGCCCGTGTCGGGAGGCAGTGAGATCGGCTGGGTAAGGGTCCGGGACACCATCGGCAGGAACCTGCCCTCACGCATCGCCGGTGTGACGGGTTCCCCCGAGTTCCTTGCCGTGTCGATCAACGGCAGCCACCTTTGCGCCGCCTCGGTGGAGGAGTACGACTACTGGGTGGTGCTGCACGAGTTTTCCTGACGCACAACACGCTGCCCACCCAGGTCCTCGTCAGCGCCGGTGGCGCCGATGCCAGGCCGACCGGGTCGACCAGGCGGGTGTCGGCATCGATGACGACCTGGTGGTTGGTGGAGTAGTAGATCCGAAGAAGCCTCGCAAACATTCTCTCGTGGCGAGTTGCCCCGACAGTGCTGACGGGCCGGAGGTACGCCAGCCCGCCTGCGCGGTGAGGCGGCTGGCCGAGCAGCGCCGTCAGGCAAGACCCGGTTGGCGTACCGTACCGGCATGTCCATGCCGCCGTATCAGGGCCAACAGCAGCCCCAGGGCCAACAGCCTCACCCGGGCGGCCCCCAGTCCCCGTACCCCCCGCAGCCATACGCGGGCCAGCCGCCCCAGGGCGGTTACCCCCAGCACTACGGCCAGCACCCGTACGGCCACCCATACGGGCCGGCCTACGGGCAGCCGCCCTTCCCGCCGCCCCCGCGCAAGAAGCGGACCGGCCTGGTCCTGGGCATCATCGCCGCCTCCGTCGCCTTCCTGCTGCTGCTCGGCTGGCTCGGCAGCAACCTCATCCGCTCCGACTCCGGCTACCCGGCCGCCACGCACCGGCTGGAGCTGCCCCCAACGCTGCTCGACGGCCGGTACACACTCGCCGACGACCTCTCAGACACGGTGAACCGCGACCTCAAGGACATGAGCGAGGCGAACATCCGCGGTACGAAGGCTGCGGTGGGTCAGTACGCAGCCACCGGCGAGGACGGGACCGGGGTCCTGGTCGTCTCCGGCCTCTACGGCCGGATCAAGAATCCGGACACCGCCCGCACCGAAACGCTCAAGGGCGCGGCGGACGCGCCCGGCGCCCAGGTGCTTGTGCCTCCGCAGGACATCACCCCGCCTGGCTCGACCATCACCGTGACCTGCCAGGTTCTCTCCAAGAAGGACCCGGGCAGCGGCCGGGCTGTCTTCCCCATGTGCGCCTGGGCCGATGACAACACCAACGGATCCGTTGCCGAGTTCACCGCGAAGACCGCCACCGCGAGCCCGGAATCACTCGACCTTGCCTCGGCTGCCCGCACCACACTTGCGGTCCGCGAGGAGATGCGCCGCCCGATCGAGTAGGCCCCCCACTCCAGTGTCCCCGGCAGACAAGCGCGCTGCCTCCCATGCCTGCCCCGAAGCCTCCCGGGTCCGCCCACGACCGGCTGGTCCGGCTCGCGCTACCGCCGACCTCCCCCACGGACGCCCAGGGGCGCTGGAGAGCGGCGGAGACCGCGCTCGGTACCCGGATGCCGGGCGACCACAGGCAACTCGTCGAAGCCTACGCATGGAGCGAGTTCTGCGACTTCCGCTACCTCCGGACACCGTTCGGCACGCACCAGCACCACACCCCCGCATGGCAATCCGGCCACGACCGGGCCCGCGAGCGCTACCCGCACCCCCTGCACCCGTCCCCCGGCGGCCCACTCATCGGGGCCACGCTGCGCCAGACATCGGCCCCCACCGCGAACCACCGACGCGGGATCGTGGCACTCCGGACACGACGGCACGGGACAAGACCACCTCGCGACCACTGACACCGACCAACTGCTCACCGACGACATGTTCCGCGCCCACCAGATCCGGGTCGCCTACCCGTCCGAGGACGGCGAGCGCGCCCGGCGACAACTCTGCGCCGCGTCCAGCTCATGGGGGTGCGAGGTCCACCAGATCACGACCGCATCCGGAACATCCCTGCCGACCTGGAACACGCCACAGACGAAGACAGGTGACCCCTCCATGACGACGATCTCCGCCGTGCTCCTCGACGTCGACGGCGTCCTGCTGGACTCCACAGCCGCCCACCGCAGAGTCTGGTCCGCCTGGTCACTCACGCACGGCCTCGACCCTGAGAAGGCATGGCGGCTCACCTTCGGCCGCCGCCCCGAGGACACCGTCAAGGACGCCGCCCCGCACCTGAACCCGTCCACCGAGCGCCGAACACTCGACGCCCTCCTGGCCCAGGAGCAGGACCGCATCCCCCCGATCACCGGAGCCGCCGCCCTCCTGCGCTCCCTCGCCCACACCCCCCACGCCCTCGTGGCCTCAACGACCGCGCCTTCGCCGCAGCCGCCCTCCCCCTCCCGCCCGTCGGCGTGTACGGCTCCGACGTCACCCACGCCAAACCCGCCCCCGACTGCTTCCTCCTGGCCGCCGACCGCCTCGGCGTCCCCCCGCAGGCCTGCCTGGTCGTGGAGGACGCCCCCGCGGGCGTAGAGGCCGCGGCGACCGCGGGCTGCCGGGTCGTCGGCCTGACGACCACCCACCCCGCAACCGCCCTCCACCAGGCCCACCTGCACGCCACCAGCCTCTCCGAGGTGCGGCACCACCTCACCGCAGCAGGCGTCCCCGCCGCCGCACACACCCCACATGGCCGGTGAACGGCCTTCCGGCCAGGGCCCCTCCGTCCCCACCATGAGGTGTGCACCACCTGACGCCGACACCCCCCGCGACCACCGCGACCATCACCAGCTCCACCACCGCGCTCCCCGCCCGGGACCGCTTCGACTGGTACACCGACATGGTCAGCCAGAGCCTCGCCCCCATCACCCTCACCAGCCCGCACGCCCCCGACTTCGACGCGACCGCGACAACCGTCGACCTGGGTGGACAGCCCCAGGTCATGTCCTTCTCCCTCCCCTCCCACACCGCCGTACGCACACCGCGCCACATCCGCCGCGGCGACCCCGAGACCTACCAGCTCTGCCTGCTGACCGAACGCCCCATACGCGTCGAACAGCTCCGCACCGACACCCTGGTCCGCACCGGTGACTTCGTCCTCTTCGACACCTCCCACCCCCTGCGCACCCGCTTCACCGACGACCAAGGCCGTGGCCGGACCATCATGCTCCGGGTGCCCAAGAGCGCCTTCCCGCTCCCCGCGCACACGGCCGACCGCCTCCTCGCCCAGCGCCTCTCCCCCACCGGGGTGAGCGGCACGCTCCTCACCCAGTACCTGCGGACCCTGATCGAGCGCGCCGCCGACCTGGCCCCCGCCGAGAGCCACCGTCTCGGCACCATCGCGCTCGACCTCGCCGCCGCGTTCCTCGCCGAGTACGCGGACGCCGCGCCCCTCCTCCCCGCCGAGACGCGCCGCCGGGAACTGCTGGCCCGCATCAACGCGTTCATCGACGCCAACCTCGCGGACCCCGCCCTCACCCCCGCCCACATCGCGGCGCACCACCACATCTCCCTCCGCACCCTGCACCAGCTCTTCCGCACCGAGCCCGAGACCGTCGCCGCCACCATCCGACGCCGCCGCCTCGAACGCTGCCGCGCCGACCTGGCCGACCCCCGGCTGCGCGGCCGGCCCATCGGCGCGCTCGCCGCCCGGTGGGGCTTCCTGGCCCCGCCCGAGTTCAGCCGCGTCTTCCGCGCCGCGTACGGGCTGACGCCCAGCGACTTCCGCCGACAGGCGACCGGCAGGGCCACCTCTGCACGCGACCACAACTGATGTCGCGCGCATCCACAACCCGCCCCGCCTCTCCCGTACCACCATGGGAAGCACACCGCCCGACCCCCCGCTGAAGCGTGACGGCGCTCGGCAGGGGCCCCAGGGCATCGGGCGGTTCGTGCAAGCAGGGTCTCCCGCCGCGACGGGTGGAGGGAAGGACGGGGGAGCTGTCGGCCTTCCCGGCGCCGGGAGACCCTGCGGATGCGGTACGAGCACGGGTTCACGTACGGGTACGTGCCCGGTCGCGCCCCTGGACCAGCGCGGACTCACGCCACAGCCGCTCCCGCGGCGGGCTCCGTGCACTCCACCCACAGCAGCTTCCCGCCGCCTGTATCGAGCGGGTACGCCCCGAAGTCGTCGGCACACAGTTCCACGAGCAGCAACCCGCGCCCCTGTTCGTCCTGGTCCCCCGCCGGGGTGACACCCGTGCCCCGGAACGGCGCCGGGATCCGGGGGTTGCTGTCCCTGACACCGAGCCGCAACCGCCCGGTCCCCGTCGACCGGAGGGTGAGCGTGTAGGGGGCGTCCGAGTACAGGTACGCATTGGTGGCCAGCTCACTGACCAGCAGCTCCGCGACCGCGGTGAGCCGCCGCATCCCGTGCGCGGCGAGGACGGTGCGGAGGGTGCTGCGCGCGATCCCGGGGCCGCGCGGGTCCTGCGGAAGCTGGAGGGTGTACGCCCACGGCGGCGTTACGGTGAACGGCATGGAAGTCTCCAAGAGGTGTGGAGAGTTGCGGAGTCCGTACGGGATGCCTGGTGGCTCTGTCGGCTCGTCAGCCGGTGCGCTTCCAGGCGAGTGGCCTGAGTCACAGGCTAGCGCCACACATGGAATAGATTCCATGAACTTCGAGGACTAAACGCCATGAACCCTCGTGTGGGTGACGGCAGACAGAACGAGGTGACCATGCCCCCGAACGCACCTCCGACCGCCCGACGCCGGCGCCTCGGAACGGAGCTGCGGCGGTTGCGTGAGCGCGCAGGCATGACGGCCACCAACGCCGCCGCGCTGATCAGCGCCAACCAGTCACGCATCAGCAACATCGAGGCCGGCCGGTACGGCGTGAGCGCCGAGCGCGTACGGGCCCTGGCGGCGAACTACGAGTGCGTGGACAAGGCACTTGTCGAAGCCTTGGCCGGGATGACCGGCGAGCGCGGCAGGCGCGGCTGGTGGGAGGAGTACCGGGATCGCCTGCCCGCCCGGATGCTCGACCTGGCCGAACTCGAACATCACGGCCACCGGCTCCGTACCGCGCACATTGCGAACCTGCCCGGCCTCCTCCAGACCTTCGAGCACGCCCGCGCGGTGTGCCGCCAGGTCGTCCCGGAGCTGTCACCTCCCGAGGTGGAGCACCGCGCGTCCTTCCGCATCAAGCGGCAGACCGTCCTCTTCCGCGAGGACCCGGTCCCGTACCAGGCGGTCCTTCACGAGGCGGGGCTTCGCATGCAGTTCGGCGGCCGGGCCACTGCCCGCGCGCAGCTGAAGCACCTTCTGGCCATGAGCGAGCGCGAGCACATCACCCTGCTCGTCATTCCGTTCGCCGCCGGTGCCTTCGCCGGATCGACCCAGCCGCTCTATTACGTGCACGGCGCCGTCCCACAACTGGACACCGTGCAGCTGGACCAGTCCCACGGGCCCGTATTCCTCGACGCCGAGGCACAGCTCGACAAGTACCGGCTCGTCCTGGAACGGCTCACGGCCACCGCCCTCGACCCGAAGAAGTCGCAGGACTTCATTCACAGCATCGTCCGAGACCTGTGAGGTACACACCCATGTCAGAGGCCACCTGGAAGAAGTCGTCGTTCTGCGGCGAAGGCGAATCCTGCATACACCTCGCCGCAGGCGACCGCGGCACCATCAGACTCACCGAGACCAGCGACCCCTCGGGCGCCGTCCTCACCCTTGCCCCCACCACGTGGCGGGCCTGGCAGGAGGACATACGGCTCGGGCGCGTGCCCGACGGCGGCGAGACGGGCCCCGACGGCACCCTCCGCCTGCGGACGCACCCGCAGGGGCCCGTCGTCACGACGACCACCCCCCAGTGGGAGGCCTTCGCCGCCGGCGTCCGCGCAGGGGAGTTCGACAGGCTCGCGGGCTGACCCGGAATCACCGCCGGGCGGTGCGCCCGTTCACGTACACGGGGTGTGCGCATATGTACATCGCGCTAACACTCAGCAGCATCGCACCCCAGAACGGAGCGCCGCCCGGCATCGAGCCGACCAACGCGACCAGCGCGGCGAGCAGCAGCATCAACCCGGCGGTGATCCGGCTGGGCACACTCCGGTCCACCAAGTGATCCACAACACGCGATGGCCAGATTGCCCGCGCTGACCTGCAGGAACTGCACGCAGACCGGTCGCCGCCCAACATCCCGTACAAAGAAGACGATCAGAAGACCCCTCAGGTTCCACACTCCGGCGACACTCCCCCAACCGACCCCCTCCGCTCCCGTGGAACCTCCACCCGACCCCCGCCAACTGGTCTGGACCACTGCGCTACTCTGTGGCATGCAGCCGCAAACGGCTGCATCACGCCCCGGCCGGTGACCACGGCGGGCAAGCACCACAGGAGAAACACATGGGGAACAAGGTGGGCCGTCTCGGGGACGCCGGAGGAACGGTCGCCGCCGTCACGGTCATCGCACTGACGGCCATCGCCGTCGTCGTGCTGGGCTACTTCCTCTTCACCCAGACGGGTCAGACCAAGTTCTGACACGCGGTCACCGAAGAAGCGCCGCCGCCGGACTCACCCCGTCCGGCGGCGGCTTCGTGTTTGGGCGGGGACGCAAGATGGGACACAAGGGCCCAAAGAAGGGTCAACGACGGTAATTGCCCGGGGTCACGCCCCGTGATACACAGAGTGACCGGACGCGTATCCGTGCAGTTCAGCCCCTCACAGGCGTGCAGGTCAGAGGGGCCGACTCGGTCAAACGTGCGGTGATCGGGTAAAGAGACCCGCCAAGTCGTCGTGCGGTGGCGGTTCCATCAGCGAAGATAGTTGATGACCCATGCCAAGGGGCGGGGCATCGAACTACCGAACAGGGGCGGTGAGTTACATGTACCTGGCGGCCGAGAAGGGCGACATCACCACCATCATTGGCGGAATCGCCCCGAACTGGGGGCCCTTCGGGAGCCTGGGCAACCAGGCCCGTGTGATGATCGAGATCGTGATGGCGGTGGCCATCCTGCTCTGTCTGGGCATCGCGATCTGGGGCGCGGCCAAGCAGCGCATCGGCGCGACGGCACTGCGGGACACGTTCAGCGCCGAGCAGGGCAAGGGCCTGATCGTGGCGGGGCTGACCGGTGTGTTCATCATCGGATCGCTCGGAACACTGTTCACCATCGTGTACGGGATGGCCGTCTAACCCGGCCGCCCGGCCTTTCATCCGCCGGCCCGGCCCGCAGAGGATGCGTCTCCTGATGTCCAGTCACCATCTCACAGCAGCACGACAGTCGTCGTACGAGGAGGCGTGCCCGTCATGAGTGACGCCGACGAGTACGCGGGCGGCGGGGGCGCAGGCGGGACCCGAACCCGGCTCCCGGAGCGCGACCCCGCGCGTCGGCCCGCACGGCCGTCACGGTCCCTGGTCACGGTGGTGGGCGTGGTCGTGCTGCTGCTGGCAGCGATCGCCTTCGCGAACCGGGGCGGCGACGGGGACGGCGGGGGCAGCGCGAAGGGCGCCGCCACGGGCGGCGCGGCCGCGGCACCGACGGCCCCGACAGGCGTCCGCCCCGTCACCGGCAAGGCGGGCACGATCCCCACGGGATACGCCCAGGACGACCAGGGGGCGCAGAGCGCGGCGGCGAACTATGCGGTGGCACTCGTCTCGGCCGAGATCCTTCAGGAGGACCGGCGCCCTGAGATCCTGAAGCAGATCTTCGTTCCCGACAAGGTCCCTTCGCTGGAAGCCAGCTTCGACAAGGCGTACACACCGGAGTTCCTCGCCAAGATCGGCCTCGATGCCAAGGGCAAAGCCGCCTCCGGCATGACGTACGTGTCCCGCACGGCTCCCATGGGGACTAAGGTCACCCAGCTCGACAGCACATCCGCGACCGTGGACGTCTGGTGCACTGGCGTGTTCGGTACCGCTGGCGCGGACTCGACCATTCCGGTGACGGCCGACTGGTTCACCATGACCATCAAGCTGCAGTGGTCGGGTGACGACTGGAAGGTCGAGAGCTTTGTCCAGAGGGACGGCCCTACCCCGGTCAATGCCGACCGCAAGGCATCCACCGCCGATGAAATCGCGGCGGCAGTAGATGAGTTCGGAGGGTTCACCTATGCCCGGTAGGCCTCACTGGGCACTACGCGCCGCCTCCGCCTTCGCCCTGGCCAAGGCTTCGGTCGTCATGCTGGCAGCACAGGCCTGGGCCGAACCGAGCCCGTCGACATCACCCTCGGTGTCACCGTCGCCATCCGGCAACAGTGACTGCGACATGATTGTGGGTCCCGCCCGCGACTACTGCGAGAACAACCCCGGAACCACCCCCACAACCCCCACCCCCACCGACGCCCTCGACCCCCTCACCTCCCTCGCGCGCGGATGCGCCGACGCCGCCGCCTGGACCGTCGACAAGCTCAGCGCGGCCGTCGAGAACACCGCCGCCGTCGACTTCACCAACGACAACTTCCTCAAGCAGTACGCCGTGGTCTTCGCGGCCTCCACCATCCTCACGCTCATCCTCTGGCTCCTGGCCGTGGCCAAGCGGGCCATCCGCGGCGTGCCCTTCACCACGGCCATGTCGGAGGCGGTCGGGTTCCTCTGGCTCACCGTCCTGGCGTCGGCCTTCACCCCGCTCATCCTGCACACGATCGTCTCCGCGACCGACAGCGTCACCGAGGTGATCGCCGCGGGCACCGGCGGCCAGACGGACATGTTCTTCGGGTCGTTCGCCGAAGCCCTCAAGAAGGGCGACGACATCGGCGGCGGACCGATCATGCTGATCATCGTCGCGCTGGTCTCGATCCTCGCCGCCGGAATCCTCTGGCTGGAGCTGGTCATCCGCGCGGCGCTCCTCTACGTCGGCGCTCTCCTCGGCACCGTCGTGTACGCGGGGCTCGTGGACCGCAACCTGTGGGGCCACGTGCGCCGCTGGGCAGGCATCATGATCGCGATCATCATGATCAAACCGGTCATCGTGATCGTGCTCGGCCTGGCCGGGGCGCTCTCCTCCGGCGACGGGCCGAACGCCTTCTCCGCAGTCGTGTCCGGCCTCGCCATCATCCTGCTGGCCATCTTCGCGTCCGCCGCGATCTACCGCTTCGTCCCCGGCTTCGGCGACGAGATCGCCGCCGCCCGTACGAACCGGAAGCAGGCCACCGACGGGGCACAGGCCGCCGCCGTCATCTCCTCCCCGGCCGCCCTCGTCTCCCAGGGCATCAAGGCCCACAGCAGCCGCGGCCACCAGCAGCCCGCACCGGCGGGCGCGGTCAGCGGCGGCGTGTCCGCCCACAGCAGCCGCGGCTCCAGCACCCCGGCCACCACCCCGGGGGGCGGGGCCGGCGGCGGAAGCGTCCCCTCCGCCGCGCCTGCGCCCCGCAGCGCCCCCGGCGCCGCGAGCCCGGCGACCAGCACCCCGCACAGCAGCCGCATCCCCGGCCGTAACACCCCAGGCAACACCGGAAACACCGGAAACACCGGCACCACAGGATCAGGAGGTGGAGGGCGGTGACGACCCAGTCCCATCCGATCACGCCCCGCCGCGCGTATCTCATCGGCCGCGCCCGCCCCAACGCCGTCATCGGCAAGAACCGTGAGACCGGCGAGATCGCCCTGATCGTCTTCGGCGCGTTCCTGGGCATGATGAGCGGCCTGCTGATCCCGTTCCTCCCGCTCCGCATCGGCCTGCTCACCGGCTTCCCCGCGATCGCGCTCGCGGCCGTCTACGTCCCGTACCGCGGCCGTACGTTCTACCGCTGGTACGAGGTCAACCGCAGCTACAAGCGGGTCCTCCGCCAGGGCACCACGTACCGCTCCGGAGCCGTCGAGGCCGGTACCCGCCTCGACGGGCGCGAGGTCGAGATCGGCGCCCCGCCCGGCATCGGGCGTATCAACTGGCTGTCCGCGCCCTTCGGCCCCGACGAGATCGCCGTCCTCCTGCACGCCGACCGCCGCACCGTCACCGCCGCCATCGAGATCGAAGGCCCCGGCGTCGGACTGCGGGACAGCGAGGACCAAGAAGCTCTGGTGGACCGTTTCGGCACCCTCCTCAAGCACGTCGCCAACGGCGACGGCTTCGTGACCCGCCTCCAGATGCTGGCCCGCACCCTGCCCGCGGACCCCGACGCCCACGCCAAGGACGTCGCCCAGCGCGGCGACCCGCACGCCCCCGGCTGGCTCCTGGAGTCGTACGACCAGCTCCAGTCCATGGTGTCCACCTCCAGCGAGCAGCACCGCGCCTACCTGATCGCCTGCATGCACTACAGCCGCGACCTCGCCGCCGAGGCCGAGGCCATCGCCCGCGCCGCCAAGGCCGCCCGCAAGGCATCCGGCGTCAAACAGCGCAAACTCGACAAGGACGCCGGACTCGCCGTCGTCATGGCCCGCGAACTCACCGACATCTGCGCCCGCCTCGCGGAAGCCGACATCCGCGTACGGCAGCCCCTCGGCAGGTCCCGGCTCGCCTCGCTCATCCACTCCATGTACGACCCGGACCACCCCATCGACCACATCCAGGCCATGACGCAGCGCAACGCCTGGCCCGCCGAACTCGACGCCGTCGAGGCCACCTACCTCCAGGCCAAGACCCGAGAGTCCGCCACCCGCGCCCCCTGGTGCCATGCCACCGCATGGGTCAAGGAATGGCCGATGACCCCCGTCGGCGTGAACTTCCTCGCCCCGCTGCTCGTCCACACCCCGGACGTCATCCGCACCGTCGCCGTCACGATGGACCTCGAACCCACCGAGATCGCCATCGAGCGCATGCTCACCGAGAAGACCAACGACGAGGCCGAAGCCAGCCGCGCCGCCAAGATGAACCGCACCGTCGACCCCCGCGACATCGCCGCCCACGGACGCCTCGACCAGCGGGGTGAAGATCTCGCCAGCGGCGCGGCAGGAGTCAACCTCGTCGGGTACATCACCGTGTCGTCCCGCTCACCCGAGGCACTGGCCCGGGACAAACGGACGATCAGGGCGTCGGCCGGCAAGTCCTATCTGAAGCTGGAGTGGTGCGACCGCGAGCACCACCGGGCCTTCGTGAACACCTTGCCGTTCGCCACAGGCATCCGCCGCTAGCCGATGGCCCATGGGCCGACAGCCACAGCCGATAGGGGCCTGATGATGCGCGATCCGCTGTCCGTTCTCACCGACGCCTTCACCTCCTTCCTGTTCGGGAAGGTGGAGACGACCCGCCTGCCCGTCCGCACCTCCACGGGCCAGGCCCAGGCCGTCTACCTGCCCACCGCCGCCCCCGGACTCGGCGACTCCGGCGTGATCATCGGCCGTGAGGTCTACAGCGGCAAGGGCTACATCTACGACCCCTTCCAGCTGTACGGGCAGCAGCTCCCCGCTCCGCACTGGCTGGTCCTGGGCGAGTCCGGCAACGGCAAGTCGGCGCTGGAGAAGACGTACGTGCTCCGCCAGCTCCGCTTCCGCGACCGCCAGGTCGTCGTCCTGGACGCCCAGGGAGAGGACGGCGTGGGCGAATGGAACCTCATCGCGCAGCAGCTGGGAATAACTCCCATCCGGCTCGACCCCATGGCCGCCCTCGACGACGGCATCCGCCTCAACCCGCTCGACCCGTCCATCACCACCACGGGCCAGCTCGCGCTGCTGCGCACCATCATCGAGGTGGCCATGGGCCACGGCCTGGACGAACGCTCCGGCTTCGCCCTGAAGGTCGCCCACGCCTACGTCAACGCGACCATCACCGACCGCCAGCCCGTACTCACCGACATCGTCGAGCAGCTCCGCCACCCGAAACCCGAGTCGGCGGAGGCCATGAACGTCGACATAGACGATGTACGGGCCTGGGGCCTCGATGTCGCCCTCGTCCTGGACCGGCTGGTGGACGGCGACCTGCGCGGCATGTTCGACGGCCCCACGACGGTCGGCATCGACCTCGACGCTCCCCTGATCGTGTTCGACCTGTCCCACATCGACCGCAACTCCATCGCCATGCCCATCCTCATGGCGATCGTCGGCGTGTGGCTCGAACACACCTGGATCCGCCCCGACCGGAAGAAGCGCATCTTCCTGGTCGAGGAGGCCTGGCACATCATCAACAGCCCTTTCGTGGCGCAGCTGTTCCAGCGCCTGCTGAAGTTCGGCCGCCGCCTGGGCCTGTCCTTCGTGGCGGTAGTCCACCACCTCAGCGACGTCGTCGACGGCGCGGCCGCCCGCGAGGCCGCCGCCATCCTCAAAATGGCCTCCACCCGCACGATCTACGCCCAGAAGGCCGACGAGGCCCGGGCCACAGGCCGTGTCCTGGGCCTACCCCGCTGGGCGGTGGAGATCATCCCCACCCTCACCCCCGGCATCGCGGTCTGGGACGTCAACGGCAACGTCCAGGTCGTCAAACACCTGATCACCGAGGCCGAACGCCCCCTCGTCTACACCGACCGCGCCATGACCGAGTCCTCGGCCGCGGACGACGACATGAGCGACATGAAGGCCGCCGAATGGGAAACCGAACAACGCGCCGCCCTCATGGAACAGCACATGCACAGCTCCCCCGAGTCCACGGTGGCCTGACATGCCCCGCACGCTCCACACCCCGGCGGAAAGCTCGGGAGGCCCCGGAGGCCGCGGCGGACACCACGGCCCTCCCGGCGGCGGCCGGCAGCGGGGCGTCCCGGACGGTCTCCTGGTCGGCGTCCTGGCCTTCCTGCTCGGCACGACCCTCCTGGTCTGGACGTCCACCGGCCTCGGCGGCCTCCTGACCCACGGTTCCTGGCCCAGCGCCGTCACCTTCACCCGCACCCCCCTCGCGATGCGGTCCCTCCTCTCCGACCCCCGCGCCCTCCCCGCCGCCTGGCCCGCCACCCCGCCCGCGGAGCTCTCCGGCCACGGCGTCTTCTGGGGCCTCCTGATCAGCCAACTCCTGATCCTGGCCGTCCTCGCCTTCTTCGCCCTCAGCGCCTACGCCCGCTGGCGCACCCCGAGCCCCGGACCCGCGGCCCCCAAGACGACACCCGCCGCCATTCATCCCCCCACCACGGCCACGGCCACACTCACGGCCACGGCCACGGCCACCACACCCTCCGGGCCCTCCCCTCCTCCCGTCCCCTCCCCTCGCGCCCACCCCGGTCCCACACCCGCGCCCCCATCCCCACCCACGCACCCACACCTCCCCCACCACCACCTCCTCCACGGCGACCGCGCCACCCTCCGCCCCCACGCCCTCCAGGCGGTCCTCGACGCCGAAGGCCCCGCGCTGGTCGTCACCTCCGACCCCACCCTGTGGTCCGACACGAAGGACACCCGCGCCAAACTCGGCCCCGTCCTCCTGTACGACCCCGGCCACCTCTGCGACACTCCGGCCCGCCTCCACTGGTCGCCCACCGACGGCTGCGAGGACCCGTCCACAGCCGCCGCCCGCGCCGCCGCCCTCCTCGCGCCGGTACGCCCCCGGGCCCGCATCGACGCGGCCCTGGCCGACACCGCCGAGACCCTGCTGCGCTGCTGGCTGCACGCCGCCGCGGTCGACGGCCGCCCCTTCAAGCAGGTGCACCGCTGGGCCCAGCACCACGGCACCGCCCACGAAGCCGTACGCATCCTCCGCACCCACCCCAGGGCGACCAACAGCCAGGCCGGCCTCCTGGAATCGGCGCTGACCGCCTACCCGGAGCGCCGCGACGCCGCCCGCGAACTGACGGTCCGCGCGCTCACCGCGCTCTCCTCCGTCCACATCCGCGAAGCCTGCACCCCCCATCGAACAGATTCGCTGACCTTGGAATCTTTCATCGAGGAGACGGGCACCCTTTACATGGTGGGCGAACCCATCGAGGACCCCCGTACAGACCCGGGAGCGATGCCTCTCCTCACGGCGCTCACCTCGCACGTGGTCGAGCACGGCCGCCGCATGGCCGCACGGTCATCCGACGGTCGGCTCGACCCACCACTCACCCTGGTGCTCGACGACATCGCCGCCGTCGCCCCGCTCCCCCACCTCCCGTCCCTTCTGGCCACCGGCCACCACGAGGGCCTTCCCACCCATGCCCTCCTCCGCTCCCGGGAGCAGGCCCGCACCCACTGGCCGGACACGTCGCTCACCACCCGTTCCCCCAGCACCTCCGGCGGGCCGACGGGGTCTGTGTAGGGCCGGCCGACCCGACGACCCGGGAGGTCCACCGAGCGAGCCATCTGACGCAGCCGTCCAGGCCGCGGTCCCGGCCCTTGGCGACGCGTGGCGTCTCCCGCAACCACGGCACCCAAGCCGACACCCCGCCGACGGCCCGGCCTCCACTTCACCGGACGAGATCAACACGCCGACGGGCGAGACCGTCACCGCCCCCCGGCATCCGACGAGGCGCCCCCTCCGGCACTGAACCACCCTCGGCACCGGCCTCCACACCAGCGGCCTCCCACCGGGCCCCGATGCCCCCGATGAGGTCCGCAGGCCTTCGCCGGCCTCCGGGCGCCCCTGAACGACTCGTGCACGCGGGCGCCCACTCCTCCTTCCTCCGGCGGGCCACCACGAACTCGACGGCCTGGGCCGGGCCATGAAGCCCGGCCCGTAGGACGCAGACCGCCTTCCCGAGCTTCTCGATCGGCCCGGTCGAGAAGCTCGCCCCGGGCCCGGCGGCGACCGTTCCTCCAAGCATCCGAGGAAGCACGAGGATCCGCAGAACGGCACCCGCGACAAGCGCGACCTCTGAGCACAGGCCCCCGACACCCCGCCGCCGACCCCGGAATCCGTTTCGCGCCGTACCGGACCGGCTCATAGCCTGCCCCCGTGCCCACTCACGTGATCGTGCTCAACGGCGGCTCCAGTTCAGGCAAGTCCGGGATCGTCCGGTGTCTCCAGGCGGTTCTGCCGGACCCGTGGCTCGCCCTCGGGGTCGACACCCTGGTCGACGCGATGCCCGCCTCCATGCAGGCCTCCGGCGCGGGCATCGAGTTCGCCTCCGACGGCGGGGTGGCCGTCGGGCCGGAGTTCCGGTCGCTGGAAGCTGCCTGGATGGAGGGCGTCGCCGCGATGGTCCGTGCCGGCGCCCGGGTCATCGTCGACGAGGTCTTCCTCGGCGGAGCCGCCTCCCAGCAACACTGGCAGAAGGCCCTCGCGGGGACCGACACCCTGTGGGTCGGCGTCCACTGCGACAGCGACGTCGCCGCGGGCCGCGAGATCGCCCGTGGGGACCGCATCCGGGGCATGGCCGCGTCACAGGCGGACCTGGTCCACCAGGGCGTGACCTACGACCTGGAGGTCGACACCACCCACACCGAGTCCCTCACCTGCGCCCGAACCATCGCCTCCCGTCTCAACGGACCACGCCTCGCCGGCATGCAGGCGGCGCCGCCCGAGCCCGCCCCGCCCGCCCGGCGGCTCGGCCGACCGCCCCACAGCTGACCGCACGCCCGGCACCGCAGCGGACGCGGACGCCCATCCGCCCCGCAGCGCCCGACCGGTCCACGGCGTCACCGACACCCACCACACGGTCGCCCCCACCGGGCAGCGGCCCGCCCTCACACTCCCGCAGCAGCACCCCCGTCACCCCACCACCACACACCGCTCCCGCACGCCGCCCGAAGCCGTCACCCGCGCAACGCCCTCACTCGGCCCCACCCACAGCACCCGCAGCACCGTCGCCGCCCACAGCCACCACAGCCGCTCACCCCGGCGTCGCCCCCGGCCGCCGCATCTCGTACTCCAGCTCCCGCGCCTCCGGGTCACCCTCCATCGCCATGGTCGCCCCGCTCGGTGTGAACCCGGCCCGCCGGTAGAACGCCGCTGCCCGCCCGTTCCGCTCGTGCACATACAGCCGCACCCGCCGCACCTCCGGCTCCCGCAGCGCCCAGGACCACTCCACCGCCGCCCGGAACAGCGCGTCCGCCACCCCACGACCCCGCGCCTCGGGCCGTACATACACGCCCACGAGATGCGTCTGGTCCTCCTCCGCCGCCGCCCCGAACCGCACACCGCCCGACGCCCGTTCCACGAGCACCGTCACCGTCCCCAGCCACCGGCCGTCCGTGCCGGCCGCGACGAACTGGCGGACATCACCGCCGCCACCCTCCGCGGCCCGTTCGGCCCGTCCCTGCCAGAACACATCCGGCTGGGCCACAGCATCCTCGTACTTCTCCAGGAACGCGATGCCCGCGACCGGATCCCGCAGCGCCTCCAGCCGCAACTCCCGCACCTCAGGCCACTCCTCGGCCCGCACCTGCCTGACCACGAACCCCATCCCGTGCTTCCTCCCACCACAACCAGTACAAGAACAAGAACGCCGACAAGGCCCGGAGGACCGAGAAGCCCCACCGCCGCCGGCCTCTTTCTCTCCAGCTCACTCGCCCCTCGCCGAGTTCCAGATCCCCCCGAAACCCGGGAAGTTCACCCGGCTAGTACCCCGGTACTACACCCCATCCCCGACTGCGGTCCCAGGTCCGACGCGCCGACCGGCCCCGCTCCCTAGCGTCGAACCCATGATCCGCGCACACCGACTCACCAAACGCTACGGCGACAAGACCGCAGTCGACGACCTCACCTTCACCGTACGCCCCGGCACTGTCACCGGCTTCCTCGGACCGAACGGAGCGGGCAAGTCCACCACCCTGCGCATGCTCCTCGGCCTGGACGCCCCCACCCACGGCCGTGCCACCCTCAACGACCGCTCCTACGCCGCCCATCCCGCACCGCTCACCCAGGTCGGCGCCCTCCTCGACACCCGCGCCGCCCACCCCGGCCGCACGGCTCACGCGCACCTCATGGCCCTCGCCCACACACACGGCCTGCCCCGCCGACGCGTCACCGAGGTCCTGGAGCTCACCGGCCTCGCCGACGTCGCCCACCGCCGCGTCAAAGGCTTCAGCCTCGGCATGGGCCAACGCCTGGGCATCGCCGCCGCCCTCCTCGGAAACCCGTCCACCCTCATCCTCGACGAACCCGTCAACGGCCTCGACCCCCAGGGCGTCCTCTGGATCCGCACCCTCCTCAAGTCCCTCGCCGCCGAAGGCCGCACCGTCCTCGTCGCGTCCCACCTCATGTCCGAGATGGCTCTGACCGCCGACCACCTCGTCGTCATCGGGCGCGGGCGCCTCCTCGCGGACACCACGGTCACCGACCTCGTACGCCGCTCAGGCGGATCCTCCGTCAGAGTCGTCACCCCCCTCGCCGACGACCTGCGTCGCGCCCTTCTCGCCGAACAGCCCGGCGCCGAGGTCACCGCCACCGCCTCCGACACCCTCGAAGTCCGCGGCACGGACGCCCCGCGCATCGGCCGCACCGCTGCCGCCCACACGATCCCCCTCCACGAACTCACCCCCCAGGAAGCCTCCCTGGAACAGGCCTTCATGAACCTCACCCATGACACCGTCGAGTACCGGGGAGCCACCGCATGAACCCCACCGCCACCCGCACCCCCGCGCCTGCTCAGCCCCCGGCTCCGGCTTCCCTCCACGCCGTCACCCCGGTCCGCCTCCTGCGCTCCGAGTGGCACAAACTCCGGTCCCTCCGCTCCACCTGGGTCACCCTGCTCACCGCGGTGTCGCTGGTCCTCGGCGTCGGCCTCCTCATGGGCACCACCTACACCTCCGGCGGCGGGGACTCCGACATCGACACCGTCGTGCTCGTCCTCTACGGCACGCTGCTCTCCCAGATCTGCCTCGCCGTCCTCGGCATCCTCGTCACCGCGGGCGAGTACGGGACGGGCCTGATCCGCACGACCCTCACCGCCGTCCCGCACCGGCTGCCCGTGCTGTGGGCAAAGGCCGCCGTCCTCTCCGCGACAGCCTTCACCGTCAGCCTCGTCACCGCTCTGCTCACCTTCCTCACCGCGCAGCACTTCCTCTCCGACACGGATCAGGCCGCTTCCCTCACCGACGACGGCGTCCTCCGCGCCATCGCGGGCAACTCCACCGGCCTCACCCTGCTCGCGCTCATAGCCCTCGGCCTGGGCGCCCTGCTCCGCTCGGTGCCCGGCGCCCTGGGCGCGTTCGTCGGGGGCGTCGTGATCCTCCCGGAGATCCTCTCCGCCCTCCCGTACGAGACCGTGCACACCGCCCTGCGCTACTCCCCCACTCAGGCCGCGGCAGCCCTCGGCTCCGCGACCCCGCTCCCGAACGCCGTTCCTCCGGCACAGGCCCTCCTCGCCCTGCTCCTCTGGACAGCGGCGACGCTCGCCGTGTCCGCCGCACTCCTCAAGCACCGTGACGCATGAACGCAGGACGACATGACGTTCCGCCACGTCGCATACGAAGATGACGACATGTCCTCCCAGGAAGGCGGTGCCCGCTCGATGACCGTGCACCTGCACGCGGTTCTGCACCGCGTACGGGACTTCGACCGGCGCCGCCCCCTGGTCTGGGACATCCTGCTCACCGGCCTGTTCGTGACCGCGGCGCTCACCGACGCGCGCGGCGGCTGGCGCAACGTCGCCGCCGACCCGCACGTGCCGCCCCTCCTGATCGCGGCCCTCAGTCTGGGGTTGTCCCTGCCGCTCCTGTGGCGCCGCCGGCACCCGCTCGCAGTCCTGACGGCCATGGCACCGTGCGCCCTGGTCAGCCACTGGACGGGGGCCATGCTCCAGGCCACGTTCATCCAGTACGTCGCCGTCTACAACATCGCCGTCCGCCTACCGCTCCGGCATCTGTGGTGGACGGCCGCCCTGCTCGCCGGACCGTTGGCGGTGGGCGCGGCCCGCCATCCTCGCGTCAGCTGGGACCAGCAGCTCGTTCCGCCGCTCTTGGCGTTCGCCCTGGTCGCCCTCGCGGCCATCGCCGTCCGCACCCGCCGGGACTACACTGCCTCCCTGGTCGAGCGGGCCCGCCGCCTGGAGGTCGAACGCGATCAGCAGGCCCGCCTCGCCGCCGCCGCCGAACGCACCCGCATAGCCCGCGAGATGCACGACATCATCGGCCACAACCTGTCCGTCATCACCGGTCTGGCCGACGGCGGCCGGTACGCCGCGGCCAAGTCCCCCGAGCGGGCCGCCCAGGCTCTCGAAGCCATCTCGACGACCAGCCGCCAGGCTCTCACGGAACTCCGCCACCTCCTCGGCGTCCTCCGCGAACACGACCGGCCTCCGACCCCTGCCGCCACCCCCGCCGAACTCTCCCCGCAGCCCGCGCTCACCGACCTGGACGTCCTCGTCGACGGCGTACGCGCCGCGGGCCTCCCTGTCGACGTCGCTGTCCACGGCACGCCCGTGCCCCTCTCACAGGGCCGCCAGCTGGCCGTCTACCGCGTCATCCAGGAAGCACTCACCAACACCCTCAAACACGCGGGCCCCCACGCAACAGCCGACGTCGACCTCACCTACACCGACAGGTTCACGGTCACCATCACCGACACCGGTACCGCCCGACCCGTCGGCACCACCGTCGGCCGCGGCCTCACCGGCATGCGCGAACGCGCCGCCCTCTACGGCGGCACCGTCGAAGCCGGTCCCCAACAGCCTCCGGCCACCGGGTGGCGCGTCCAACTGCTCCTTCCGAAGGAAAACCCTCAGTGACCACCGTCCTCATCGTCGACGACCAGCCCCTCCAGCGCCTCGGCTTTCGCATGCTGCTGGAGAGCCAGGACGATCTTTCCATCACCGGTGAAGCCGCCAACGGATCCGATGCTGTCCGCCTCGCCTCCGCTCTGCGCCCGGATGTCGTGCTGATGGACATCCGCATGCCCGGAATGGACGGCATCGAGGCGACGCGCCGCATCACCGCCACCGGCGACCGCACGCGGATCCTCATCCTCACCACGTTCGATCTGGACGAGTACGCGTACGGAGGGCTGCGCGCCGGCGCCAGCGGCTTCCTCGTCAAGGACGCCCAGCCGGAGGAGGTCCTGGCCGGTATCCGCGCCGTCGCGAGCGGCGACGCGGTCGTGGCACCCACCCTGACCCGCCGCCTCCTGGACGCGTACGTGCAGCTTCTCCCCGCCTCCCCGGGTGGCGTGCCCGACCTGGACCCCCGACTGGTTTCCCTCACCGACCGGGAACGGGAGATCCTCACGGTCATCGGCCACGGCTGGACGAACACGGAAATCGCCGAACGGCTCCATCTGGCCGAGTCCACGGTGAAGACCCATGTCGGCCGCATCCTGGCCAAGACCGGCTCACGTGACCGGGTCCAGGCTGTGATCCTGGCATACGAAACCCGCCTGGTCACTCCGTGAAACCCTGGTCACTCCGCAAAACAAAAAAGGCCTCAGCCCCGAGACTAAAGACGTCTCGGGGCTGAGGCTCAAAATTAGTTCGGCGGCGTCCTACTCTCCCACAGGGTCCCCCCTGCAGTACCATCGGCGCTGAAAGGCTTAGCTTCCGGGTTCGGAATGTAACCGGGCGTTTCCCTAACGCTATGACCACCGAAACACTATGAAGAAAACAAACTCAACCAGCCCACAAAAGCGGGAGTTCGTTACTTCAGAACAAACACAGTGGACGCGAGCAACTGAGGACAAGCCCTCGGCCTATTAGTACCGGTCAACTCCACACCTCA